>NZ_FNSW01000001.1:3280000-3955000 GCF_900104695.1 Paenibacillus sp. GP183
GTTTTCAAAGAACAATAACTCTCTCTTCAGCGACTCTCTTTCGAAAGCCGGAAGACTAATATATCATGGCGCCAGCTCAATAGCAACTTGTATGTCTTCCCAGACAAAATCTGTTCCAATGCTGCAATTGTTCATGTCTTTTTAGCGGCAACTTTCATAAGATACCACAAGTCACAATTCGAAGTCAATGCCAATTGCAGGGAATTTTGCGAAGCTACATCAGGACAAGTTTCAACGTTACCAATAGAAATAATCCCGGGATGCCGAGGAAAGTAACCGTCGATAATGTCCAATAGTTAAAAGGTATTGAAACATTCGTGTATTGACTAAGCAGATTAATAACAAACAACAGAAACACGGCTATAAGTAAATTAATGCCTAAAAAAGACAACGACCTTCCAGCCTGTCCTTTGCGAAACCAAAGATAAAGAAGCAAAAGAGAGGAGCCTACAAGCAAGCCCCACATTACATATTGGACGACCATTGCATGACCTCCGCTGGACTGGGACGATCTTTTATATCCTGTATATTAAAATGAAGCTCTCTCGCTTGTTTGAGCAGCATCTCGTATCTTTTCTCTGCGGCTTCCATACAACAAATGGCGTAGTCGATCTGATCCTTGCCTAATGCAAAATCAAACTGGGCTTGTGAGTTGGTCCAGACTTTATGCGCCTTTTGAAGCTCCTGCAGCAAAAACTGCTGCTCTTTACGCACAGTTTCCCCTTGCAATTGAACCGCTGAAGAACCTTTCCATCTTGAGCTTGACCAAATACTGTTGACCTTCATCACGCTTCCCCCTCATTGATAAATAAAAATACCTCTATAAATATCATATGGACGGGAAATGCGCTTTAGAACCAAGCAATCGCCTATTTTTTTACAAAAAAAGAGCCTTATGGGCTCCGGGATTCCTTTTGTTATGATTACTACAGTTCCCTGCGGCCTTCAAGGGATTTAGTCAATGTAATTTCATCCGCATATTCCAGATCTCCTCCGACAGGCAGGCCATGGGCAATTCGCGTCACTTTCAGCCCGAACGGTTTCACCAACCTGGAAAGATACATCGCCGTAGCCTCGCCTTCAATATTCGGATTGGTTGCCAGAATCAGCTCCTGCACCTTCTCATCACTGAGTCTCTTGAGCAACTCGGCAATATGAATCTGATCGGGTCCAATCCCTTCCATGGGAGAGATAGCGCCATGCAGGACATGATAATAGCCGAGGAACTCTTTGGTTCTTTCCATCGCTACCAAATCTTTGGGCTCCTGCACCACACAGATCATGGAATCGTCCCTGCTTTTATCCTGACAGATCCGGCAAGGATCGATATCTGTAATATTGCAGCATACAGAGCAGTAATGAAGGTTACGCTTCACATTGACCAGCGCCTTGGCGAAGTCGATAACATCGTCTTCCTTCATCCGCAGCACATGAAAAGCAAGCCGGCCGGCCGTTTTGGGACCTACCCCTGGCAAACGGGAAAAGGCATCAATCAACTTCGCTATCGGTTCGGGGTAATACAACGGAAGATCTCCTTCATATTTAAAAGTATGTTAGAAACTTGGGGTTAGAGTTTAGAATAATCCTGGAATATTCATGCCGCCGGTGAATTTGCCCATATCCTTGTTGGCCAGCTCATCCGCTTTCGTAAGCGCATCATTAATGGCTGTCAAAATCAAGTCCTGCAGCATTTCCACATCCTCGGGATCAACAGCTTCCGGCTTGATGATAATGTTTTGTACTTTTTTGTGGCCGTTTACAGTAACTGTAACAACTCCGCCGCCTGCACTGCCTTCAATGACTTTGGTGCCAAGTTCTTCCTGAGCTTTCATCATTTGCTCCTGCATTTTCTTCACTTGCTTCATCATTTGGTTCATGTTATTCATCGTCATTCTCCTTTGGATTTAGTCTTCTTTAATGGTGACCAGGTCTTCGCCAAACAGCTGGATCGCTTCCGAAATCCACTCTTCCTTCGGGCTTCCGGCCGATTCATCTTCAGGCTGCAGCTCCAGAATTTCCGTTGGCGCTTCTGCAGCTACAGATTGGGCATCATCCCACTCTTTGCGCATAATCGTCACAAGCCTGTAAGATTTGCCTAGAACAGACGTTAGTACCTGCTCGATGAGCTGTTTATTTTCCGGCTTCTCTGTTGTATTGCGATGCATGTCGTTCTTGAAAGCAACTAGCAAAGTATCGCCTGCGACGGATACCAAATCTCCGTTGACCAGCCAAGCGTGAACCGTTATTTTCTTTTCTTTGACTGCACTCAGGACTTGACTCCACTTCATTAATGCCTGGCGCGTACTTTCACCGTTGGCTGCTTGCAAGAAGCCATCCAGCTTCAGGCCCGATTTCTTGGAAGGAGCCAACGGTGCTGCTTTGGGAGCTGCTGATGGCCTCGAACCGCCGTCACCGGATGGAACAGCTATACCCGATTTTACCAGTCCAGCGAACTGATCTTCAAGTTTTTGCAGCTTGCTGCTCATTTCGAGCAGGAGATCCGCTTGATCTGATGAAGTCGCGGTTGAGTTTACGCGTGCGGTCTCATTGGGAGCCTGCGCAAGAGCACCGCTGATTTTCATGATGGCAAGTTCCAGCATGGTTTGAGGCTGAGCGGAATATTTCATCTCACTCTGGTAATGGTTCAGGACTTCAATCATCCCCATCATGGCTGCAGGGGTAAAATGCCCGGCCACACTTTGCATTTGCGCTAAATCAAAGATTCGTTCCGTGACTGCCGTCGAATTTGGAACCATGCGCACCATCAATAAATCCCGGAAGTAATCGATCAGGCTCTCGATGCATTTGTCAGCGCTCTTGCCTTCTTGCATGAAGGTATCGACAAGTTCCAGGGCTGCCCCTAGATCTTGATCCTTAATAGCTTTAACAAGTTTCTCGAATTGATCTGAGGCTACTCCGCCTGTGATGGACAGGATATCGCCAAGCTGAATCGTACCTGCTGCAAAGGAGGCAGATTGATCCAGCAGGCTTAAGGCATCCCTCATCCCGCCATCGGATAATCGTGCTATATAATGAAGCGCTTCTTCATCGGCGTCAATGTGTTCTTGCTCGCATACGTACTTCAGTCTCGCTACTTGCTCATCCAGTGAAACTCTTCGAAAATCAAAACGCTGACAGCGCGAAAGGATCGTCGCGGGAAGGCGATGAGGCTCCGTCGTGGCGAGAATAAACATCACATGGGCTGGAGGCTCCTCCAAGGTTTTGAGCAGAGCATTGAACGCTTCGGTTGTGAGCATATGAACTTCGTCAATAATATATACCTTTTGCCTGACCTCGGTTGGTGCATATTTGACTTTATCGCGAAGATCGCGAATTTCTTCAACACCGCGGTTGGATGCAGCATCGATCTCCACAACGTCCATAACGGAACCTTCCGTTATGCGAAGGCAAGCGGAGCACTCATTGCACGGCTCTATGCCAGGACCCTTCTCGCAATTGATCGCTTTCGCCAAAATTTTGGCGGTGCTGGTCTTGCCGGTTCCACGAGGGCCACTGAATAAATAGGCATGGGAAATACGATTTTCTCTTAATGAGTTTTGCAAGGTTTGAGTAATATGGTTCTGTCCTACAACCTCCCGGAACGATTGGGATCGCCACGTCCGGTATAACGCGATATGTGCCATAATATCCTCTCCAATAATTCCAGCTTAGAATTATTGCATTCATTATACTATATCCCCACGTGTGATGAAATAGATGATGTTTCAACCGGTTTATTCCAGAAAAAGAAAAAACGCCGAAATCGACGTTTGGTGTTTATGCTTATAGTAAATATTGAAGTAAACCGTGCACCTGTTATTGATAAAGGGATCCAAGCGAACTCTTATCGTTAGCTCAAGTTAGGCTTCCCCTCGGCACATGAAAAATCCAACTTACGGCTGCTTCCTTCCAGACCTGACCGGGTTCATAGGCATTCATTGCGAAGGACCCGACTCTCAACACCACGTGTAAAAGTCAGACCTTACATCACAGTACCTCTAACAGGGATTCGACCCCGCTACAGCGGATTGCGAGCTACAGGGCACCGCTACCTCCCCGTCTAGCACGGCAAAAATAAGTATATCCGATAAAAAGGCAAATAGCAACCGGAGCATATTGTCATTTGGGTACGGTTACTCTCACTGAATATCTGGGCATATTGGTGCTGAGCGCCATTTGTACTGCAGATCGTAGTTGGTCTTCTTTTACGGGTCCAAGGCCTTCTTTAAAGCGCAATCGTACATCTGCAATCGCACCTTTAAATTGAATTCTGGACTCCTGAATATCTGGAAATTGTGCCATAACCGCATTCATTAAATGGGTATCATCTTGATAATGATGGTAAGTGGGGTTCATTGGATTGTTGGGATTGACACTCGTCATTCCCATATATCCATCCTGCGGATAGGATTTCACATTAGGATTGCTCGGATTGGAATTCGCACAGCCCGCCAATAAGGCGATACTTACTGCGGCTGCCCCTATTCGACAAAAAGCCATAAACATAAAAACACCTCCCCTTCTCATCTAAGCCTTAACTTAGGATGACCCGGAGAGGTGAACTTATGCGATAGAAAGCATTGAAATGCGTACCAATTAGATGCCGTATTTCTTTTTGAATTTATCAACACGGCCGCCCGCATCGACGAACTTCTGTTTACCTGTGAAGAACGGATGGCAATTGGAGCAAATCTCAACACGAAGATTTTGCTTGATGGATCCTGTCTCAAATGTGTTGCCACAAGCACAAGTCACTGTGGTTAATTGATAATTAGGATGAATAGCTTCTTTCATATCCTGTTCACCTCTTTCTGCCCTGAATCATTACGCGAAACAGAGTTAAATTGACACGTAGAACATAATACCACAAACGATATAGGGTTGGCAACTTAAAAAATAAGATTATTAAAATTCCCGGCTACGCTCTTGCTCCGGTTGTTTTCCCAAAAAATTCAGGTGTATGCGTATAAGAGCCCAAAATGACATCCGGCAGCTCTTCCTGGAAAATCTCAATCATCTGCTTCATGCCAAAAAGCTCCCCTCGAGCCTTGGGGATGACCCCCAGGTAGCTCTCCGGATCAATATTGAGGTTTCTGAATTGAATTAATTTCAATTCCGTTCTGCGGACAAACTCAATCATGGCCTCAATTTCCTCTTCGCGATCCGTGACGCCGGGAAACACCAAGTAGTTAATCGAGGTAATAACCCCTTGTTCCTTCGCATAACGCAGGGATTTTTCAACATTCTTAAGGGTATAGCCTCGCGGCTTGTAATAGGCATTGTAATGATCGTCCAGTGCACTGATTGTACTTACTCTCATCAAATCAAGTCCCGCATCGACAATACCGCGAATATGGTCCGACAATCCCGCATTCGTATTGATGTTGATATAGCCCAACTTCGTTTGCTGCCGCACCTCTCTCATAGCCGCGATGATTAACGGCGCTTGGGTAGAGGGCTCGCCCTCACAGCCTTGCCCGAAGCTGATGATGCTGTCCGGTGTCCGCAAATGCTCCAGCATGACTTGCACGACTTCATCCACATTCGGTTTGAAGCTCATCCGCGTTTGCGGGGCAGGGAACCCGCTGTCATCCGGCTGCTCGGAGATACAGCCAAAGCATCCTGCATTGCACGAAAAGGAAACGGGGACAGCCCCCTCCCAACGATTCAAGAACGTGTTGGATGCAGTCAAACACTCATAACCCAGAGCACAGTTGGATAAATGTTCGTATAACCGATTCTCGGGATACTGGCTAACCAAACGTTTAACCTGAACCTCCAGTTCATCTGGATCGCAGTTTACAGGATTCCAGAAGTAAGGAGCGTCGCTTTGCTTGGCAGCCACATAAAAGCCATCCTCTTTCCACACAACAGCGGTATATCCAAATAGCGGAAGCAGCTGGCTTTTGTCCGATTTTACATAGCCAGGGAGCAATAAACGAGTGAACCCTTGCGGCAGCAATGCGCCTACAGCTTGATAATCTCCTTCTACAAGCTGCATATTACCGGATTCAGCATGTATTCCAACAGGTCTGGTATGAGGCAAACTTACTAAAGTAGCTCCCTCCGGCAGAGGGATTAATTCATCCTCCATAATTTCCGTTATCATCTCGGCGTTGCGGCCGAGCGAATAGAAATCGGGATGATCAAATACGTTGCCGGCTGAGTCAGCGTAAACCAAATTCATCTTTGCACACCCCCTTGGACCCCAATCAAGAAGCCGAAGGCTTAACCTTGCCCTTGCCGGTTCCGGCTGCAGCGGCTGTTAATGTATCCAAAAACTCCTGATTGGTCTTGGAGTCTCCCAGCTTCTTAATAAAGGTTTCCGTATATTCGTAGGAATCATTCATTCCTTTGCGTAAAGCCCAAACTTTATCCAGCTCATCCTTCGTCAAAAGAGCCTCTTCACGGCGTGTGCCGGACCTCCGAATATCAATCGCCGGGAACGTTCTGCGCTCGGCGAGCTTGCGATCCAGATGAAGCTCCAAATTCCCGGTTCCCTTGAACTCTTCATAGATGACATCGTCCATTCTGGAACCTGTCTCTACAAGGGCAGTTGCGAGAATCGTCAAGCTGCCGCCCTCTTCGATGTTTCGAGCCGCCCCAAAAAAACGCTTTGGACGGTGGAAAGCACTCGGGTCAATACCACCGGTCAGTGTACGTCCGGATGGAGGAACAACCAGGTTATAGGCTCTGGCCAGACGAGTAATGCTGTCAAGCAGGATAACGACATCTTTCTTATGTTCGACAAGCCGCATGGCGCGTTCCAGCACCAGCTCGGCAACCTTGATATGATTCTCCGGGAGCTCATCAAATGTCGAGGCCACAACCTCTCCATTTACAGAGCGCTGCATGTCTGTTACTTCCTCCGGCCGTTCATCGATGAGCAATACAAACAATTCAATGTCCGGATAATTGGTAGAAATACTGTTGGCAATTTCCTTTAGCAGCAAGGTTTTGCCTGCTTTGGGGGGAGCTACGATTAATCCACGCTGTCCTAATCCTACAGGGGCCAGCAAATCCATGATCCGGGTGGAAAGCTTGGTTGGAGTGGTCTCCAAAATGATGCGCGTCTGTGGATATAAAGGGGTTAGCGCTGGAAAGTGGAGCCTTTCGGATGCGGTTTCGGGTTTCTCACCATTAACGGCTTCCACTTGAAGGAGACCGAAATAACGTTCATTCTCTTTGGGAGGCCTGCATTTCCCGGAGACTAAATCTCCTGATCGCAAATCAAATTTGCGAATTTGCGAGGCGGAAATATAAATATCTTCCGTACTCGGCAAATAGTTAATCGGCCTCAAAAATCCAAAGCCCTCTGAAAGAATTTCCAGAACGCCCTCCATGAACATCAATCCGCTTTCTGCAGCTTGAGCCCGAAGTATGGAGAAGATCAGCTCTTTTTTCTTGAGTTGTCCATAGGATGGGATCTGATGTTTTTTCGCTAACTTATATAATTCTGTAAGCTTCTGTGTCTCTAATTCTGCAAGCTGCATGCTCATTTGTTTCTACCACCAAACTATTAAATTTTATCCCTGCTTATTATTGCATATGAATATCTAGCATTGCCTGTTCGGAGTCCATTTATTCCTCTTGGACACGCCAAACTTCCGCCCCCAAAGAAGAAAGGTTGGTTACTAAATTCTCGTAACCCCTATCGATATACTCCACACCTGTGACCTCGGTAATCCCTCCGAAAGAAACGCTTAAACCAGCAATAACCAGCGCCGCACCGGCTCTGAGGTCCGTGGCTTTCACTTTAGCGGAACTTAGTAAAGAACCCTCGATTATGGCCGAACGGCCCTCTACTTTCATCTTGGCACCCATACGAACCAATTCTGGTATATGTTTAAATCGGTTGCTGTATACATAGTCTGTCAAAATACTTACACCACGCGCTTGACAAAGCAAACTCGCCATAGGGGACTGAAGGTCTGTAGCAAACCCGGGGTAAACCAACGCTTTCACATCGACACTCTGATATTCAGGCTGACCGACTACGCGAATGGATTCATCCATTTCATAGATATGTACACCCATCTCCTGAAGTTTGGCCGTGACGGCTTCCATATGCTTGGGGATTACGTTATCAACGATTACGTCACCGCGGGTTGCAGCTGCAGCAATCATATAAGTACCGGCTTGAATCCGATCGGGAATAATAGAATGACGGCAGCCATGCAGGGAATCCACACCTTCAATACGGATCGTTTCGGTACCGGCTCCTATGATTTTGGCGCCCATCGCATTGAGCAGCGTAGCGACATCGATGATTTCCGGCTCTTTGGCTGCGTTTTCGATAATAGTAGAGCCTTTAGCTCGCGATGCAGCCAGCATGATATTGATCGTAGCGCCGACGCTCACCATGTCCAAATAAATTTTGGCCCCGCGGAGCTCCTTTGCACGAATCCGCAAAGCTCCGTTCTCATTGCTGACTTGCGCCCCCAAAGCCTCGAATCCTTTTATATGCAGATCAATCGGCCGCGGTTCGAAATTGCATCCTCCCGGGAGGCCGATGGTAGCTTCACCAAATCTACCTAAAAGTGCGCCCATTAAATAATAGGAGGCCCTTAGCTTTTTTACTTTGCCATTAGGCATGGGGAGGGATTTCATACGGCTCGGGTCTATGACCATCTTGTCTTCATTCCAATCGATGGAAGCCCCCAAATCTGTTAAAATTTCTGTATATACAGCCACATCGCTAAGATGAGGCAGATTATCCAAAATTACTGTTGTTTCTGCAAGAATGGCAGCTGGAATCAAGGCAACTGCACTGTTCTTTGCACCGCTAATTTGAACGGTCCCTCGCAGCGGACGTCCGCCAGCGATCATTAATTTTTCCAACATGGATGTTTTTCCCCCTAAATCAGGTACATACTTGCTGTCCATCAGGACAAACCCATCTACAATAGCCAATTAAAAAAACAGAAGAAGGAAACGCTCTCGGCCGAGAAACATTTCCTGCTACTATACGATTTGAATTAAGCTTGATTGCTGCTTCCGAACAATTGAATTTTGGATTTTACAACTTCAACCATGGCTTTCTTGGCTGGGGTTAGATACTTGCGAGGATCATAAACTTTTCCGTCTTTACCAAGAACTTCGCGGATGGCTTCAGTCATGGCCACTTGGTTCTCTGTGTTCACATTGATTTTGCCTACGCCTGCTTGAATGGATTTGCGAATCATTTCATCCGGCACACCGGAGCCGCCATGAAGCACCACTGGAACAGGTATAGCACGGGATACTTTCTCAATGATGTCAAAATGAATATTAGGTTCGCCGGCATACATACCGTGAGCAGTACCCACTGCAATAGCCAGACAATCGACACCGGTCTCTTCATAGAAACGGATGGCTTCTTCCGGTTTGGCCATGTTTGCATTTTCTTCGTCAACGCTGATATCGTCCTCAACTCCGCCAATTGTGCCCAGCTCACCCTCTACGGAAACGCCCATAGCGCGAGCGGCTTTAACCACTTCCTTGGTTAAACGGATATTGTCTTCATAGGAATGATGAGAACCGTCAAACATAACAGAGCTGAAGCCGGCACGGATACATTTCATTGCCACTTCGAAAGAGCTGCCATGATCAAGATGCAAAGCAATCGGCAAGCCGGATTTTTTAGCTGCCGCTTCCGCAATAGCTACTGTAAATTCGATGCCCATATACTTGAGCGCCCCTTCACTGACTCCATAGATAAACGGAGACTTCAGTTCCATGGCAGCTTCCATAATCGCTTGGGCGAACTCCAAATTATTCATGTTGAATTGACCCACTGCGAATTTATTCGCTTTGGCTTGCGGCAAAAAATCATTCATCGAAACGAGTGGCATGGTGTTTTTTCCTCCTGCTTTTTCTTTAAATTAAGATGCGATACCGCTCTCAGTCATACTGAGTTATTATAGCACATAACTTTTCAAATGATAACCAAGCCCGCTGCATCGATGCCCAAAAAAAAAGATCCTATATAAGGATCATACAGCAAATCCGCTGCTGGATTCATTGCCAAGCTGCATATTTACGGCTAATCGGAGTTCATCGATATCAAATGGTTTGGTGAAATGCATAATCGCGCCAAGATCTGTCGCTTCCTTGATCATATCGAGTTCACCATAAGCTGTCATCATGATCACTTTCATCGAGGCATCCATAGCTTTGATATGTCGCAAAATATCCAATCCGTCCATCCCGGGAATCTTCATGTCGAGAAGAACCAAATCCGGCGTAACTTTTTTAACGATCTCAAGCGCCAGTTTTCCGCTGGATGCCTGATAGGCGTCATATCCTTCATTGTTAAATACTTCCATCAAAAGGATGCGAATACCGTTCTGGTCATCCACGATTAATATTTTTTTCTTCAAATTTACGTGCCTCCTCCAGTGATAATAGCAATCTCCCAAGGGCCTGAGAAGTAAACAATTCGCTATCCATTTGGATATTCCTTCCTGAGAGGAGGTTCAATTTAAGAGTTTTCCAAAATAATGGTTATTACATCATTTGTAAGTTATGTCTGTATCTGTAAAGAAGCTTTCACAAATTCACGGAATAAAGGCTGCGGCCGATTCGGTCTGGAGGTAAACTCCGGATGGAACTGTACCGCCAAAAACCAGGGATGCCCGGGAAGCTCAATCATTTCCACCAATCGGCCATCCGGCGACGTGCCGGATATACGCAATCCCGCCGACTCCAAGAGGTCACGATATTGATTGTTGAATTCATAGCGGTGACGATGGCGCTCATAAACCAATTCATCCTGGTAGCATTGCGCGGCCAAACTGTCTGGAGCCAGCTTGCAGGGATAAAGCCCTAAGCGCATGGTACCGCCCAAATCCTCAATATCTTTTTGTTCGGGCAGCAAATCGATGACAGGGTAAGCTGTCGTTGGATTGATTTCAGAGCTGTTGGCTCCTTCGAGTTTAACGATGGAACGAGCATATTCCACAACGGCTACTTGCATACCTAGACAGATGCCCAAGAAAGGGATACCACTCTCCCGTGCATAGCGGATTGCCGATACTTTGCCTTCAATCCCTCTATCCCCAAAGCCTCCAGGCACCAGTATGCCATTTACACCTTGAAGCAGCTCCGAAACATTATGATCGTAAACATCTTCGGCGTTGATCCAACGAATGGTAATCTCGGAACCATTGTCAATACCTGCATGTCCCAAAGCCTCAACGATGCTCAGGTAAGCATCGTGCAGAGCCACATATTTACCGACAATGGCGATCTCGGTCGTTTGCTTCAAGTTCTTCACCCGATGAACCATGTCTTCCCATTCGCCCATCTCCAGAGGATTTGTAATGAGCTTAAGGTGGTTAACTACAAACTCATCCAGCCCCTGGTCTCGCAGCATCATGGGCACTTCATACAAGGTTTCAGCATCTTTGCATTCTATAACAGCACCCGGCTCAATATCACAGAACAAGGCAATTTTCCGTTTCATTTCTTCAGTCAGTGATTGCTCCGTGCGGCAGACAATGACATGCGGTTGGATGCCCAGACTGCGCAGCTCTTTCACGCTATGCTGCGTGGGTTTTGTTTTTAATTCTCCAGCCGCATTGAGGTACGGAATCAAGGTGACGTGAATGTAGATTACATTGTCGCGGCCAATATCATTTTTCATTTGACGTATAGCTTCCAGAAAAGGAAGACTTTCAATGTCCCCAACCGTTCCGCCAATTTCGGTGATGACTACATCGGATCCAGCTTCACGTCCAGCGCGGATAATACGATCCTTGATCTCATTCGTGATATGCGGGATCACCTGCACAGTTCCACCAAGGTATTCCCCTCTGCGTTCTTTGGTAATGACAGAGGAATATACTTTGCCAGTTGTTACATTCGAGTTTTTGGAAAGATTAATGTCGATAAACCGTTCATAATGGCCCAAATCCAAATCCGTTTCGGCGCCATCATCGGTAACAAACACTTCCCCATGCTGGTAGGGACTCATGGTCCCTGGATCCACATTGATATAGGGATCGAATTTCTGAATGGTAACTTTGAGGCCCCTGTTCTTGAGCAGCCTTCCCAAGGAAGCAGCTGTAATCCCTTTGCCCAACGAAGACACGACGCCTCCGGTTACAAAAATGTACTTAGTCATTATGTAGCTCCGCCTCCTGGAAGTTTTTAGTGTAAAAAAACAAAAAAAGTGACACCCGTAGTGACGGGGCACTTTTATAAACGCAATCGCGAATTGTTAAGTTTTTTTAAAGCCCATGCAATAGTTTACTCTGTAGAGAGGTTAACTGTCAAGCCAAGTTATTTGTCTTCTTCTTCATCGTCTTCAAACGTGGATTCCTCATCCGTTTCGTCATCAAGTTCATCCTCGGCTTCCTCTTCCGCATCGTCTCCAATGACGGCATCTCCGAGATCTTCCCCTTCAATCTCCTCGTCCTCAAAGAATTCGGTATCCTCTTCCGCTTCTTCTTCGGCTTCGAATTCATCCGGTTCCGCGAAGGCATCGTATTCTTCTTCGACTTCTTCCTCGGCAAAAATATCGTCGTCGTCCAAATCGTCATCTTCATCGTTGATAATTCTTGGACGCTTGGCGTTACTGACCGCATCATCGGTTTTTTCCACCGGATACCAGCGCTTCAAACCCCATAAGTTAGTGCCTACGCAAGCAAAACGGCCGTCGATATTAATCTCCGTATATAGTTGAGCGATTACCTGCATAACATCCTGTTCGGATAATCCCTTGATCTTTGCAATTTCCGACATCAGGTCACGGTAATAAAACGGCGTGTTTACCGCCTTCAGTAACTCGAACGCCAAATCCACCATAGGCATTTCTTTTGCCTTTTCATCGGAGATTTTGAGAGTGTAATCGGTAGCCATCTATGGCACATCCCTTCAACCTGTATCATGTAATCTTTATTAAGTAAAACCTATTTTTTCTAAAAATGCAACTACCCGATCTATGTAAAAGAATGCGCAAAAAAAACGAGCACAAAGGAAACAAGCGAAGGTCCCCCTTCGCTTCAGACTGGCGAGAAAACTCTTGGCCTCAACCGATACCTACGGAAGAGTGATTTGGCTTCTCGGCAATCTCAAGCGAAGGTCCCCCCTCGCTTGTGACTGTATCCTCGGGAAAATGAGCTCATTTTCCCGGTTTGAGCAAGAGACACGCACCCCGGTCTCTCTCTTTATCCTATGAATGCCCGGGCGGTTCTGTCACGGCTTCACACCTATTTATTTACAAAGAGGCTAAGACACGGTCAGACAAGATGACCTGTACATAAGATGGGGAGATTCCAGTTAGCACCTGAGGGGGAATGAAGTTTGGATGCCATCAATTTTCTTCGTCAGCTGCACGAAGAGATTGGATCAGCTCAAGGTTCGGCCAAGAAACACATCCTCCATTTCCGAAACCTTAGAGATTACAGGTTATGCAAAGTTGAGCTGGAGCGTTTGAAAACCTCGCTCTCGGGCTTGTCCTCCGTGCAGGATCTTCAAATTATTCACGCCTTCTCCTGCTCCCTGGATTCCAACCAGAAGCTAGCTGAAGGACAGTATCCTATCTACATCGAAGAAGATTGCAAAATGAAAGTTCATGACAACCCCTCGCCCAAAAAGGGCAAGCAAGTCCATTCCCTGAATCAATTGGTAAAATCACCTGTCATTCCTTGGGGTGTTGGGCAGATTAAAGCTCCGGAGGCATGGAAGCAATCGCTCGGCAATCATGTAAGTATAGGCGTTATTGATACCGGAGTGGATTATAACCATCCCGATCTTCGACAAGCGGTTTCACGCGGGGTTAATCTGATCCATCGGCATTTGCTCCCATTTGACGACAACGGGCATGGCACCCATATATCCGGCACGATCGCGGCAGCAGGCAGCGCAAACGGGATTATCGGCGTAGCACCGAGAGCGAACATTCATCCAGTGAAAGCCTTTGATCAAAACGGAAGCGCTTATGTCTCCGATATCATTGCCGGTATCGACTGGTGCGTGCAAAATAATCTGGATGTCATCAATATGAGCTTCGGCATGAAGACCTACAACAAATCATTGGAATTGGCCGTGCTGAATGCCTATCATGCCGGCAAGGTTATCGTCGCTTCGTCCGGAAACGATGGCCATAAGGCCGCGATCGATTATCCGGCGCGCTTCCCTCAAGTCGTCTCGGTCGGAGCGATGACGAAGAATAATAAAATCGCCATCTTCAGCAACCGGGGGCGGCGCATTGACGTCTACGCGCCGGGCGAGCGCGTATATTCCGCTTGGCTCCACGGCGCTTATAACGAGCTGAGCGGCACCTCCATGGCCACGGCTCACGTCAGCGGCGTGATTGCCTTAATGCTTTCAATGCGGCCGCGGCTCGCGCCGCTGCAGATCAAAACGATCCTGAGGCGGTATTCCAATTCGCTCAGCAAAAACCGCAAAGTGCGGTGGCAGCCCGGGCAGCTCAATGCCCGACGCGTGCTGAACGCACTTAATAAGGATAAATAAGCTTAGCGAAGCTTATTTATTTCTAATGAGAAAAGCCCAGGCGGAGGAACTTAGCCTGGGCTTTTGTTATGGAGAAGCGGCGGATGCTACATCCGCTCCGGAGCCGAAACGCCAACGAGGCGGAGCACGTTGGCCAGGGTCGTGCGCAGCGCGCCCAGCAAGGCGAGGCGCGCCTGGGTTTGCTGTGCGTCGTCGGTGATGACGCGCTCGGCCTTGTAATAGCTATGAAACTGGCTGGCCAGTTCATAGACATAGCGGATGAGCCGATGCGGAGCGTACTGCTCGGCCGCGACCGCGATCTCTTCGGGCAGCTCGCCCATTTTGCGCAGCAGGTCGAGCTCCGCTTCCGTGTTTAGGATCGTCAGGTCGATCTGCTGCAAATCCTGGAGCACTATGCCCTGCTCTTCGGCTTGTCGAAAAATGCTGCAGATCCGCGCATGCGCATATTGTACATAAAAGACAGGATTCTCATTGGACTGCGAAACGGCAAGATCCATGTCGAAATCGAGATGCGAATCCATGCTGCGCATAGTGAAGAAATAGCGGATCGGGTCCACGCCAACCTCATCCATCAGTTCTTCCATCGTGACCGCTTTGCCGGTACGCTTCGACATTTTGACTTTTTCCCCGTCTTGGAACAAGCTGACCATCTGGGCGATCAGCACGGTGAGTGTGTCGGGATCATAGCCAAGAGCCGTCATGGCGGCTTTCATCCGCGGGATATAACCGTGATGGTCGGCGCCCCAAATGTTGATCAATTGGTCGAACCCTCGCTGATATTTATTGCGGTGGTAAGCAATATCCGGCGTCAAATAAGTGAAGGATCCGTCGTTCTTGATCAAAACGCGTTCCTTATCATCGCCAAAAGGGGTGGTCCGCAGCCAAGTGGCTCCTTCTTCTTCGAAGATATGTCCTTTTTCCCTTAACTCCTTCAGGACATCCGGAATCAATTGGTCCGTATAAATGGAAGTTTCCGAGAACCATTCATCGAACTTCACACCGAATCGAGCCAGATCCCGTTTGATTTTATCGAGCTCTTTTTCAAGTCCGTAGACGCGAAAATATACCAAGCGCTCTTCATAAGGAAGGGCAGCCAGGCGTTCGCCTTCCTGCTGCAATAATTCGACGGCGAATTGCTTGATGTCCTCACCATGATACCCGTCCTCGGGCATGGGAACGTCTTGTCCCATGGCTTGCAAATAACGGGCTTCAATTGACTTGGCCAGATTCATGATTTGATTGCCCGCATCATTGATGTAGTACTCTCTGGACACCTCATAGCCTGCAAAATCAAGCACATTGCAAAGGGCATCGCCGACTGCGGCCCCTCTGGCATGCCCCAAATGCAAGGAGCCGGTAGGATTGGCACTGACGAATTCGACCTGTATTCTTTTCCCTTGGCCTATATGGACTTCACCGTAACGTTCACCCTTGTCCCGAACATCCTTGATGATGGAATAAAGGTAGCTTTTGTTCATTGTAAAATTAATAAATCCCGGTCCGGCAATCTCCGCTTCGGCAATACCTGCCTTTTCTTTACGAAGATGAGCTACTAGCTGCTCGGCGACTTGCCTTGGATTTTGCTTGGCGATGCGTGAAAGCTGCATGGCTATGTTCGTGGCAAAATCGCCATGCGCTTTATCCTTGGGCACTTCCAAGATGATTTCCGGCAGCTGCGAGGCTTCAGCAAGTCCTGCGGAAGCAACAGCTTCAGTAATAGCTTCCTTGAGGGTTGCTTTAACTTGATTGAGCACATCCATTTGATTATTCCTCCTGAATCACAAGCTTTATCTCATATAATCCTGCAGGCTCCCCTTGCACGATTAAATTATAACTCCAGCTCACCCAGCCTATGCCGCGGCTCAAATCCGATGACATCCCATGAGTATGCATTTCAAGCTCCAGCCTGCCCTGGTTGGTTTGATAAAATCCAATGCTTCGCTCTCCAGGCAGGAACGATTGCTCTGACTCCACATCGCCCTGCCGGATTATTCGCACTTGACCCGTTTCCAGCTTAAGCAGAGTCGTTGTACGCCCAAGCTCCGATTCTGTTTCTTCATAACGAATATAGAAATGCTTCCCTTTCGGGTACAAATCTCCTTGGGCCAACTGCAGGGTTTCCTGCTTCCCCTGCCTGCTTTCGATTCGGATGCGGACTCTTTGTTTACCTGTGGTTGCCATTTAAGATATCTCCGATCCAAGGATAAACGGCTATGCCGTCCTAATGACGAGCGCGTTTGTCAAGGTTGATGCGAAGCAAGATAAGTTTAGAAAAACTTATAATTTCTTATCAACCCAGAAATCCATAGTCTTATGTGTGGATAGGCAAGTTAGCTATTAGTTTATATGATACAGGGATTGAATTCAATCTGCTTGTTCTTGATGCAAGAAAAAAAACACCATGCGGAGAAAGCCTGGTTCTGCACGGTGTTCCGATATATTCTTCCATCATTTAAGGCAGCACCGCCGGAAAATCCGCGGTACGGTTAACTCTTACTCTTATGATTTTACCAATCCGATCAAAATCTCGCGAACAAGCTTCGCTGCAACGATCTGTGTTTGTTCAGAGTGATCATATACCGGCGCAACCTCAACAATGTCGGCCCCCACTACTTTAGCTTCAGAGCCGGCAATGGCATGAACAGCGGCCAGCAGTTCTTTCGAGGTGATACCGCCCGCTTCAGCAGTACCTGTACCGGGTGCGGCTGACGGGTCGAGCACGTCGATATCGATGGTTAAGTACACGGGACGGCCAGCAAGCTCCGGCAGCACCTTCTTTAGAGGCTCCAGAACCTCAAAAGGATGGAGATGCAGGTTCTGACGCGCATATTCGAATTCGTCCCGGGTGCCGGAGCGGATACCGAATTGATAAACATTCTTGCCGCCGATGAGCTCCGCCGCTTTGCGGATCGGTGTGGAATGGGACAACGGCTCTCCTTCGTACTGCTCGCGAAGGTCGGCATGCGCATCGATATGAATCAGCGCCAGATCCGGATACTTCTGATACACCTCGCGAATGACCGGCCAGGAAACGAGATGCTCCCCGCCAAGTCCGAGTGGAAACTTGTCCTCACTCAGCAGCCTGCGGATATAATCCCCAATAATTTCGAGGCTTCTTCCGGCATTGCCGAAGGGCAGCGCCAAATCTCCGGCATCGAAGTAGCTGATGTCTTCCAGACTTTTATTCAGATAAGGGCTGTATTCTTCGAGACCGACCGAAACTTCGCGGATACGGGCGGGGCCGAATCGGGAGCCTGGGCGGAAGCTGACGGTATAATCCATCGGCATCCCGTAAATGACGGCGCGCGAAGCGGCATAATCAGTAGAGCTGGCAATAAATACATTGCCGGAATAGGCATCATCAAAGCGCAAAAGTCTCACATCCTTTATTTATTTACAGGGCTCACGATTCAACCTTACTTCACTAGATCCTCAACGAATTTGGGCAATGCGAATGCAGCTTTATGCAGGCGTGGCGAGTAGTATTTGGTTGTAAATTCAGGGATGGAAGCTTCCTCTACCTGAAGCGGATCATATACTTTACTCCCCATGGTGAAGGTCCAAAGCCCGCTAGGGTAAGTCGGAATATTAGCCGCATACACGCGTACGATCGGGAAGATTTCCTTTACATCGCGGTTAACGGTTTGAATCAGATCCGCTTTAAACCAGGGATTATCGGTTTGCGCGACAAACATGCCGTCCTCTTTTAACGCATCATAGATGCCTTGGTAAAAGCCCTTGGAGAACAGTTCTACTGCCGGCCCAACCGGTTCCGTGGAGTCGACCATAATGAGATCGTATGTGTTTTTGTGATCGTGGATATGCATGTACCCGTCATTTACAATGACCTCAACGCGTGGGTTATCCAGTTCACCGGCGATCGTCGGAAGGTATTTCTTGGAATACTCGATGACTTTGCCGTCAATATCGACAAGCACTGCTTTTTCCACTTTCGGATGCTTCATAATTTCACGGATGACTCCGCCGTCTCCCCCGCCTACTACGAGAACGTGCTTTGGATTCGGATGTGTAACCAGCGCTGGATGTGCCACCATTTCATGATAAACAAATTCATCCTTCACTGTAGTCATGACCATGCCGTCCAAAGTCAGCATCGTGCCCCATTCCACTGTATCGATCATAGCCAGATCCTGAAAAGCCGTTTGTTCTCTGACAAAGGTTTCTTTGATTCTCGCCGTTATGCCGTAGTTATCGGTTTGTTTTTCCGTGTACCACAATTCCATGTCCATTCCTCATCTCATCCTTATTCTTCACAAACTGTATTATAGTAGATTGCCCCCAAAATGCAAGATTTACTGACTCCCTGCCCATTTGTAAAAATAAATGTTCATTCTCCTTGTTTGATTGAATAGAGGACCCCAACCTTTTCCATACTGGTTAATAAGGTTTCCCCAAGGAAAGGAGGTCCGTTATGCCTGATAACAAGCACCCCTCATCCGTGCAATCGGCCAATAAACCGGAGGTACCCGCTATCCGCCACCTTCGGCGTATAAAAAAACTGCTCTCATTCCTATTTTCAAGCACTCTCATCCTCTGTGTCCTTATCGCTTTGTCGCTGCTCTATTTGCGAGCCCAGGCTTTGCCTGTAACCAAGATCCAGCAAACCACCCAGATTGTCGATGCCAACGGTGAATGGATGGATTCTCTTTATGCCGGCCAAAATCGGCAGGTCATTCCGCTTAAGGACGTCTCTCCCTATTTGATTAAAGCCACACTTGCTGTCGAGGATCAGCATTTTTATGATCACTACGGGGTCGATTTCAAAGGAATCGCCCGTGCATCCCTTGTTAATCTTGAGCACATGGCCAAAGTTCAGGGAGCCGGTACGATCACTCAGCAGCTTGCCCGCAATCTGTATCTGAATCATGACCGAACCTGGTCGCGCAAAATCAAGGAAACCGTCTACGCCTTTCAATTGGAGCTGCAGCTGAGCAAAAATCAAATTTTGGAGAACTATTTGAACCAAATCTATTACGGCCATTCGACGTACGGCATTGAAACGGCTTCTCAGCTTTTTTTCGGCAAGCATGCTGTGGATTTGACTCTTGCGGAAAGTGCCCTGCTTGCAGGTGTGCCTAAGGGTCCTCGTTATTATTCACCCTATTATGATTTGAAAGCCTCGAAGGATCGGCAGAAAATCGTCTTGCAGACCATGGTGCGGAGCGAATTCATCACACAGGAAGCAGCGGATGCGGCAAGCAATGAAACGCTCAATATCCTGCCGCTCACGAAGAAAAAACCGGCGATTGCGCCTTATTTTCGCGATTATGTGCGATCCGAGGCTACGGCCAAGCTGGGAATCACTGAGGAACAATTCGATCAAGCCGGTATGAAAGTGTACACCAGTCTGGATTTAAAAGCTCAGCAAATTGCTGAGGATGTGATTCAGGCCCAGCTCAGCCCCTATGACGGACTTCAAGCAGCACTCATTGCGATTGACCCTAGAACCGGTTTCATCAAAGCGATGGTCGGGGGACGGGACTATACCGAAAATCAGTTTAATCGCGCTTTAGCCAGCAGCAGACAACCAGGCTCCTCCTTTAAGCCGATTATGTATTTAGCAGCTCTGCAAATGGGTTTCACTCCGGTTACCCGTTATAAAAGCGAGCCGACGGTGTTCACTTACGATCAAGGGCGGCAAACCTACATGCCCAGTAATTTTGGCGATCAATATGTGCATGATTTTATTGATATGCGCAAGGCGATCGCACGGTCGGACAATATTTATGCCGTGCATACTATTCTCGATGTTGGCCCTGAAAAAGTAATTGAACTGGCACAGCGAATGGGGATCAAAAGCCCGATGAAGCCCCTTCCTTCGCTCGCGCTGGGAACCTTCCCGGTTAGCCCGCTTGAGCTGGCGTCCGCTTACGGCATCATTGCGAATCAAGGCGTCCAGGTCGAAGCGACCGCGATTGAGCGAATCGAGGATGCCGAGGGAACGATTCTTTATCAGGGAGCGCCGACACAAACCAAGGTGACGGAACCCGCTCCAGCCTATGTCCTGACTAATCTAATGGAAGGCGTGTTTGAAGAAGGGGGAACCGGAAGCCGGGTTTCCAGTATTATCAAACGGCCGATCGCCGGAAAGACAGGATCAACCGATACGGATGCCTGGATGGTCGGGTTCACGCCTGAGCTCTCCACAGCGGTTTGGACCGGCTATGATAAAAACAAAATCATCGGCAATGCAGAATCTCATTTAGCCGCACCTATCTTTGCCGAATTCACCGAGCGCTCACTGGAAGCCATCCCGCCCAAGCTGTTTCCCATCCCAGAGGGAGTCGTCAATGTATATATTGATCCGGCAAGCGGGAAACTGGCCAATGCGGATTGCCCGAATTCCCGAATGGAAGCTTTCCTGGCAGGCACTGAACCTACGGCATACTGTACGGATAGAAATGCTGCGCCTCAAACAAGCGAGACAAAACCGACATCGCCCAAGGGTAAAAACGGAACCTGGTGGGAGGATCTGAAGCGTTGGTGGAATAACTGATCAGGAAACACAAAAAGGCAGAACTAAGCGCGCCTTAGTCTGCCTTTTTGCTGTCCTAGTATATGGGTAACATACACTAGTGACCAGTATACTCGCTTCCGATTAGGGTCACAATGCATGACACATAATCTCCATAATTTCAGGAAAGGCCAGCTTTTAGAGCTTCATCCGAGCGGTTCCACCAGTCTTCATTGTGATCGATGAGCTGTTTTTTCAATGCCGCTTTCTCGGTTTCGTCCAATCCATCCAGCACGATTCGGCGTTTCATCGCTTGATCCATCTTGTTGACATGATCGGCGAGAATTTTCCATCCCCGTCTGGCTTCGGTATCCACCAGCATTTCACAAGCCGTTACTCCCGCATAGTAAGAGCCTTCCTCCGTACGATCCACGGCCACCCACACGATCCAGCATTTTCGCCCATTTGGGACATCCTCTTTGTTCGCTGAAAATTTGATCCCCTTTTCCACCCGGCTCTTCGCATGCAGCGCTCCCATATCCAGATACGCTTCACCCTCGTCGATAATCACGCTGGACACATTGCTCAGATCGATAGCTCCCGCCCCAAATCCCTTGTGATTGACCTTCGAGCTGATGATATTGAGGGCGATCTTCTTTTTATCTGAATCCATTTCGGCACCTTCCTATAGATAGGACATAATGTAGCTCTTCTTTATTTTAACTAATGTCCTCTCCTCATTTCCACCTAAAATGAAAAAAAAACTGATTTTCGATTTCTTCCCAGAAATAATCCCAGACAAGCATACATATACATCCTTTAGATGCTTGTCAATACGGGGTGAAAAATCATGAGACCATTATTCAAAAGCCGCAGCTTTCATTGGACGCTCGCCTTACTTTTTGCCGCAGGGGCCGCTCTTCTTTCGGAGTCTCTGCTGCCTCACCGTGCTTCGCTGATCGGAACTTCTCTCCTTCACGAGAAGCCGTATGCCCCCGCACAGGACATGCAGTCAGATCCCAATCTACTGTTTGAGATTCCTGCGCCTAAGCCGTTAAGCAATCGGATCGTAGAATATCATTTGAACGTGCAATATTTGCCGGATTCCAAAGAGCTTCTCGGGCAGCAAACCTTGACTTGGAAAAATCCAGGCTCCCTTCCGGTGGGAGAGCTGTACCTTCATCTGTATCCCAATGCTTTTGAATCCAAAGACACCACCTTTATGCAGGAATCCGGCGGCAAGCTGAGGCAGGATAAGTCCCAGAGCAATAACCATGGAAGCATGCGCCTTCTATCTGTAAAAACCCTTGAAGATCAAGATTTAACGAGGCGGATTGAATTTGTGCAGCCTGATGATGGTAATCAGAACGATCACACTTTGCTCAAGATCATTTTGCCCCAAGCCGTTAATCCTAATGAAAAGATCACGATCAAAACCGAGTTCAAGGTTGAACTCCCTGTTGCTTTTGCACGCATGGGTTACGTCGGGGACTTCGTCATGGCCGGACAATGGTTTCCCAAAGTCGCCGTCTATGAACCGGTTGGAACGCGTGGTCGAACTGCAGAGGGTTGGAACCTGCACCAATATCATGGCAATTCGGAGTTCTATGCTGATTTTGGCATCTATGATGTGAAGATCAAGGTTCCTTCCAGCTATACCGTGGCCGCAACCGGATTTCCGATTAAGTCGCCTGTCGATGATGGCAAAGTGAAATCCTATCAGTTTTATGCAGATGATGTGCATGACTTCGCCTGGTCCGCATCGCCGCACTTCAAATATTATGAAGAGCCCTTTTCCGCACCGCAGGTTCCAGGGGTCAAAATCAAGCTGTATCTGGATCCCAAGCATGATGCGCTCAAAAACCGTTATATGTATGCCGCCAAAAAGGCTCTCTCCCGCTACAGCCAATGGTATGGAAGCTATCCTTATTCCACTCTGTCCATTGTGGTTCCTCCCGAAGGGGGCAATGGAACCGGCGGAATGGAATATCCTACGCTTATTACAGCATGGGGTGTGAGTGAGGAAACGCCCGATCTGGAGCTGGAGCGAGTTGTCGTACATGAAATCGGCCATCAATTTTTTTATGGCATGGTCGCTTCTAACGAATTCGAGGAGGCATGGCTCGATGAGGGCTTCACCACTTATGCAGAGGACAAAATCATGGAGTCTGATTTCGGGTTAATTGCCAACCTGCCTATTGAAGCCAGCTACATGACCTCACCTGAAGCGTTGAAGCTTAATGCCTGGGATTACAGGAACCATAGTGAGTATGCGGATAATGTGTATACGAGAGCCAAGCTTGTCCTAAAGGCCATTGAACGCCAGGTAGGTTCAAATACAATGGATCGTGTTATGAAATCCTACTTCAACCGCTGGAAATTCAAGCATCCGTCCTCTTCAGATTTTCAAAAGACACTGGAGGATGTCACCAAGAGCAATTGGAGCGAGTTTTTCAATCAATATGTATATGGCAGCATGATGGTTGATTATGCAGTTGACAGTATCAAGTCGAAGCTGGTGAAAGGAAGCGGCAGCCCTTCCTATGAAAGCACTATCCTGGTGACCAGATTAGGCGGCGTGTCTCCTTCGGTCCCCATTCATTTTCACTTTGCCGACGGCACTGTGTTAGACAAGGTTTGGGATGGAAAAGAAGCCAGTATTGAATATAAGCTTACGCACGGGGCTCCGGTAGATTGGGTAAAGATAGATCCTGCATATACCTTGGTACTGGAAAATAAACATATCAACAATTATATGAAGACAACCGTCGATGAGAAGTGGAAAATACGTCTTCATCTGGGCTTTGCACAGCTTCTGGAAACTCTGCTCAGTTGGATTGCTTGGTAAATTACGAAGTCAGTTTTGCTAAAGCAAAACTCAAGATTATGCTTACGAAGTCAGTTTTGCTAAAGCAAAACTCAAGATTATGCTTACGAAGTCAGTTTTGCTAAAGCAAAACTCAAGATTATGCTTACGAAGTCAGTTTTGCTAAAGCAAAACTCTAAGGAGGACCTCTCATGAGGCGTTATTTGAAGTCGGGCTTTACCATGGCGCTCCATCAACCATTTGCTGTCATCCTTATGTTTCTTTACCAAGCCGGTTGGGGAGTTTTGCTCTATAAAATGATTCAATCCATCCTATTGCCGCTGATGCACCGCTATCCCGGGGCCGAACAGCCCGCCTTTGCGCTTAAACTATTCTTGGCAGAGAGCCAGTTTCAGCTGTTCAAAACAGATCTGATACAACCTTACATATGGTGGCTGGCTTCCCTGTTTGTGCTTCGAATGCTCGTCACACCGCTGCTGAATGCGGGGATTTATTACTCTCTGGCCCATCCGGAACTTAACGCCGGTTACCGTTTTGTAAAAGGTATCCGTGAGCTGTCCCTTCGCTTCTTTCTCGCTTATATCGTGCAAATCAGCCTGACATTAACGCCGCTCTTTTGGCTCGTGCCTAAATTCCAGACATCCTGGTCCACGCAAAGCTCATACGTTTCCGCTCTTACGGCTATAATGCCATGGCTGATCGCATACCTTTTTTATAGCTATTTGCTGCGGCTTTGCTTTACTTATATCCAGTTTACGCAAGTAAGCCGAGTCCCGCTTCTGTCCTCATTTTCGATTTTGCTGCGCCATGGAGGACTGATTCTTATGATCGGAATCATATTGCTTATTTTCTCGGGACTTTTGACTGGTACGGTTATGACAGCAGCCTACATATGGACTGGATTTATCGCTCTCCTGATTTATCAGCTTTATCCATTTTGCAACATGTTTCTACAAATTTGGAGCCTATCTGCTCAATTCCAGCTTTGGTCCTCCAAGAATAACATGCAATAATCAGGCTGATTTGATCTATTTTCAATAAATTTTTGACCAGCTCCCTTAGCTAAGGGAGCTTTTTTTGTGACAAAATTGTGAACTTTATTTCATATTTTTAAAAAAATCCGTTGTTTGGGGAGGATAAAGTGTTTCAAACCGAGAATATGTGGATCTAGCACTAAAAAACTACATAATTTGCCGAGTTCTCGACAAAAATCGGGAAACGGGGGAACCACTCTGGGTGAATTGATCTCGCAATACAGGGATCATAGGGAAACCTTCAACCGAACCCTTCAGCTAACCTCGTAGGCACCGGAAGGAGTTCAACTGTTGAAGAAGATTATTGTTCTTGGTTTGAGCTTAGTTTTGTTTTTGAGTTTGGGCGTTGGAAGCGCATTTGCACAATCGAAGCTTGAAAAAACGGCAGAGGATTTAATCGGAACCCCCTACAAATGGGCAGGCACCACGAAAAAAGGTTTTGATTGCTCCGGTTTTACCTCTTATGTCTTCGATCAATTGGGCATCGATCTTCCTCACTCATCTAAAGCACAAAGCTATGAAGGCAGCAAGGTAGCGAAGTCAGATCTTCGTGCCGGCGACCTTGTATTCTTCAACACCGACGGCAGAGGTATTTCCCATGTAGGCATCTACCTTGGAGATGGAGTTTTTATTCATTCCGCTACTGACCATGGTGTTACAAAGAACAAGCTTAGTGAGTCCTATTACGCTAAGCGGTATGTAACAGCCGTCCGTATTATGAGCGACGATACATACAATCAACTAACAGCTGAATCCCAGTAATAAACACCTGATAACACATGAATAAAGCCTTCTCATGGTCCCAGCTTGATATTAAGCGGCGTGAGGAGGCTTTATTCTTTCGAAGAATATAATGAGTTGAATAAATTGTTGTAATTCAGCGAATTTTGTAGTCATCAGAACCGGGAAAGCTAACTCTTCAGCGTCTTAATCTAATAGAGGAACAGTTTAAGCGAATGAAAAAATAGAAAGCTATCAATATATGTGGTATGGTTGATCATTCCTCATCGGATTCGACATAGCGCTGCAGCGCTGCCATTTTATTTTCCCAGAATCGCTCGTAATAATCGAGCCACTTCTTCAGCTCGAGCAGCGGCTCCGGCTGCAGGCGGTAGCGCGTCTCGCGACCGACTTTTCTGCTTTTGACGAGCCCCGCATCCGACAGAATACGCAGATGTTTGGACACAGCCGTGCGAGTCATCGGAAAGTGGCCGGTAATAGCCGTAACCGGCATTTCTTGGTCAACAAGCAGTCTCAGCAGACTGCGGCGCGTTTGATCGGCGATGGCCTGAAAGACATCGGGTTTGGGTGCTGTGGCAGCCATCTCAAGCCTCAACGTAAGCGGCCAGCTTTTTTTGTAGCCCTATCCAGCCTTGGAACATTCTCTCGCGGACAAGCTGATGCGTTTCTCCGAATTCGGTGAGCTTGTCGGTATCCCAGCCGGAATGAATAAAGGTAAACTCCGTTTTGCCGTCCAACTCCGTTAATTCGAAAGTAAGCGACCAATCCTTACCCCATTCAAAAGAAAGCCGATTCGGAGGATCAATTACAGTTACTTTGCAGGGAGAATTGCCAAATGGACCCGCATTCAAATGAAATTCAAATCCGGCTACAGGTTGAAAATCATTCGGCATAAACCATGCGGCAATCCCTTCAGAGGTCGCAACCGCGTTCCATACCTTCTGAATAGGAGCATTGAGCACCAGCGTCTGGCGGATATCCGATATTGTGCTCTGGTTGCTATTTTCCATCTTATTCACTCCAATTTTTATAGTTTTTTTATTTCGCTGTCTTCACTTTATCCTTAGGGCGAAAACGCAAGGCGGACCACATATCATCGACAGCTATATTACTGACAGGCCGGTAAGGCGTTTTATTTTGCACCAATTCCGCTAAACTATCCCGGTTAATATCCGGTTTGAATTTACCGCTTTGCTTCGGATAAGTGATCCAAAACAGCGCATCTTCGTTTAAAAAAGGAATGGCTTTCAACATCATTTCCTCGGCTTCCCGGGCATTATTCACAAATAGCTGAATAAACTCATACTTTCCTTCCAGCGTTTCACCCGTTTCAATTCCAAGGAGATACCCTGCAGGCGCACCCAGTACGATTGCTCGTCCTTCTTTGTAACGCAGTTTTTTCAGCAAATCTTCCATGCGGTTAAGCACCTCCTGATGTGAAACCTTTTGGTTTCGCCTTTGATTATATGACACCATCTGGTTTCGTGTCAATCTCTCATCTTAAATATTTTGAATGCTCTAATCTATGATAAACTATTAAAAAAGCTACTATAATTCAGCAAGGAGATTAATCATAATGAAGCTGGTATCCTGGAATGTGAATGGTTTAAGAGCGTGTGTGAACAAAGGATTTAACGATTATTTCAAAGAAGCGGGAGCGGATATATTCTGTATTCAAGAGACGAAGCTGCAAGAAGGCCAAATTAATCTGGAGCAGCACGGAGAATATAAGCAGTATTGGAACTACTCTATTAAAAAGGGTTATTCCGGAACAGCCGTATTCACCAGAATCAAGCCGCTTTCTGTAAGGTACGGCATGGAAGAGGATCATGAGCCCGAGGGCAGGATCATTACATTGGAATTCGACTCCTTTTATCTCGTAAATGTCTACACCCCCAACGCCAGGCGAGATCTGTCGAGGTTGGAGTTTAGACTGGAATGGGAGGAACAGTTTCGAAGCTTTCTTCAGCAGTTGGACGAGCTTAAACCTGTTATCATTTGCGGCGACCTGAATGTGGCCCACAATGATATTGACCTGAAACATCCGAAAGCGAATCGCAACAATTCCGGATTTACCCCTGAGGAACGGGAAAAAATGACCCGATTATTGGATGCCGGGTTTACCGATACCTTCAGACATTTCTACCCTGATCGGACAGATGCCTACTCTTGGTGGTCTAATATGCCAGGAGTAAGAGAGCGGAATGTCGGATGGAGAATTGATTATTTCCTTGTTTCTTCCAGACTAAATTCCTTGTTGATTGAAGCGGAAATCGATTGCGATATCAAAGGCAGCGATCATTGCCCTGTTGTTTTGAATCTTGAAAACACAAAGAGCATACTGGTGTAAACACCATGTAAGCTCTTTTTTTACCCGCCCTCTACTCCCCTGCTTGTTACCAGCCAAAATTCAATGTCTTACCCGTTTCTACGTAAGTTTTGATATTACTAAGCATCATGGGCCAACTCTCAATTGTATTGTCATAAGAGGGATGATTATCTGGCCACTGATCGTTTATCAGCGTGAGCTTCGTACAATCGCCCACCGTCTCTAATGTGAGCGTAACCCTCGTTTCAAGTTCTGCGTGGTTCTCCCGATATGAAGGTCCGGGATGTTCCGTGTAGCTCATGAGCCGATTCGGTTCGATTGCCAGCACCTTACCGTAGACGTGGACCGTCTCATCTCCATCGGTGCCTGGCCCAATATAGGCATAAGGGGCACCAATCTCGAACGTAGAATCAAGAATGCACCCGAAAAAGATCGCTTTGGTTGCTTCAGGTTTTACAAAGACCTGCCAGACATCTTCAGGCTTTGCCCCGACATAAAGAACGTACTTGAGATCATCCATCTTTTATTCCTCCGTTTGATTGTTATTTTATTGTTTTAGTTAGATTGCACAAACAAAGTCAAAATGCTAGTCTCAACTATATAACATAAAATGCGGCTGGTATTGTAAAAACGCGACAATCAGGCGAAGTTAGGGAGGAATGTTCATGAAATCAAATGATGATCAATCCCTTAGGGGTATCCTTAAAGTAGAAGCCGGCATGCAAAAATTTTCGCTAACGCGGTATGAGCCTGCACATGATCTCGCTTTTTTTATCGAGCAATACTGGGTGGTCCGGTTTGACTTGAGAGGACAAGCACCTTATCGTCAAGTCATCTTGTCCTATCCCAATGTAAACTTGGCGTTCGAGCAAGATTATAACGGGATCTTTGCCGGGATTTACGGCGTTCCGAAAACGACATATTCCCGTCTCCTGCAAGAGGATGGCTTGGTCGTGGGTGTTAAATTCCGCCCCGGTGGCTTCTACCCGTTTTGGAAACAGTCCGTATCCCTCCTTACCGGTCAGATCAAAAGCATTCAGGAAGTATTCGGAGTAAATGTGAATGCGCTCCAGGAACAAATTTTTGCCCAGAAATATGAAGACGAGATGGTCCGGCTTGCTGAAAATTTCCTGCGGGAGCGGCTTCCGGAACAGGATGAACAAGTTGAGCTAATCAATAGAATTGTGCAAACCACCATTGAGAATCGGGAGATTACCAAGGTGGAGGACATGGTATGCAGGTTCGGTGTCAGCAAAAGGTCCCTGCAGCGTCTGTTCAGCCGTTATGTCGGTGTCAGCCCGAAATGGGTCATCCAGAGGTATCGGCTTCAAGAGGCGGCTGAGCTTATGGAAAAAGGAGATGTTCCCGACTGGCCTAAGCTGTCGCAGGATTTGGGGTATTACGATCAATCCCATTTCATCAAGGATTTTAAAGCTATGATAGGCCGTTCACCGCAAGAATACATCAAGGAAACCGGGCTTTCCTAACATACTTATATTGTTGAATTAAACATCAAACTTTGCCATTCAGCAATCGAAATATACCCATAACATATTAATTTTGCTAGAATAGGAATTATAATGAAGAATATTATCGAAAGGCCTGTTCGAAGGACCTGCCGAAAGAAATTGGATCAAAATTCGCGAAGGGCAAACGACGGACTATGAAATGTTGGCCAAGCTTCTCGTTCAGGTATCCAGCTCTCTGTAAGGTGATAATTTTTTCCAAAGAGGAGACTATCCTATGAGATTTCGTGCCATTATTCTACTTAGCGGCAAGAGCGCCACTGGTATCCAAGTTCCGGATGAAGTTGTTGCGAGCCTCGGGACGAGCAAAAAACCGCCTGTCCGTGTCACAATCGGAGGTCATACATACCGCAGCACTGTGGCGTCTATGGGCGGAAAGTATATGATCCCGGTCAGTGCAGAGCACCGTATGAGTGCAGGAGTCGCCGCGGGTGATGAGCTGGATGTCGACATTGAGCTTGATACCGAGCCTCGCGAGGTTATCATCCCGCCCGACTTCTCGAACGTGCTTGATCGCGATGCGGATGCCAAACGGTTCTTCGACGGGCTGTCCTACAGCAATAAGCTGCGGTTTGTGCTCTCGATTGAGGAAGCCAAGACGGCCGAGACCAGGCAGCGTCGTATAGATAAGGCGCTGAGCATGCTGAGAGAAGGTCGAACCTAGAGGCTGGTTCGAGCGGCTGAAAGCAACAAAATCCCCCGCCACTTAACCAAAAGTGGTGGGGGATTTTGTTACCAGATATGAAAGTATAAAATTTCGGATCACCGAAATTGACTTTCTTATTGGCGAATAAACCTACCTTTAAACGCGGTCGCTCATCTTCGAAAGACCACGATAGAGGTTTATCTCATTAGCGCAATGTTTTCAATGCACCGCTCCAAGCGAGCACTTGATCAAGCATTCCATTAACATTGGTAAGATTCAGATCAGCTGGCTTAAAAACAGTTCCGTTCTCAAAATCAGTGAAAAGTGACAATGCCGGGTGAATGCGGACGTCCGCCACGGATAATTCCCCCAAGATTCCACGTAAATGTTCAGCTGCACGAGCGCCGCCTACGGCACCATAACTTACGATGCCTGCTGCCTTATTGTTCCAAGCATCTCGCGCAAAATCAAGAGCATTTTTCAATGATGCTGTTATGCTATGATTGTATTCTTGAACGATAAATACGAAGCCATCCAAGCTGGCTAGCTTTACATTCCATGCTGTCGCTTGTTCTGTAGCATCAGCTTCTCCAAAAAGAGGAAGCTTGAATTCTGCGATATCTACGATTTCATAATTAGCATCTCCACGTTTATCAGCGACACTTTTTATCCATTCTCCAACTTGTGGACTGAGACGACCTTGACGCGTGCTTCCTAAGATGATTCCGATATTTAATTTTGACATTGTGTCTTCCTCCTAAGTAGTTTTTCTCCATAATTAAACATAATATATTTAATTACATTTGTCAAGTTGATTACAAATAGTTAGTAAAAAACCAAAAGAAAGCTGCAGCATCTGCCTCCCGGCAATCTTTCAATTTCAAACCTGATTAAACTCTATAATAGGAAAGCACCCAACCAATGCCGTTTCGATCCGTAATGACGGCAAGCAGTCCGTTAAAGGGAGCCTCGAACACCTCAGTATTTATATGCCCGCCAGCCGTCAGGTCATCATAGACCTGGCGAAATTCCTCTTCAGTCTCGAGCTTCAGCAAGATCTTAACATAATCCCCTTTTAGAGACGGATTGGCTGCGTTACTATCAGCGAAGTAGATGATGGTGCTGCCGAAATTCAATTCCGCATTTAACACCTTATCGTCCTGTTTTCTTAAAATTTTGATCTCGCCGCCGAGCACACTCCGATAATACTCGATTTCTTCCTTGCAATTGTCCACAACAACAAAAGGATTTGCAATTTTCATACACTCTACCTCCTAATTTTCATATGCTCGTACTTGGCTCGCAAAATTTCAACCGCATTGTGAACGTCTGCCTCGGATCTCATATAAACGGACACCCAGCCCGACTCCGGATAAATATGATGCTCCTTGGCTCTTCCATCAGCGATTAACTCATCGCGTCTGGATTTGGACAAAAGCAAGTCGACGAGATGATCTCCATGAAGATGTCCGATTTCCTTGCCATTGAATAAAAATTCAATTCCGCCGAATCGGTGGGGTTGAACGGTTACTCCCGGCCAAGAAAGCAGCTCGTCAGTCAAGGCTGTCTTATAATTGGTTTGCATAAAGCAACACCTCCATCCAGGAAAGTTGTTGGATTATAGCCGTTTTACCCATTGCGAACCTGATCGCTCACATTGCGGAGCACCTTCTTCAGCAGACCCAGCATGATTGCATATTCCTCATCGCTTATGCCGATGCGGCTTTTGTTTCTTACGCGATTCAATGCTTCCTGGACCTTTGGAACCAAGGCTCTGCCCGCTTCCGTCAAATACAGCAAATGGTAACGCTTATCCTCGGAATCACTTTCCCTTCGAACGTATCCTTCGGCCTCAAGCTTGGCAATTGCCTTCGCGGTTGTTGTCTTATCAATGAGCAATTCCTCGCTTAACGCTTTTTGCGTTATCCTTTCTTTGCCTGCAATCGTCATCAGGAAAATATACTGCCCACTCCCTATCCGGAAAGGAGCAAGCTCGGCTGCTATCAGAATCTGAAAATGGCGGTAAATAGCCGATATATATTTCCCATACGACTCGGTAGTATCCTTTGGGGATCGAAGCCCATAGCCATCCATAAATGTGTACCCCCTGAAATAGGATGTTATTGCAACTAATTAGAGAATACAACATATAGGATGCTATTGCAACTATTTTTTGAGTAAGCTTTTTGTTTGCAAAAGAAGCACAAAAAGGGCTGCAACAGCCTACCTTGAGGCAAACTGTCACTGCCAGGGAATGGCTTAGGCCCTCATCAACGCACGACGCCGTACTTATTCCCGTCAGGATCGTACAGCGGAAAGCCGCGCATGCCACCGTCGAAGCTCTCGATTTCCTCGATGTTGGCCCCCTTTTCCTTCAAAGTTCGATATGCACCATCCACGTCTTCGGTATGAAAGTTGAAATATTGCTCGACTTGGTAATTGTTCCTTGGGAAACGCCGATACTCGAGATCGAATGCAAGCACGAGGCAGAAAATGATTTTGTAATCGTTCATCATCATCACCGTGGCGTTCGGTTCGTCTCGATGGGTAATCTCAAACCCCAACATTTCCTCATACCACTTTGTGGAGCGTTCCAAGTCGCTTACCGGAACGAATATCCCTACACCAAAAAAAGCCGATTTGCCCATAAGATCATGCCTCCAATTATTTGATTAATGGCGAAGTCACAGTCAACACATTGCCATCCGGGTCCTTGAAATAGAACCAGGCGCGCCCGTTCATGAAACGCACGCGATCGATCTTCACGCCGATATCGGACAGATCGCGGTAAGAGCGGAACATTGGATTTCGCATCGGCACTCCGGAACGCTTGCACGAACGCTTCTAGCAGTTCTGCGTCGGCTTTGGATTTTGGCACTTCTTCCACATCGTCATCTATCTCCGCCAGCAAATGGAATTGCCTGTCGGCTGCTTTCTTGAGCCGTTTCCTGGCCCGATGCAGTGCGGCTTTGATCGCCGTTACGGGCTGGCCCAGCGCACTTGCGGTGTCCGTCGGCGTGAAACCGAACACATCGTCAGCACGATTAGCGCCGCCTGCCTCGGCTCGAGCTCATCCATAAGCACTTCCAGCGATTCACGAATGTCATACTTGCTCCATTCCGAATAGGACTGGTCACCCTGATCGGCCAGAATCTCCGGCAGGAAAGCAGTTTTGCGCCTGCGGCAAATATCGAACCATGCGTTCGCCGCGATGCGATACATATAGGGCTTGCTCAACTCGCGCTCCGGCCATCTTCGGAACCTGCGAAACGCCTTGATCATCGTCTCCTGGAACAAATCATCGCCGTCCCATTCCGAGCCAGCCAAGTGCCTACAATACCTGCGTAACCCCGGCTCATGCGGCAGTGTGAGTTCCTCGAACGCTGCATCATTCGGCTGATGGGCCATATCCATCAATCCTTCCGGTACTTCCGCTTATGCGCGTAGAAAGCGGCCGAGCTTGGCAATTCTTCGACAATCCCGATCCGGTTGCCGTCCGGATCAAGGCAATCAAAGAATCGAATTCCGCCGCTATTCACGATCGGCATCACTTCAACACCGTTCTCGATCAGAGCGGCATGCGAGTATTCAATATCGAACGATTCGAAATTATATAGGGAATTTTATCCTCTCCTGTATCGAACTGCGTCGGTTGAGGCCTCTCTACTTTCCATAGGTTGATATAAGTCGCTTCACCAGGAAAGGCAAGCCCCGTGCATACTTCAGAAATCTGAATTACCTCCAGGTTGAACATCTTTATGTACCACTCCGTCGAACGATTCATATCCGTAACCGGGATAAAGATGCCGCTGACCTTGCTGACGATTTTACTCATCGATCATTCCTCCGTGTTTGTATTTCCTTACTCTACTGTGACATGCTCCCATGCCTAAAGGCAGGGGCTTCTCAGATCATCGGGGATCGTAACCTTTCCCCTCCTTGGAGGCTCTATCCAAGCCTAGTCTTTTTTAGGTTACGATACGTTTTTCAAAGCTAGGTTTAGTATGTTAATCGCCGCATTTACGTCCCGATCTGCAACGTATCCGCAAGAACATTGATGCGTTCGTTCGGATAGTGTTTTTTTGACGATTTCACCACAGTTGGAGCATTGTTGAGATGTGTTGTATGGATTCACTTGCACCACTTGACGACCGGCACTTTCAGCCTTGTACATCACGAATTGTACGAGTTGCTGCCATCCTGCATCAACAATGCTTTTTGCAAGATGATGGTTCTTAACCAACCCTAATACGTTTAAATCTTCAAAAGCAATCAATTGGTACTGGTTTACGAGTTTACGAGAAACTTTGTGCGCATGATCTTTTCGCTGATTGGCTACATGCTCATGCAATTTCGCCAATTGATGTACAGCTTTGCTTCTACGTTTCGAACCTTTTTTCTTTTTGGATACGGCACGTTGTAGATGTTTCAATCGTTGTTCACTTAGACGAAGATATTTGGGTGATTCTATCGGTTCTCCTTCAGATGGTATTGCAAGGTGTTTGAGTCCTAAGTCTATACCAACCTTCATGTTTGTTATAGGCAAAGGTTTGGCTTCAACTTCACACGAAAAACAAGCATAGTATTTTTCGTTTTTGACAAGGATGGAACAGGTTTTCATCTTGCCTTGCAGTTCTCGATGTAGTTTTATTTTCACTTCACCGATCTTGGATAGCTTTATTTTATTGCCATGGATTGTGTACCCGCCTTGCGGATAGGTAAACGAATCGTACCTCGATTGTGGTTTGAAACGTGGGAACCCTGGAGTCTCGGCTTGCTTCACTCGTCTAAAAAATGCTTGATACGCCTTATCCAATCGTTTCGCAACATCCTGTAACACTTGCGAATGCACTTGCTTTAATGCCGGAATGTGTTGTTTACGCTCGTTGAACGTGTTTGCTTGATCGTAGTAGTTCGGTGTTTTCCCTTCTTGTTTGTAGGCAAGAATACGTTCCTCTAGTAACCGGTTATACAACAAACGGCAGCGTTCAAGAGTAAATTGTATCTTCTGTTTTTGCTCTTTTGTTGGGTATATTCGGTATTTGTAGGCAACAAGCAATACTATTCACCTCGTTCTTTTTGGCTTTCAATATATTTTTTAATTTGAATATCAAGTTAGCTCCGCATCGTCATATGGTAAGTTCCTGGTAAGTAATGGTATCGGTAGAAATACAAGCAGATAAAAGCCGATTGAACAGTTGTCCTTCAAACTGTCTGCGGTTGGTACGGAAGCAAAATTCATTCAAGTAGGCTTGCAGATGCTTGGGTGCCAAGCCGTGAAACGTACCGCCAATAGAAGCTTTGGCGTTTGAGATCATCGTATGAAGCCACTTCAAATGATCCGGGTTTTCTTTGACGTTGAATTTGAGCGGCTGGTGGTTGTATTCTTTCGCAAGCGCGTTGTAAGAATGGTAAGCGTCGCTACTGATCGTTGCGCCGGGATCGATATGACGCTGTGCAAAATCGATCAGCGTTTTCCCTTTTACATCCGGAATCACTTGCATCTTGACGTATTGCGGTGCTCCCTGTTTGTTGAGTGAAACACCTACGAGCACGGGCGTTTGTTCGGTGCCACGACCGCGTTTGCCGCCTTCTGTTGGTGCACCAAAAAAGGCATCATCGAGTTCAACCAAGCCGGCCAGTCGATAGTTGGCATCGCGATCACCCATAGCTTTCCTGACTTTCTGAAGGAGCAACCAGGCTGTCGGATAGGTCAATTCAAGTTCTCGAGCGATATAGGTTGCAGAGATGCCGCGTTTATCATGGGCCATTAAAAAGATCGCCCAAAACCAGGTCAACAAAGGCGTGTGCGTTTTATGCATAATGGTACCGGCCGTCACGGAAGTTTGATGCTTACAAGCCATACACTGGTAAAGCTTCCGCGTCTCTAGGAAATAGAACGATTGGCTTTGGCATTTCGGACAGCAAAACCCTTCGGGCCAACGAATCTGGAACAGATGATCGTGACATGCTTGTTCCGTATTAAACTTCTCTTGAAACCTCTTAAGCGTCATCGTTTCTTGTTGAGCCACGCCAATCACTCCCGAACATTCGTTTGTATTTATTATATCAAACAAATGTTCGTATTTAAAGACCTTGCTGAAACAACTTGATATTCAAATTTTTTAATTACATCCAGTTGAACTGTACCTACGGTTGCAACAAAATACGAGTTTGTCCATAGGGAAGGGAGTCTACTTTTTAGATGGTTAAACTCTAGTCTTAGCACTCTTGACGTGTACCCTTTCAAATGTTTCACTACTTTGTGGATTCCAAACTGTGGATCGCATTTGATGAGCAAATGAACATGATCGGGCATGATTTCCATTTCAACGATTTCTGTGTTTAACGCTTTAGACTTCTCTAAAAACAAACTTTTTAGCCTTGTATCAATTGGTTCTTTGAGTACCTTTTTTCGATACTTAGGACAAAAAACAACATGATATTTACAATCAAAAACGATATTATGATTACTTTCTGCTTTTCTACTCAATGTCATCACCTACAGTAAATTGTACCACAAATAGTTAGTTTAATGTAGTTTATCTAACATGTTTTAAAGAGAGAATTTAAGAATTTTGCTCTTAACATCCCTAAAGGGATGCAGAGCAAATTGCCTTATATCCCCATGGCTAAAGCAAGGGGTTTTACGGCGAATTTGATAACGGAAAATTATGGCATTTAGATATGGGGGGCAGGGCAGCGTTGAGGGAACGCATCGGAGGATATGAAGCAAGGAAGCACCCGAAAGGGTGCATGGGTGGGAGTAGATCATCGGACAGATTACAGAAATATTGTTTGCAACATGTTGGCTATTGTTGGCAACCTCTGTTTAAAAACGAGGCAAGTTACTTCAAACAGTATCCCGCCAAGGGCTGTGAAGTACAGCGTATATCCATCCCTGATCTTCTTAGGTTTTTGATCGGTTATAATATTGGCCGCTGCAAGACGATCACAAAGCAGATCGACCTTTTCCGGCGTTTCGACATAGAAACCGACATGAAAATCTTTAGGGTACTCAGGAATAACCCCACCAAAGGCTGCTGGATTACTTAGTACGAGTGTGAAATCATGACCATCGCTCATCACGACAATTGCCTCTCCCTTCTGATCAATCAGTTGGAAGTCGAGTAAATCTCGAAAGAAATCCCGTGCCTCATTCAGATTTTCCACGCTAAGATTCAAATGGTTAAGCCTCATAGTCAGTTCTCCTCGTTGAATGAATGGACGGCTGCATTCATTCGAAATTATTCTAACACCATTAGATTAATCTAACTATGTTATAATTGTCAACCAAGAGAGGTGTTATTTGAAATGGCCAGAAAACGGACTCGACAGCCATTAGAACTCATTGGTGTTGAAGAAAGCGAAGGTACTCATATTCCTTTAAGTCGCTCGCGGATAACGCAATCGGCAATTCGTTTATTAAACGAGTTGGGCTTAAAGGAATTGAGCATGCGGAAAGTAGCCGATGATTTGTTGGTTCAACCTGCTTCCCTGTACTATCACGTAAAAGGAAAAGAGCAATTGCTTCAACTGCTTTCCGACAAAATAAGCTCCGAAATGGTATGGCCCGATTCATCTCTGCCTTGGAGGGAACAGCTTTTGCAGTGGGGAGAACAATTCCGGAAAGTGCTGCACGGATATCGCGACGCCGTAGAGTTGTTTAATTCGACAATCGGATTAGGCTACAATCGTATAATGCAGATCGAAAAGCTTTTTCAAATGCTTGTTGAAGCAGGGTTCGATGACAGCCAGATCCCATGGATCGCCTCCATGCTGAAGAGCTATGTTCTTGGATTCGTGGCAGAAGAAGCGCGGTTTGTATCCTTTGCAGACAAAAGCGACGCCACGCCTGAACAATTAAGTCAGCAATATAATCAGATCTATAGCAGCCTTTCCAAAGAACAGTTTCCAAACATGATCCGATTGGCGCCCTATACAACGAATACGGATTGGCAGCAAGAATTTAATTTTGGCTTGGGAGTAATAATCGACGGACTTTCCGTTAATCTTGCGCCCCATCTATCATAATTCTCATCGACATGTTGTCTAGAGGTTCAGAAAAATGCTATGTCGTCTTCTTGTTTGCAAGCAGTTTGCAATAAGCACAAAAGGACCGCAACAGCCCACCTCTCGGCAACCTGTGACAGCCCTCTAGTCCGTGTCCCACACGACCTCTCGCCTCTTTACTCTTCCCCCGTCGCAATCGGATTCTCCTCATACGAAACCCAGTCGCTCCAGCTTCCCGAATACAGCTTCACGTTCGTAAAACCCGCTTCCATCAGCGCCAGAACATTGGGGCAAGCGGTTACGCCCGAACCGCAGTAAACAATGATTTCATCCGCAGTGTGAAGCTCCTGAAAATGTTTCTCTAGCGCCTCAGGGCTTTTCCATGCTCCGGCTTCGCCCTGCACTTCTTTCCAAAAATAATTTTTTGCACCCGGAATATGTCCAGCCACCCGATCGATGGACTCTTCAAGGCCTTGATAGCGTTTGGCTTCTCTTGAGTCCACCAGTACGGTTCCCGGTAGCTCAAACTTATCCCTCACCTCATCAAAACTGGCAAGCAGGTGCCTGTGCACCTTTGGCGAGAAGACCCGCGGCACCGCGGTCGGCACCTCTTGGGTGACAGGCAGTCCGGCGGCTTTCCATGCGCTGTAGCCCTTGTCCAGAACATAAGTCTGCTTATGCCCCAGCAGCTGCAGCATCCACCACAACCGTGAAGCCATCGCGCCTCCTTGATCATCGTAAGCGATGACTTTTACAGTCGCATCGATGCCCAGACGGCCAACGAGCAAAGAGAATGCCCCCAGATCCGGCAGCGGATGTCTTCCTCCATGCTGCATGATCGGTCCAGATAAATCCTTTTCCAAATCCATATAAAATGCGCCCGGGATGTGATCCTCTGTATAAAGGTTCAATCCTGACACAGGATTACCCAGTATGAATCGGCAATCCACGATGATAATATCCGGCTCATTCAGATGCTCCAACAACCACTCTTGGCTCACGATATGACTCATATCAAATCACTCCTCACTGAAATTAGGTATGGATGCCGGAAGCAGGATCAATCCCCGATGCCGATGGTTGGATTGATGGAATAGGTCAACCAATCTCCTAGTTCCCCGCCCATTTTTTCATAAAATCTCTGTGCTCTAAGATTATCTTTGGCAGTTGTCCAAGACAAATTGGCGTATCGATTTCTGGCTGCATACCCTTTACATGCCGCAAACAGCTTGGCCGCAGCCCCTTGGCCCCGAAACTCTTCAGTGACGAACAGATCATTCATAACGGCAATTTTGGTTGCGCGAAGTGTACTGTAGCTGAAATATAACGTGGCAAAACCCACGAGATTGCCATCACTCTCGGCAACAAATTGGATGCCTTCCCGCTGCTCAAGCAAAACATGTATCAGTTCGTTAAGCTTGTCATCATCCGGCTGCCGAAATTTATAAAACCCGACAATATACTGAATCATTAGCTCCTTAAGCCGCGAAGTATCTTCCAAAAGCGGCTGTCTTATTGTAACTTGAGCCATCCGTATCGCCTCCCAGTAGGTCTTTGTGTCTATTGTACCCCGCCTCGCAGGACCTAGTAATGGAGGAATGGTCAGAAGATTTGCATTTCTGAGCGGGTAAGAAGATTAATCCTCTTCCATTTCTTTATTGTATAAAAACAACAGCAGCACAATCAATGAGATCAAAATACCAACTGTAATCCAGAGCAGATTGTTGATTTGAATCATTAACGCATAATAAGCAAATGAAAACACAAGGAGGGACAAAATAAAGGCAAGTGTAAATTTATTCTCTAATTTGCCGCTTTTTTTAGAGCCTCTCTGTTCGGAGAGAAATGTAAAGCCACGTCGATACTTGGCCATCGTTCCAATCAATAACCACATCAGAATCAAAGTAAATAACTTAATCAGAGGCATATTTTTCAATTCAAAAAAGATCTGGTAATAAGACACGCCTGACATGAGATGGTATGTAAAAAAAATGAGTCCCAAGAGCAAGGTATACGTTGTGATCGAAAAAAAAGCAAAGATCAAAGCATGCCATTTACTAATGCGAAAAATAATGTGAACTAATGCCGCTTGCAGTATTAAAGACAAAAAAGGTCTCACATCATCCCAGCCCATTTTATCCGTAAAAAAATCAAAGCAGCTCGTGAGTAGTGCAGCAGCCAAAAGCTTCTTCCAATGCTGTCTTAAGGAGAACCTGAACATCTGTGCTCCAAAAAAGTACATGGAGACAGATATCACCAGCTTATAAAAATCATCTAGTATATCCATTCTATAGGCCTTCCATTTCTGTTCTATTGCATCTATCATGTAAAATAATTCTACTATAGGTATTAAGAAAGGTGAATGCATGTGAATCCCAATTTCTATTGGAAGATTATACCAATGACAGAAACGCATGGACAATTGATCAGTACGTGGACTTACCCGCCGCCTTACCACATATACAATTGGCCGAGTTGGGAGCACATGGTGCGGGACGAGCTAGAATTTGCCGATCCTGTCGTGCGTAAAGATCAGTATGCAGCGGTCGTTGATGATCAGGGGAAGTTATGCGGCTTTGCGCAATTTTTCCCCATTTCGGGTGTTACGCGTCTTGGTTTAGGACTTCGTCCCGATCTTCTCGGTTTAGGCACGGGTGCGTATTTGACCTCACTTCTCGTGATAGAAGCCAAAAAAAGAGCTCCTCGCAGCAGCATCGATTTGGAGGTGCTCACTTGGAATATCAGAGCGCAGCGCAGCTATTTAAAGGCCGGATTCAAAATCACCGACACCTATATTCGTTCGACTCCTCGTGGATTGGCAGCATTCCACTGCATGGTCTATGAAAAAATACAGAACGATCATTGAACACTACTCATGAAGCAGGATCCCGAAGGAAGCGTCATAATGCGCAGCGGAACGAAAATCCAGATCGCTTAACCCGTTCACCTCGTGTGTGGATAAGCTTAAAGTAACCTTGGTATATTCGATATGAATGACCGGATGATGGTTCAATTCCTGAGCAATTCGCGCAACTTCATTCACGAAACGAATTCCCGTATAAAACTCGCGAAAAAGATAGGTCTTCCTTATAGTAGTTTCATCAGCCAGCAACCAACCTTGCAGCGTCTGCAATCTACTGCTCACTTGTTCCTCGCTCAATTTCATATCAGCAGCCTCCCCGTATTCAGTTAAAAATCATAGACAACTGCATCTATATCACTTTCTCCTGTATAACTTTGCAAAAGCTCCAAAAATGGACGTCCATAATTGCGAAACTTCACTTCACCGACCCCCTTGATCGCCAGCATCCCTGCCGCTGAAGTCGGGACAATCTCACTCATTTCACGAAGGGTGCTGTCTGTAAAAATAATATAAGGCGGTACCTTCTCCTTCTGGGAAATCTCTCTGCGCAGCAGTCGAAGCTGCTCGAATAAGGTGTTGTCGATGGCTGCTGCCTTTTGCTCCTGCCTGCGCACCTTCTGGTACACCTGGATCTTGCCCTGCAGGACATCGGCGGCGGGCTGCTGCAGCTTGACTACCGGATATTGACCTTCGGACAGCTGCAGGTACCCTTCCGAAATCAGCACATTGATCAGGTCTGAAATTTCCTTTTCCGGCAGATCACGCATAATCCCATAGGTCGGCAATCGATCAAAGCGATAGTCCATCACCTTTTTCAGCTTGGAGCCCTTCAGTACCGAGGTGATCATCGAGATGCCAAACCGCTCCTGCATTCGGCGGATACAGGAGAAAATCTTTTGAGCTTCCACAGTGATATCCACCGTGTCACGGTCGTCCTTGCAGGAGCTGCAATTGCGGCAAGCCTCCGTAACATGCTCATCACCGAAATAATGGAGTATATAGTTGCGAAGACAGCGCGGTGAGTAGCAGTAATCGATCATCGTCTGCAGCTTCTTATACTCATTGGCTTTACGTTCGGGTGAATGCTGATTCTGCTCGATCAGGAACTTCTGCGTCATAATGTCCTGTGCGCTGAACAGAAGAATACAGGAGCTGGGTTCTCCATCCCGGCCCGCACGGCCGGCTTCCTGGTAATATGCCTCCATGTTTTTGGGCATGTTGTAATGAATTACGTAGCGAACATTGGATTTATCGATTCCCATCCCGAAAGCGTTAGTTGCTACCATGACACGTATGTCATCGTAGAGGAAAGCCTCTTGATTATAGGAACGCTCCTCATCGGATAAGCCTGCATGGTATTTTCCCGCAGCAAAGCCTTTTTTCTTCAGCAGTTCATAGACATCCTCGACTTCTTTACGCGTGGCCGCATAAATGATGCCTGGTTGATGAGTATGCGCTTTTACATGATTCATGACAAAATCCCGTTTATTCTTACCGCGCAAAATGGTCAGTTCCAAATTATCGCGGCTAAAGCCGTTGATGTACACATCCGGATCACGCAGCGCCAGCAAACGGGCAATATCCTCTGTGACCTCAGCCGTTGCGGTTGCTGTGAAAGCAGCCACAATCGGGCGGTTCGGCAGATCCCGGATAAATGGCGCAATCGATACATAGCTGGGCCGGAAATCGTGGCCCCATTGCGAAACGCAGTGGGCTTCATCTATGGCGATAAAAGGCACATTCAGCGCATGCATTCGCGCTCGAAACCGTTCGGATTCAAGCCGTTCCGGCGCAATGTACAGAAGCTTGTATTTTCCCTGCAGGGCGCCTTGTAAACGCTGCTCTACTTCCTTCGACTCCAGGGTGCTGTTGATAAATGTTGCAGGCACGCCCAAGGCGGTTAACGCATCTACCTGGTCCTTCATCAGCGAGATCAGCGGCGAAATCACAAGGGTCACGCCATCCATCAGTAAAGAAGGCACCTGATAACAAATCGATTTCCCTCCACCGGTCGGCATGATGCCTAATGTATCCTTACCCACAAGAAGACTGGTTATAATCATTTTCTGGCCTTCGCGAAACTCCGGGTAGCCATAAACCTGTTGCAATATTCGACTTGCTTCTTCCAGCATGATGGTTTACACCTCTAATGACGATTTTAAACTAAATAAACCAAGGAAATCACATTCTCACCGTTATGAACCCGGATGACATGATTCTCGGGATCATGGCGAATCACGCCATCCCCCACTTCCATAACCGGATCCGAATCAAGTCCGTAAAAGATGTCGTCCGCCAGCGTCTGCAGGCAGTCCACCTGTTCGGAGGGCTCCAAATCCTGCCAATCGGATGCTTTCATATCAAAAAATTCATGGATTCTGGTCAATTGTCCAAGTGCTCGAACCAAATCATTCAGAATATCGGAATATTCTCTTCCGTGTTTGACACCCATCCTTTTACCGCCTTTCCATCTAACCGTTCATAGCTCCACTTTACCACATTCCTCACTGGAAATCAGGCGCGCTACTCAGCCGTTAAGGATATAAAGATTATAGTCCGCATAAGTTATGGAAATGGGCAATTTCGGGAAAAATCTGTTACTATGTAAAGAGGAAAGTACGCTCGGAGGGTAGAAACGCACAGATGCTGAAACTGCAAATTCCCAAAAACAGAATGAGTTACCTGATGAAGCAGGTCCAGCAGCTTTACGATGCCGTGATTCTGGAGCGAGGCTGGAACTACTACCACAAAGGTCAGGTTACGAGCGTCCAGCTTAAAGGAATAACCATCGAAGCTCTTGTCAAAGGAACCCAAACGTATGAAGTCGTAATTGACCTTGAACATTTTCCCAATAGTGAATGCAGTTGCCCCCATGAAGGATTGTGCAAGCATATTGCGGCAGCTTTTTTCTATTTGTATACGCCTTATGGCCGCCCGGAGATGCTTCTGCAGCAATTGAAACACGCCATTCTAACCCGCAGGAAGAGTAAGGGCGCCCCGCCCACTCCTTCGGAAAAGAAAACAGTCATACCCGCCAAGCCGAATGAAAATGAACTGCCGCAAGAATGGAATCGTTTTTTCGACGGAAAATTTCACGGCTTTTCGATTTCCCATCAGCATTCGATTGAGACCTTCTATGAATCCGCGCTGGCGACGCTGCCCGCTTATGCGGATGACTGGAAAAGCTCTCGAGAGAAACTGTATAGACTTCATATTATACTGTTCATCATGCGAAAGATCGAGCAGTTTTACCAAGATACCAAGAGCTCTTACTTGTCGTATTATCATGAAAGCGGCTGTAAAGCGGCTGCCGAGAACAGCCTGGAGAAGCTGGTTCAAGTTTTAGAGGAAATCGATCCGAATACGACATTTGATGCCGACTCTGATCATTGGCTTACTACACTTGAGATGCTCGGCGATATGTCCCTGCATGGGAAGGACAGCCCGATTAACTGGCTTTTCGTTTACCGTTGTTTGTGGTGGGGTATTACCGGGAAGTCCGCTTGGAATAAAAAAGAAAAGCAGCGTTTGGAAATGCTTTTGGACAAGAAGGATTTATTAAACCGCAGAAGAGATATCCTCACCATTGCAAGAGCTCACTTTGACGTAATGGAAGGCAAGATGGATACCGCCTTGGAGCGGCTGGCCGCTCTGCATACCAGACATGCAGCGGATTTCTTTATATATTTAAAGCATGATGACCAGCTGGAGCAGTGGGAGGACATGTTGGTTTGGCTGAGATGGCTGCTTCCCTCTATTCCCAAAGCCACCCATGAGGATTTTCGTACCTTTTGCCAATATTGGATGGACGCCGCAAAGCATGTGGATTCCGATGCAGAATGGGTTCAGGTGATGGAGTCGCTGCTACCCAGATCTTACTATTATTACACGGCCTATCTGCTGCAGACCCACCGTTACAAGCAATGGGTCGATCTCCAGATGGCCAACCGGATTTCTCCGCTAAGCCTCTACGCCTTAGAGCTTCGCGCGATCGAGGAGCATGATCCGGGCCTCCTGCTTCCGCTGTATCATCAAGCTGCAGAACGAGCCATTTTGGAAAAAAATAGAGCTTCTTATAAAACAGCCGTACGATTGCTGAAAAAGCTGAATGGCTATTATAAATGGCTCAAGCTGGAAGACCGATGGGAACAATACATCTATCGCTTGTCGGATAAGTTCTCTCGATTACGTGCTTTTCAGGAAGAGCTGAAGAAAGGAAAATGGATTCGATGATCGAAACCAGCACACTCACGGTTCATGCCGCCCCTATGCCGAGCGGAGCTTTATTTCTGTGGGGGACCCGCGCGAATGGCGGTATCTGGGATGCTTTGGACCTCAAGCATATATTGCTCGCCTGGTATCAACCCTCTTTCTATGGAACCTTTGTTGAAACCAGTGATTGGGGCCACCGCGAAGGGATTGAGCTGCAACCGCTGGATGCGCTGGAGTATTTCAGCGATCCGGCACCTGTTCAGCATTTGAAGGTGGCGTGGGACGGCAATGCACAAGATTTTATCCGTTTGGCTCCAGCTGTCAAGGCAGCGCTTGCCTCAGGCGAATTCATGCCGGATTACGAGAAGTGGAAAGCTGGGGAAATAGGCTGGAAGCTCAAGCTGCCGCAGGAGCTCCAAAGTCTGGAGACATCTGCGACACGCCTTTGGATTGACGCCTTGATCCCGGAATGGGTCGATGAAGACGGTGTGATGAAGGACAATTTGCGTCAGCTGGAAAGAGCCTATCCGCTCATGCATTCAGGCGAGATTCCCGCTGACCTGTGGCTCGATGAGGAGGATTGGCTCGTCGCCATCGGCTGGCGGCATGATCCTACGCCGATGCGGACGTGCTTGCAGCTGGTCGAGCCTGACGGCGAATCCGGCTGGCAGCTGAAGCTGCTCCTGCAGGACCGGCAGCATAAGGACGTGCTGCGCCGGGTCACGCTGGAGGCGGAGCCTGCCGAGGGCGAGCTGCCGCTGCCGGAGCACTGGCTGCCCGAGCTGGAGCGCGTGCAGCGCGACATCGGGCGCTTTCTGCGCATCCTGCCCTGGCTGGATGCGGCAGAGCCCTGCGATGGCGATGCGCGCGGAGCTGCCGACGAGGCGGCGACCGGGCGGCGCGTCGGGAAAGGCGCGGACGACCGGGCTGAACCCGGCGTCGACGGCAGGGGAAGCCTCCGCACGGAGCTGACGGAGGCAGAGGCTTGGCGCTTCCTCACGGAGGGAAGCGCAAGGCTGGTTGAGGCCGGGACGTCTGTGTTTCTCCCGGCCTGGTGGGAGCGCATCAGCAAGCTGCGGCCGAAGCTGCGGGCCCAAATCAAGTCGTCCGTGGGCTCCGCCCGGGAGTCGATGTTTGGACTAGGCCAGCTGATGCAGTTTGACTGGAAGCTGGCCTTGGGGGATTTGGTGCTGTCGGAGGAAGAATTCCGGCAGCTCCTGGACGAGAAGCGCCGCCTGGTGCAGATTCGCGGCCACTGGATCCAGCTGGACCCGCAGTTTATGGCGCAGGTCGAGCAGGTCCTGAAGAAGGTGCAGAAGAAGAAGGGACTCTCCTTCCGCGATATTCTGGAGTTCCATTTCGCCGGGGAGGCTGGCGGCATTCTGCCTGCCGATCTGGATCCCGATTCCGAACGGAGACTCGAAATGGAAGTGGAGCTGAGCGAGCAGCTGCATCACATGATCGAACAGCTTACCCAAACCTCCTCGATCCCTCCGATGGAGCCGCCGGATTCCTTCCAAGGCTCGCTGCGTCATTATCAGATCGCCGGGATCTCTTGGCTCTTGTTTTTACGGCGATTCGGTCTGGGCGGATGCCTCGCCGATGATATGGGGCTGGGCAAAACGATCCAGTGGATCACCTACCTGCTCACGGTCAAGGAGCAAGAGCAGCCGGAAACTCCATCTCTCCTGATTTGTCCGACCTCTGTTCTGGGCAATTGGCAGATGGAGCTGAAACGATTCGCGCCGTCGCTTCAGGTGCATCTGCATTATGGACCGCAGCGATTTAAAGGCAACGACTTTAAGAATTCTGTGTCAGGTATGGATTTGATCCTGACCTCCTATACATTATCGCATCTCGATGAAGCTGAGCTAAGCAGCGTAGCATGGAATTCCATCTGCCTGGACGAGGCGCAAAATATCAAGAACGCTTATACCAAGCAAGCCTCGGCGATACGACGACTTGAAGGCAGTCATCGCATCGCGCTCACGGGAACACCCATTGAGAATCGGCTCACCGAGCTTTGGTCGATTTTTGATTTTGCCAATCCCGGCTACCTCGGCTCGATTCGGGAATTCACGCACCGCTATGTCCATGCGATCGAAAAGACGCAGGACACGGAAATCATCGGCAAGGTGCAGAAGATGATTCGCCCTTTCCTGCTCCGCCGCGTCAAGAAGGACCCGGCGATTCAGCTCGACCTGCCGGAAAAGAACGAGTCGAAGACCTTCGTTTCGCTCACAGCCGAGCAAGGGTCGCTCTACGAGAACTACATTCAGGACATGTTCGATCGGCTGGATAAGCTCTCTCCCATGGAGCGGCGCGGGCTCATCCTCTCTGCCCTGACCAAGCTGAAGCAGGTGTGCAACCACCCTGCTTTGCTGCTCAAGGAAGGGCCTAACGCTCCGTGGAGCGGGCGTTCGAACAAGCTGGAGCGCCTGCTCGAAATGGTGCAGGAGCTCCGCCAGGAAGGCGACAAATGCCTGATTTTCACGCAATTTGTCGAGACCGGACATCTGCTGCAATCCGTCCTGCAGCGAGAGCTCGCGGAACCCGTGCTGTTCCTGCACGGTGGCTCCTCGAAAGCGGCGCGCGACGAAATGATCGCGCATTTTCAGGAGGCTTCGCTTCCTCCGGAGGAGCAGCGGTCGGTCTTTATCCTCTCGCTCAAGGCGGGAGGAATCGGCCTTAACCTCACAGCCGCTAACCATGTCTTCCACTATGATCGCTGGTGGAACCCGGCTGTGGAAAATCAGGCGACGGATCGCGCTTTCCGCATCGGGCAAACGCGCCACGTTCAGGTGCATAAGTTCGTGACCCTCGGCACGCTGGAGGAGCGCATCGATGAAATGATCGAGCGCAAGCTGGGACTCAGTGAACAGATTGTCGGCAGCGGCGAGAACTGGATTACCGAGCTTTCCACCGAGGATCTGCATGATCTATTCACCCTTCGCAAGGAATGGGTCGAGGTTTAATGTCTATGCAAAAGCCAAACAGGATACACGGAAGTCCGTGTGGCTTCCTGCTTGGCTTTTTTCCTGCTCATTTTTGCAGGATTTACCTGTGTGGTGTCGAAATTACTAGTTTGTCATTTGACACTGGCAAAGCCAGGAGACTCGCATGTAAATCACGAGATCGCTCTCATCCGAAGATAAATAACCAAGAAAGGTGTTGAAGCAAGTGGCACAGATCGAGTCCGTCAGTGTTCCGCCGCCACAATCCCGCAAAGCTTGGGCCATGTTCCTTTCTCTACCCATTTTTTCATGGGCCATGTACGATTTCGCAAATACGATTTTCTCTTCCAATGTAACTACTGTATTTTTCCCGCTTTATTTCTCGGAGGCCATTGGAACGAATGAATCGATGAACCAGATCGCGAGTACCTTCATTACTTATGCCACCGCCTTTGCAAGTCTTCTGCTTGTCCTGTTCTCGCCTTTATACGGGATCATGATTGACCGCACTGGACGCAAGAAAACATATCTGCTGCCTTTCACATGGCTCTGCATTGGATCAACCCTGATCATGGGAGCCTCTTCTCTTTGGTCCACCGACCAGCTGTGGTTTGGGATGAATGCCTCTATCATGGGGACACTGCTGTTTTTCGTGCTGGCTCAATTTTTTTACAGCTCTTGCCTCGTTTTCTATGATTCCATGATCTCCGATCTGGGCAATGCGCGCGAGCTTCCCGTGATTTCCGGATTCGGGGTATCTGTCGGTTATATCGGGACTTTGGCAGGCTTGGTGGCATTCATCTTTGTTGGCAAAAACCATTTTGAGAATACTTTTATTCCCAGCGCTCTTATGTTCTTGATCTTCTCCCTTCCCATCATGCTGCTATATAAGGAAAAGCCCGCCAAACAGGCGGACTCCGGCAAATCTTTTCTTAGCGGCTATAAGGAAATCTGGCAGACCTTCAAAGAGGCACGAATGTACCGTCCGGCTTTTGTGTTCATGTTTGCCTATTTCTTCTTTAATGATGCCATCAGCACAGCGATTGCGGTCATGGCTGTTTATGCCAAAACGGTAATGGGCTTTACAACAAGCCAATTTATTTTGCTGTACCTGGTGTCGACGGTGTTCAGCATCATTGGTTCATTCATCTTTGGATACATAACTCGTTTCATTGGCGCCAAGAAGGCTGTAACCTCAGTGGCGGCTTTGCTTATCGTAGCTGTTGCGATTGCGACCTTCGCCCCAAGTCAGAGCATTTTCTGGATTGCCGGCGGTTTATACGGGATTGCCATGGGTGCCATGTGGGTGACTTCACGCACGCTGATTGTTCAGCTTACGCCGCCTGAAAAGCGCGGACAATTTTTCGGGCTCTATGCGTTCTCAGGGAAGATATCCGCTATTGTCGGACCTACACTCTATGGCTCTATTACCTGGGCCCTTGCAAGCAGCGGCAATCTGGCAAGCCGAGTAGCTTTAGGCTCTTTGATGCTGTTGGTCGTGATCGGATTGATTATTCATATGCGTGTGCCTGGCGGGGACTCCGTTGTTCATAAATAAAGCTCATGATAATCGTAAGCCGTCACGACATAAAAACCGCAAGACTCATAGAGCCCTAGGGCTCTTTCGTTTTCTACAGCAACTTCCAACGCAATTTGCACGTCAGGCTCCATGCTGCGCATTGATTGAATCGTCTGCGCTAAAATCTGACGCCCGTAGCCCTTACCGCGGTATTCGGCCAGCACCGTGAAACCGTATATAAATCCGGCAGCTTCAATGAGCTGAGCGCCTATTTTTCCAATAGGTACCTCTCCCAGCTCTGCGATGTAGGTTTTATCTCCCTTGCCATTCAAACTTACGGCGACATATTCCCGCACATCCTGCTCACTCATGGAGAATCCCGACATATTAAGCCGCACAAGCAGTTCAGTATCGGGTTGACCCGCCTCGCGAATTCGGATGCCTTCATGAGACAAGTTCGCTTGAGATGCTGTCGTATCCGATGCTGTCTGCGCCTGACTTTCCAGTGGTGCCATCATCTCCATGCGATACTCCGAGAAGGAATACGCCGCGCCCAACGCATCCAGAAAAGCTTTACCGCTAGCCGAGGTGCGCGGACAAATGAAGATCAGCTTCGGAATCGATCTCCTCCTGCAAGCTTTCACAGCCGCATCGGTTAATTCCTGAAAAATCCCCCTGCGGCGATAATCCGGGTGAACCATCCCGCTGATTTCCGCTTCCTTGGAGTTAAAGCTATAAATGCCGAGAAAACCGATCAAGACGTTATTTTTGTAATATAAAAAATCATTATTCAGCTCTACGGACCGCTCTCGCAGCATGTCCCAATTCAGCTTCAGCCTGATTGCATCAGACTGGTTGCAAAGCAGCGACAGTCTTTTGATCTCACTCAGTTCCTTCTCGGTTAAGCCGTAACATGGCTTGATTCCATCTTTCATCTTAAAAACCTCCTGCTTGCAGCGGCTGTGCTTTTTATATATACGCAAAGCCATTATACTAGAATGCTTCATCCAGAGGTTAGTCATAATTTAATTAAAGACAAATTATCGGGAATGGCACGCAGGAAAAATTATGCTAATATACTAGAAGTAGTCCTATTTAACCATTGGTAGATACATAGTCGATCGGAGTGAACACCAAGTGAATGCCATGAGAAAGACATTGATGCTTATCTTTGCCGGGCTGGGCACACTGGTGGGTGTTTTTCTGCTGAGTAATCTCAATGAGGCTTTTATGAACTATTCGCCCGAGCTGCTCAAAGTTACCCATCGTTCTAATGTTGATCTGAAAGCCCTTACGGTGAAATATCCGGAGTTAACCGTCGAGGATACCGAGAAGGACATTATTCGCACTCCTTATGGAAAATCCTTATGGTTTGCTACCCAGCTGCCTTCGATTTCCGGAGTTATTAGAGCCAATCTCATCCCTATCGAACCTGCCTTCTCTATGAAAAAATACGTTTTTGAGCTTAAGCAGAAGCTTGAGCATTACAGCCGGGGGGACTTCGGTACCTCAGGCGGCTATGGCAGCACTAAAGGTATTTTGTTCAAGGATCAATTGAAGAAAATGATTCCGCGCACGTTAACCTACCTCCTTCCAGGACTGCTGTTCTCAATTCTACTGGGAGTCGGGTTTTCTCTGCTGGCTTTCATGCGCAAATCACTCGGCAAGCTGATCGATGGGATTCATATGCTGCTTATGGGTCTGCCGGATTTTTTCGTCATCGTCCTTATACAGCTCATCGCTGTTTATGCATCCAGACTTACGGATAAACGAGTGATATTGATCATTCAAGTGGGGAATGAGGTTCCATTCCTAATCCCTTTTTTGGCGATCACCCTCATCCCGGCTGTACTGATCTATGGAACCATGCGAACGGCGATTGGACGGGAAATGGCCCAAGCCTATGTGGTTACGGCCTATGCCAAGGGGCTCGGCCGATCCCGGGTGCTGCTCCGCCATGTGTTTCGCAACGTGCTGGAGGATTTGTTGGCCATAATGCCAAAGGCAACCACTATCGCTGTCTCCAGCATGGCGGTTGCGGAAGTGCTCTGCAATATTGTCGGGGTAGGCGGATACATCATCCGTCCCTTCTATCAGGATGTAAGTGCGCTCCCTCTGATGTGCACGCTGCTGGCTGTCTTCACCATCTCCCTTCACGGAATATTTGCGCTGATTCGCAAGCTTCTTGTCGTGAATACCAGTGAGGTGGCGTAAATGAACAAATATACATATTCCTATAAGCTGGCTTGGACACTGGTCATCATTCTCTTGCTTACCGCCCTGATCGGAGGCTTCATCAAGCCTCATCCCATAGATCCCGCTCACAAAATCGGTCTTATCGCCAATCCGGATCCACACGGCTTATCCATGATTAAACCGCCTTTTGCGCCTAACTCCACCTTCGGGTTGGGTACCGATCATCGAGGCTATGATATGCTGAGCTTAATTTTAAACGGGATGAAATATACGCTTGGCTATGCCTTATTTATTACTTTTGCCCGTTTTTTACTCGCACTGCCGGTGGGACTCTGGGTAGGTGCAGCCGGGAAAGGACGCCAAGCTTTATCCACCTTGCAATGGATTTCTTCGTCTGTGCCGCCGATCTTATTTATTTTTCCGCCCTTAATGGGGATATATGCAGGTCTTGGCCTGGATAGAGGACTGCCGATGAGCGATCCTCGCCAAATCGGGTTCAGTCTCACTTTCCTGATCATGGTGATCGGAATCGGCATTTTTCCGTTGGGCCACCTGGTTAATGAACGAGCCCGTTTTTACAATGACAAGCTGTACGTTACATCATCTCAGGTCATGGGTGGATCTCTTTGGCATCGGATTCGGCGGCATTTGCTGCCCAATATGCGGGCCGAGCTGCTATTTGCCTTTCTAGCCGAGTATGTGCAGATTCTTTTCCTGATGGGACAGCTCGCTGTCTTGGGCATTTTTCTGGGCGGGGGCGAGACCTTGACGTGGGATGATGGATATGTAATCAGCATAACCACCACTGGGGAATGGACCTCACTGATCGCATACGGCGGTAATACGAAGATGATTCGTCTCTATCCTTGGGTTATCGTAAGTGCAGGAGCCTTTTATACAGCGTCAATACTGATCCTTCAGTTCTTTCTCTCTCAATTGAAAAAGAAGCAGCGGACTTCGTTGAAGTAGAGTAGGCTAATTCAGTGCCGTGATGGGCCACCTTAAATGGTTAAATTTTACCAGCTTTACTGTGTTAGGTATAATCGATGCTTCTTCAAAAGTTATTTGATCTTTCCCTCAACTAGCTGCCTCTTACCTAACAAGTATCCAAAAAGGGCCGCCAAAATCTGCTGAAAAAGTATACCCGAAATGACGGGAAGCGCAACAGGAGCCGGGAAGTACTGAACGGCCAGTACTGCGCCCGCGCTTAAATTCCGCATCCCCGAGTTGAAAATAGCGGTGACCGTAAAATCCCGGTCCCATCGAAACCATCTGGATATCGCCCAACCCGCCAAATAACCCATCATTGTCGTTACTAGTGTCACAATAATAATCATCATAAGTTTCCCGTTGAACTGTTTCAAATACGGCGCTACAAGCGAGCTGTTGATCGCGACAACAACAAACAAACCGATTTTGGAAAAGGGAGCCAGCGTTGCTCCCCAAGTTTTTTTAATCCTGCCCTTCGTCATCTGATTCAGAGCCATACCGATCAACGACGGAATAACCACCATCCATAATAGCCCTTTCATAATCGCCCATACGTCCATTTGAACTTTAGCCCCTACCCACAGATTAAGACTGGCAGGAACGATAAGAGGCGAAAGCAAAGTATCAAGCAAAATCAACGATAAGGTAAGAGGTATATTTCCTTTATATATAGAAACCCATACCACGCTTACCACTCCGGTCGGAATAACAAAGAGCAAAATGTACCCGGTCTCAGTATACAAATCGTTGGGGAACAGTACATGTCCTGCTGTCCAACCTACGAAAGGCATTACGATATGCAGAATTACAAATAGGCAAATAATCGGCTTCGGATGAGTCATTACTTTGACCAAATCCTTAAAGCTCGAGCCAAGACTGCCTGAAAATGTCATCACTGCAAATATCCAAGGGACAAAACCGGCATAGCTATTCAGCCAATAGGTTCCGACAACTCCGATCAGTACTCCGGTAGGAGTAAGCAGAGGCATGACCTTCTCAAGCCCTTTGTTCAAGCGAATCAACATGGTACCCCTCATCCTGTTCCTTCCTTCGATATCATCCAATCAAGTGTTTCTTTAATTGCATCCTCCAGTTTTAACTGCGGCTTATATCCGGTTACTTGAGTTAAACGCGACGTGTCATAAATTCGGTGCCTCGCGTAATGGACATCGTTAGGTTTATGCTGCAAAAAGGTATGAAGAAGCACGGAACTGAATTGAAGCTCCACGCCTAGCAACCCGGCAACGATCTCATAATACCGCTTAGCCGTTACCGCATCCGGTCCGGTAAAGTTAAAAATATGGCCGAAGCTCTGCTCCATCCCGGCAATATGTGCGATGCAGTTCGCGATCTCGCGAGTCCACACCGGCTGGATAAGCATCTGTCCTTCGTTTAGCAGCTTAAGTCCCTCCCCACTACGGATTTTGGCTAATAGCCCAGTGTCCCGACCGAGAACCTGGTCGCTGCCGAGCTCCTTTCCCGCACCCAAAATGTGCGGCGGCCGAAGAACCGTCGCCGGAAACCTCCCACTATCCCAGGCATCCAGAAGCAACCGCTCACAATCAAGCTTCCCCGCCGCATATGCTGTGTCGCGCTGCGTCGCAGCCGATTCCGTAATTGGAAATGCCATCTGCTTGTTGGATGCGTATACATAATCGGTGCTTATGAAAACGTAGTGTCCGCAACGTCCTTTCAAGCTATGTAAAGCGTTCGCCGCATCGGGCTCATTGTAGCCGGCGCAATCAACGACCAGGTCATAATGACGACCTTCCAATGCCGCCTGCAACTTCTCAGGAACGGAACGATCTGCCAGAATAACGGTGCCACCCTGAGTAACAGGCTTATTGCCTCTGCTGAGCACGTGGGTGTCCCAGCCGTCCCTTGTCAGTTGTGCAGTAATCGCGCTGCCGAGAAATCCGCTGCCGCCGATGATAAGTGCGAGTTTTCCCATAGTCTCACCTCTTGGTTAATGTTGTAAAAATACTTCTCATTTTAAAAATATATCATTAAACAGAATGTCATAGCTAGCCTGCGTACAGTAAGTTATGAGAGCTAATCACAGATTAAGCGCACGATAGCAGTAGGGGCATTTATGCTGCGCCAAGCCACGATTAGCACTAGAGGATACCAAAGTGTCAGTTCCTGATTATTAGTAAAACATCCGAATAAACAAATTATTAGGTAGTTTTCTATTGCATTGCTTTTGTATTAAGTAATTTTATTCCCATAGCAATAAAAATAATTCCTGTTAGCTTATTTATAACCGTTTCAAATTTTGAATTTCCTCTTAGTTTGTTAGTAGCCATAGAAGAAAAATAAGCTGTGATTAGACACCATATTCCCCCAGTCAAAGTAAACGTAAGACCTAAGATAATAAAAGGAATTGGACTGATAACACCCGCACTATGAATAAATTGAGGGAGAAATGCTAAGAAGAATAAAGCAACTTTCGGGTTTGTGACATTCGTTATCATACCTTGTAAAAATATTTTTTTATTGTCTTGTTTTGGTAAGGATTTCTGCTCCTTTGCTGTCTTCTTTGCCAGTAACATCTTAATACCTAAATAAGCTAGATAAATTGCTCCTATAATCTTAATCACGTCAAATAAAAAAGCCGATTGCATTAAAATAACCGATAATCCAAAGGCAGCAAGCAATGTGTGAACAACAACACCAGCAGAAATTCCAAGAGCCGAATAAATCCCTGCCGTTCTGCCCTGTGAAATACTTCTGTTTACTATATACATGGTATCTGTACCAGGAGTTAAATTCAGCAGAATAGCTGTTAGTAAAAATACTTCAAAATTTATTATACCGTACACTTTAGACCTCCTTCTAATTAAATGGAATGTTCTGTTCTATTGCAGGATTACTTCCATTAAACCAGCTATCTAATTGTCTGATACCATCCTTCGAAAAATGATATGCCGAATAATACGTTTTTGTAATTGGACACGCTCCAAAATTAACAAGAGTTTTCGTTATAAGTTCCTTTACACCATCACGATTGTAATCAAAGAAGGTAAAAGCAGGAGTAATCGTTAAAATCAATTCCAATTCTGTCTGCCCACTCTCTTTCTGAGTCTTAGCGAAAGCTAAATAAGTTTTTGCTTCGGACAAATCGCTCACCTTCGCTTTGGTCACCTAAAATTTAACTTCACATGTTTTCCACATTTTACAATTTGCTCACCATTTTGTCACCATAAATTTTACCATCGGTTAAATAAAAAAGCCCATATGTTTGGAATTGTTCATTTACCATATTCGTACAGCAAGTCTACCTTGTTGGGCTATGAGAATCCTACTGCAAGATTATAGTTTATTATTCAAATTGTTTGTTTCATATATCAGCAAAGTCCCGTGATCGTCATCCGGACATCATAAAGCCGCAGCTCTTGACTGGCGTTCTCCATGAACACCGGATTACGGTAATCATGTGTCCTTGCGGACCATTCATCTTATTAATAATCTTTTGTCGGTAATGATTAAACCAATTATGATATATTAGAAATCAGCAAATATAGAACTTTATTTTTATTGGGAGGTACCTTTATGTTAAAAGGAAAAACAGCGCTGATTACCGGTTCGGCAACCGGCATCGGCCGGGAGATTGCGCTTCGTCTGGCGAGGGAAGGAGTCCATGTTACGATTAATTATTCAAAATCGGAGAAGGAAGCGCTTGAAACGCAGCGGGAGGTTGAAGCTTTAGGCGTACAAAGTCTGTTGTATAAAGCAACGGTCGCCGATGACCTGCAGGTGAGGCAAATGGTGAAAGAAACGATAAACAAATTCGGAAGCCTGGATATTTTGGTCAACAATGCCGGCGTCACGGATTTTGTGAAGCATGATGATTTGGAAGGGCTCAAGGAAGAACATTGGGACCGGGTGATGGATGTCAACGTCAAAGGTCTGTTTTTCTGCTGCAGGGCAGCCGCAGCTGAATTGAAGAGGCAAAAGGGTTGCATCGTCAACATTACTTCCATTGCAGGAATGACCGGTCTGGGCAGCTCAATCGCGTATGCCGCTTCCAAGGCCGCTGCTATCAGCGTGACGAAGTCGCTGGCCCGCGTTATGGCTCCGGAAGTTCGCGTGAACGGCATAGCGCCCGGGATTGTGCAGACGCGTTGGGTAGCTGGACAGGACGATCATATTAAACGCCTTGCGGAAGGTACCCCGCTGGGAAGGGTAGCTACTCCAGAGGATGTTGCCGAAGTCGCGTATTCTTTGATTGTGCATTCGCAATTTGTGACGGGCCAGACAGTGGTCGTTGATGGCGGAATGTTTATTTAATACCCTAAACATCATTTTTGACCTGATTTAACAATCGCTCGAACTACCCCCTGTAACTATGGACAGATGACCAGTATATACTATTACAAAACTGATCTGGAGCAGGAGGAGTTTTATGTATACTGGATTAACCGGATATCATCCTCAACATTTCCGTATTCATCCGGTTTTAGATCAAATTTTGGAAAGGTGGACTGGGGAACAAAAAGAGACTGTTCATTTGTTAATCAATAAATTTGGTTTACCAAATGAAGCAAGCTGGACAAAAATCATCTGGTATAACAATGGTCCTTGGAAGCGGACGATTGTTCATCTTGATGCAGTCCCTCATAACTTTCCGACACCCCATCTTGATTATTTGGAGCAAACCATTGATTATAAAGTGCCTGTTCAATTTTTTGATGAATTGGCACAGTTTGATGGCAGTTTATATCCAGACCGAACTGCTGGTGAAGCTACAGCTAAATGCGATCAAGAAGCGGCGAATTTTATGGCTTTAAACTTGATGCATGACATCGTTACTGGCAGGCGAAGCGTAGAAGATGCACGTCGTTTTGCAACTGAAATTGAAAAAGGACTTCGATTAAAAGGTCAATCGTCACCTTATTTCGAAAGATTCCTATTCCCAAAACAAAGTCATACTTCAGATCCCGATGTCCGCTATTTTTAAGTCAAATTTGTCAAACAACATATGAATTACGGTCACGCTTTGCAGACAAAGCAGTTTTCGTAGAATTGGTATTTCGGAAAGCCGAATTACGGTTTAATAGCAAAGATTCTCAACCGTTTATAATCCAAAAACCAAGCACCCTCATAAAATAAATCTTTTTGGGTTTTCGTAGCAACTTTTTCAAATACACTGCTTCGTTCGCTTTCCGACAACTCCTTGAAGAAATCATCAGCAAGTCCATCTAACCAGTGATACAGTCCATCCTTACCATCTTTCATTTTTGTTGAGCGGTCGAAATGAACTGCATAAGTTACACGAAAGCCTTGTTCTTCCAGTAAAGTGCTATATTCAGCGATACTTGGGAAATACCAGGGATTTAAAGTGCTAGCATCAATTCCATAATCTACAAACAATACTTCGCTAATTGCCTGAATTATCGTTTCAACATTACCTTTACCACCAAACTCAGCGACAAATCTGCCGTTATTATTCAAGCTATTCCATGCACATGACAACACTTTTTCGGCATTCTTCATCCAATGTAAAGCTGCGTTAGAGAATACAGCATCGAACCGTTCATCAAATGTAAAATCCTCAGCATTGCCATTCTGGATATTTCTTTTGTGCTTTTTCTATCATTGCGTTAGACAAATCCAGACCTGTTACGGCTGCTCCAGTTTTTTTAATTTCAAAAGCTAAATTTCCAGTGCCGCAACCTAAATCGAGAATACTTTCACCTTTTGTTGGGTTTAATAGTTCAACTACACCCTTACCAAATTCGGATACATAACCGAGTTTGTTATCGTACAATTCGGACTTCCAGACATGAACTGAACTCATGATACCATCTCCCAAGTTTTATCTTAGAAGTATTTTCACATTATTCAAACTATAAGTAAAATATATAATATCTATCATCTTTATAGTTTCATCCTATATAGTTTGAATCGCAAACGGCTGCTGATCATTAGATCGGCAGCCGTTACTTCTCTCAGACAATCTCTCCTTCCCAAATAGGTTTACAGATTATTTTTAAACTTCACAGCGGTAGGCTCCCGAATTAGGAGGGCAAGCCGGGGATGTCCCCCAGTTACCCAAACCTCAAGCAAAAAGCCAACCCCGCGCGGTGCGCAGAAGGTTGGTTTTTGTTTACTCCCGGGCAAAGCCCGCCGCCGCCAAAAAGCGGGCAAACGATGCTTGCCCCGAAGCCGTGTGCTTGAATACGCCTGCGTCAAGCAGCACATCAAGGAATTTGGCGCCGACTTCCGCCTGCAGCACAGTATCCGCCTCCTCAGCGGAAAGGCTCGCGCCATGCTTGCCAAGCAGCTGCTCGATCCAACCGGCATGCTTATGCAGCGGATTCGCCGGATTCTCGCGAATCTCGCTTCCAAAGTCGGCCGTGCCTGAAAGCAGCCCTGCGATCTCCGCCAGCTCCTGCTGGAGACGTCCAGGCAGAACCGCAAGCCCCATCACCTCAATCAAGCCGATGTTCTCCTTCTTGATGTGATGCAGCGGATGGTGCGGATGGAAGATGCCATCCGGATGCTCTGCACTCGTCCGATTGTTGCGAAGCACCAAATCGAGCTCGTATTCGCCCTTGGCATTGTTGCGCGCAATCGGTGTAATCGTATTATGCGGGATCCGCTCCCCGCCATTTTCCGTAAAAGCGGCAACTTCCGCCTCGGCATCGCTGTATCCCTTCCAGTCCTCCAGCAGCTTGCCTGCCAGCTTTTCCAGAGATCGCCGGTTAGACCCGTTGAGTCTGAGCACAGACATCGGCCATTTCACCACAGCTGCCTTCACCCCCGGAAAATCTGGGTGTACGAACAGCGTATCCGCATGTGCCTTTTCCATCGGAAATGCATGATGACCGCCTTGAAAGTGGTCATGGTTCAGGATGGACCCGCCGACGATCGGCAAATCCGCATTCGAGCCTATAAAATAATGCGGAAATTGATCCACAAAATCAAGCAGCCTGAAAAACGTGTTTTCCGATATTTTCATCGGGATATGCTGCTGGTGAAAAATGATGCTGTGCTCATTGTAGTACACATAAGGTGAGTATTGAAAATACCAGTATTCACCGTCAAGCTCCAGCGGAATAACCCGCAGATTCTGTCTGGCGGGGTGATCCAGCCGACCTGAGTAACCGACATTGTCTACGCACAGAAGACACTTCGGATAGCTGCTTTGCGGCAGCGTTTTGAGCAGGGCAATTTCCTTCGGATCCTTCTCCGGCTTGGAAAGATTAATTGTCATTTCCAATTCACCATACTCCGTAGGTGCCAGCCAGTAGGCATTTTTACGAATTCGGTCCATACGAATATAGTTGGAGTCGATGGAGAATTGATAAAAAGCGTTCGTTGCCGCTTGGATCCCCTTTAATTTGGCCGTTTGCCAAAATTGATGCACGACCTCGGATGGTCGGGGGATCAGGGCACCCATGATTTTGGCATCCAATAAGTCACGGTAAGTGTTTGTGTTCTCAGGCAGGAGCCCAGCTTCATAAGCATCGTCAAGCAGCAGCTCCAGCAGCTCGACAGGACTGTCCAGCCGCTCTTCCGGCAAGCTGCCTATATAAGGCTCTGCGATACCCAGCAGATCCATAAGGGCATTCCTCGCTGCATATACATCGAGCGGCTCCAGAAAGCCATTTTGTTTAGCGAACTGCAGCAGACGCTCAAGCGTACAGGCTGCACGTTCCGGGATGGTTCCTTTGTGTGTCATGATTTCACCCTCATGTTCGTCCATTACTTGTTGTATCCTCGGGGATGGCTTTGATGCCACTTCCATGCACTCTCAATAATCGCTTCCAGACTGTCGCGTGAAGGCTTCCAGCCGAGCTCCCGTCTGGCACGATCCGACGAAGCGATAAGCTCAGCTGGATCACCTGCACGGCGCGGTTCGATCACAACAGGAATCTCATGTCCGGTAACCTTGCGGGCAATATCGACGACTTCTTTGACCGAGAAGCCTTTGCCGATCCCGAGGTTGTAAATGCTGCTGTCCGCCCCTTGACGCAGCTTCTCAACGGCAAGGACATGGGCTTCCGCCAGGTCGCTGACGTGAATGTAATCACGAATGCAGGTGCCATCCGGTGTAGCGTAATCTTCACCAAAAATGGAGATATGCGTTCTTTGCCCCAAAGCAACCTGCAGGATGATTGGGATCAGATGCGTTTCCGGACTGTGATCCTCGCCGATTTTGCCTCCGATATGGGCGCCTGCAGCATTAAAATAACGCAAGGACACATATTTGATCCCGTGGGCGGTGTCGAACCACTTCATCATTTTTTCCATAGCCAGCTTGGTTTCGCCGTAGGTGTTGGTGGGCTGGGTACGATCGCTTTCGAGAATCGGGATATGCTCAGGCTCACCATAGGTTGCTGCCGTGGAAGAGAATACAATTTTAGCAACACCGTATTGATTCATCTTTTCCAAAAGGCACAGGGTGCCGTAAACATTGTTGTGATAATATTTACCAGGGTCTTTCATGCTCTCGCCGACCAGGGAACTCGCCGCAAAATGAATGACCGCATCGATTGTATTTTCGCTAAAAACCTGATCCAGAAAAGCTCCGTCCCGAAGATCTCCCTCATACAGTTTACCGCCCAATACCGCTTCGCGATGCCCCTGCTGGAGATTATCCACGACGACTACATCTTCACCTTTATCCAAAAGCTCCGCAACCGCATGCGATCCGATATATCCCGCTCCGCCTGTTACCAGTATGGCCATTTACAGTTCCTCCTTTATTTGCTTAACACCGTCGCCAATATCGCAGACGTAAAATTCCGGCGTGAGACCCGTTTGTTCTGTATAAGCTTTGCCAACTTGATACTGGAAGGCACGGACGCTGTCTTCATGCACCAGCGAAACCGTACAACCTCCAAAACCCGCACCCGTCATACGTGAACCGAGAACACCGGGAACTTTGAGCGCTTCCGCTACCATCGTATCGAGCTCTACTCCCGTTACTTCATACAAATCACGAAGCGAGTTGTGTGAACCGACCATCAGCTTGCCGAACGCTTCCAGGTCATTCTCTTGCAGCACCTTCATGGACTGCAGCACGCGATCAATCTCTTCTACAACATGCTGAGCTCTTCGGCGAACTGTTTCATCCGGGATCAGATGCTTGTACGCATTGAATTGCTCCAGTGTAATCTGCCCGAGCAATGTAATGTCGGGGAACTGAGCTTGCAGGTATTTTACCGCCTGCTCACACTGGCTCCTGCGCTCGTTATAAGCGGAATCGACCAGCCCTCTGCGCTTGTTCGTGTTCCCAATGACCAGCTTGTAGCTGCCGCTTTGAAAAGGAACAAGATCATATTCCAGCGTGTCGCACATGAGCAGGATAGCGTGATCCTTCTTGCCGTTCGCCACCGCGAACTGATCCATGATTCCGCAATTTACGCCGACGAATTCATTTTCCGTCTTTTGTGCGAGCAATGCGATCTTAACAGTGTCCGTCGGATAGCCTTCGGAAGCTAGAAGTCCATAGGCGGTTACCACTTCTATAGAAGCAGAGGAAGACAGCCCGGCTCCGTTAGGGATTTCTCCATGGAAGAGCAGATCATAGCCGCGCGTAAGTTCAAAGCCTTGCTTAGCGAGATGCACGATAATCCCTTTAGGGTAATTCATCCAGTCATCCGCTTCATTGTAGATCAGCTCATCTATGGAGATTTGTTTGTGCAGCTTGAAATTCGTTGATGCAAAACCGACCAACCGATCCTGTCGAGGACGAATTAGCATCGTCGTTCCAAAAGTGAGAGCCGCAGGAAATACGTAACCGCCATTATAATCGGTATGCTCACCGATCAAATTGACTCGGCCCGGTGCAAAAAATACCAGAATTTCGGATTCTGAAGCTTCATATCTATCCGTAAATTGCTGTTTCAGTACTTGAAGATCTGCCATTACAGCACCGCCTTTGCAGTAGTTTGTTTAGATTCATGAGTAAGTATGTAACTTCAGTATACGAGATGTTACAGATAAAGACTATGGAACGATGTTATCAATACATGGAAAAATGTGACCTTCATATTTATTGGTTGAAGATTATTGTGTTATATTGGAAACATCCATGCACGATCGATTATTTGGATACAAATAAGGCGGTGAATCCCATGACCCGAACGGAAAGCTATTATGTGATCTCCAATCCTTTTCCAGATCAAGAGAGTGATTTGCTTGTTCTTTTTACTGGTGAGAGTCAGACGAAACCCGCACATCAGCTTGGACCCAAGGTGTACGACTATTACCTGATTCATCATATTATTGCCGGTAAAGGTCGCTTCACCATTCAGGGCCAGGAGGTAGAGCTTGGATCCGGAGACAGCTTTATCATCAAGCCGGAGCAGCTTGTCTCTTACATTTCCGATGAAGAGGAGCCTTGGCATTATCGCTGGATTGCTTTTACTGGCTCACAAGCAGCCGAGCTTGTTGCATCCACTGGAATCTCGGCTCAGCAAACGATCCTCCGTACAGGCAAACGACGCCAAGTACCGATCATTTTTCGGCAGATTGGGCGAGCCTTTCATGAGAAAAAAGCGGGCTCCCATCTCAAAGCAAACGGATATCTTCATCTATTGCTGGCTGAATTCAGCGAAGCTCTTGCTCCTTCATCCCCGCTTGGCGATGTGCCGCATACCGAGAGCGAGCGCATCATAGCGCAGGCCATCCATTATTTATCTACTCAGTATGCGGAACCGATAACGATTGAAATGATGGCCGAAAGCCTCGGTTATAATCGTGCTTATCTTTCCAGATTGTTCAAACAGTATACGAAAATAACCCCGGTTACTTTTTTGCTGAAGCTGCGGATTGATAAAGCACGCCTTCTGCTGCGTGAACGTCTGGAACTGACGGTGGAACAGATCGCTTCTTCTGTCGGCTTCCATGATCCGCTCTATTTTTCCAAGCAATTCCGCAGATGGTATGGTGTATCTCCTACCGAGTACCGAGATCAAATGAAGCGTAAAATGCGCAATCAAATTTGAGGAAGTCGGAAATGGGATGCAAACTCCTATTCATCCATCCAGAAAAAAAAACACCCCAAACCCTGTCACAAGCATGTAATCCATGCACTTGCAGGCAGTCTGGGGTATTTGTGGTTTCTTGTACGCTATCTTTTGCCAGGATCGTAAGGTTCACCGAGTGATGCGGGCGGGCGAGCACGTCCTACAGCGCCAGCAAGCACAAGGATCGTGAGGAGATATGGCAGCATGTAGAGAAATTCCTGCGGAATGTTTTTCGCAAAGTCAAACAGCTGCAGGTAGTTGTTCAAGGCTTGAGCCATACCGAAGAACAATGCCGCGCCCAAAGCGCCAGCCGGATTCCATTTGCCAAATATCATGGCGGCCATGGCAATGAAGCCTTGTCCGGATATCGTATTGTGCGTGAAGTTGCTTGTAGTCGTCAGCGTAATCGTCGCGCCGCCAAGACCGGCTAGAGCTCCGCTGATCAGCACGGCGATGTAACGAATGCGATTTACCTTGATGCCTACCGTATCTGCAGCGCTCGGATGTTCCCCGACAGATCGGAGCCTAAGGCCGAATGGCGTCTTGAAAAGGACATAATAGGAAACCGCCACTAAAATTAATGCGAGATAGGTAGTGGGATAAGCTATAAAGATCGCATTTCCCAAAAAAGGGATTTTCGATAAAAACGGTATCTCGAATTTACTGAAAACATCATTGAGCGTCTCGGTTTGACCTGCGCCTTGGAAAAGAATTTTGACCAGATACACCGTAATGCCGGCAGCCAGAAAATTAATCACGACGCCGCTGATAACTTGATCCGCTTTGAAAGTAATCGTAGCCACTGCGTGAATCAGCGCAAAAACCATGGCGAAAATGATCGCCGCAATCAGGCCGACCCAGGGAGACAAGCTGCCCATATGGGCTTGCTCTGCGTAATAAGTGCCCACCGCCGATGCAAATGCGCCGGATATCATCAAGCCTTCAATCCCTATGTTGACCACACCGGAACGTTCGGAGAAGATTCCGCCCAGCGCACCGAAGATGAGAGCGGTTGAAAACACAAGCGTGATATTGATCAACTGCCCAAAGGAAGTAAAGAAATCCATATTACACCGCCCTCTCTTTCTTGCGTTTGGCGTAAAACGGGATGAGAACCCACTTCACGATACCTTGTGTAGCCACGAAAAAGATAACGGAACCTATCACGATCCGGATGATTTCCGGCGGTACATCAGCAGCGAAGCTCATGCCTGCCGAGCCGTAGGTCAATCCGCCAAACAGCGTTGCGCCCAGCACAACACCTAATGGATTATTCGCACCCAGCAGGGAAACGGCTATCCCATCGAAACCATAGCCTGGCGAGCTGGCCATCACCACTTGATAATGAAAGACACCCAGGACTTCAAACACACCGGCGAGTCCTGCAAATATGCCGCTGATAAACATCGCTTTGATAATGTTTCGGTTTACGTTCATACCCGCGTATTTGGCGGCGTGCATATTATGTCCAACCGCACGGAGCTCATAGCCCTGTCGCGTTTTCCACAAAATGATATAAAAGATCAAAGCGCCCACCAGGGCGATCAAGGTTCCCCAATGGACACGGGCATTCCCCATCATTGCCGATAACCAGCCGATACTGACGGATGCAGACTCTTGAATCATATAAGAACGCTGCTGTCCAGGCTGCAACAGGAATCTGTTGACTATGTAATTGGACAGAAACAACGCAATCCAGTTCAGCATGATCGTGGTTATGACTTCGTTGACTCCCCGCCTTGCTTTCAAATACCCTGCAATTGCCCCCCAGCATCCAGCTAGCAGCGCTCCAGTGATGACGGCAAGCGGTGCATGAATAATCCAAGGCAGTCCATGAATCTTCACCCCGATGAAGCTCGCCCCCGTCATCCCCATGATGAATTGGCCTTCAGCTCCAATGTTAAAGAGTCCGGAACGAAAGGCAAAAGCGACCGAGAGTCCGGTTAAGATTAGCGGCGTAATCTCGCGGATGGTTTCCCCGAAATCGTAGGAATTACTGAATATTTTGGCAAACAGCGCACTGTACGCCGTAATGGGATTATACCCGCCTACAAGCATAACAAGCGCTCCGAACAGCAAGCCGAGAATAATGGCTACCAACGGTGTGAGGGCAGTATCTCTGGTGAAGATACGGAGTACTTTATTCATGAACGGCTCCTTTCTGCATTCGATTGCTGCCTGCCATCATGAGCCCGAGCTCCTGGTCGTTCGTTTGCTGAGGCCGCACTTCTCCGACAATTTCACCCTCATAAATGACAATGATGCGATCCGATACATTCATGATTTCATCCAGCTCAAAAGAAATGAGCAGCACCGCTTTCCCACGATCCCTTTGCTCAATGAGCTGCTTGTGCACGAACTCAATCGCACCGACATCCAAGCCCCGCGTAGGTTGAGCCGCAATCAGCAGATCAGGGTTGCGGTCCAGCTCTCTGGCGATAATCGCCTTTTGCTGGTTGCCTCCAGAAAGGGAACGCGCCTTGTTATAGATGCTCGGCGTTCTAACATCATATTGCTTGATTAAAGTGTCTGCATGCTTATCTATAGCATCATAATTCAGGAAACCGTTCCGGTTATAGGCCGGATGGAAATAGGTTTCAAGCACCATATTTTCACTCATGGTAAAATCCAGAATCAGCCCATGCTTGTGCCTGTCCTCCGGAATGTGAGATAGCCCTGCCTCGGCGATATGACGCGGAGTTTGATTGGTAATCTCCCTTCCTTTGAGTATAACTTGTCCGCTGTCGATGACTCTCAGTCCCGTCAATGCTTCGATAAGCTCACTTTGTCCGTTGCCGTCAACTCCGGCTAAGCCGAGGATTTCACCGGCTTTCACTTCAAACTGGATGCCTTTCAATGAAGGCAGACCCTGGTGGTCACGTGCGGTAACTTGCTTCACCTCGAGAATGGGTTCCCCCGGACTCGCCTCTTTTTTTGCCACCTTGAACGATACTTCCCGTCCGACCATTTTCTCCGCCAGCTCTCTGGTTGTCGTTTTCGCTGTCTCCACGGTATCAATGGCTCTACCTCTGCGGATGATTGTGACTGTATCGGATATTTCCATAATTTCTTTCAGCTTATGCGTAATTAATATGATCGACTTGCCCTCTCTCACCAGGTTGCGCAGGATCACCGTCAACTCTTTAATCTCCTGAGGGGTGAGCACGGCTGTAGGCTCGTCAAAAATAAGAATATTTGCGCCGCGGTACAGCGTTTTTAGAATTTCTACGCGCTGCTGCATGCCAACCGAAATATCCTCAATCTTCGCTCTGGGATCTACTCGAAGTCCATACTGCTCGGACAGCTTTCTTACCTTTTCTTGCGCGAGGCGAATGTCAATATTAAGCCCTTTTTTGGGCTCCATGCCCAAGATGATATTTTCTGTGACTGTAAATGGCTGCACCAGCTTAAAATGCTGATGCACCATGCCTATGCCAAGCTCGATTGCCCGATTCGGACTGTCAATTGCGACTTCCTTGCCCTGCAGTGAAATGCTGCCTTCATCCGGCTGATAAAGCCCAAATAAAATGTTCATCAAGGTGGATTTACCCGCACCGTTCTCACCTAGCAAAGCATGGATTTCGCCTTGCTGCAGCTTAAAGCTGATGGAGTCATTGGCAACAATGCCTGGAAAACGCTTCGTTATGTTGGAAAGCTCAACAACGGGAACGGCTGCATTCATCGGATCACCCTACCGGTCAGTTTTGAAAAGCCATTAGGAATCAAAGAACAAGGCTAGTTGTACACAACCAGCCTTGTCTTATGTGTATCATGCTCGATATGAGGTCATTCATAGAAATGGTTTATTTATCAGCGACCTTGATCTCTCCGCTGATGATTTTTGCTTTATACTCGTCAACCTTTTTCAAGATATCCGGAGTTACATTTTTGGTGGAAGTATCAGGTAATCCAACACCGTTATCTTTCAATCCAAGAACAACTGCGTTAGCAGCTCCGCCTTTGAATTTGCCGGCAATAACATCATTGGATACGCGAATGATCGCTTGATCGACACGCTTCAACATGGAGGTTAATGTAACATCATCACCGAATTCCAGGGATTGGTCTTTATCCACACCAATGACCCATATTTTTTCACCTTTTTTGACACGGTCTTTGGCTTCATTAAATACACCGTTGCCTGTGGCACCGGCTGCGTGGAAAATGATGTCAGCTTTATCATTGAAAATCGTTGCAGCGGCTGCTTTACCCAGATCAGGTTTATCGAATGCACCCGTATAGTTGACTGTAATTTTTGCATTTGGATTTACTGCGGCAACACCAGCTTTGAATCCCGCTTCAAAACGTTTGATAACCGGAATGTCGATACCGCCGACAAAGCCGATTTTATTCGTTTTTGTTGTTAAACCGGCAACTACACCCACCAGAAAGGCACCTTCATTTTCAGCGAAAGTAACGGATTCTACATTAGGAGCGTCTACCACGTTATCGATAATAGCCAGCTTGGCATCCGGGTTTTGAGTAGCTACAGCTTTCAAAGCATCGCCCATTAAGAAGCCGATACCCCAAGTTAAGTTATACTTTTCTTTGACAAAGGTGTTCAAGTTCGGTGTATAATCAGCGTCGCTTTTACTTTGCAGGTATTTCACTTTTGCTTTGCCATCGGCTTCGATTTTCTTTAAGCCTTCCCATGCGCTTTGGTTAAAGGATTTATCATTGACACCGCCGATATCCGTTACCATTCCGATGTTCATGGCAGCCGCCGCAGCTGGTGTCGGTGCCGGCGTTGCCGATGCAGTTGCAGCCGGAGCTGTTGACGCAGGCTTAGGAGTAGGTGAACCTGCCGCAGTATTGGTGTCAGCTTTCTTTCCACAACCCGTTAGAACAACCGCAATAACCATCATTAATATTAAAGATACAGAAAACATTTTTCTCATTTTGACAAAACCCCCAACATTAATTTTTGTTTTAATAGAAAACCATACATCCTATATTAACTAATATGCCACGCTATGTATCTAATCCCTAACCCCTTTCGTTGTTTATTGAACAAAGGTATAATAATACAAAAATAAAGTCAACTCCTACTTTAACATGTATTCTCTCACGAGAAAAGTCAAACTTGAGTTGTCTTTACATGTGGGGTCGTTTATTTTTTCATAAAACGTTTACATCCTTTGACTACCCTGCCTGCTGCTGCATCAGGTGTTCAAAATCACTGTCCATTAACGGTCCGCTGAGCAGCTCTCCTTGAACTTCTTTGCAGCGGAGTTTGTACAGATGAGCCAGCTGCTCCTGTGATTCTACACCTTTGGCAATCAGATTGAGGTGAAGTCTTTCTGCCATTTCAATAATTGCGACTGCCAAGGTCTGGTTCTCGAGATCCTCCGGCAGATTACGGATCAAACTGCTGTCCAGCTTGATGGTATCCATTGGCACCTGCTGCGAGCTTGAGCCCGAGAATATGCCAGCACACACATCATCCATGGCAATGCGCAGTCCCAGTTGTTTTAATAAGCGCAGCTTTTCCCCTACGCTTTGCACGCTGAGCATAGAAATTCCTTCCGCCAGGTCAAGCTCCAGATATTTGGCATCCAGACCGACTTCCGCCAGAATTTCGGAGATTCGCTCAACCAGATTCTCTTTTTTGAATTGGGCCACCGATAAACCGATAGAAAGCTTGAGAGGCTGAAAGCCGACAGCCTGCCATTGCTTGGCTTTTAAACACGCCGTTTGCAGAGCCCATTCTCCGATAGAGATGATGAGTCCTGTTTCTTCCGCCACGGCGAGCCATTCGTTGCTAGAAAACTGCTTGCCTGCCCGGTTCCAATGAATCATGGCTTCGACGCCGATAATGCGTTTGTTGCTTAGCGCATATTGCGGCTGATAATGCATCTCCAACTCTCCGTTGTCGAGTGCAAGGCGAAGAGCTGTTTCCAGCTCATGCTTATAGGTCATCAAAGTATCGAGGCCGGATGCAAAGAATTGAAAATTGTTTCTTCCTCGCTTTTTGGCTCCATACATCGCTTTATCCGCATGTTTAATGAGCTCATCCAGCGTTTCGCCGTCTGTGGGATACAAAGAAATTCCGACACTGGCTGTAATATGATGCTCTAGCCCATTTAACGAATACGGTATATCCATTGCGGCATGAATGCGGCCTGCAACCAGTCGCACATCTGCAGGCTTTGAAATATTTTCAAGCAGCAGCGTGAATTCATCCCCGCCTTGCCGATAAACGGTATCCCCTTCCCTCAGACAGCTCTGCAGACGCTCCCCGGTAATGCGAATCAACTCATCTCCACAGGCATGACCGAGCGAATCGTTCACCATTTTAAACCGATCCAGATCCAAAAACATGACAGCCGCGATTTGACCGCTTCTTTTGGCACGCACTAAAGCGAGGTTCAAGCGATCTTCAAAAAGCCTGCGGTTGGGCAGCCCTGTTAAGGCATCATGATAAGCCAAATGCTCCATTCGGAGGCCAATTTCCTCATGCTTGTCTCTGGATTTCAGTAAACTGTGTAGGAAATAAGCAAAAGCTCCTGCTGCACAGCTTATAAATACTACGCCGATCCCTATGCCCAGCCAGAAAATCGAAGCAGTTGCAAGCATATTGACAACCAGCAGGACCAAGCCTGTCTGCCATGCATATTTGGATAGTAGATTTTTCATATCCGATCCTCCGGTTCATATAAAGCTGCTTCCACTCAGATCAAGAGATTAAATAGCTTGGGATCTTTATTAATCTCTATATACCCATAATCTTTGTTTGCCAAACGCAATATGAGAGGGTCGTAATCGTCTTTATTCTTCAATTCTATTCCGACCAAGGCCGGCGCGTCTTCGCGATTATTTTTTTTCGTATATTCAAACCGTGTTATGTCATCGTTAGGGCCGAGAACATCCTCCAAAAACTCACGAAGCGCCCCCGCCCTTTGCGGGAAATTCAATATAAAGTAATGCTTGAGCCCCTCATAGATCATGGAGCGTTCCTTGATTTCCTGCATCCGGTCGATGTCATTGTTGCCGCCGCTGATGATGCATACTACATTTTTGCCGCGAATTTGCTCCCTGTACGTATCCAAAGCCGCAACAGACAGCGCGCCTGCCGGTTCAATCACAATCGCATTGTTGTTGTATAGCTCCAATATGGTTGTGCACTCCTTGCCTGCCGGGATCAGGATAATATCCTCCACCATTTGTTTACAAATGTCAAAGTTCAATTGACCCACCTGCTTGACGGCAGCCCCATCGACAAAACGATCCACGGAGGAAAGTGTCACCACTTCGCCTACCGCCAGAGATTTGGTCATACTCGCCGCACCTTCAGGCTCAACGCCAATGATGTGAGTTTGCGGGGAAACGCTTTTGACATAGGCAGCAACTCCGGAAACCAAGCCCCCGCCTCCAATGGCCGCAAAAATATAATCCGGCGCTTCCGGCATTTGATCCATGATCTCCAGCCCTGCAGTCCCTTGTCCGGCAATGGTCCTCGCATCATCAAAAGGATGGATAAACACCTTGTTTTCACGCGCGCAATAAGCTTTGGCCTCAGTGGAAGCATCGTCAAAGCTGTCTCCGGTCAGAATCACTTCTACACTGTCACCGCCGAAAAATTTAACCTGCGTGATCTTTTGCCTGGGAGTTGTGGTTGGCATAAAGATTTTGCCTTCTATCCCGAGTTGTTTGCAGGAATAAGCCACACCTTGGGCATGATTGCCTGCACTGGCGCACACGACCCCGCTTTCTCGCTCGGATGCGGTCAAGCTTTGAATCACATTATAAGCTCCTCTTATTTTAAAAGAACGCACGATCAGCATATCTTCTCTTTTCAAATAAACGTTGCAGCCGAATTGGTTGGAGAGAATCTCATTTCTTTGCAGCGGAGAAGGCTCCATGACTTGGCTGAGCACATGGCTCGCTTTGACGATATCTTCGGGATTTACTTTTCCGGGCACTGCCACTTACGCCAACTCCCTTTCGACAATCCGCTGAAAATTCATAGATTATTGTATCACAACTTGGATAGATATAACTAGGAAGTCTACAGTTAAATTTAGTTTAAAACCCGTCAGGTCAGGGTAATGATTGGGGAGGTGATCAAATATGGTGAATCCAATGGTAAAATGCAGTATTGCTAACTGTGAGTATTGGGAGGAAGGCAACAATTGTGTTGCAGAAGTCATCATGATTGAGGTCAACGCCCACGCACAAAGGCCGCAGCCTGAGAGGAAAGGCGGCCAAAAATACGACTCCAGACATACGGACAATGCTTCAGGAATTGTGGACACTTGCTGTCAGACGTTTGAAGAGCGTAAACATCATCATTAATCCTAACACTACAAAAAATGGTAATAAGCCGCAAAGTACTTCTTAATATCACAAGTTACCCGCAAGTTGGCTCCTTCTGCCCATTGAGCGAAAAAGCATACCCTCGAGGGTATGCTTTTTGTTTAGTCTCACTATTTGGTATGGCTTGGTTTAAAAGTACCGAGGACCGTCCTGAAGCTCGGCTCGTTTTTGCAAATAGCGGAAGAAGGCTGTTGCCGCTTGGGCTCGTGTTACCACTTCCGTAGATCCAAAGCTGCCGTCAGAAAGGGTCATGATGTTTAGTCCTACAACGATGGCCACCTCGCCGATATTTTTGATCGCAGCTGCGTCGGTAAACTTATCATTGAAGATGGTGCTGTACTTGGTCAGATTCTTGTAGCCCAGGGCTCGGACGACAAGCTGCGCCATTCCCTCGCGGTTCATGGTCGCATTCGGGTTTAAATCAGTTCCTCGATCGACCAATCCGCGATCCACTGCATTCTCCACATAGGCAAACAACGGGGAGTCGTTTATGACATCCGCAAAAGAAGCCGCACGCTCCTTGCCGTAATTGATGCCCCCACGGCCGCCGTTCATCGCGATGACGAGCATTTTGATCATCTCACCGCGAGTGATTACCTTATTAGGGTTCACTTGGCCGTTCACCACATCAAGTGCTTGATAATCGACCATCAGCTGCAGCTCATTTTGCGCCCAATGGCCCTCGATATCCGAAACCTTTATTTTGTCCAAAATGATCACTTCACCCGTAGATGGATCCTTCCATTGCCCGGTTACTGCATCCAGGAAAAAGCCTTGCTGTGTATATTTGGGAACCAGCATATAAACGAGTTTGGCCGATTTCTTATCCGTATTCGTTCCTGGTGGAATTTCTCCGGCGGCGATCATCACATTCATCTTTTGGTAGCTAATCCCGCCGTAACCATATCCCATATTTCCATTCTGAGGGGTATAGGCGAGCACGATATTATATTGCGATAACAACAGATCCTTCGCTTTATCAAGCGGAAGTACTTCCGGCTTTTGAGTTGGAAAAGCTATGTTTGAGAAGTAGAAATTGTAATTAACCATTTCGCCTGTCGTTTTGTCTATGCTTACGCTTACTCTCTCCCCTGCGGCATTAACACCATCAATGATTCTTTGGAAATTAAAATCCCAATTCCGCATTGTTTTTTGCTGATCGAGTGGGATCGCATTCAAGGTGAAATCGTCTAGAACCAATTGATCGGTGTAGGCAGGAAGATTCTTTTTGACATAATCAATCGCCTGCTGTTTGGCTGTTTCCTGAGAAACCTTAGCCACTATTTCTTTGTTTTGACCGTCCTTATAAGGAATGTAATGGTTGAAGTTAAGCAGCTCACCGGTTTGGCTGTTCACGGTCGCATAGATGGAATAAGGTATTTTGCCTGATACGCTTAAAGTTGGGTCAACAGGGGCTTGGCTCCAGTTCAAGTTCCAGGAGGAGTTTTTCTCACCCGTTTCCGGATTTGTACTTTCATTATAAGAAGCATTCTCCAGCTTTGCATCCGCAGGAAACTTTACCGTGTCTTGCACTTTCTGGATGGCTTGTTCCTTCGTCAGGTTCAAATTGGCGGCCGGCTTTGCACCCAGCGGTTTATCCGTCAATGGCTTCGCATCCGACTGGGTCGGCAGGTCATAGCCTTCAGGACTCCACGGTTCGCCAGTTGCAGCATTCAAAAAAACAGTGCTCATGTTGTAGCTGATGATCGGCTTTTTCTCACCTTTAGCTCCATACGGAATTTGATAGATCAAGAAAACCTTCGTTTTATCGCGGAATGCCTGAACCGCCTTCTCCATAGAAATTGGGGAGGCTACCTTTTCAAAAGCAGCGGATTCATCCCATTGATAGGAGTAGTTGGTCACAACACCTTCACTATTCACACTAATGGAAACCCCATTTTGCGGAAAAGGAATCCCGTCAACCATCCGGTCATAGCGAATGTTGTACTGAAAATCGCCATTTAGCGGCGTGCGGAACGATTGCTCATTTTGCTGGTTGTACACCAGCTGCTTCTGCTCATCCGGGTTGATCTTTGCGATCCACTGGGCTGCTGCTTCTTTGGCACCTTGGTAATTCACCTTAGGCGGGTAGCTTGGTTTGTGATCCGGATCGTTGTTGCTAAAATAGTAGCCGGTCAGCTTTCCATTCGTCCCATTGATGGTGATATTGATGTTACCTAGATACTGATCCTTCACCTTCTTGGTATAGCTTAAATTCCAGGTTGGAGTAGCAACCCCTGAGTATATAGGATATGTAGATAAGTTCACCGATTGCAGGGTATAGCCTTCCGGCAGGGTTATGTATGTCTGGGCTAGTTCAATTGCTTTTTCTTTTGAGATTTTGGCTTCAGCGGTAACGGCTCCATCCTTGCCGGGCATAACCGGAGAGCTGGTCGTTACAGCAATGTCGCTTGCCAAAACCTGGGGAACATAGGAAAACAACAATGCGGAAGCCAGAACTGCAGTTCCTGCTTGCTTAAGAAGTTTCAATATTTTCTTCCTCCTTTATAATGTTGAATATTTCCAATCAACCTATATACGGAGGTTTCACAAAATATGTTGCGAGAGCATCCATATTTGTTTCATTTCAAATTCCAGCCCCAAATATCGGCAAGATTACCCTTAGCTTGAATCATTGAGATAACGGCAAAAAAAGAGCACTAGCCGCATGCCGCTAGACTCTGGTTTCATCGCTCTTCAAAGTTGCCATGAGATCTTGCAATTCTTGCTCTGTCAGATCCCTCCACTTGCCGACGGGTAGACCGTCAAGCCCAACGTTCATGATCCGCACGCGCTGCAGTCGAGTCACACGATACCCAAAAGCTTCGCACATGCGTCGGATCTGCCGGTTTAACCCCTGCGTAAGAATGATGCGGAAGACGCGATCACCCACTTTATGGAGAGTGCAGGGCTTGGTTACTGTACCCAGAATCTTTACACCGCTGGACATTCCCTGCAAAAACATAGGTGTTATCGGACGGTTGACCGTGACTACATATTCTTTGTCATGATTGTTCTCGGCCCGCAGAATTTGATTGACGATATCTCCGTGATTGGTCATCAAAATCAAGCCTTCCGAGTCCTTATCGAGTCTTCCTATCGGGAAGATCCGCTCCGGGTGATTCACAAAATCAACGATATTCCCCTGGATATGGGTTTCCGTGGTGCTGGTGATGCCAACCGGCTTGTTCAGCGCAATATAAACATGCTTTTTCTTGGCGCCTATGGGTCGGCCGTCGACACGTACGTCATCTCCGGGCTCCACCGTGCTGCCTAATTCGGCAATCCCTTCGTTGATCGTCACACGCCTGGCGTCAATCCATTTATCAGCTTCGCGTCGGGAGCAAATGCCGGTTTCACTGATGTATTTATTGATTCGCATCGCTGGGAATTCCCCTTATTTGTTAAAATAGTGCTATTGGTTCATTCTCCCCCATTATGCTGGATACAGCCGTAAGGTTCAAGTCTGATGCACCGGTCAGATACAATGCAGGGGTCATTCCTGTACAATAATGAAAATGACAATGGATCATCGTTGATGCGGGTTGGTGCTGGTTAATGCCAGTAAGGTGCTGGTTAGTGCCAGCAAGGTGCTGCTTAAATGCTATTAGTTGCGCATAGGCAATTTGTTGCTAGTTGTAAAACCTACATCTATAATCATTAAATTTCCTCAATTCGAGCCTACAGCATGCAAAACTTACATCTAAATTAGCCAATTTCAGCAAAATCCATCGAATCCCCGAATTCCAGATGCAGGTTTTACATCTCGACTTCAAATATTTTTGCAATCGGCTTTTTATGATGTACATTCTGCATCTGGATGTTAGTCCACACGGCTTGTCCTGTCCTCATCCTCCATACTTATCATCCCGATTTTTCCCTACATACCATGATGAACCTTCGGATTTTTTTCTGAGATACCTACAATTGAGGTGTAAAATAGTGTTTACCTCTCCATTTTGTTGTACATATCTCAGAATGGAGAGATATTCAACCACAGCCAGACTTAAGATCCAAACAAAAAAGGAGTGATCTAACTGGTTTCAGTTAGCACTCCTTTCCGGGATCGATTACATGATGGAACTAGTAGTTCCCTCTTCTTAACATGCGCAGGTTGATCACGGAGATCCCGGTTCCAATGAGACGGAACAGGAAACCAACGGCCGGAATATAGCTCAGGAAAGCCATCGCCAGGTTGGCGATTGTGAACATCAACGTGCCATTCTTATTGATCAATGCAATAACGAGACTGACAAAAACGAGCGGAATCACCCAGCCGCTGGACCATATATACGCAAAAGGAATCAAACCAATCAAATACCCCGCTGCAATGCAAATTTCCGAAATCATTTGAATCAGATTCAAAAGCCGTACAGTGTCCCGTCTCATGGGTTTCCCTCGTTTCTTAGTAAAGATATCCATATTATATCACGTATATGGATGACTTATGACCCAAGCTTCACCTGATCCGGGTTGGAGTTAAGCTGAGCGTCAGCATTAGCTTCCATACCGGCATCCGCTTTAGCGCTGGACGAGGCCTGCTTCTGTCCCTGCTGCAGCAGGTACATTTGATAATACCGACCTTGCTGCCGCATCAGGTCCTCATGATTGCCACGCTCGACGATTTCACCGTGGTCGAGGACAAGAATCTGGTCGGCGTCCTTGATGGTCGACAGCCTGTGGGCAATGACGAAGGTGGTGCGCCCCTTCTTGAGCACTTCAAGCGCGGCCTGGATGATGGCCTCGGTCTCGGTATCGATGCTGGCTGTCGCCTCATCGAGAATCAGGATCGCCGGGTTAAACGCCAGCGCCCGGGCGAAGCTGATGAGCTGCCGCTGGCCGGCGGACAGGGTGCTGCCCTTCTCGATCACAGGCTCATCGATACCCTTCGGAAGGGTGCGGAACATCTCATCCGCGCCCACATCGCGCAGCGCCTGTTCAACACGCTCCCGGGAGATGGACGGATCGTCCAGGCTCACGTTGGAAGCAATCGTTCCGGTGAAGAGGAACGGATCCTGCAGCACAATGCCCATGTGCTGGCGCAGCATTTGCTTCGGAATGTCGCGGATATCCTGCCCGTCAATCGCGATCCGACCGTGCTTGATGTCGTAGAAGCGGAACAGCAGGTTGAGGATGGAGCTTTTGCCTGATCCGGTATGCCCGACTAAAGCCACGGTTTCACCAGGCTTTGCCTCAAAGTTAAGCTGCTTCAGCACATATTCCTCTTCCTTGTAAGCGAAGCTGACGTTCTCGAAGGTAACATTGCCTTTGTAACGCTTCATCGATTCTTTGGCTACAGGCAGACCGTCTTGGTCCAACAGCTCAAACACGCGATCTGCCGCAACCAGCGCCTGCTCCAAATTAGCGAGCTGGTTCACTATCCCTACAACCGGCTGGAACAGTCTGTTCAAAAAATCCACGAAAGCGTACAAAACCCCAACCGTCACAACAACACCCGCCAACCCAAGCGACCCGCCGCCCACCAGCCAGATTAACCCGAAGAAAAACACGTTGCGGATCACATTGACCAGATTGTGCGAGGTGATGGAGTTGAGCCTTTGCATTTTCTGCTGAAAGGTGAAATATTGCTCGTTTTGCTCCTCGAATTCGTTCAGGGTTTCTTTTTGCCGGCGAAAAGCCTGAATGATCGACATCCCTTGTATCCCCTCAGCAATCATCCCATTGATATTGCCAAGCCGCTCACGGATCTCATGATTGTAGCGCGAAGCAAACTTTCGGTAGCCCAGAATCCACACATAAATCATCGGAACGATCGGAACGGTGAAAAGGGCAAGCCGGTAATCCAGTACAAACAAAGCAATAATGATACCCGTGATATAGATGATGCCGGTGAAAAAGTTGGCCAACACCTGCACGTACAGCTCGCGAATGGCCTCTGTGTCATTGGTGATTCTGGAGACGATTTTACCTGCTGGCTGATTGTCAAAATACGTAATAGGCAACCGCTGAATTTGCGCAAATACATCGGTCCGCATTTTTTGAATGATCCTGTTGGCCGAAGTTTGCAGCAGATACTTTTGACCGTAGGTGAAAAGTGCCCCCATCACGAGCAAGGCGAAGTAGAACAGCGCCAGCCTCAGCAAGCTCCCGAATTCAGGCTGATAAAAAGCAAACAACTGCATGGTGTCCAGCGCTTTCACGGGATAAACCGCGGTTTCGGTGCCCTTGGTAATGGTCAGCTCGCTGCCCTCCAATTTACGCTGACCGTCAAATGCGACCGGTTGATCCACGAAAACAAATTTGCGGCCAACCTGCAAAATGCGAACCTCCTGGCCCTTCGTATCGCCGACTGCGAAATGATCGCCCCTCTTGTAAAAAGTGCCGTCAAAAGGAACCGTCTTATCTCCCCTGGCTGTCTCGAACCAAGGAGATTCGATGCCCAGAATGTGGCGGTCGATCATTTGCCTGGCGACAAACGGGCCCGCCAATTCGGCTGAAACCGCTACAGCGAGCAGCAGCAAAGCTATGAGGATCGGCTTTTTAAACAAAGCCGCGTATTGAAATAAACGAATTCCTGTATGTTTCATGAGGTTTCTCACCTTCCTTTTTAGCCTTCAATCAACGCTTCCAGCTGCTGCCGATCGAACTGTTCCTTATACCAGCCGCCGAGCGCCAACAGCTGTTCATGTGTGCCTTCTTCCACCAAGCAGCCCTCATCGAGAACCAGTATCCAATCCGCATGCTGTACAGCGGATAGCCGGTGAGTCGTGATCAGTGTGGTTTTGCCTGCCCGTTCTCTGCGAATTCCGCGGATGATTTCCGCTTCTGTCTTGGCATCTACGGCGGATAAAGCATCATCCAGAATCAGGATTTCCGGATTGATGATCAGAGCCCTGGCGATAGAAACGCGCTGCTTCTGTCCGCCCGATAAAGCTACACCTTTTTCCCCAACGAGCGTTTCCAGTCCGTCCGGGAGGAAATGCACGTCTTTGCTGAACGCTGCCAGCTCCAGCGCCTTTTGCAGCTCCTCATCGGTAGCATGCTTGCGGCCGAAACGAATGTTTTCTCTGACCGTCAGAGAAAACAGAATCGGCTGCTGCGGCACATAGCCGACCCAGCTCTGAATGCGTTCCACCGGCTGCTGCTCCAGCGGCACACCGGAAATCGCAATCGTTCCGGTTCCGAGCGGATATTCCCGCATCAGCTGCTTCAGCAGTGTGGTCTTGCCGCTTCCTGTACGGCCGACAATACCCAGCGTCTGTCCGCGTTCCAAATGAAAGGAGACATTGATCAAATTATCAATCGATGACGATGGGTAGCGAAAGGTGACTTTGTCAAAAACGATGCTCTCCGGCTGCGCCACCTCCACGAGGCTTCCTGTATTCTTTACATCCGGATCATAACTCAGCGTCTCCATGACTCTGTCGAGGGAAGCATTCCCCCGCTGCATGATGTTGATCAGCTCGCCGATCGCAAACATCGGCCAAATCAGCATACCGAGAAAGATGTTGAAGGAAACCAGTTCACCCAGCGTCAGCTCATTGTGGAATACCAAATATCCGCCATAGCAGAGTCCAATCAAATAACTGACCCCAACAAGCACCTTGATCATCGGCTCGAACAAAGCATCAATACGGGTCACTTGCAAGTTTTTGTCGTAGACATCATCCGTCATCTTCTTAAAGTCGGCTTCACTCGCTGTTTCCTGCACAAAGGCACGAATGACACGAACACCGGAGATGGTTTCCAGCACTTGATCGTTCATCTTTCCAAAGGCATTCTGTGCCTCTGTAAAACGCTCATGGATTTTAGAACCCAATATTTTAAAGATGATGGACATGACCGGCAAAGGCAGCAATGCGGCAAGAGTCAGCTTCCAACTGATCAGAAATCCCATCATGGACAGAATGGTCAGCATAAAAAATGTGGAATCAATCAGCGTTAAAATTCCAAAACCGGCTGTAGTGGATATAGCGCGGAGGTCATTTGTGGCTTTAGCCATCAGGTCGCCTGTACGGTTGCGCTCGTAAAAAGTCGGGGTCATCCGTAATAAGTGGCTCATCAGCCTGGAACGCAGGATACGCTCCAAAATAAAAGCGCCGCCAAAGAGCTGATAAAGCCAAACATAGGTGATTCCATAGCCCACAAGGATTAAAAGTCCATAAAAAACGAGAACGTTGATTAATTTACCTATGGTCAGATCCCCGCTCTTAATATTGTCAATGGCATACCCAATCAGCTTGGGCGGGATCACATCAATAAATCCGGCAAGGATCAGCAGCACAATCGCTACCGTATATCGCTGCCAATACATTTTAAAAAACCAGCTCAACTTTTGTAAAACACTTAACATCCAGATGTCACTCCTCTCCAGGTAGAAAACAAAAGGGCACCTCGCTGCGCCTCAGCGATATGCCCCATTATAAAAATAAAAGCGCACGTTGCGAAATTTCGCAACCCGCGCTTCTTATGCTGTATGCACACAGATGATCAACATACACCTTTAGATCATATATATGAGCGGTCGGGTTACCGGATATTCAATTATCGATGCAAGGATTGCATGCATAGGAAACTGTCCTTGATTTGGTTGCATTTTGGTAACCCTCCCTTCCAATTTTTTTACAAATTACTTTACTCTGTTGATCCTAACACCGTCATCAAGGAATTGTCAACGGATTATTTTCCTATAATTAACAATCCGCATGTCCCTACAGGTCGATCCCTGCGAAACGCTTGGGCGAGATGTAAAATCTGCATCTAAAATCACCAACTTGTTCGATTTCGGGTGATCCAAGTGTAAAACTTACATCTCGACTAGCTGATTCCGTGAGCTTTAAGCGAATGACTTGGAAATAGATGCAGGTTTTAAATCTCAGACTTCCATTTGCGGAAGAAACGGATTCTCAGATGTACATTTTGCATCTGGAGACTCCGTCGGGCCTTTCACGGGATCACGGGATCGCGATCACCCCGTGATCCCGGCCTTGCCTAAGTGGATGACTCTTCGAGTGCCATCCACTCCGCATACAGTCCGTCCAGCTCCGCCTGGACGGACTCTCGCTCCGCGAAGCGCACAGCGAGCGCAGCCGACTCCCCGGAGTCGGCGAGCTGCTGGAGCGCTTCGTCCAGCACCGCCAGATTGCGCTCAGCCAGCGCAATCGACTGCTCCAGCCGTACTCGCTGCTGCGCGGCTGTGTACCCGCTTCGCTGCACAGCCTCGACCCTCCGGGTCGCAGGCTTTGCCGCCGAAGCGGCTTTACTTGCAGCCGGATGTACGGCTGCAGCTGTACGGGAAGGCTCAGCCTGCTGGAGCAGCTGAGCGCTCTTCTCCTTATAGGCGTCGAAGTCGCCTATAAAGCTGTGGAGCTTCCGGTCACGAAGCTCCCATATGCGATCCGCGATCCGGTTCATGAAATACCGGTCGTGGGAGATCGCGAGCACCGTGCCGGGGAACTCCTCCAGCGCTTCCTCGAGCGCTTCGCGGGAAGTGATGTCGAGGTGATTCGTCGGCTCGTCAAGCAGCAGCAGGTTGGGCTTCCTGTGCAAAATAATCGCCAGGCGAAGCCTCGCCCCATTCGCCCCCGGACAGCGATGCAGCCGATTTGAACACGTCCGCGCCATAAAATAAATATCGGGCAAGCTGGCCCCTCGCTTCACCCTCTTCAAGACGGGCCTCCTCACGGAAGAGCTGCAAAACGGTCTTCTTACCTTCCTGCAGGCTTTCTTCCTGAGCCAGGTAGCCCACATCGACTCGAGCACCCAGCGCCAGACTGCCTGCGTCGGGATCTTCAAGTCCAAGCAGCAGCTTGAACAGGGTGCTCTTGCCGGTTCCGTTGTTCCCAACCAAAGCTACCTTTTCCCCATAACGAAGCTGGCCATCCAGTTCGTTAAACAGCACCCGTGGGCCGAAGCTCTTGCTGATGCCTTCAAGCACAAGCACCTCTCGTCCCGAACGGTCCGCATGGGCGAACTCAAAATCTGCCGTTTTTCGCTCCAGAATCGGGCGCTTCAGCTTTTCCATGCGATCAAGCGCCTTCTGCATGGATGCGGCCCGGCGGAAAAATTTCTCGTACCCTCCAATTTTCCCCCATTCTTGAAGCTGTTGATCGTGTCTTTCATCTGCTTGATCTTCTTTTGCTGCTCTTCGTAATTGGCGAATTGCTGCAGCAGCAGCTCTTCCTTCTCCTTCACATACCCGGAATAATGGGTGTGAAAAACCGTGGCTTCGCCATCCTCCAGCTCAATGATTTTCGTCACAACCTTATCCAAAATGCGAAACAATCAAGCAGGTTCCTTCATATGCCGCCAAGTGGGCTTCCAGCCATTCCACACCGGACAAATCCAGATGATTGGTAGGCTCATCCAGAAGCAGCAGCGCAGGCTGCTCTACAAGCAAGGCCGCCAAACCCACCTTGGTTTTCTCCCCTCCAGATAAACTCGAGAAGGCTCGGCTGAATTGCTCCTGCGGAATGCGAAGGCCATTCGCCACCTGCTCGATGCGAAAGTCCATATCATAGCCGCCGCCTTGCTCGAAAACCTCCTGCAAAGCAGCATACTGCTTGAGAATTCGATTCAAGAGATTTTCATCCTTGAGAACATCAGGTTCGGACATCATCATCTCAAGCTCTGTCATTTGTGACTTGGAGGCTTGAACTTCCTTGAACCCTCGCGCAAGCACCTCGTAAACCGAATTCTCCTCTTCTTCCTGAGAAATTTGCTGCAAATAACCGATTTTAGTGCCTTTGCGAATGGCTATTTGCCCTTCATCCGGCTGTAAGCGGCCGGCCAAAAGCTGCAGCAGCGTGGACTTGCCCGTTCCGTTGCGCCCAATAAGGCCTACTCGTTCGCCTGTGCGAATGTCGAGGGATATTTGGTCCAGCACCAGATTAGCGCCATGATATTTTTTGACTTGGTGACAATTAATGATCATATTAAGGTCCTCCTTAAGGTTAGGACCCCCGTTTCCGCTTCCTTGCACAAGGATAAACGGCTACGTCGTCCTAATCGACGAGCGCGTTTGTCAAGTTTGATGCGAAGCAAGATAAGTTTAGAAAAACTTATACTTTCTTATCAAATGAAAAAGAGCCGCAGGGAAATTCCCTACGGCCCTAGGATCTATCATCCGATCAAGGTCAAGGCAGGAGTCATTTCGCGAGTTGTGAAACCGTATATGCAGATTGGGACAGACTTATCCCTGCGCCAACTTCTGTATGAACGATGCCAGCCATCGCGATGGGTAACTGGCTCCTACGGTTATTCACTAACTCGTGATTCATCCTGCCTCACCTCCCTCATGTAAAAATATAGTAATAAATTACCACATACTCCCCTGTCTTTGCAAGAGCAATTGGAAGGGTGAAATCATTTTCTTTAGGTATAATAACGCTGTGAATTGATAGGTTTGACATCGATACGTCTGTCAACTATACTTACTTATATAAAATAAGTAACATACTAAAATATAGAAAAGGACTGATCAGGATGAGTATTCGAATATACCCGCCCGAACAACAGGGGGCTGGAGCTTTTGACCATGGAAAGTTTGTGGAGCAGCGGCCCATTGGTTTCCCGGGGGACGATTCCACATTAGACCGACTAGGACCGCTTTTTTATTGGGCATGGGGCAAATCGAGTCAAGATGCAGAAATCGGCATGCATCCGCATAAAGCTTTTGAGATAATGACGTACATGTTGAGCGGCATCGTCGAGCATCAGGATACACTGGGTACTAAACAAGCCGTATCCGCCGGGGGCGCTCAGGTTATGCAGACAGGTTCCGGCGTCTCTCATGCGGAGGCTTTTCGCGGTTCGGATACGGAAGGGTTTCAAATCTGGTTCGAGCCTCATTTGAGCCAATCCGTCAAACGGCCGCCCACTTACAATCAATTTCAGCATGAGCAGTTCCCTTTGAAGAAGGAAAGCGGCGTTATCCTCAAAACCGTCATCGGTGAAGGCTCTCCCGTTCAGATTGAGACGGATGTTCAGGTGTATGACTTCACTTTCGCTCCTGGGGCCGCTTATACCTACTCTTTGAGCAAGGGTCGCATTCTCTCTTTTCTGGTTGTTCAAGGCTCGGGTATGGCAGGCTCGGAGAATTTTACACACAAAGACTTCATCGTCGTAAAAGCTGAAACGGATGAGAAATTTTCCCTGCAGGCTAGCAGCGATCCTATGCGTCTGGTGGCTATCGAAGTGCCGGCGGAAGTCGATTATCCTTTGTACCGGAAATGAAAATAAATAAGCCGCAGTCTTAAATAAGACCCTCTTTTGATTCTAAAAGGGGGTCTTTGGTGTATAAAGACCTATTTGATGAAGTTTGCTCGAACCATATAACAGGGGTGATTTACGATGCAAGAAACTTCGAACCTTAAAAAGAGAAAAACCCGTCACTGGTTGAACGTGCTTTTGATTGTGCTCTGCATGGGGGTTATTGCTGTAATTGCACTTTCTCTGTCTATTTCAAAGCTCGATGTAAGTAAGCTTATCGAGCCGCTGCAGGAGCCTACCTTTGTTTTTGATCGGAATGGTGCGAAGGTATCCCAATTGACCTCTGCCAAGTCAGATCCTGTCAGCCTTAAGGAAGTTCCCCTATTTATGCAGAGCGCCATGATTGCTGCTGAAGATAAGCGCTTTTATGTCCATCCGGGCGTCGATGTCCGCTCTATTGCCAGAGCCTTGGTACGCGACATTCGGGCGGGAGATTTTGCCGAAGGGGGCAGTACGATTACCCAGCAGCTGGCCAAAAATATGTTTTTGCCTACGGACAAATCGCTGGCCGCAAGCTGAATGAAGCTGCTTATGCGCTGAAAATTGACCTCACCTATGATAAAAATCAAATTCTTGAGCTATACTTGAACCGGATTTATTTCGGCGAGGGCTGTTGGGGAATCCGTGCTGCCAGTCAGCACTATTTTGCCAAGGAGGTTAGCCAGCTTACTCTCGAAGAATCTGCGCTGTTGGCCGCTATTCCGAAAGCACCCACTAATTATTCGCCGAATGCCAACCCTGAGCGTGCGCTGGAGCGCAGAAATCTGGTGCTCTCCTTGATGAAGGATCAATTCTTCATTACCGATGCCGATTATGCTAAAGCGATCAAACTGCCTATTGCCCTTCATCCCGGTGATAAAAAGAGCTTGGTCGGCAATTATGCTCCATATGTCGATTATGTGATGGAAGAAGCGATTAAGAAATACGGCTTCACGGAGGATTAACTGCTGTCCGGCGGACTGAACCTCTACACCGAGCTGGATCCCAAGGTGCAGAAGGCGGCGCAGGATGTGTATGCGAATCCGGCTTCTTTCCCGGAGAGCCCGCCGGACCAGCTGATGCAAAGCGGCGCGGTCGTGCTGGATCCGCACACCGGAGGCGTGCGCGGGCTGGTGGGCTATCGCGGCGAAGGCGTGTTCCGCGGCTTCAACCACGCGACCCAGCTGAGGCGCCAGCCGGGCTCTGCCTTCAAGCCGCTTGCCGTCTACGGCGCGGCTTTGGAAAAAGGGCTACACCCCGGAGTCCATCCTGTACGACGGGGTGCTCGACGAGGCTGGCTACCGTCCGCAGGACTGGGACCGCCAGACACGGGGGCAAGTGACGATGCTCGAAGCCATCGTCCAGTCCTGGAACATCCCCGCGGTGTGGCTGCTGCATGAAATGGGCATCGATACGGGGATGGGGTTTGCCCGGAAGCTGGGGATTCCGCTCGCCGAGCAGGAAGACCGCAACCTCGGGCTTGCCCTCGGCGGCCTCGCCACCGGCGTTTCGCCGCTCGACATGGCGCAGGCGTACAGCGCCTTCGCCAATCAAGGCGTGATGCATGCCGCGCATGCCATCACGAAGATCACGACCCGGGACGGCCACGTGCTCGTGGAGGCCGCTCCCGCTTCGTCGCAGGTGATGTCCCCTGCGACGGCAAGCACGATGACGCTCATGCTGCAGCAAGCCGTTGCCCGGGGCACAGGGCGACTCGCTGCACTCGAGCGTCCTGCTGCAGGCAAGACCGGGACGACGGAGCTCCCGGCCACGGAGGAATTCGCGGCTGCGGTGCCGACCAGCGCGAAGGATGCGTGGTTAGTCGGCTATACGCCCGATCTCACCGCAGCGATCTGGGTCGGCTACGACCGCACCGACAAGGATCACTACCTCAACACCGCCGGGGGCTCGGTGCCGGCGAAGCTGTTCCGCGAGATCATGACTCGTTCTCTGCAGGGCGTTCCTGTGGCGGATTTCGTACTATCCGCCCCGGTGCAGGCTCAAGTATCGGCACAGGATCCAAATCCCGTTCAATCCGATCAAACCAATAAAAAACAAAGTGGAAAGTCTGATCAAGGCGGAGGGCATAACGGGAAGAGCAAGAAATGGTGGTAAATTTGTTTTTAATTAAATCGGATCTTTAAATCAGTGGGCCATGATTTTAGCGGAGCAATGACTGTCGAGCCAAAGAAGTTACAAGAGCGCAAAAAAGAGAGCAGCATTAGCTACTCTCTCTCTCAATAAAGTTTTATTGAATTACAATAGTCGAGACCACTTGATTGCTTCCCTGCAGAAGTATTGAGTGGTTTTGCACCAGCTGAGACGCGTCTCCGGAAATCGTTACGGTAGGCGAAACAGCGTATATGAAAGTTTGCACAGTGCCGTTGGAATCCACTTGGTTAATCGAGATGGTCGAGATTTTTCCTTGACTATCCAGTGTCGTTCCATTCAATGTGCCGGAAACATTCAAGTTCAGAACTTGACTAGTGCTCGTCACTTGGACAAGATTGACAGCATTGTTAGTGGTGTAGGCATTCACCACATCTCCCGCTAGCAGTGCAGATGCGCTAACTTGCACCCCACCGCGGTAAATACTCGTGTTCGAATTTAATCCAAGGGTCACCGTTTGTCCAGCACTATTCGTAATGGTTAACACATTGTTGTACACAGGGGAAACTATGGTTCCTGTGACTAACCCATCCTGAGACACGGTGCTATTAACAGGCTGAGTTACTTCAACGGAAATGACCGTATTGTTGTAAGAATTGATGTTTACCACATCCCCTACTTGCAATGCGGATGAACTAACTTGCGCACCGGCCCTGTAAATAAATGTGTTCGGACTCAGCGTTAGATTCACGGTTTGTCCATTACTTGAAATCGTCAGAATGTTATTGTTCACCAGAGCAGCTATCGTGCCTGTGGTGACCCCGCTATTAGTAGTCACTGGAGTACCGACCGGCTGCGTTACTTCTACATAGATAACATTATTATTATAAGAACGAGTCTTCACCACATCTCCTACTTGCAATGCCGATATACTGACCTGAACGCCGCCACGATAAATGAATGCATTAGAGTCCAGTGTTAAGCTATTCGTTTGACCGGCATCCGTTAACGTCAATATATTGTTAGTAACAGGAGCAGCGACTGTTCCGTTAACCAGACCATCATTATTGCTCGGAAGCTGATTCCCTGTACGGTCGAGCAGCGCAGCTATCTCCGCGCGTGTTACCTGTTGATTTGGCCGGAACGTATTATCTTGAAACCCGTTTACAAGTCCCTTCTCAATGGCAACTTGCAAATAGCCCACAGATCCTGCCGGAACCTTACCTGCATCCACGAAAGGCAAATGAACATTCATTTTCGAATCGGCTTCGCTTTGTAACCCGAGTGCTTTAACAAGCAATGTTGTCGCCCAAAGACGATCAGCCGCTTGATTTGGGTTCACTTGAGTATCTGATTCTGCAAATAGATTGTTCTCAACAGCTACAGCAACGTATCCGACCGCCCAAGAAGGTACCTGATTGGCATCTTTGAAATTCAAATTCGTTTGCATTTTTGAACTCGATTCAGCTGTAGCTCGCAGTCCCATCAATCTTACGGCGGCAGTAATGGCTTCAATTCGTGTGACTGTATTTTGAGGTTGGAACGTTCCGTCAGGATATCCTTCAAAAATTTGTCTATTAGCGAGATCCGCTATGTACTGTGTAGCCCACTGCACATCGCCCTCCGTCATATCCTTGAAGTTCATTCTCACGTTGGTGGTGCTCTTTGTGTTTTTCTTTTGAGTCTGATAATTATTATCGCCCTTGTTTTGATTAAAATCTTTGGCAAATGCGGCTGTACCTGTTCCTAAGACCATGCTGAGTGTAAGACCTGAAACGACAAGCTTTTTCATCAAGTTTGCTTTCATTTAGTTGTACCTCTCATTCCTATTTTTTTTCTTACACTTTGAAGTATAGTCTCTGTTTATGAATTAAGTTTGATGAAAGGCTTAAAGCGAAATAAAGTTAAGCTTAAAATCACATGAAAAGAACGTCCAGATCCAAATCCGACCATCGGAACAACTTCTTTCCAGGCTGCATCCCACCACCCCTTATTGAAAAACATCCTTCCAGCAAAAACAAGACCGTCGAGACTTTCCCGACAGTCTGGATCCGCACACTGTGCGGATTTTTTTAATTCTGAACATGTATGGGGTACAATAAATCAGGCCCTGCGACGTTAGTCGCAAGGCCTTTTAGCAGGAAGCTCCAAATTTTTCACCATTCATTCGATCATTATCCTTGTTGAATAATGTCGAAGAACGTTTAACCGCTGCTCTTTTCAGAGTGTACAGGGTAGAACCAACCTAAACTGGACCTTATCAATCCTTTGCAGGATGATCCGTTGTTTGATGCTTCCCACTTAATTATGATTACCCGATTATTGCTGCTTTGAAACATATGCTCATGATTTTGCTGGTATCAAAGCTCAGGAAGGTGCTTCGTAACTCCGGGCTCGTTCCCGTCGATTTTGGCGGCTGTACAGAGCTCCGGCGCAAAGCAACAGGACACCCATGAAGCCGAACCCCATTGATAGGCCGATGACCGTCGTCACCGCCCCGAAAAATAGCGGGTTTGTCAGCTGTACGACCCGATTGGACATGGTCCGAATCGTCATCCCCATCCCTTGTTCCTTCGGTTCTACCGCTTGCGACACCATAATCAGCGCCATCGGCTGATTGATGCCCGTGCTGGCCCCCCACAGGAACATGATGACGGACAGCAGCAAGATTTCCGGTCGAAGCGTCAGCAGCAGCAGACTTACTCCCCCGACAATCATGCTGGCCATCATGATTCGGTATTGACCCAGCCGGTTGATTGCATAGCCGGTGAACGGCCTTACGATTAGAACGGCCAGTCCCGATACCGACAAAACCCAGCCGATAACCGTATGGGATAACCCGAGGTTATCCAGATAGAGCGGGAAAAATGTGGAGCGGAGGTCGACCAGCATGAACATAATGCCATTGAGCAGAATTGCCATCGAGAACGGTTTATTTCTGCGCATCAGCCCAAAGCCGGTTGCATAGCTTCTCCATAAAGCCTGTTGCCAGTCTGGCTGGTCCCCAGCCACTGGATCGGGCCCTGTGACCTCTGCCCTGGCGGGAGGCAGGAATGTCGTCATCAGTAAGGCGGCCGCGTTCATGGCAACGAATATGAGAAAGATCGTCGTATATCCGCCCCAATCCGATAGAAATCCGCCAAGCGACGGCCCCGCCAGCTGCGCAAGCGAATTTACAAAGGTAAAATTCGAAAGCACCCGATTGCTCCGACTCTTATCCGCCTTGCGGTCTACGGACAGCGAGGCCGCCGCCTGCAGCGCACCCCAGCTCAGCAGGCCTCCAATGCCGTTAATCACTTGACCCAACAAAATCAGCCAAGTCCAACCCAGACTCACGCCGATTACAAAAGCGACTCCGCTGGTCAAGCTGACAACCGTACCGTAGAGTACCGCCCGGCGAGTACCGATTCGATCGATCCAGCTTCCAATCGGCATGGAAAATACGATTGGTAGTATCGAATTGAGTGCCATAAACAATCCAATGGCTGCAGCCTTATAACCGTGATCGGAGAAATACAGCGGCAGGACCGGTCGAATCATACTAAAGCCAAGCCAATACAGCGCAGCGGAAATAAAAACGGATGCATACCCTAAAGCGGCTGTACTTCGCATGTCACACCTCCACGGCTCCAAAAAAATCCGTTAGTTCAGCCGCTTGCTAGACACCCATACGCTCCTCAAGGCCCGTTATCCGATTCAAACAACCTTTTTGCGGATGCGAATGAAAAATAAATCAAGAATACCCAGCAAACCATCGCAACGAATCCGAATCCTCCGAAAATATCCATTTTTGCAGAGAAATAGCCAAATCCTATTCCGATGACACTTACTGCGGCATGTTCCCCTAATGATTGAAATGAACCGATGGTCGCCCTCATGGAGGAATCCATTCGGTGATGCAAATACCCGGCAGCGAGTGGCTCAATCATGCCTGCAAACAAGCCGATCAGACATATGGCCGCCAAACTGCTGTAATCTTTCATGACCGAGACATATAAAAAGCCTGCGGCGAATACTGCGATTGCACCGAATAATAAGCTTTTGTAACTGAATCGGCTTTTTAGTAAATAGGCAAGAAGGTTACCCGGCAATCTCAGGAGGTAGATTGCAGCCGAGAACATCCCGAAATAGATAACCGGAATTCCCAACCTCTCCAAGTAAGTTTGCCAGAACTCATCAATGAAACTGATCGCTGCCCCAGTCACCATGCCCGATAATACCACCAGACGTACTCCCGGATTATTTTTGAAGTAGCGTAAGGAAGCTGCAACATAGATACGAATCGGTATCGGTTGATCCTGCTCGCTATCGCTATTCACAGCAGGTTCAACCAGAGTAAGCGTTAAGATCAGCGCGACCAGCATGCTCACCAAGGAAATCCAATAATTAAGCTCATAACCATAGCGACCAGCCAAAAAACTCCCGCAAAGCGCAGCAATGATAATGGAGAAGATATCGAGAGCATTTAAACGGCCAAGGTACTTCTCAAAAGAGTGCTCTTTACCCGCTGACAATAAGGAATCATAAAGCAAGGCATTCTCCGCCCCGCTGCTTGCAGATCTGCCAATAGCCGCCAAAAAAACAACAAGCGCGAAATGCCAAAATTCGGTTGCGAGCAGCAGGATCACAAACTCGCAGCACCCCATTAAAGCAGACAATATCATCATCTGCTTTCGCCCCCACTTATCGGCGATGATTCCAGTGGGTATCTCAAGTAAAACAATCGTAATAGCAAAAATAATCTCCGTATACACGACCATCTGAATGGTCATGCCTCTCTCTTCCCAATACAATCGCTCAATGACATAAGCAGGAATCAGATTGGAAAAGAAGCGGCTGGCAAACAGTTTCCATACATTCGGCATATAGCCCATAACCCAAGCTCCTCTCATCTTTGGTTGAAGCTTTCTCAACCCATGTGAGGAGGTGCTCGTGAAGAATGGAATCTTAAAAATTAGCAGGGCGGTCTTGCATGCGTCATGTCATTGTCTCCTTTATTCGTCCATTATTTGGACTCAGTCTCTGTGCTGTTAAAGAATATTATAGCGTAAAGTATTCAAAAAAGGACCGTCCCTCAAGCAGAAATTTCTACTTTAAGAACGGCCCATTGAATTTTTATTTATTAAAGAATCGAATGATAGCTTCCCGAATAGATTGGGATATAGAGCTTAGGGAGTCCCGAATGCTGCCAAGCACGCCCGTCTGTTCTCTAACAGCAGCTGTGTTGTCTTGGATGGAGCCGTTAATTCTGGCTGTTTGACCTGTCAGGCTGTAAAAGCCTATAAAGACAATGACAATGGCAATAATCGCGATGACCATCCATACCCAGCCATGTGAGCTTCGGGTGCGGGCTGCCTGATCGGAACGACTTAGTGTGTCAGGAGTTTGCTGTATATGAAAATGATTGTGGACGACTCCACCAGGTACTTCTGTTGTTTTCTGAGTCACTGTATGTTCCGTTTCCAACGGCTGTGGATCAACAAGTCTTTCTTCTTCTAGACGCTTATCATGGTTTTCCATGGTAATGCTCCTTTCCGAATATGTTCTTGTTACTCATTAACCATATTGGATTGGTTTTAATCATTTCCGGATTTGCGGCCATGATGATCTTCTTGATGATCCGACTTCTTGTTAGCTTTTCCCCGATTGTTATCAACCTGCTTTTGACCATCGTCATGATCATTTTCATTATTATCATCTTGATCTTCCTGAACCGACTGATTTAGCGTGACGGTTAATTGAGCTTGAGTCTTCGAAATAACCACTGTACTTGGTGCAGGTGTGGCTTGCGCTGGTGTTGCAGTCGCCTCGGGTGTTGGTGTCGGCGATGCAGTAGCAGTAGGCACCGGAGTTGGCGATGCCGCCATAGTGGGTTCCGGCGTCGGACTAGGAGCAGCGCTAGCTGCAGCATCCGGTGAATTTGCTTTAATATACGCAGCTTGCAGCTTGGCGTTCAAAATCAGCACCAGCTGATCCTTTGCCTTTAAATCCTTTAAATTAGCCTTTTGCTGATTGCGGTACACCCAGACAGATTTGGCCAGTACAATGGTTTCTGTGCCGTTTGTTGTTTGGATTTGGATATTGTTCTGATTATCGATTGCTACAAAAATTCCCTTTACTTCTTTCGACCCGTTTGCCGGAGTTTCGTTGGCATAAGCCATTACACTATAACCAATTAAAGTGATGCTGAGACAGGCAATAATGAGATACATCCATTTTTTCATATCGATCCCTCCGATTTTTTTAGTAAAACTTTCCTTGTCAAAGAAGGAAGTTACTATAGGGTTCGAAGTGAATCTACATTTTAGGACGTTCACTATGCTTTGCATCCACGACAAAAAGCCCTTAATCCTCATGGATAAAGGGCTTGTACACGCATCAAAACTTTTTTTAATTTATGTTAAAAGTTGAAATTATCCGGGTCCGGACCCACTCTCTGATCCTGATTCAATTGATCAATGGACGCCATATCTTCAGCCGTAAGCTCAAAATCAAAAACATCGGCGTTCTCGATAATGCGATGCTCTTTAACGGACTTAGGAATCGTGACCACCCCATTTTGCAGGTCCCAGCGAAGGATAATTTGGGCTACTGATTTATGATGTTTCTCGGCAATTTTCATCAGCTCGGGCTGATCCAGCAGCATACCCTGCATGAGAGGACTCCAGGCTTCAAGCTGAATACCCTTCTTCTTGCAAAAATCCAAAAGAGGCTTCTGTGTAAGTCGAGGGTGATATTCCACTTGATTAACAGCAGGAACTACATCACTGTCCGCCAGAATATCATTAAGATGGTGAATCTGAAAGTTGCTGACACCAATCGCTTTGATTTTACCTCCTTCATACAGCTTGTTGAAGGCTCTCCAGGTTTCTCTATATTTGCCTTTGACCGGCCAATGAATCAAATATAGATCCAGGTAATCAAGTCCCAGCTTCTCCATGCTATCGTCAAATGCTTTCAAGGTGCTTTCATATCCTTGATCTTTATTCCACAGCTTCGTAGTGATGAACAGCTCTTCACGCGGCACGCCGCTCTCCCGAATCGCTTGCCCCACTCCCTCTTCATTGCGGTAGGCCGCTGCAGTGTCAATACTGCGATAACCGGCGGCAATGGCGGACTTTACAGAGGTAATGACTTCAATTCCCTCTTCAACCCTCCATACACCAAGTCCAAACCAAGGCATTTTCACCCCGTTATTCAAAACTGTTTGATCGCTGATGTGTTTAATCATTACGCAAGCCCTCCCAGCTTTTTCTTGATTACCACTTTAATCTACCGCATTCCTTAAGAGTGTACAAGTTTTACAGAGTCTCCGAGTGTCAGACAAAAAGCCCCGAAGAACGAAATCCTCGAGGCTTTGCTCTCCTTTTTACAGGGCTACGTTAAGTTTTGAAAATCGGATTTATCTGTCTCGAGGTCTTCCTCAGCTTGATCTATAGCATTCGGATTCTGTTCACCCTTGGTTTGATGAAGCGCGTTTTCTGCTTGGTCGATAGCATTTTGTGCGCCTTCCAAAGTTTCCGGTCTGGGATGGGATTGCGCCTGTTTCACTGCATTGTGGGCATTATTTACGGAATTTTGGGCGGAAGAGATCGGATTCTGCGACTGTAAACTGGAATCTTTTTGGCTCATGGGTATTCCTCCTCGAATGAGTTGTGATGGACTCCATTAGAATAAGGAATGCGGAATTATTTTATACATCCATTTGTACAAAATAAATCCGATGAATGCGCCGAGAAGATTCAAAATCAAGTCATCCACATCAAAGCTTCCCCGCCTAAGTACGGTCTGCAGGATTTCAAGCACCAGCAAAGGAATAAAGAACAGGACAAGAAAGGTGGTCCACTTTTTTCCATGCTTGAATAGAGCGGGCAGAAAAATGCCAAATGGAACGAAAACAGCAATATTGCCAAATAAGTTCATTGCCCATGTCCGAAAGGGATAGTAATGGTAACCAACAATGTACATTTTGATCGTTTTGAAGGGAACCAAGTTATACCGCCATTCCGTCGAAGAGAAAAGGGCCCTGCCGAAGTCAAAAAACATCCAATAAATGATTAGAAGCGAATAACCAATGAAGAGAAAAGTTATGACGAAGCGAATTCTTTTTTTAACCTCTGCCTGAGGCTTTTCCAACAATCGTATCCTCGCCATTTGGAATCGAATTCTCCTTTCGATGCGAGCTTTAACTTTTTTTTGGTTTTGGGGGCGCATATCAAGTAACGAGATGTATTTCTTACATCTTGTATCTCTGATTTTCCTGTTTTGGCGACCTCCAAATGCAAAACCTACATTTATTATTATAAAATTCTAGCAATTACCCTATTTATAGAAAAATGTAATGTAGGTTTTACATCTGAACTTCTCAAAACCTCGATTCTTGCTCAACAACATGTACATTTTACATCTCAAGGGGATTTGCTGCATCTCATTAAGAAGAAAAATGAAAAGAAGCTAAGTTAAAAAACAACTGCCCGCAAAGGGCAGCTGTTTCTCATTAAAAACTACTTGGCGGTGAAGGTCATCGATTCAAATGCTTGATTCAAGCGGGTTTCATTCTCGGTAGTACGGACGGCTTCATCGATGTTCAGTGTCGCTTTGTAAGTAATGTTATTTTTGCGGAAAATGTAGAGGGTCTCTTTATATGGCATTTTTCTTGTTGAGTAATGGACCACGTATTTTTTGGCAGCTTCACCAAACACGGTCACATCGGATGCCTCGAATTTGTACTCGGGGTCATTGCCGCTGCTCTTTTTCTGATGGGCATCTTCTTCCTTAACCGTGTCGTCATAGCTTTTTTGGTTGTCCGCGAGGATTTCCAGATGTCCGCCGTTGAAGCTGAAGAAGCTGTCATTATCGTCCGAGTAGTCGTAGGAGGAACTGTCTGACCAGATCTCGGGAATCTGCAGGGAATATTTGTACTTCTTGTTGACATGCTTGTTTGTTGACGTTTTATCCAGCAAATCATTCATATCTTGGATGAAGCCAAGCTCGGGATCCATGGACTCCTTATTGATGCTGATCGAAGAGATCAAGGTCCCCAGTATTGTGTTTATTTCTTCGGAGTCTGCATCCTTGGGATAAGCAAAGCTAACTTCGTATTTGTATTTATCCTTAATTAGATAAATGGAGGTGAGAGACTTCCAATTATCTCCCATGGTGCTGGAGTAGGTCAATTTGAGAGCATTCACACTGGATAATGTTAATTCTTCAGCTGTGCTCATTTCCCGATAGGCAGGCAAATAGGTGTCTTCGAAGTTCTTTTTCTCACGGTCAACCCATGCCTTGAGGGTGTCACCGGAGGATGCCGAGGTAACCTGCATAGAAATGGATTCCGAATAATCATTATTATGGAAAGCAGACCCGCTTGAACCATAACTGTTCTTTTTCCAGTCTTTTGGCAGATCCAAAGAAAGTCCAAAGCTGTTCGTATAGGTGTTGCCTTTGTCCGAATAAACCGAAATATCCTTAAGCGCCGTATCTTTGGCATCAAAGCTCAATTGAAAGCTGTCAAGCAAATCGTTCAGACTATTTTGCTTGGAGACGCTTTTCGAGTCAGCCACCTTGCTTAGCAAGCTTACTTTATAAATGCGGCCGTTCAGCTGATAAGCTCTGATCTGGGCATAACCGGCAGCCTTTGATTTTCCCAAAAGCTTGGCATAAGAAAGGCCGTCCGCTTGCTTGACATACCTTCGTTCAAGCAGTCCATCCGAGTCCTTTTCATCGGAAATCTTATTCAATAAAGCGGATGGAGAAAGCTCTCCAGTCGGTTCCTTGTCCACCAAAATCGTTAAGTAAAATTCACCTTTAGCGTCGATAAAAGTAACCGAATTGCCGTCATCGGATTGTTCTGTAGTGACCAGTCCAGCCGGGTATTTCATCGACCAGCCGTAGTGGCTGTCACCAATTCTTGTCTTGCCGCGATCGGTATCAATACCGGCATTTTCTGAATCCGCAGTTTGTTTGGTATCCATACTCTGAACCTCGCCGAGCGTCAACTGCTTGGTGATCGTGGAAACTGCGGATTTCAAGGTAAGACTGACGCTATCGCCAGGCAAAAACTTTTTCAATGCTTCATTGTAATCAACCATGGATTTGACATTGATTGCGCCGATAGAAATGAGTTGGTCATCCTGTTTAATTCCTGCTTTGGCGGCCGGTGAATCTGGATCCACATAGGCCACTCGAAGCCCCTCCGAGCTAGGCAGTCCGACAACGGCCTCCCAGCTTTCTTCCAGCTCTATGCCCAAATAAGGGCGTTTAACCTTACCGTATTTTTCAAAATGATCCAGCACGTATTTCACCGTATTCATGGGGATCGCGAATCCTAAACTCTCTACCCCAAACTCGGTGTATTTCAGTGTATTGATCCCTATAACCTCGCCGCTCATGTTAACCAGCGCGCCTCCGCTATTGCCTGGATTAATGGCTGCATCCGTCTGAATGAGCTGATACTCGGAGCTGACAGAACGTTCAATCCCGCTGACGATCCCTACTGTAACCGAGTTGCGTAGGGCGAATGAGATCGGCGTGCCAATGGCCGCCACAGTCTCACCAACCTGAATATTCGAGGATGATGCCAACTTGGCTGCAGATAAGCCGGTTGCTTCTATTTTAACAAGCGCTAAATCGCTTTCCACGTCCATATGAGTGGTACGTCCGCTGTAGGTCTTGCCATCCGAAGTAACGACAACTATATTGTGCATGTCTTTAACAACATGGGCATTAGTTATGATGACTCCATCCGATTTAACGATAACCCCTGTCCCATGGGCCAGGTTATAACGATTCTTTTCCGAGGTTTTCCCCGATCCTGTTGGTTTGCCGATGATGGCCACGACCGAAGCTGACGTTTGACTGACGACCTTGGGAACATCACTCCCGCTGTCCGCAGCATAAGAAGAACCTGAGCCTATCCAAGTAACTAAGTTGACAGATACCATAACTGACAGAATAACTTTCAACCATTGTGATTTCCATTTCCCCATGTTGGTTTTCCTCTCTGGATATGTATGCTTTTTATAAGTAACCTGGTGCCTTTTCGAATTTAGCACATTTTACCAAAAGCAGCAATGAAAACTTCATTGCGGAATTCCAGCAAGGGGGCTTCAAAAATACTGTTATGAGGGGTCCGGTTTCCACTCTTTAATTCTCTCGGGGTGCGTGTATACATTCAGCTGAGTGCCTCGAATAAAGCCGACAATCGTAATGCCCAAATCATGCGACAGACTGAGCGCCAGATCCGTGGGAGCTGATTTGGAGAGCAGGATGCCTACCCCGATCTTGGCTGCCTTGAGCGCAACTTCAGAAGAGACTCTTCCACTAAAAGCCAGCAGCTTATCCTTGAGAGGCAGCTTATTCCGCAGGCAGTAACCATAAATTTTGTCCAATGCATTGTGCCTGCCAATATCCGTTCGAGCTATGATAAGCTGATCCACCGTGCATAATGCAGCATTATGAACACCGCCTGTTTTTTGAAAATCTCCGGAATTCTGCTGAAGCTCACGCATTAAATAAAGACATTGATCTATCGAGATCTGCGTGCGGGAGAGAACCGTTTTGGCTGTACGGGCATCGTTGTGAAAATAAAACTGCCGGCTTTTTCCGCAGCAGGACCCGATAAATCGCTTGGATACCATTTGGGTGCTGAGCTGGTGCTTGTTCAGCAGCCTCACATCAGCAAAGCCTCGCTCCTCATCGAGCGAAAGCGACCCAATCTGATCGGCAAAGCGAATCACTCCTTCGGAGGCCAAAAATCCGATGACCATATCCTCCAGGTCCTCAGGTGTACATACAATCGTAGCAAATTCCTCGCCATCCAGCCTGATGGTCATGGGGAATTCTGCTGCGATCTCATCCTCCTGGGAGAGCAGCTCCTTCCCGTCATATTTATAGGCGGTCCAAGGCACTGTTGCGCCCGCTTCCTTAATTCTTTTCTCCAATATAATCACCTCATCAGCTTTCGTGTACTATGCAAAAAACCACCGCAATCCCATACGACAGGTTCACAAGGAACTCTGATTCGAATGGTTTCACGGCGGTTAGTCTCCGGCAGGTTCGCTGCCAAGTGCCAACTGCACAGTTAATTTATATTCTTCGTTATTCCGGATGGGAATACCCTTATCTTAGCAATAAAGCGTCTCCATGACAAAGGAAATTTGTGATTTAACGCCTTACATTTCCGATCTTCTAATGATATGCTTCGTACCCCAATCATGCATAGCAACCAAAATCGGCTTCAGTGTCATTCCATACTCAGTTATGGAATACTCCACTTTCGGCGGGACCTCGGGATATACCTTCCGGCTGATAAATCCTTCCTCCTCTAGGTCACGCAATTGACTTGTGAGCATTTTGGGGGTAATACCTACAAGTGCTTTTTTAAATTCGCCGTATCGCATTGTACCCTCCGACATGAGATACAACAAAATAATAGGCTTCCATTTCCCCACTAAGATTGAAAGAGCGTCTTGTATTTGACAATACTGAGGTTTAATTATCATTGTATCCTCCAATAGTATCATTTTGTATACTATATCTCATTGAAGTGCGTACTTACTACTGTCGTCATTACATCTTATAATTATAATACAACATGTAAAACATTTGAACCTAGTTGCGCAAGCGAAGGTATTAAATTGGGCACATCGAGTACACTAAAAAACAAAGCAAAGGTGAGATAAATGGAAAAATACAGGATTGATCCAAATAAAGGTTTGGAATTCGGGATTTACACGTTAGGAGACCATATTCCTAATCCCTACACTGGAAAGCGTATTTCCGCCGAGCAGCGAATTCATGAAATCATTGAATTGGCTAAGTTGGCTGAGCAAGCAGGTATTGACTTTTTTAGTGTGGGTGAAAGTCATCAGGAGTATTTTACAACTCAGGCTCATTCTGTTGTTTTGGCAGCGATCGCTCAAGCCACAGAAAAAATTAAAATCGGAAGCTCCTCCACGATTATAAGCACATCTGATCCCGTTCGGGTGTATGAGGATTTCGCAACAATTGATTTGATTTCCAATGGTCGAGCGGAAATCGTTGCCGGTCGCGCTTCCCGTATTGGACTATTTAAATTATTGGGTTATGATATTCAGGACTATGAGGAACTGTTTGAAGAAAAATTCGAATTGTTGATTCAGCTAAATGAAGAAGAAGTCATTACGTGGAAAGGACAATTTCGACCACCGTTAAACAATGTTCGGATTTATCCAAGACCAAAAAACGGCTCGCTGCCGATTTGGCGTGCAGTCGGCGGTACACCTGCAAGTGCCATAAAAGCTGGTTATGCTGGTGTGCCAATGATGCTCGCTACGTTGGGCGGTCCTGCTATGGTCTTTAAAAGAGCAATTGATGCTTACAGGGAAGCCGCCAAAATGAAGGGTTTCATCCCATCCACTCTTCCGGTTGGAACAACAGGCTTTTTCTATGCGGCTGAAACAACGCAAGAAGCACTGAAGGAGTATTATCCTCACATTAATGAAGGAATGAAGGTAACGAACGGTCAAGGATTTGCGAAACAATTATGGGCACAAGGTGCTGATACCGGTAATGTCATGAATGTCGGCAGTCCACAGCAAATAATTGAAAAAATTCTTTATCAGCATGAACTATTTGGTCATCAGCGTTATCTCGCGCAAATGGATTTCGGTGGAGTGCCCTTCGATAAATTAGCAAAGAACATCGAGATTATCGGTACAGAAATCTTACCAGCTGTCCGAAAGTACACGGCAACAAAACAGGAGGCTGAACAAAATTGAAAATGGTTCTCCTATCCGGTTCACACGTGGGATCAAAAACAAGAACAGCGATGAACTACGCACAAAAAGTTCTCGCTGAAAAATACCCGGATGTTGAAACGACATTAATTGATTTAGGCGAATATAATGTCGAATTTAGTGATGGGCGGAATTACCTGGAATATGAGGGCGATACGGGTGTTGTGACAAATAGCATTATGGAAGCAGATGCCATTTTGATTGGAACACCTATTTTTCAAGCATCGATTCCAGGTACATTAAAGAACATCTTTGACTTGCTCCCAATAAACGCTTTTCGGGATAAAGTTGCAAGCATGATCGTGACCGCAGGTTCGTCTAAACACTACTTGATAGCAGAACATCAGTTGAAGCCGATTTTAGCTTATATGAAAGCACAGATCGTTCAGACCTACGTATTTATCGAAGAAAAGGATTTCCATCGTAAAGAAATTGTCAATGATGATGCCCTCTTTCGAATTCAGCGTCTCATTGAGGATACCGTTTTGTTAACGAAAACCTATAAGAAGCTTCGCGAAGAGTATGAAGCAGAATACGGTTTTTAATCAAGGGGGATTAAAGCAACATGAAAAAAAACGTTCTACTGATGGTTATAGCATTATTTATTGCCTCACTTAATTTACGCCCTGCGATTAACTCGATTGCCCCGTTACTCGGAAACATTAATGCAGAACTTGGAATGAGTGCAGCCGTTGCTAGCTTGTTAACCTCGATTCCAGTACTGTGCATGGGAATTTTCCCCTCGATTGCCATTAAAGCGAGCGGTAAATGGGGACTTGAACGGATTATTGGATTGTCCCTGCTTGTTATTGGAGTTGGTACCGTTATTCGTTTGTTCACTCATTCGGTAACCCTTCTGCTCATCACAGCTTTGATTGCAGGAGTCGGTATTGCAATGATAGGTCCGCTGTTGTCCGGTTTCATAAAACTGCATTTTCCAAAACACGTTCCGTCAATGATTGCGGTATACACAGTTGCGCTTACGTTGGGTGCTGCCATGAGTTCTTCGCTTTCAATACCATTACAGGAAATCTTCCATTCCTGGCAAGGCTCCCTTGCATTCTGGGCCATTATTGCATTCATCGCTGCTATTATTTGGTGGTTGTTCGTCAATCTGCAAGTGAAAAAGTCGGCTCACACTGAATCCGGAGCCATGAAATCCAAATTGCCATGGGGGAGTGGTAAAGCTTGGATAATCACCTTGTCCTTTGGTCTAATGGCCATATTATTCTACTCGTTTACTGCTTGGCTTCCTCAAATTATCCAAGGCATGGGATACACGAAATCTTACGCGGCAAATGCTTTAACCATATTTGTAGCTATTCAAATTCCTGTAAGTTTGGTCCTCCCTATCGTGTTGAAGAAATTTCCATCCCGCCGCTTGTGGTTGGTTATCGAATCCTTGATCGAGCTGCTAGGTCTGATCTTACTTGTATTCAAAGTTGAACCATGGTTGGCTTCTGCATTTATTGGAATTGGGGCAGCCGGATTGTTTTCCTTAAACCTGCTTCTTCCAATCGAAGCTACTGGTAACCACCATGAAGCTGCTGCCTGGTCAGCGAAGGCACAATCTGTCGGTTATGTGATTGGTGCGGCTGGACCAATCATGTTGGGCTGGATTCATGATGCTACCAACAGCTTTACTTCTGCCGTTTTTGCAATGATTTTCATAACCCTACTGATGATTATTGTTCAAATTGCAGCAACCGCAAAAACACGCAACCCGATGGATAGGGTAAAAAAAGCAATTTAACGATGTGGTTAAAAGGCACCCTTGCCTTACAAGCATTTAGAAACTCTGGGGGGAAAACTCGGATTAAAACAAATCCAGCTGCCGAGGGGCCAACCCCTCATAATCTATGCCAAGCATGGCCATCAATTGCTTGGCATTACCCGCAGCATCGCCGCCGGAGTTATTATTGAAGATCACAAAAACATCCTTAACCTGCTTTTGCAAAAGTTCCAATCGTTCCTTCCACTCCATCAGCTCTTCAGTGCTGTAACGATACAGGTATCTGACTTCGCGCCAATTATCTCTGCCCTTTTGAGTCCATCCACTCACGTTTCTTCCATGAAAACGAACGATTACTGCATCCGTATGTGTGGATTCGAGCACGATTGGAACGGAACCCATCCCGGCTTGAGGTTCATCGCAGATACTGTGTATCCAACCCTCCTGCTTCATAAAAGACAGGGTTCGTTCCCGCATGTCCCCTTCAAACCAGCTTTGATGCCGGAATTCCAGTGCCAGCGAAATCTCCTTCCCATTTCCCTTGGTTGAAATAGACTCCATTCTTTCCTTTGCTTCACGGAGATTCTCTACATTCTCTTTGCTGCATTCAAACCAGGGAGGGTACTGAAAAAGCACGGCCAACAGCTTGCCGGTTTCCAGGAGCGGCTGGATCGAGGAAACAAAGTCCTTGAACATTTGTCCATCATTGGCAAAAGGCTGTCCGCCCCGTAAATGGCCTGTCATCCCCTGATAAGCTTTGACCACAAATTTAAAGCCTTCAGGCGTCTCCTCGTTCCATTTGCGCATATTTCTTTCCGGCTGAATCGCATAAAAAGAGCTGTCCAGCTCAACAATAGGAAAATGCCCGGTATAAGTTGTCAGCTTGCCTCTGCCGCTTTCTCCCAAATGATGATCACCCCAGCCGGCCAAACCGATATAGATCATTTTAAAACCTTCCTTTTTGCTCTCATTACCTCTATGATAGCGAAGCGCTATAACCCTTACAAGGCATTGCTTTTAGCTCATGTTTGGAGCGGCTTCCCTCCCATGTTAAAAAGCGAGCTGCGGCTGTAATCGTTTCACTCCTGAATTGTCTGTGGAGTATACCACTCAAGAAAAATTAAGTAGAAGAGGTAATTTTAAAACGACTGGTCCCCGTATTTATCAGAACCGCGGATGATGAAACGTATCCGCGGCTTTTGTATCTTGGGTTCCAACTATTGCTATACAGTCTACTTCAGTATCCCCTTTTGTTTTAAAAAATCGCGGGCGACGGTTTCCTCCTTCAAGCCTTCTGTATCGACTTTCGCGTTCAGCGCTTGCATGTCTTTTTCCGTCAACTGACCTTCGAGTTTGCCAAGGGCTGTCTTGATCTCCGGATGCTTGGATAAGATATCATCGCGGACAAGCGGCCCCGCGTCATATGGCGGAAAGAAGGCTTTATCGTCTTCCAATACGACAAGATTATTTACTTTTATCTGACCGTCCGTCGAGAAGGCATCGATAACGTCAACCTGCTTATCGGTCAAAGAGCGATACATGATGCCGTGATCCATGCCTTTGACATCCTTGAAATTCATCCCATATGCTTTCTGTAGTCCGGGATAACCATCCGGCCGGTCTTTAAATTCAAACTCACAGCCCAACAGCAATGACCCGGACACTTTTACAAGGTCGCTGAAGGTTTTTAATTGGAATTTGTCCGCCGTTTCTTTGGTAACGGCCAACGTATAGGTATTATTGAAGCCGAACTTATTGGAAAACACAAGATGGTCACGTTTGAGCAGATCTTGTGTTTTTTTAAGAGTTTCCTCGGAATTGCCCGTTTTTTCCTGATAATAATTGGCCGTTATCGTGCCGGTATAGTCCGGATATAACTGAATGTCGTTATTCAAAAGGGCCTTCCATGCCACGTTGGAGCCGCCTAAATTCACTTTACGGTTTACTTTCAGGCTGGTATCTTGTTCGATAATGTCAGCCATCATATGGGCCAGAATGATATTCTCCGTGAAATTTTTCGAGCCGACTGTTATGACCTCTTTACTCTTACCCGTACTGCATCCAACAAGAGCTGTTATTAAAATCATCGATAGACAAGTTACAATCCATTTTTTCATTTTTTTCTTAGTCCTCCCAACCGATCTTTAAATTTTCAACCCCCTCGGTTTCGTCAACTTCTCCATGAACCCCAATAAGAAATCAAGAACCAAGGCTAAACCTGCTGCCGGCAGTGCACCGAGGAGCACCAAGGCGTCAATATTTCGAGTGATGCCCAGGAATATAAAATCGCCTAACCCCCCTGCTCCTATAAAAGCCGCCAATGTGGCGGTACCCACATTGATAACAGTAGCGGTACGAATACCGGCCATGATAACGGAAAGGGCAAGCGGCAGTTCGACTTTAAACAGAATCTGCAAGTTCGTAAGTCCCATCCCCTGTGCGGATTCAATAATGGCTCGGTCCACATCCTGTATTCCCGTATAGGTGTTTCGGACGATCGGTAATAGAGAATACAAAAATAATGCCGCAATGGCCGTTTTCATCCCAATCCCAAAGATAGGAATCATAAAGCCTAGCAAGGCGAGGCTGGGGATCGTCTGTAAAATGCCGGCCCCGCCCAGAATCCAGGTTTTCAAATAAGGCAGACGTGTAATTGCAACGCCAAGCGGGATACTGACTATAATTGCGATGGCCATGGAGATGATGACGAGCTCGATATGCTGGAACGCAGCGTACCAAAGGTCATTACCGCGCATATCGAACTGTTTGACAAGCTGCTCCCATAAACTTTGGTTCATCAGGCTTCCTTCCTTCCCGCCCAATGGTCCGCAAATACCGTTAACAAGCTTGATCGGGTAACAATGCCAATAATCCTATTGCCATCATCAACGACTGGAATAATTCCGAATCTTGCCCCGGTTATTGCGATTAGCGCGTCCTTGGCCGTTGCTGACTCATGCAGGCTGAGGTCTGCCGGCAGGCTGATTTCCTGGATTGCTTTGATTCCTTCCATTTGAGTTTGGAGATCATAGGCAGAGACAATACCCGCTAGTTTTCCGTCTTCATCGCCTACAAGCAAAGTGTCTGTTCTCCTTTGCCGCATCAGGGACAGGGCTCTTGCCGGAGAAAGCGAAGGCAGGGCAGTCGCCGGATTTTCACGCATAATCTCCTTGATGGAAATAAAGTCCGGATTCTGATATATCCGGTTTTTTCCAATGAACGTTTCTACAAAACCATGAGCCGGCTCTCGAAGCAATTTCTCCGGAGTATCCAGCTGAAGCAAAGTGCCTTCCTTCATAACTGCGATTCGGTCAGCTAATTTCAAGGCTTCATCCATGTCATGCGTTACAAAAACGATAGTTTTCCTGACCGTTTTTTGCAGGCGGAGAAGTTCATCCTGAAGCTGTTCCCGGGTAATCGGATCCAAGGCACCAAAGGGTTCATCCATCAGTACAATCTCTGGATCGACTGCCAGGGCACGGGCAACTCCAACCCTTTGCAGTTGTCCCCCGGACAGTTCGCGGGGATAGCGATTGGCAAACTGGGCAGGTTCAAGACCAATCATTTTAAGCAGTTCATGAGCGCGTTCCTTCCTCCTGGCCGGTTTCCAGCCTTTAAGCTGAGGGACCAGGGAAATGTTTTCCTCGATTGTATAGTGGGGGAAAAGTCCGATTTGTTGGATGACATAGCCGATATTGCGTCGTAATTCCACGACATTTTCTTTGGTGATGTCTTTGCCCCTGATGCTAATGGTTCCTTCCGAGTACGGTATCAAACGGTTGATCATTTTCATGGTAGTTGTTTTTCCACAGCCACTGGGACCTATGAAGACGATGAGTTCCCCTTCTTTTATTTCAAAATTCATCGAATTAACCGCCCGGAAGCCATCGGGATACGTTTTGCTGACATGATCGAATTTAAGCATGCCTGACCTCCTTCTCATCTTTTTTGATGAACATTTTGTTCAATCCACCTTATCGAGAAAGCAGCTGAGATTAAGCCGAAGGATGAATTGAATATTACATACTATAGCAAATGAACACAAAAGATGACAACTTTATTTTAATTTAAGAGTTGTTTGTATAAATATGGAAGCTATTTCTCGAGGAAAATAAAAGGGACTGCCCGGCATAAAAATGCCAAAGACAGTCCCTTAAATTTTTCCTAAATTATTCTTCAGGTCGCCATACATTGATAAAATGATTGGTTCTTTCTTGAACCTGACCGTCACCCACTACAACAAGAACATCGTTCTCTCTGAGAATAACATGGGGGCCTGGAGAAATGGAGACGTTTGTCCCCCTGCGCAGCGCGACAATGGTCGCTCCTGTATTTTGCCAGAACTGAAGATTTGCTATGGTTTTACCCAATGCTTGAGAATGATCACTCACCTTGACTTCTATCAGATTATATGGCTTCAGGTTTTGCAATTGATCGGAAGCATTGATAAGCGCATTAATCAGCACCTCAAACTTGCTGTCGATTTCCTTCTTCTGTATCAACAACTGCTGCAAATCCTGTTTGAGGAAATAAACCGATTTCAGGTAATTATTGCGGGTAATGTAGTCATAAGCATTTTGGTCCGATATGATCTCGATCCCTTTTCCTTGTGAAACGGAAACGATGTTCTCATCCTTCAGCAGACCAATTGCTTTGCGAATCGTTTCAGGGGAAACATGGTATTGGCTTGCCAATAGGGAGCGCCCGGAAATTTTGCTTTGAACAGGAAATTCCCCACTTACAACTCTTTGGGCAATATCAAGCGCTATCGACTTGTATCCGGCCATCTCTTGCATTGTTCCTACCCCTTATTTGTACAAATGATTCGTGAAAAAGCTGCGTGACCGCCTTATTGTGTTTACCGTCAATCCTTTTTTAACCATAAAAACACTCTTGTATTTTAGCATAAATATGGAGTACAGGGTATATTTTGTTGAAATTTGATAGCTAAGCGTTGTAACCCTTACAAGGCATTGCTTTTAGCTCATGTTTGGAGCGGCTTCCATCCCCTGTTAAAAAGCGAGCTGCGGCTGTAATCGTTTCACTCCTGAATGCAAGGGGTATTATATACATAGGAACAAGAACATCATTATTAATAACAAGGAGCGTGAGTAACATGATGGGATTCATTATTACAGTGATCATGGCGATTATTATCGGCTGGATTGGGGATGCGCTCGTTAGAAGCGATATGCCGGGCGGAATTATCGGATCGATTATTGCAGGTTTTGTAGGAGCATGGTTAGGTCATTTCCTGCTTGGAACCTGGGGTCCAGTTATCGGTGGATTCGCGGTCATTCCAGCTATTATCGGTGCAGCCTTGTTCGTATTCCTGCTTGGTCTTGTGTTCAGAGGTATGCGCAGCAGCCGAGTTTAATTCCTGATTTAACCAAAACGGCAAGAGGCCGATTGCAACCATCCTTGATGGTGCTCTCGACAGAGACCGGTTGGCAACCATTCTGGTTGGTGCAGTCGGTCTTTTATTTTGTACAAGGTTACCTTTAAGTAAAGTATCGGGACAAATCATTCAAATAGCTGCTAGGATGCAGAAAAGGATATTTAAAAAATGCCGAAGCATCCGTAATTTTCTCGGAAACCTGCAGGTCATAGCTTATCATGGCTTTGATTTTTTCGGCGAATGGTTTGCTTTTGACCAATACTACGGCTTCGAAATCATGCAATGCACTCCGCATATTCAAATTATAGGAGCCATGCAGCACGCAATGGGCTCGTTTATCATAGGTGATCTTCCAATGCGAAAACCGTCCCGTCTGACTGTAATCAAAGAATGCAACTCCATTTTTGCTGGGATTATACATTCCGCTGCGCACTGCAGCTTTGTTCGTCAAATGGTCGTTGACCTCTAATGAATTGCATAGCGTAAGTCGACTTGCCGATTCCTTGTCCAGACTTTGAATCGATTTCCAGAAGTCTTCATCAATCAAGTACGGATTTACAATGATAGTTTCATCCTCTGTATAAGTCACCAGATCAAGAAAATACTGCTTGATCATATTCACTGGATTGCCTGGGAAGCTCGCCAGAAGTGAACATTGCTCCTCACCAAATTGGCGGTCCATCGGCGGGTAATGAAAGTGGTCGTCCGGATCAAAAAAGTCCCCGCCGAGTACGAGCCATTGGGCTTGAAAAAGCCGATTGAGCGGCAGAGCAAATTCGCCCCTAATCCGAAAGCATCCGTCATGCCACTGCTCATCTTCGCGAGGAATACCCAGCGTTCTGCCATCAATTTGCTGTCCCTCTGATGCTGCAAGTGGTGTCTCATAAGTATACTGGTCACCAATATTCAGACTGCCGATGATCGAGGTTACCCCATCGATAACAATGAATTTGCGATGGTTGACAATATTCAGATCGGAACTAATTCCTTCCTGGACCAAGTCCTGAAGATACAAGATTCCATCCTCCGCTCCTTGTCTCTTCAGCTGTTCCCGTTTCCGGGTCCAATCCAGTTTATTGTAGCAATTATCAAAACAATCCAGCACTTTACCGCCTGCAGCCTCCAGCTTGTCCGCCAAGAATTTAAAATCACCGACTTCCGGCTTCTTTCCATACCCCAATTTGGTAATCCCGTAATCGACCATAACCCTGACGATAACGCCTCTGGCGAGAGCATCCAAAAACGCATCCATAACCAGGTTCCCCGACCTATCGTTAAAAAAGAGCATCATCGTGAAGTGTATGTATTGCTTTGCATGTTTGATTTCTTCCAAAATCACTTTTAAATTAGAAGGTCCGTTCACATAAGCATCCACCTGATTGCCCCATGTTGTTTTCGGTGTGAGCACCTTCAATTTCTCCACATTTAATTGCGCAAGCAGCGGCACCAATGCTGAAACCAGCTCCTGGCTGTTTCCCGGCAATGGCTCAAGTTCTTCCATGGAGGTAAAACAACCTCCAAGCTCTTGCCGGTAGCGGCTAAATACTTCCACCGATCCCATTAATGCCGCGATGCTTCTGATCGTTTGTTCATCTTCAGTCAAGACCTCAAGCGGCCCTCTGGAGCTGTAATAATTGAAAAAATCTATGATGACTTGTTGTTTTTCCTGACTCCACTCCATAGGTAATTTTCCTCCCGATCACTATTCGATGAACTCTTCCATTTTTTCCGCAAAGAATAATTTGTACGCGTGCACGATCAAGATTTTTACAATCATATAGGCCGGGATCGCCAGAATCACGCCCAAAATCCCTGCGATATCTCCTGCAACAAGCAGAAGAACAATAGTCGTCATCGGATGGATATCCATTCGATTCCCATAAATATAGGGAGCTAGCACATTGCTTTCAAGTTGTTGGGCAAGGATCACCACAATCAGCGACCAAAGCACCATAGTCGGGGAGATGATAAAAGCTACAATGAGTACCGGAATGGCACCCAGGATCGGACCGATATACGGAATTATATTCAAAATAAAAGAGACTAAGGCCAGCAGTAAAGGATAAGGCAGACCTATGATTAAAAAGCCGATATACATCATCACTGCCAATAAACTGGTAATAATGACCCGCCCGACAATAAAACCGCTTAGAGCCGAATCCATTTCAAGGATCATTTCTTTCCCAATTTTTTGATAGCGTTTTGGGATGATATGCATTATCGAGGCAGGAATATGATCGCTTTCTTTTAACATGTAATAAAGCAGGATGGGGGCCGTACCGATGACAATGAAAAAATTGGTTATTGCGGATACGAAATTCACGAAATAGTTGGACGCGGTGTTGAGACCTCTATTTAAATAGTCGGACAATCTCGCCGATAGATCCGCCTCGTTGCTGACCACCATGGAGATCAGACGATTTTGCAGCATGACCTTGATTTGTCCCTGAAAATCCTGAATCAGCTTTGGCGCGCTTGCGATAAAATTGGTTATCTGCGTCTGCAGCACTGGCCATCCCACAACAAAAAATAGCATGAATAAGGCGGCTAAAAACAAGTAGATTATGAGAATCGCACTAACTTTGTTCACTTTTCGAGCTAGCAGATAATTCATGACCGGCCTCAGCAGATAATAAAAAAAACCGGCCAGCATAAAGGGCACGATCAATACATTAAATAGCGCGAATAAGGGTTTGAAGATGAAATTAATCTTGGATGTCAGGAAGATAATCAAGAGCAGCATGATGATGCCCAGGCATACTTTAAAAAACCGGCTTTGCGGAATCATACATATCCCCCTAGACATAGCTATGGATGTAAATAACCTACATGACCTTCAGGTGAATCACTTTGAAAGCAATTTTATGCGATTTCCCCCACTAGGAAGTTATTTCCATTTGACTGTTAACCTAATCAAAAGCAAAAAAAAGGAGCCGCGAGGACTCCTTCTTCGGATTGAAATTATGGAAAGCAATGAGATTGCATTAAACTTCAAATGAGCTTTTCAAAGAGACGATCAAATTAAACACCGGACTTCCCTCTGCCGAATACTTGGAATCTACATTGAAGTAGCCATGGCGGAAAAACTGGAATTTGTCCTGCGCCTTGACCTGCTTCATGTTATTCTCCACGTAGCCATGCAGAATTTCCAGCGAATTCGGATTCAGATGCTCGAGGAAGGATGCTCCGTCCTCATCATTTTCATCCAGGATGAGCGGCTCATACAGCCGGAAAACGGCGGGTACAGCCTGCTTCGCTTCGACCCAGTGAATGGTTCCCTTCACCTTACGGCCGGTAAATCCGCTGCCGCTCTTAGTCTCGGGATCATAGGTGCAGTGCAGCTCAACGACATTGCCTTCCTCGTCCTTGATGAATTCATTGCATGTAATGAAATAGGCGTTTTTGAGCCGCACTTCATTGCCGGGGAAAAGCCGAAAATATTTGTTCGGCGGATTTTCCATGAAGTCGTCCTGCTCGATATAAATCTCACGGGAGAATGGGATTTGGCGGCTGCCCATCTCCGGATTCTCTGAATTATTCTCCGCTTCAAGCATCTCCACCTGACCCTCCGGGTAGTTGGTGATGACGACCTTAAGCGGTTTGAGCACCGCCATCGTCCGCGGCGCCTTCTCCTTCAGGTCCTCGCGAATGAAATGCTCCAGCATTCTCGCGTCCACGATACCGTAGCCCTTGGAGACGCCGGTTTCCCGCACAAAATTGCGGATCGCTTCAGGTGTGTAGCCTTTGCGGCGCAGGCCCGAGATGGTGGGCATCCGCGGATCGTCCCACCCGTCCACGACCTGCTCGTCGACGAGCAGCTTGAGCTTTCTTTTGCTCATTACAGTATTCGTGATGTTCAAGCGGTTGAACTCATATTGTCTGGGCACGTTTTCCATTTCACACTCGCGAACAACCCAATCGTAGAAGGGCCGTTGATCTTCAAATTCCAACGTACAAATCGAGTGCGTAATGCCTTCTATGGCGTCCTCGAGCGGATGGGCGTAAGCATACATCGGATAGATGCACCAGGTATCCCCTGTATTATGATGATGGGCATGAACCACTCTGTAAATAACCGGATCACGCAGATTCACATTGGGTGAAGCCATATCGATCTTGGCGCGCAGCACCTTTTCTCCGTCCTTAAATTCGCCTTGACGCATACTGTCAAACAAATCGAGGTTCTCCTCTATAGTGCGCGTTCGGTATGGACTGTCTTTACCCGGCTCAGTCAACGTTCCGCGAGATTCACGGATTTGATCGGCTGATAAATCATCTACATAAGCAAGCCCTTTTCGAATCAAAATAACAGCACGCTTGTACATTTCATCAAAATAGTCCGAAGCAAAAAACAAGCCGTCCCATTGAAAGCCTAACCAAGCTACATCCTGCTTGATCGATTCTACGTATTCGATGTCTTCCTTGACCGGATTCGTATCGTCAAATCGGAGATGCGCATGTCCTTTGAATTCACTCGCCAGTTCGAAATTCAAACAAATCGATTTGGCATGCCCGATGTGCAGGTACCCGTTAGGCTCGGGCGGGAATCTGGTCACAACCTTTTGAACTTTGCCAGATTGTAAATCTTCAATTACAATGTTTTTAATGAAGTTAGATGGTGCAGCTTTGGTTTCCATAGGCGCCGGACCCAACCTTTCTCTCTCGATGTGAATAATACTCTCTATCATACACTAAATTTGATTCAAATATAAAGGAGATATCCCGATGAGCCGCTTCGAACAAAACCTTGAGAAATATGCAGAGCTTGCTGTAAAAGTAGGCCTGAATGTGCAAGACGGTCAAACTCTTGTAATTATGACGCCGGTTTCCTGTGCGGCTTTTGCCCGTAAAGTCAGTTTAAAGGCTTACGAAGCAGGCGCCAAAAACGTGATCCTCGATTGGGAGGACGATGAAGCCAAAGCCATTCGCCTGCGCTATGCTCCCGAAGAAGCATTGAACGAATACCCGATGAAATGGAAAGCGGACGGTTTTGAAGAGCTTGCTCGCGAAGGTGCGGCCTTCATTCAAATAGTAGCACCGAATACAGAGATCCTGAAGGGTATCGACCCGGAGCGCATTGGCAAATCGAACAAAGCCGCGGCCCTAGCCCGGAACGGATTTCTCAATTACCTCCGAAATAATAAAATCAATTGGAACATTGTGGCTGTCCCCACTCCGGAATGGTCCGCCCAGATTTTTCCCGGGCTGGATGAGGAAACGAGAATGGCTAAGCTGTGGGAGCAGATTTTCAAGCTGACCCGAGTTGACGCGGAAGATCCGGTTGAGGCCTGGCAGCAGCATATCGATACTCTGGTGCACAAGATGAATTACCTGAATGAGAAACGGTATGTAAAGCTGCATTACCGCGCTCCCGGTACAGATTTAACCATCGAACTGCCGAAAAAGCATCAGTGGGTCAGCGCGGGAAGCACAGCCGATAACGGCGTCTTCTATGTGCCAAACCTTCCGACTGAGGAAGTATTTACAATGCCGCATAAAACAGGCGTGAACGGTACTGTAAGAAGCACCAAGCCGTTAAGCTACAACGGCTCTTTAATTGATGGCTTCAGCTTCACCTTTGAGAATGGGAAAATTATAAAAGCCACGGCCGAGCAAGGCGAAGATATTCTGGACAAGCTGCTGGACATGGATGAAGGCGCACGATACCTGGGTGAGGTAGCGCTTGTGCCTAACGATTCGCCGATTTCCAACTCCAATCTGATTTACTACAATACCCTGTTCGATGAAAATGCATCCTGTCATCTAGCCATTGGCAATGCCTATCCCTTTACCTTGGAAGGCGGAACGTCCTTGAGCAAGGAAGAGTTGGAAGCGCAGGGCAGTAATTCCAGTATCACTCATGTTGACTTCATGATAGGCTCGGCCGAGCTGGATATCGACGGCATCACCGAGGATGGAACCCGTGAGCCACTGTTCCGCAATGGGAATTGGGTATAAGGCGGGAAAACCAGTGAGACAAGGAAGGAACCCTCCAAATGCTGTCGGCGGGCTCCTTCCTCTTTTCGGTTTATCTTTTTTTCATCTCGAAAAATTCACAGAGCTTTCTAGAATAATAGGTAAGCTCACTGACACCGGCCAGGATCACGATGCTGGCTTCATCAAAACGGGTAACAATCCCACCCGAACCCACGACATGATCGTCTTGAAAAACACGAATTCGCACCTCGCGTTCCATGGCTTCTTTGAAATCCTGATCGGTGACCAACCTGTTGTTCTGTGCCATGTTCGGTCTCCTTTATATGATTATTCATTTCATTATACATATAAATGTTGGTTGCCAATATAACTCTCATCTGTATGTTTTACAATTACTCACTCATGATCACTAGCCGCCTCCAGTGGAGTCACAGCATAGTGCAATTGAAGATCCAAATCATCGGTGAAGCTGCGAGTCTGCTCTTCCGTCCATTGGAACATATCAGCCATATAGGCGATGACCGCATCCTTCGATTGCCGCACCCAGGAGATGTTGAAGAAGAGTCCTCCCGTGCGCCGAATGAAGAAATCCACCGGCTTCACCGTCATTTCCTGCTCGATTGAATAGATGAGAGCCGCATACAGAGGAGCGGACAGACCCGCTGCCTCCGCATCAGAGCGATGTCGCTCGAGCAGCGCGAATACCGCCTCTACGTTGGAGCCGTATCGGCGAATCAGCGGCTCCGCCTCTTTGTCGGACAAGCCGAGGCGCCCAGCCTCCGCTAGTTTGTCGCGGACAAAGTGCGGCCACTGGGCCGAGCCGCCCATGTCCCCGCCGGAGATCGGCAGATGCTTCGTGCCGCTCGCCGGAATTGATGAATGGCCCGACTGCATCAGCATGTCGGCCACTTGATTCACGACCGTTTCCGCCATTTTGCGGTAGCCGGTCAGCTTGCCGCCGGCAATCGAGATGAGGCCGGAGGCGGAAACGAAAATCTCGTCCTTGCGCGAGATTTCCGAAGGATCTCGGCCTTCTTGGTGAATCAGCGGACGCAATCCGGTCCAGCTGGACTCTACATCCGCTTCCGTCAGCAGCAGGCTCGGGAACATGTCATTGGCGACATGCAGCAGATAAGCACGGTCCTTCTCGGTCATGCGCGGATTCACAATGTCGCCGTTATAGTTGGTGTCCGTAGTCCCCAAATACGTTTTTCCTTCGCGGGGAATCGCAAAGACCATCCGCTTATCCGGTGTATCAAAGTAGCTCGCCTGATGGAGAGGAAACCGCCGCTGATCAAAAACCAGATGAACACCCTTGGTCAAATGAAGTGTCTTGCCCTGTCTGGACTTGTCTTTCTCCCGCAGCGTGTCCACCCAAGGACCTGCCGCATTGATGATTTTGGCAGCACGAATCGAATAGACGCTTCCATCGATTTGATCAACGGCTCGAACTCCGGCAACAACGCCATCTTCATAGATCAATTCCTCGGCCTTCACATAATTGACGGCTTTAGCTCCGAAAGAAACCGCTTTTTTCATCACTTCTATAGTAAGCCTGGCGTCGTCCGTGCGATATTCCACATAATGACCGCCGCCTTTGAGTCCATTCTTTTTGAGCAAAGGTATGCGCCTGAGCGTCTCCTCAGTAGAGAACATTTGGCGCCTTTCGCTTCTTTTCACCCCGGCTAGAAAGTCGTACACCCGCAGCGCCAAAGAAGTTGTCAGCTTACCGAAGGTGCCTCCCTCATAAAAGGGCAGCAGCATCCACTCCGGCGTAGTGACATGCGGGCCGTTTTCAAATACAATGGCGCGTTCCTTGCCAACCTCCGCTACCATCTTCACTTCAAGCTGCTTCAGATAACGCAATCCGCCATGAACGAGCTTCGTTGACCGACTGGAAGTTCCGGCCGCAAAGTCCTGCATCTCCACCAACGCTGTGCGTATCCCTCGGCTTTGGGCATCAAGAGCGATGCCTGCCCCGGTAATCCCGCCTCCGATGACGAGTAAATCGTACGTTTGGCCATTCATTTCCTGTAAGATCTCTTTTCTGTCCAATCCCGAAAACAAAGCTTCCATAAGTATTCTTATCCTCCCTGTATATGCAAAAAAACCACGTACATGCCCAGCTCGCTCACACGAACAGGCAGTAGTGGTTTCTCCGATTCTCCAACCGATGTATTAACTTATCCGTATCATACCACAAAGCCGCTTTATTTAAAAGCCATCGCCGCGCGGACCGCTTTTTTCCACCCGTTATACAGTTCGCTGCGCTTATTTGCTTCCATCTTCGGTTCAAACGTGCGATCGATCTGCCACATCGCAGCAATTTCCTGCTGACTATACCAATAGCCCACAGCAAGGCCTGCCAGATAAGCCGCACCGAGTGCGGTGGTTTCATCGATGACCGGGCGCTCTACGCTGGCTCCCAGCATATCGCTTTGGAACTGCATCAGGAAGCCGTTCCTAACGGCTCCGCCGTCGACACGCAGCTTCCTAAGTTCTATGCCGGAGTCCTCTTCAATAGCGGTGAGGACGTCCAGGGTTTGATAAGCCAGCGATTCCAGCGTAGCTCGAATCAGGTGCTCCCTCGTTGACCCGCGAGTAAGCCCGAAAACAGCACCCCGCACATCGCTGTCCCAATAAGGGGTCCCGAGGCCGACAAACGCGGGAACGACATACACGCCATCCGTAGAAGCTACGCGTTCCGCGTAGCTTTCACTTTCACTGGCGTGTTCGATCAGATGCAGCCCGTCGCGCAGCCATTGAATGGCCGAACCGGCCACGAAGATGCTGCCTTCCAGCGCATACTGCACCTCTCCGTTCAGGCCCCAGGCGATCGTCGTTAGAAGCCCGTGCTTCGACGCAATCGGCTTGCTGCCTGTGTTCATCAGCATGAAACACCCCGTGCCGTAGGTGTTCTTAACCATGCCTTGCTCGAAGCAGGCTTGCCCAAACAGGGCGGCATGCTGGTCGCCGGCGGCGCCGGCAATCGGCACCGAAGCGCCGAAGAAATGCGACTCCGTCGTGTAAGCGTATACCTCCGAGGACGATTTAACCTGGGGAAGCATCGACAGAGGCACATCCAGATGGCGCAGCAGCGTCTCGTCCCAGCCAAGCTCATGAATATTGTACATGAGTGTCCGAGAGGCATTCGAGTAGTCAGTAACATGCGCTTTGCCGCCGGACAGCTTCCAGATCAACCACGTATCTATCGTGCCAAACAAGAGGTCACCGTTTGCCGCTTTTTCCTTTGCACCCGGAACATGGTCGAGAATCCACTTCACCTTGGTGCCTGAAAAATACGCATCAATGCGCAGCCCCGTTTTTTCCGTGAACAGCTCCTCCAGCCCTTGAGCTTTGAGCTCTTCGCAGATCTCAGCACTCTGTCTGGATTGCCACACAATGGCATGATAAATAGGAATCCCCGTGTTGCGATCCCAAACCACAGTAGTTTCCCGTTGATTCGTAATCCCGATAGCCGCGATCTGGTACGGGCTGATTTTCGTATCGGAAAGCACCTCGGCCATGACCCCGAGAATAGTCACCCAAATTTCATTGGCATCATGCTCCACCCAACCGGGCTGCGGAAAATGCTGAGTGAATTCCTTTTGCGCGATTTTCACGATACTTCCTTGATGATTGAATAAAATGGCTCTCGAGCTTGTGGTGCCTTGATCCAGTGATAATATATAGGTTTGTGCCATAGGGAATGGTCCTCCTTACAAGTTCGAACTTAGATTTACTTAACGGCAAAATGATCCCATAACTCCTTATTGGAAGTCGTTACAGCTGTTGCTCCAGCTTCAAGCGCAAGCTCAACTTCACTGACCGAACGAATCAAGCCTCCTGCGAAAATAGGAATTCCCGAGCGTTCCCTGACTTCTTTGATGATATGCGGCATTATCCCGGGCAGCACCTCAATATAATCCGGCCTGGTGCGCTCCAGCAGCGTATAGCTCTTCTCCAAAGCGCTTGAATCCAGCAAAAAGAGGCGCTGGATGGCCAATAGGCCGTTCTGCTTCGTCTTGGTGATAACGCCAGCCCGCGTGGAAATGAGTCCCGCCGGCCTAACCTGTTGGCACAGATACTCCGTTGCATACTCGTCATTTTTGAGCCCCTCCACTAGATCCACATGCAGCAGAATCTTTTTGTCGTTCGCCTTGGCGAGATCGACGATGCTGCGCAGCTGGCCTATGTGGCTGTCGAGCAGCACGATGTAAGTGAATGCAGAATCCAGCAGCTTCTCGAGATCCTTCATTTTACGGATCGCTGGCAAAATACTTTGATTATGAAATGACATGTATTCGGCTCCAATCCACGAGAGAGGGGTAAAAATAAAAAACACATAACTTGCTTCATCCAATATAGATAAGCAACCTATGTGAATCTCCCGTTCTCCATCACATTCTATGAACTTGGTTTTATTGTAATTGCAGAGCCTGCGCAGTGTCAATCTTTCTACTTGTAGCCTTTGGACAAGCTTGCAGGTAAAATATAGGTATCATCGAGGTGAGCGAAAATTTGCTGCACATCAAAGGCGGCATGATGTAGAAGTTGGAGGAAGAAGATGACAAATTCCATTCATTTGACTATGCAGGATGAAGCCATTCACAAGCTTTGCCAGGCTGACCCCCGGATGGGGATGCTGATCCAGCTTGTCGGCGATGTGTCCGTTCAACTTTGGTCCGATCCATTTCACTCCCTAGCGATGTCCATCATTGGACAGCAGCTCTCCGCGAAGGCCGCGAACACGATCAAGAGCCGAGTGAAGCTGCTGGCTCCTGAATTTACGCCTGAGCTTGTGAGGCAGATTGATGTGGAGCTTTTTCGCCAGGCAGGAGTGTCTTATGCCAAAATCTCTTACATCCACGACTTATGCGATAAAATTATCGCTGAGGACGTAAGCTTCGCTGCCCTGGATGAGCTGGATCAGGATGAACTGGTCAAGCACTTGACAAGGATCAAAGGCATCGGTAAATGGACGGCGGAAATGTTTTTGATTTTCTCGCTGGGCAAGCCGGATGTGCTTTCACTCGGGGATGCGGGGCTGCAAAGAGCCGCCAGGTGGCTTCATGAATTGGAAGAGCTAAAGGACGGCAATTATTTGGGTCAGGTTTCCCCGCTCTGGTCGCCTTACCGCAGCTATGCCTCACTTTACTTATGGGAAGCGATCGATCTGGGTTTTGTAGACTCGGGGCTTACACTTGAGCAATGCGTGGAAAATAAAACACAGGAGCCCAGCTAGGTAACTGAGCTGTGCAAGCCTGCTAGATACGTTTGCAGCATGAGCAGCAGGCTTTCATCCCGGTCCAGCTTAAGACCAAACCCGCCTTTGGCTTCCAGGGCTGCGAATCCATGTACCATGCTGCGAACAGCCCGAATCATATGAAGCGCATCTTTTTCTTCCAGCTTATACGCATCCAGAATGCGAAGCAGAAGCGTTACCAGCTCTTTGCTGGCTGCGTCGATTTCAGGGTCCGACTGTTGATTCACCAGGACTACAGCTTCATAAAGCCCTGGATGCAGCCGGGCAAAAGCTACATAATCGAGGCAAAAGGCAATAACCGCCTCATCTCCCGATTTGCCAAGCACGGCTTGCATACCCCTCTCTTTTAGCTGTTGTAACCCGTAAAGGGTCAACTGCTTGCGTAAACCCGGCAGTCCTGCGATATGATTGTACAGCGAAGGAGTTTTGATGCCCAATTTCGCAGCGAGATTAGATAGACTGACTTGTTCAAGCCCATGTTCATCTGCGAGCTGAATCGCAGCTTTTCTAATGATATCCGTATCAATTCCTTGTCTTTGCGCCACTCTAGGCCCAACCTTTCCTACTATGGATTTCAAGATGTACTCAAAGCTTTTGCCGATTCTGCGATGGCTTGATCTATGGCATTCAGCGGATTTTTAACCATTACTCCATGTCCCACTGCGAGCAGGGTTGGCGATAGTAGCCTCAGCTTGCGGGCTGATTCGAGCGCAACCGCTTTGTTCCAAGTTGCAAAAGCGGGAAATGGAAACCCAAGCTTGAATGTTCCCGAAACAGCTATCCCTCCGCGAGTGACAAGGGCATCGCCTGCGATTAAAGCGCCGCTCCTGGAATCCATAAACGCCATATGTCCCGGCGTATGGCCTGGGGTTGCAACGGCCTTTAATGATACGACGCTGTCTCCATCCTCCAGGAGTATATCCGCTTGTGTCTTAACGGATTTCGGCACGCCGCCTTTGATCTTGGTATCAGGTTCGCCCGGCTCAAGTTCAACGTTGCCTGTCATCAGCTTCGAATCCCGTCTCGAAATATACACCTTCACCAGAGGCAGGCTCTGTTTAAGACCATCCAATCCTCCAACATGATCTTGATGAGCATGCGTCAAGATGATACGAGTGATCGGTTTACCCAACTGTTCTGCGGCTTGCAGGATTCCCTTAACGCCAAACGGCATTGCTGTATCGATCAATGTCAACTCCGAATCCTCTTCAATCAAATAACAGCTAACCGGAAAAAAATTGGGCAAAAATGTTATTTGTGTGAGGTGACCTACTTTGGTTATGCGCGGCATGATAATGATTCCTCCCTATTTAACTAACATAATTAGTATATTAACTAATGATATTAGTTTTTGCAAGTGTTTTATTTTATTGTGTTACAATAAATGAATAAATACACTTCATACATAAAGAGATCAAACCACATTGAATACGATGTTGGAACAATCGTAAGATTAACTGAGCATAGGGCAGATAACCTTAAAGTTACGGGGCGACAGCTCCTATTATCGAATTATCTGAATATTTACTTTTCTTGTCCGAAAGCGTATTCTATATGTACGGCAACTGATATTACAGTCTTGTCAATTGGTTATATCTTTCAATCCAGATTCTATCCTAACCTTGGATAATGCTTTAATCACTGGATTGAATTGGATATAAAACACAATCCACTGGAAAGGGGATAGTCCAATGACGTAGGTAAGCGAAGCATGCCTGAATTAAAGAAACACCATTAGTTATTTTTTTGGAAGGAGAAGCTTGGTTTCATCCTCACCAAAGAAGGCATGTGGGAACTCAACCGCAAGGACGCTGGACAAATCACTATTCAGTTACCAACCATTTAATAAAATGAAAATAGTAGTCGTTATGAATCATTCAATTTGAAAATTTACAACCGTAAGTGTTGTTCGATAGGAGCTGTCAGTTCACAATTGAATAATTTGAATATGTTGTAGGGATTCCGGTTATTTCTAATAAGCGGGATCCCTATTTGCGTTTATACATAAGCTTACTAATACGCCTTGTTTGACGTTATCCTCTATTTGGTTAATAAAAGGTTAGGCAATGGCCTTTTAAAATAAGGGAGTTGAATCTATGCTGAGGGAGTGTTTTTATCATACATCGGTAAGCAACTGGGCCTATGCCTATGACAAAGACACGATTCATCTTCGCATTCGCACCAAGCGCGATGATGTGGAAGAAGTGTTTGTCGTTACCGGCGATAAATACGATTGGGAGCGAACGAAAGCCGACTATGAAATGTTCAACATTTCGTCGGACTCCTTGTTCGATTACTGGGAGGCCCATGTGAAGCCTCGATATAAAAGACTTTCCTATGGCTTTCGCCTGCGGTCGGGGGATGAATACGCCTGGATGGTCGAGCTCGGCATCTACGATGAACAGCCTTATCCGCCCAGCGGTTATTATGATTTCCCCTATATCCACGAGAATGACATGCACTCAGCCCCGGAGTGGGCAAAGGAAGCCATCTTTTATCAAATCGTACCTGAACGCTTTGCCAATGGCGACACCTCCAATGACCCGGACCATACGGAACCTTGGGGCGGGCAGCCCACCAACGATAATTTTTTTGGCGGAGATCTTCAGGGCATTATGGATCATCTGGATTATCTTGGGGATCTGGGGATTAATGCGATTTATTTAACTCCGGTTTTTGAAGCGCCTTCCAATCATAAGTACGATACAGTTGATTACAGGAAGGTGGACCCCCACTTTGGCGATAATGCATTGCTCAAGAAATTGGTGGGAAAATGCCATGACCTGGGTATTCGCGTGATGCTCGACGCGGTATTTAACCACTGCAGCGATCAATTTACTCCATTTCAGGATGTTCTCACACACGGCAAGTATTCCATATACGCAGATTGGTTCATCATCAGAGAGTACCCGCTTGAAGTGAAGGACGGCGTTCCCACCTATGGGACTTTCGGCTTTTACGGCAATATGCCTAAATTTAATACCTCCAATCCTGATGTAAAAAAATATCTGCTGAGTGTCGCGGAGTATTGGATTAAAGAGATTAAAATCGACGGCTGGCGGCTGGATGTAGCCAATGAAGTCGACCATGAATTTTGGCGGGATTTTCGGAAAATTGTTAAAGCTGCGAACCCTGAGGCCTACATCGTCGGGGAGGTTTGGAATGATTCCCTGAAATGGCTCTTGGGCGATCAGTTCGACTCCGTGATGAATTATCCTTTTTCCGAAAAGGTACTTCAATTCTTCGACGATCCTAATATGGATGGCAGCAATTTCGCCGACAGTATAGGCTTCCTTCAAATGCGCTATCCGCAGCAGACCAATGAGGTTATTTTTAATCTGCTGAACAGCCATGATACACCCCGCGTGCTCACTCGCATGAATGGGGACAAGCGAAAGCAAAAGCTGTGCGTTGTTTTTCTGTTGACTTATATCGGTACACCCTGCATCTATTACGGGGATGAAGTTGGACTTACCGGTGGCCAGGATCCGGATTGCCGGAAATGCATGGAGTGGGATATAGGCAGGCAGGATCGCGAGCTGTACGACTTTTATAAATGGCTGATCGCGCTGCGCAAAAACAACAAAGCCTTGCGTCGCGGGTTCTTCCGCTTCCTGAAAGCAGATCAGAATGATTCCCGAATCATCTATGAACGGATTGACAGCGATTCTCACTTCACCATCTGGATGAACAACACGGATCAAACCACCTGGCTGTCCCATCCGATGGAAACCAACGACTGGAAGGACGCTCTCTCCGGGGAAGACGTTCCCCCTGTGGATGGCGTTATGCATATAAGGCTGGATGAATTCGGCTACCGGATTTTGTACCGTAAACTTAACAAGTAGATAATGTGATAGAGGAGGAATAAACCATGACTAAACAACAAGAAAATCAACGCTTGCAGGGTAAAGTAGCCGTAGTGACCGGGGGTGGTTCAGGCATCGGAAGGGCTTCGGCCATCTTAATGGCTAAACACGGAGCAAAAGTGGTCATCGTGGAAAGAAATGGAGATCGCCTTAAACAGGTGGAAAAGGAAATCGAACAATCAGGGGGTACCGCTCTATCTTTTGTGGCGGATATTTCAAAGCCCGAAATGATGGAATCCTGCTTCAAGCGGACTGTTGAGAAGTATGGAACACTGGATATCGTATTTGCCAATGCCGGCATCAATGGAGTTCTGGCCCCTATCGAGTTGATGACCGATCAGGACTTTGGCACAACCGTGGATATCAACCTGAAGGGTACCTTTTATACGGTAAAATATGCAATTCCTTACATGAAGGAACACGGAGGCAGCATGATCATCACGAGTTCGATTAATGGAAATCGCGTATTTTCCAATTTTGGCTTCAGCGCATACAGCTCGACCAAGGCGGCGCAGGTTGCTTTTATGAAAATGGCAGCTTTGGAGCTTGCCCAATTCAAGATTCGGGTGAATGCGATTTGCCCGGGAGCTATTGAAACAAACATTGATGAAAATACGGAGAGAACACCGGAGGTCGAGGAAATTACGATTCCTGTGGAATTCCCGGAGGGGGATCATCCGCTGGCGGATAAACCGGGTTCTGCGAAACAGGTAGCCGAGCTGGCCTTGTTCCTCGCATCGAAGGACTCCTCGCATATTACCGGGACAGAGATTTATATCGACGGTGCGGAATCTTTGATTCACGGGTAATTGAAAATTTTAGATCTCAAGATCGGAACATACAAACCCAGGCATTTCTCGAAATTCAGTCCATGACAAATATACACATCAGGAAGAAGTGTCGCAATTGAAGCCGATGCCAGGAATAATGTGCCAAAAGCTGCACATCCTAAACACACAACTTTCAGGAAGTGAGGTGCGCAAAATGCGTCTTCAAAAATGTCTTTCTATCCTCTTAGGGCTCTCCTTGATCGTCAGCACCGGCTGCGGCCAGGTTGCAAGCCCCTCCCCCAAATCGTCGTCGTCCCCATCGCCCTTCAGTTCGTCGTCCATGGGTGGTGCGTCACCCGCATCCGGCGGCCAGGCATCTAACGCTCGGACTGGACCGGCCTCAGGTGGAGCATCCAACGCTCGGTCTGGACCGGCCTTAGGTGGAGCATCCGGCACGGTCGACAGTGTGTCCACGTCGAGCTTCACAATGACGACATATGGGGGTCAGAATGTGACCGTTAACGAGGCGTCCTCCACGACGTATATGAAGGGGACGAGCTCGACCTCGGCGAGTGCCCTTACAAAAGGCGATCGCGTCCTCGTACTTGGGACGACCAGCGTGCTTGGGGCGAGCAGCGGAACGACCATCACGGCCACGCAGGTCATCGTGCAACCGGATCTGGTCGGTCAGCTCCCGGCGAACTACACTGAGGGGTCGGGGACGATCGTCAGCGGAACGGCAGCTGATAATGCGACGGAAGCGGCGCTGGCTGCCTACCCGTGGGGCGTCGTTGACCGCGTTGTGCAGCTTAGCAACGGCGAGTACGAGGTCCACAACATCACCGTCAAATGGCCGCACCACATCTTTGTCACCCAGGACTTCAAGGTCGTCGGCGCCAATTCGAAGATGCCGCAGTAGAGCATACATCAGCTCGGACAGCTCTTCGATCCGACCGGGCGGGTGGCGCTTGTCGTCTCAAGCTCCGGCGGCGGTCGGTCGGAGCGGCGAACTCGCCGACTGCTGCGGGGTCATCATCGTGCTCGGGGAAGAGGTTGGCCATCGAGGCCTCGGACAAGTAGCGGCGCTCGGCGGCCTGGTGCCATTAGAGCCCAACTGTTATTAGTCTGACTCCAACCATCAAGGGGCATCACAAACTGACGTACCCATTCTGGGTATCGCACCAGCATTTATATCGTGGGAGCACAGCAGGCCATCGAAATCGGCCTCCATGATCTGCATTGTCGACACCATCAATAAGAGCAGTCCGAGAGAGCGAATATGATTATGAAATGGTTTGTAAAATTTTAACGATCCCTTTTTCAATAACGGAATCGTCTACAGTATCTAGATATTCAGGTTTAAGCAATTGATACTGTTTCATTTTATAAAAATCAATAATTGCTTGTTTCAAGGTGACATCATACTGAATAGAAAATGATGGTTCCATGATGCACCTCAGCACAGCGTCATCTTGAACCATAAACAGCACAGCATTCATTCTGTTGAAAATCTTCTGATCCATCCCGGATTCAAAAAAAGTTTGTAAATTTTTATTTCGATTTTGTTGGGCAGCTGCAAGATTTTCAAAAAGTTGCGGATAAAATTCTTTGAGATCATGTAAGAACAAATCAGATAAATAAATAACACTTATCACCGATTGTAAAAATGTTATTTGAAAGCGCTCGATAAAAGAGACGGAATCATCTTTTACAACGGTATCAACCTCTTGCAAGTAGTTAATATAATACTCTACAACCTGCTGGATGATTTCATCTTTGGATGAAAAATGCTTATAAAGTGTCACTTTGCTAATATCCATATATTTTGCGATATCGTCTATTTTTAGTTGGCTGAATTTGATTCTTCTAATAACAGGTATAATTTTATCAATATATATATTGACGCTCACGGGTTTTCTCACTAATTGAAGCCTCCTTTGATAATCATAAATAATATTATATCAAATTCGCAGGCACCACAAACATTCTTTATTAAATTAATATATTTAACTAATTTAATAAAAAAAGTTTACTTTATTAATTTCCCGTTGTATAATCAATCCTGTATCTAACATCCTATACCTGATAAACCAAGGGAGGAAAGAAAAGATGAAAAATATGCGTGTTTTTGTCACAGGAGCGACGGGCTTCATCGGTTCCGCCGTCGTCCGCGAACTCATCGATGCCGGGCATCAGGTCGTCGGCCTTGCCCGCTCAGACAATGCCGCCGCGTCGCTGACGGCTACCGGAGCCGCGGTGCACCGCGGTGCACTCGACGACCTCGACAGCCTGCGCGACGGCGCCGCGGCAGCAGACGGCGTCATTCACCTGGCGTTTAAGCACGACTTCTCGGACTACGCCGGCGCGGTCGCAGCGGATCTGCGCGCCGTCGAGACGATCGGGGCGGCGCTCGAGGGCTCCGGCAAGCCGTTCGTGATCACCTCGGGAACATTGATGCTCGCATTTGTGCTCCCGCCGGGGCGTCTCGGGACGGAGGAGGTTGCGGTCGACGCCGCAGTGCCCCGGGGCGCATCGGAGAACGCGACGATCGCGCTGGCTGAGCGCGGAGTGCGTTCATCGGTCGTTCGTCTCGCACCGTCCGTGCACGGCGAGGGCGACAAGGGCTTCGTCCAGAGGCTGATTGACATTGCTCGCGACAAGGGCGTCTCTGCGTACATTGGCGACGGGTCCAACCGCTGGCCGGCCGTGCATCGCCTTGATGCGGCGCGCCTGTTCCGGCTTGCGTTGGAAGCCGCGCCGGCGGGCTCACGGCTGCACGGGGTCGGCGATGAGGGTGTGCCATTCAGTGACATCGCCGGCGTCATCGGTCGCCACTTGAACCTGCCGGTGGTCGGCATTTCCCGCGAAGAGGCAGACGCCCACTTCGGCTTTCTCGGCGCCTTCGCATCGGCCGACAACCCGACGTCGAGCGCACTGACCCAGGAACGCTTGGGATGGCGGCCATTGCACCCCGCACTGATCCCAGACCTCGAACAAGGTCACTACTTCAGGACCTGAAGATGTCCGGTCCGGGTCACGAAGACGCCGCTCCACAGTGCCGAGCAACTTAGGCTCAGGACTCATTTGGTTTACGGGTAATGACTAGCTACGCTGGTACTACCCCTCCATGCAGAGGGAGTTTCGTTATGTATTTCATAACGAAACTCCCTTTTTTGACGGACACTTATCTTCGTCCTATTCTCCAAATAAAGTGCTTCACATAACTGCCCGTCAGCTGAGAAGGCTGCCGATCAAATTCATCCGGCAGCCATCTATTGATGTGTATTGAGCTATAGTTTCAGTTAGTGGAATAGGATATATCAACGTTAATTATCGAACAATCCTCTGCGAATCAAGTTTGCAGTAATCGGCTGCTTTCAGCTGATGAATATTTATGCGAATGCATTGCCTAAAAGTTCCCCGGTTGCTGGCAAACTGACCATATTACTACAGTTCAGCAATACCCCAAATTTGATTTTCTCCACAATTAGTCCAAACGGTCAGTAATACACGGTGACTCGTCGGACACACCAACAGGAGGGCGTTACGTTCGCTGCCTCTTACCTTAATAAACTAACCGTCTATGGCATTCATCCTCAAGCATTTCCCTCAGTCGAGGAGATGCCTTATCTAACATCGTTTGAAATTGGTCTCGTTGAATGGTTAAAAACGTGCAGGGCGTCAAAGTGCGAATGGTTGCCGTTCTAGGCATGGATAACATCAAAGAAATTTCTCCAAAATGGTCTCCGTCGGACAAGACGGCTGCCCGCTTCATTTCCTGCTCACCCTTGAAGAATTTTAATACTTCCACCTGCCCGCGAACGATGATATAAAATTTATTGCCCTCTTCCCCATGTTCAACTACTGTTTCTCCCATATAAACGAATTCTGTAATCAAGCTTTCGCTCAGGTACTCCAATAGATCCAAATCGAGACCTTTGAACAATTCAATATCCCTCAGCCTGTCGACTTCCACCTTAACCGAGCGGCTTTCACGGGAGAAGACAAATCCGCTTTGCTTCCTCCACATGCTTTGATACATATCACACCGGGATAGCAGCTGTTCATGCGACCCGCTATCTCGAACCTTGCCATTATCCATCAAAATAATTTGATCCGCATCTTTTACCGAGGATAGACGGTGGGTTACATTAATGATCGTTCTTTTCCCAATCAATTCATGCAGGCTTTGGTAAAGGATATCTTCATTTTCAGGGTCGAGGGCAGAAGCAGCTTCATCCAGCACAAGAATGCTGGGCTTGCGAATGAGCGCTCTGGCAATAGCCACACGCTGCTTTTGTCCCCCCGAGAGCGATTTTCCATTTTCACCGCATACCGTTTGATATCCATCAGGCAGCCCCAAAATCCAATCATAAATGCCGGCACTCCGGGCGGCCGCGTCTACCTCTTCATCCGAAGCATTAGGTTTACCTAATAAAATGTTCTCTTTGATACTTAGATTAAATAAAATATTTTCCTGAGACACATATCCCGTCATTTCTCGTATAGCTGCGGCAGATAAACGACGCGTATCCGTTCCATCCAATTCAACCTGTCCATCAGAGGGATCATAAAAGCGCATAAGCAAGCTGATAATCGTACTTTTCCCCGAACCGTTCATGCCCACAATAGCCGTATAATTATAAGCGGGTACGCGTATATTCAGCTTCTCAATGACATTTCTAGCATCGGCTGGATAAGAGAAGCTCACCTGACTTAAGCGAATTTCCTGATTGAGCTGATTCACCGATAGAACAGGCTGACTTGGAAGCTCATCCTCTCCGAACTTTTCTCTCAGCAAATTATTGATACGGTTATAGCTCAAGGAAGAGGAAAGCAATTGTGGAAGATGCTCAGATAATAACTTCAGCTGTTGGCTGATACTGATAAAAAAGCTTTGAAACGCTATTAGTATCCCTATACTTATGGCATTCGTCAGGCACAAATAAGCCCCGATGAAGATAGACAGCAGATTCCATAAAAGCAGCACATTCGAAACGGAGGTCGGCATGGATCGGGATAAAAAATGAGCGCGAATCGTAAGCGGCTTTTGTTCCTCGGATGCACTCTTTAAGCGTGACAATTGCCAATGACTCAAACCGTATGCTCTAACGACACTTTGAACTGAAAAATGCTCTTGAATAATATCCATCAGCGAAGTTTGCTTTATTTTTACCGTATCACTCGTTTCAATAGCTTTCCGGCTCATGAGTTGGGGGATACTCAAGGAAATAATCATTCCGACGATGGAAAGAACAGCTAGACTCCAGTGCAGCGTTGCGATCAGAACCAGATAGAAGATCAGACTCATAATCGAGTAAAATGCAGGAACAAACGTCATAAAAGCCGCATGGACAGCAGCTAAGTCCGTTGTAAACCTGGACGTAAGACTGCCTCTGCTCATTCGGTCGTAAAAGGAAGCTGGAAGCCGTTGAATATGATTAAAAAGGAGCAGCCTGGAGTCTATCTGCATCGACGTACTTATTTTAGCAATCCAAAAATCTCTTAGAATGGTGCAGCTTATATGTACGATAAATCCGGCAAGCAAGACAATCAGGATGACAGCCAGTTTATCAAAGTGTTGATTCAATAGAATGATTTCATCGATGATATACTTGATGCTTAAGGAAAAAGATGAAGTATAGATCAATGTGACGATCATCGTCAGCATAATGCCTAAAGACAATTTCCTGTAATTCCAATATTGGAAAAATAGATAGTGAATTAAACTTTTCAAATAGAGATCTCCTTTTGTGACTGAATGTTACTTCATTCGCCAAAAAATACTGCAATCCCTTCTTTAATCCTATAATAAATGAATGCTGATTTTGCCTCAAAAATATCCAAAGGGCTGCCGTTTGGGACTGTTGACAAAGTGGGCTAGGGAATCAATTTTCCTTATTCCACTTTGTTTTTGCCCTTATTTACGTGTGAATTCGGAGGCTGACCTCTCGAATCATACCACTTTTACATAACGCTTTATGTTTAAAGCCAATGCAGAAAGAAGGCAGTGTTCGGTGGCGCTCCGAATGCCCTTCTTGTATGTAAACGTTAGGTTATGGCATCTTTTCATCGTTCCAAAGCTACCCTCACACCAGACACGCCTTGCTTTTTGAACATCGCGATATACGTTCGTTTGTGTTCGGGCTACATTTCGTTCTCTTGCTTCTTGAAATAACGGGCGTTCAATCTTCTTTTGACCCCCTGTCTTACCGAAGCAGCTAGAGCGTAATGGACATTGCTTACAGTCCTTTCTCTGCGAGGCATAAATTTTACTGGAACTTTGCCTTTCCGTTTTCCATTTAAGGTGTGAGAATCGCAGGATTTTTCCCTCTGGACACGTATATGTATCGCTTTTACTGTCATAATTAAAACCAGATTTATGTAAATGATTATCATCAGAATTTATCGGCGCTATGTATCCTTTGATCTCAAGTTTTTCTAATGTGTGGTGCACAGGAGAGCGATCGTAACCTTTATCTGCTCCAACCTTTTGGATTCGTAAATTAAACTTGTGTTGTTGTTCCCTTAATCGTGCGGTGAATGGTTCGTGGTCATTAATGTTTGCTGGCGTAACATGAATATCCGTTATGATTCCATGTTTCACATCAATGCTGGTATGAGCCAAATAGTGAAATCCCTTAGGTTTGTTAGGTCTGCTCAGTAGTCCTGCTTCAGGATCGGTTTTACTCTGTGTTACCTCTTTTTCAGACGGTTCTTCTTTTCGTTTTCTCCCGCCCTTTTTCTTGTTGGGGTTATCCCATTCAGATTCGATTCGACGGGCTTCTTGCTCTAACTCCTTTAGATATTCCGTAGGCTTTTTCTCAACTACGATTTTTTCTGTTTTGCCAATGGATGCATGAGCCTTTATGTGAGTAGAGTCTACAACAATAACTTCTCCAGCCACGATTTCTTTTGTAATACATTCTGAAACAATATGGTCAAAGATATCCTGGAATACCTGGCTATTTTTAAACCTCCTGCGACGGTTCTGACTTAGCGTAGAGTGGTCTGGAACGGATTCGGCCAGATCTAAGCCAAGAAACCAACGATAAGCAAGATTAACAATGATCTCTTGCTCTAATTTTCTTTCTGAAGGTATTCCAAACAAGTAACCAATGAGCAGCATCTTCATTAGGAGGACAGGGTCAATGGATTTACGCCCCATGGGTGAGTAAAGGTGTTGTACTTTCTCTTAAATAAAAGAGAAGTCAAGTTTATTTCGGATATCCCGTAGCAGGTGATCTTGTGGTACTAGATCATCTAGGCTTACATACATGAATTGGTTTTGTTTATCTTTATCCACGCCCATCATAGCGCAACCCTCCAAAGAAAAAGACCGTATAGAAACTAATTCTACACGGCCCTCAATAATCCTATTTAATTAGCTAGTTTGTCAACAGCCCCGCATGGCAGCCCTTTGTTCAACTATCGAGTATTATTGATTACTGAGGAGGTACTTCCTGTACTCCCGGCGGATTCGGTGGGAATGCCTGTGCCATCCCCGGCAAAACACGGTTGGCCTCATCCCGGGCCGCCAAGGAAGCAGCTACCGAAGCAACATCTACGCCTGAAGCTGTAATACGAGCCTCAAGGAATGGAAAATCCGTATAAATATTATCGAACGTATGAATCGTTCCCGGTTCAAGGTCTATCAAGCGCTGCACATACAACGATTTGGCACTCGGTCCATCCTCCACCGGTTCTGGTGGATAGAATACCTCAAGCAGCACGCTTGCAGCTGAAGCCCCTTCATTCGAAGCCCGTGCAACCAAGGTTTTGATAGATCTCTTTTCGTTATCCATGGGGACTGATGGAAATGGGCTTGTTATAAATTGTGGTCTTCGTGGAAGTGGATTGATTACGCCAGGCAAAACAGCGCCGGTTTCATCCTTGGCTGTAAAGGTGACAGATGCCTCATCCGCCCCAGGTCCTGATGTCGTCACTCTTGCATTCACCACCGGTAAATCCGCAAATATGTTGTTAAACGTTTGAATGGTACCGGGATTAAGACTCACTTCCCGCTGTACATAAAGCACTTTGGCGCTTGGTCCGTCATCAGGCTGCGGCGCGTGGAAGACTTCCAGCCGCACATTCATGGGGGCCGTTCCTTCATTTGATGCGCGCACAGCCATTCTTTTGACCTGTCGGTTCCGATTTTCAATCGGAGCTGTAACAAATAATGCCATTGTTAACACCCCCTTCCAGTACTATATATAATCTATTATATTTTCATATAAAGAAATAGATTGGACTAGTTGAGGTGTGCGTGGAAATTGGGTTGTTCAATCAGGCTTCAGCTTCCTGCAAGCTTTGTTCTTCCAGCTTCCGGCTGGACCTGGAGCGGGAGTGGGATAGTCCGAGGGAAATGGCGACTGTTCCGGCGGCAACGGCAACTCCAGCTGCCCCGATCCAACTGATGGATGCCAGCGACGCCTGCTTCACTACGATTCCCCCGATTCCAGCACCCGCGGCCATTCCAAACTGCAGAACCGAACTGTTTAGGCTAAGCATAATACCTGAAGCTCCCGGGGCAAGAGTCATTAAATTATACTGCTGTGTAGGGCCCGAAGACCAGGCTGAGAATGCCCATAGCATGAGCAGCGGGAACACAACAACCGAGGATTGGGCTGCCAGCGACAGCAGGATAAGAGTTGCAGCGTGAAGCAGCATTCCACCAATCAGAGTACGGGGTGCACCCCATCTGTCCGTGCTGTAGCCTCCGAGCTTGGATCCGATCAAGCTGGCGATTCCAAAAGCGAACAAGCCTGCGCTCACTCCCTTTTCACTCATTCCTGTAACTGTAAGAAGAAACGGTGAAATATAGGTGTAGGTGATGGAATACCCGGCGATCCAGAAGAAAGTCACCGACAAGGCTGCGGCGATTCGCGGCTGCTTCAAAAGTGCCAGCTGTTTGCGGAGCGGGACGGGTTCCTCGCCTTCGGTTCGCGGAATTGTGAAGATTATAGCGAGCATGGCGAGCAGCCCCAGTAGACCGATTCCCCCAAAGATCGCCTTCCAGTTGTAGACGGAAGCGACGACTCTTCCAAGAGGAACGCCGACAATCAGAGCGGTACTGAACCCCATAACTAGCGTCGCGATGGCACTCGCCTGCTTTTCGGGCAGAGCCAGCTTGGAGGCTACGGTCAATGCCGTGACGATGAATACTCCGGTACTGAGCGCCAGGATGATCCGTGATGCGATTAGATATTCAAATCCCTGCAAAGCTACGGCGATTCCGTTGCCGATTACAAATACGCCGATGGAATAGAGCAGCAGCTTCCGTCGCTCCAGGCGGGCCGTAACGGCCATTAGTAAAGGAGTCCCGATGGCGTATGCGAGCGAGAAAACGGTGATGAGCTGACCCGCAGCAGACACAGAGATACCGACATTCTCCGCAACCTTATCCAGAATACCTGCAATGATAAATTCCGAAGTACCGACCAGAAAACTGACGGCCGCCAGCATGTAGATTTTCCACGTGTTTGACATATTTATTTCCAGTGCTCCTCTCCACTCCATTATTTTATATATCTAGAAATATAGAAATAATGACAAAAAATTATTCCAGCAAATAAGGTGCGTACTTTTGCGCGAGTTCGCGGTTCACGCTGTAGTAGATATAAGTTCCTTCCTTTCGCAGATCGAGCAGGCCGCAATCCGTCAATTGCTTCAGGTGATGAGAAAGCGTCGAGCCGGCAACGGATTCCAGCTTGCCCCCGATATCCGAGCAGCACAGATTCCTCTCCTCGGTAAGCAGCATTGCTATTTTGAGCCTGGTTGGTTCCCCCAGCGCTTTATATACTTTGACGGCTTGCCGTACTTCCGCGTTATCTTCGCCCATTGTACCTCACCTCTGCCAGTGTCGTTATTTCTAGAAGTATCGAAATAATAACATACCTTGCCGCTAATGTAAACAGGGTCACAATATAATATGGACCCTCATATGGAAGAAGCGATGGAAAGCATGGATGAAAAAAACACAAAACTCCAACCCCTTGTGGACCTGGAGTTCTGTGCTTCTGCACGTAATGCACGGATATTATAATGGCAGGTCGCGTTTGCGAAACGTAGCTATGGCAAGTCCGAACGAAACGAATCCGATGGCAGCGAGAACGATGGAGGTTGCAACCAAATCCACATTACCGTTAATAATTTCGCCTGGCCTATACATAGAGAATATGGAGATATTTCTCATCCATTCGATCTTTACGCTGAGTTTGCCAAGCAAATCCAAACTGAAGAACCCGAACGTAATGAATCCGGAAATGCCAAGCGCCTTCTTCTCATCATTGGAAAGAGAGGACACCAGGAAAGAGATGCCGCCCACCGCAAAGAAGAGCAAGAACGCCGAGATATTCATCTTAATGAATTTGGTTGTATCAAACTCAAAATCGCCCAGAAACCATGCCTTACCGAGAAATCCGGCGATTGTCGTGACGGCCATGATCAAGAAAAGTCCTGTCGTCAAAACGCTTGCTTGCGTGAAAGCGACTTTTCCCCTCGTTGTCGGGGTGGATAATAAATAGGCCATGGAACCTTGATCCACCAATTTGGCCATCAGCTGAGTTGATAACTGGACGCATACGATAGCAAGGATAAGCACCAGAATCAATCCGTAAAATTCCCCCGATATGAATGCCTCGGCACTGCCAAAGCCGTTAAGGCCGAAGGCTCTCCCCACTCCTTCCGGCATGGCCCGGACCAGCTCATCGAGTGCTATCGTGTTTTTGGCCATGCTGGGATACAACCAAAACATGAGAAGGATATAAAACGCAGACCCGAATGCATAGTTTACGAAACCCTTCATGTACACTTTCAACATCTGCTTATACAAGGTGGCATTCATTTCATCGTCTCCTTCCGATCATAGTAATTCATGAATATATCCTCCAGGTTTTGGGTAAAAATATCGATATTGCGCACCCTGTACTTGGCCGTTTCTTCCACAAATTTATCGTAATTGCCCTGGACGGCAACCCTCACCCGATCCCCTTCATGCGATTCAATAAGCAAACCGGAATCCTGGAATGATTTCGCCTCGGCTTGGTTTTCGAAGGTCACCTCGAACAGCTTCCGCTGCATGGACTGCAGTTCGTGGATATCCTTGACGGTAATGATGACGCCATCCTTGATGATTGCAGCCCGGTCGCAGGTTCTCTCGATTTCCGGAAAGTTGTGCGAGGACATCAGGAACGTTTTCCCTCGGGTCTTCTCTTCCAGCACGATCTCGATAAATACCTTCTGCATGAGCGGATCAAGGCCTGATGTCGGTTCATCCAATATGATCACATCGGGGTCATGCATAAAAGCGGCTACAATCCCTACCTTTTGCTTCATACCTTTGGACATTTTTCGGATGGGCGTATGGACGTCGAATTGCAGACGGTCGATTAAGCGGGTGCGCTTGGGCAGGTCCTTCACACCCTGCATGTCAGCCATGAAATCCAGAAACGTCTTACCCGTCATTCCTTCGATAAAAGATATTTCTCCAGGCAGGTACCCGACGTAGGATTGAACTTTCCCTTGCTCCTTCCAGGTATCCAGCCCGTTAATCGTCACATATCCTTTGTCCGGCTTCATGAAGCCCATGATATGCCTGATCGTCGTAGATTTGCCTGCTCCGTTGGGTCCCAAAAAGCCGAAAACCTCGCCTTTCTCCACAGAAAACGATACATCGAATATTCCTTTCCCGTTTGAAAATCTTTTCGTCAAATGCTGAACGGTTAACATACAGGCACCTCCAAGAATTTAAAATATGAAATATTGTTGATTCCATATTTCATATGTGATAATATACCCGACTGGCAGTTTCGTCAATATATTTATGAAATATGCTGTCTTTATTATTTTATAAATTATATAATAAAATCTATGAAGTTAGGGTGAATGGGATGAATGGTTTTGAGAAAAGAGCCGATTTGATCAAAAAGAAAATCATGAAAACCACACTGGACATGCTGCGGACATCGGATCCCAAGAGGATTCGGATTGCTGATATTTCCAGGATGGCTAATGTTTCGCAGGTCACGATCTATAATTACTTCGGAAGCAAGGAGGCACTGCTCCGCGAAGTGTTCAAGAACTACATGGACAAGGCCGTCCGCGATTTCGAACAATATATGAACGAAGGCCATTCGTTAAAGGAAAAGATCGAGCATATCCTCTTTCTGGAGAAAGAATCCTATAAGGACTTCCCTCCCGGTCTTATCAAACAACTTTTGATCGAAGATTATGAGCTGACAGCTTATATCGAAAAGCAATACAAGGAGACAACGATCCCTCTGACCATTCGGATCATTGAGGAAGGGAAAGCCAGCGGCGAGATTGCGCAAGAAGTTTCCATTGAGCACGTCCTGGCTTTTATTCAGCTGTATATGAATCAGTATGAAGCGCTGCTGGAAATGGCCAAACAAAGTGCGGATACGGAAAAATTCCTCGAAGGAATGGTTCATATATTCTTTTACGGCGTATGCGGAAAACCTTAATCCGCCCACACCACAAATAAAACAATCCACCGAGCATTAGTTGTTCGGTGGATTGTTTTATTTTGCTGCCTTCCGAGAACAATCTTTTCCGCTTTTCGGCAGGTGAAAACCATAGCAAATCCGTCAATGTGTCATCCCAGCGGTTCATCCTCCTCCGGATGCCGGGCACGGCGGATAAAAAAGGCCAGCACCAACGCCACGAAGGTAATGAGCGTTGCCACGACAAAAGCATCATTGATCCCATTGATAGTGGATTCCGTCATCGCGGAGCCGTATAACTGGCCGATGACGATTTGTGTACCCGTCTCGGGGGATCCTCCTGACATCGCCGCAATCCCATTTCCCAATTGTGAAACTTCGCTTAGGATAAACGGATTCGATGTCGTGACCGCATTCGAAATATTTCCCATGTGGAAATTGGCGCGATTCGACATGACCGAAACCAGCAAAGCGGTTCCGAGTGAACCGGCTACCTGCCGCATTGTATTGGATGTAGCCGTACCGTGTGCCGTAAGCCGCCTCGGCAGCTGATTCATCCCTTCCGTCATGACCGGCATCATAAGAAATGACATCCCGAACATGCGCATGCAGTAGAGCAGCATGACATGGGCATAGGATGTATCTCCGGTTAACCTGCTGAATTCCCAGGTTGTGATGGTCGTAATCACGAGGCCGATGACGGCAAGCAGACGCGCACCAATTCGGTCGAAGATCCTTCCCGCAATCGGCTGCATGATGCCCATGAGCACTGCGCCGGGAAGCAGCAGAAGCCCGGATTGGAGCGGCGTGAAGCCGCGAATGTTCTGCAGGTAAATCGGCAGCAAAATCATCGCTGCAAACAAAGCCATATTAATGATGGAGCCGACGATGGTGGTCAGGGTGAATATATCGTAGCCAAACACCCTCAAATTGAGCATCGGTTCCTTCACCGTCAATTCTCTCCATACAAAGAGGATTAAAGAGATTACGCCAATTGCCAAGGTTACGAGCACACCCCCGCTTGACCATCCCCATGAGCCCGCTTCGCTAAAGGCGTAAAGCAATCCTCCAAAACCAATCGTCGAGAATAAAAAGCCCCAGAAATCAAAAGAGACCTTGGAAAGCTTGGTCACATTCTGGAGCAGCAAAAACGCCAGCACAATATCGATAATGCTTATAGGCAGAACGAGATAGAACAATATTCGCCAGGTATAGGTTTGCACAATCCAGCCTGAAAGCGTCGGTCCAATGGCTGGGGCAAAAATGAGCACGATGCCCATCATGGCCATAGCCATACCTCTCTTCTCTGTCGGGAAGACGGTCAGAATGATCGTCATCATCAGCGGCATAATGATGCCTGCTCCGGTGGCCTGGACGACTCTGCCGATCATCATAACCGAAAAGCTGGGTGCCAATGCGCAAATCACCGCGCCAATGGTGAACAGCACCATGGCGATGATAAACATCCGCCTTGAACCGAATCGCTCAATCAGGAAAGCTGTGATCGGAATCATGACACCGTTAACCAGCATGTAACCGGTAACCAGCCACTGTACTACATTCGCTGAAACGTTGAAATCGATCATGATATGCGGGATTGCTACATTGATCAACGTTTGGTTGAGGATAGCGATAAAGGCACCCAGCATGATCACGGTCATGAGCTGGCCCATTTTGATGTCTCCCGGCTTTGCAGCTTTAGCACGCGTGAGGGTCCCACTGCCCTCCGCAAGCTCATCGGCCATTTCCATAAGCGAATCCGATGGCTTGGGCAGAGGGGAATAACTACCATCAGCAGCGGCTGCAGCCTTTCTTTGTCCGCTTCGTATCATAAGCCAATTAGCCAGAAACACTAGGAGCAAACTTCCGACGGTGTAACCCAAGATGTAACGGTTCATCTGTCGCTGCCCCTTACCTATGAATCCGAATGGTCGCGCTCATACCAGGCACCAGGCTCAATCCGCGATAACCGTCCAAGGACACAACAATAGGGATCACTTGGGTCACTTTGGTGTAATTTCCTGTTGCATTGGATGACGGCATCAATGAGAATATACTGGCTGCAGCCAGTCCGATGCGGTCCACCTTGCCGCTAAGGGCAGTTCCGCTAAAAGCATCGACATAAACATCGACGGCTTGCCCTATTTTGACTGCATTGAAATCCGTTTCCTGAATGTTGGCCGATACCCACAGCCGATCGAGATCATAGGCATAGGCTAGCGGGACGCCAGGCGCAACATTCATATTAACCACTGCGTTTTGCTGCACAATGGTTGCCGGTTGAGGCATCGTAATATCCACGCCGCCGGTCGCTGATACCACTCTCCCCAGTACGTCGCTCATGGCAAACTTCTTGCCTGCATCTGCAGTCCAAGCCGACAAACGACCCGGGACCATGGAACTGATCATGATTTGCTGCCCGTCAACGCGCGCATTGTTGGTCGATAAATAAGTGACGGATCGATTGTAATAGTAATAGCCCACTATGGCCCCGCCAACGAGAATGATGAGCAGCACCACATTTAGAAGAACCAGTCGTGTCCCGCTTTTCATGACTCATACACACCTTTTTCCCAGTATCGTATCCACTATAGATAAGGATAATGTCCCCAAGTGTGCTCTCAATATGTATTTGTTCCCAATTAAAGAATCGGCGAAAGCAGCCTTGCTACTGACTCCCTCAGTTTCATCAGCAAAGACCGATGCTGGAAGCGATCCCAGGTTAACTGAGTGGCGTTTTCGGCATCTTTTTCAAAAATGCGCATAAGCTTGACAGCCGTAGCCGAGTCATACATAAATGCATTGACTTCAAAATTCAGTTTGAAGCTTCGTATATCAATATTCGCTGTTCCTACAGACGCGAGCTTCCCGTCGACCACTATCATTTTGGCGTGCAGAAAGCCTTTTTCGTATAAATAGCACTTTACCCCGCTCGAGAGCAGCTCTCCGATATAGGAATATGACGCCCAATACACCAGCTTGTGATCCGGTACACTTGGAATCATGATCTTCACGTCGACCCCTGACAAAGCCGCCAGCTTGATGGCCGTAAACATGCTTTCATCCGGGATAAAATAAGGCGTTTGCATATAGATACTTTCTTTGGCTGCATGAATCATTTTGATAAGCGAGTTCTTGATCTGCTGCTCATCGGAATCCGGCCCGCTGGCCACAATTTGGATCCCCACATTACCATTGCCGACTATTGGAGGAAAGTACCGCGGCTCTATACCGATATCCTTGGAAGTCGCTATATTCCAATCCATCAGGAATTGTGCCTGAATCTGCGGGACGGCCCCTCCCTTCAGCATGAGATGGGTGTCTCTCCATTCCCCGAACCGCTCCATCAGACCCAAGTATTCATTGCCAATATTGAAGCCGCCGATAAATCCGTACTTCCCGTCAATCACGGCCAATTTGCGATGGTTCCGGTAGTTGACTCTCAGATTGATATAGCGAACTCGCGATGGAAAAAAAGCCGCCGTCTCCCCGCCAGCCTGTCTGAAAGCCTCAAAGAAACGCTTGTTCAGCCTCGATGAACCGATGGCATCATAGAGAAATCTGACTTTGACGCCCTGTCTGGCTTTTTCCGTTAAAACCTGCATCAACCTGCGCCCCAGCTCATCATCACGGACGATAAAATAAAGCAGATGGATATGATCCTCAGCTTCTCCAATCGCTTCAAACAAGGCCTCGAATTTGGTTCGGCCTTCCGTAAAAATCTCAACCTCGTTATCCTGCGTAAAAAGAGCATAGCTGGTTATCAAATTCAGCTGAATCATATCGTGATAACCCGCAATGGCAGGGTCTTTATAGGAGATAACCCCCTGCTCCAGCTCCTGGAACTGCTTAAAAATGATCCCTTTGGTCGTGCTCAGCTTGTCCCCTCTGAACCGATACAGCTTCATGCGGCTTAAATTTTGTCCAAATATAAGGTACAAGATAAATCCGACACTGGGCAAAAAGAACAGCACCATAAGCCACGCCCAGGTTGCCGCGATATTCCTTCTTTCGAGAAAGATCACCGTGCCTGCAAAAAATAAATTAAGAATTGTCAGCCCGGTATACAAGTTATGGTAATATTGCACGTTGCCCGACAACTCCTTTATCCTGCTATCTTCTATATCCTATCCTATTGTATAACACCAAATGACAGGAAGAAAACAAAAAGCAGGAAGGTCCGTGTCGGAGTCCCCTGCTTCTTTGATTGGTGCTTAGGATTGTTGTTGATTGCGAAATTGCGCGATACGTGAGATAAGCTGCTGCTCAACCTGAGTATTCCATGCATTCACCATGCCTGGCAGTAGAAACAAGTCAACTATAATCCAAATGGCTAGAGCTATGGCTGCGAGAGCAGTAAGCAGAAAACATAAAATGACAAATGTGTTATTTTGAAACACACCGCTTACCGCTGCCAAAATATAAAATAAACCGGCAAATAAAAACAAGGCTAATTGCCCAAAAGCGGTTTTCTTCCGCTTGAGATAAAAACGGTGAATGCCCAAATGACCGCCGATCAGCATCAAATAAGCAATTCCAAGCGATTTCTCCGAATTTCTTAGCTCGGAATTCAGGACCATCAGTTCATTCACGGAAAGGTCATGCTTAGTCAGTTGCATTAGTATTGAACCGAAGCTGCCGGTTGGTTGATTTTGTTCAGTGTGATTTGATCCATGATGCGGTTCTCTACGGCGGAGTTATGCTCTTTCACCCATTGATGCAGTTTAAAAGCGTCTACAATCCACCAAATAAACGTGGCAATGGAGCCAATAAGCGTAATCGTTAGAATTATTTGCGCAATAGCCGAGCCAGTTTTGCCCATGTAAAAACGATGGCCTCCGATCAGTCCCAGGAAATACCACAGCACATAAGCAACGACCATGTTTTTACCTTGGCTTTTGACTTCTGAATCCAATAAAAGCAGATCTTTTGTTTCCATTTGACTTTTTCTCAACATGTTGTCCATGGTTATCCTCCTGTTAGAAAATGTAAGATACGTTCGACAAAATTATAGCAGACGAAATTATGGCTTACAATGAAAAATTTGTGGAAATATGTTTCAACCTTGTCCGAATGGGGTATATATGTGCAGGGCTTTAGCCGCTTTTGCAATACCTTAGGAGGTGTACGAATGAGCAACTCGATTCAGCTGTTAAACCGTACCGGTAAAGTAAAGCAACTGAGAGCACAAGGGCAAGTTCCAGCTGTCGTATACAGCGGCAGAATGGACAACGAGCATGTAGCTGTTGAGGAGAAACTAATCCGTGCAGCACTTAAAAGCAATCCGCATGCGATTCTGGAAGTCGTCCTGCCTTCCAAAAAAAAGCATCCCGTGCTGATTCATCAGGTTCAAAAAGACAGCTTGAGCGGAAAGCTGCTGCATATTGATTTTCTGCAAATTAATATGAAGGAGAAGCTCGATACCCCTGTAGCAGTTCATTACAGCGGGGAGAGCGTTGGCACCAAGGAAGGCGGAATCCTTCAGATTGAGATGCATGAGGTCATGGTTCGCTGTATGCCGAATAAGCTGCCGAGCTCTCTGGATATAGACATCAGCAAGCTGAATATTGGTGATAAGCTGCTAGTTTCTGACCTGGAGGTAAGCAAGGATGTGGAGATCTTGACCGATCCTGAAGCTGTTCTGGTGACCATATTAGCTGTTCAGAAGCTGGATGAGGCTCTCGAGCCTGCAGCCGAAGACGCTGGAGATGAAGCTGAAGCCGAGGAAACGGATGAAGCGAAAAGCAAGGAAAAAGTTCAATAAAATACCTAAAATATGCAGGAGAGCCTGGCTAAAAACCAACGTCGACTCCGATCAGATTAAACCGCTGCTGTATAACTAATCAAAAAGGAAAGGCAGCCTGACTGGGTTATGACCAGTCAGGCTGCCTTTCCTTTTATTTATAGTTATGTGAAGTCTGTATAGTTCCGTCTTCCCGATGAATGATGGCGCTCAGGTTGTCCTCAGAGGCTAACTTCAGAGCCTCTTTCACCGCTTTTGCTTTGGTGTCCACCACGAGCTCCGGCTCATCCGCACCTTCGGCTTTAACGGCCCACTTCCCATCAAAAGGAAGCACGTGAAGATTATTATTGTCTTCTTCCCGTTTTCTCTTTTGTTTAGCTTTACGGCTGCTGTCAGGATGGTCTTCTGCCCATTCTTTAGCCTGGGAGGTCGCAATCGCTATTGCTCGACCTTCTTCATACCCGTCCTCCAGCAGTGCATTCGCTATTTCAACCGCCTTGTTGCGCGTGCGCGGCTCAAAGTTTTTTAATGAATCAGGGTAATCACCCTTTGTCCATGGCATTCGAATCCTCTCCATTCTGTAGATGCTTATAGTTTTATTTAACCATTAGGCGTCATTTTCAACCAAAAGGTTTATAACCTTGTAGTAAGTGGTAATAAAATGGGGAAATATGAAACGAGCAGATGGGGTGATGGAATATGGATACAGAACGAATTGAACACATACGCCAGGAAGAAAAAGAATATCACGAAGATTGCTTTGAGCATTACAGATTGTATGAAAAAGGCTCCTGGCTGGACAAGCCGATCCCGATGGTTATGGAGCTGGCAGGACGCTTGGGCCAGAACCGGCCATTAGCCGTATTGGATCTGGGCTGCGGCGCAGGACGCAACAGCATTCCATTGGCACAATGGGTTAAGCCCGCTGGAGGAAAGGTCCTTTGTGTCGATCTTCTCGATAAAGCTTTGGAAAAGGTGCAGGATTACAGTGAGGAATTCCTCGTCGATGATGTGATCCAGACGCAGCAAGCGGACATTGGCGAATATCAAATACCCCGGAATGCCTTCGACTATATCGTCGCTGCTTCTTGTTTGGAGCATGTGAAAACACCTGAAGTGTTGAAACGGGTTTTATATGCTCTCGCTGATGGAACCAAAAGCGGGGGCATTAATTTTATCATGATGAATACCAACATCGAGGAAATGGATAAACAAACTGGCCGTAGACGGGAGACGCTGTTTGAGGTCGTCATCCCCAAAGAGCGGGCGCTGGAGCTGTTTCGCGCCAATTATGCGGGCTGGGAAGAACTTAAATTGACCGAGGAGCCGATGGAGCTCGAGATCAGCCGTGACGATGTCCCTGTTATATTAAAGGCGGACAGCTTGATCGTCGCTTATCGCAAGCCATGAGAAACATGTTATCTTCTTTGGTACATCACTACGGAATTGGTTTGTACGGCGATTTCAACCCAAGGCTGGCGGGAGAGCCAGTCGCATGACCCGTATCTGGAATAAATACGGCATCCCCGGACTTGGCATTGTATCACCACTCATTACCGGATCACCATTGGGAGCAGCTATCGGGATATCGTTCGGTGCGGATCCGCGTAAGCTCATTGTATGGATGACGATCGGAATCATCTTTTGGAGTGCGATTCTGACTACTGCCGCTGCGCTTGGAGTGAATGCTTTTAATTTCAGCTAGTTCCTTAAACAATGGTGTTCATCATGAATTGGATCGCCGGCCAAGATATTATATGACGATCCCGGTAAATCGAGTTAATGGCATCCGGCTTTGTGCTGACAATTCCTCTTTGTAGAATAGCTGCTTGAAAGCCTCGTTCCATTGCACCATTAGCAGTAAAAGTGACACAATATTCTGCAGCAAAGCCGGCAACGACAACAAATCCAATTTCATGCTCACGAAGCACTTGTTCCAAATTAGTTTTCCAAAACGCATTGGAGTATTCTTTCGTAATCCGGATGTCCTTTGGGCCAACTGTAATTTCCGAAATAAATTCTCTTGCTTCTGGATCCGTATCCTCATTCGATCCCTCCATGTCTTGAATATGAATGACCATTTGATCTTTCCCACGCAATAACCCTGATACATAATTGATGTGCTCACAAGCTTCCCTTACATCCAGTTTCTCCTTTGGATCATGTAAGAAAATTTTTTGCATATCAACAACCAACAATCCCATTTTCATGCCTTGTCCTCCTCCATGCTTTTTAATCCATCGAAAAAACTACTTAAGCTCGAAAGTGGCTTTTATGCCTTCAATGTCCTCCCACATAGAATTATAGTCAGCCGCCATCTTCTTATCGCTTGGGGCGACCTGTACGTCAGTTGGGGTACTTAATGTATAAATCTTGTCTCCCTTTTCTCCTATCTTTGATATATGAATATTTTTCACAAGTTCTGCCCCGTCTGTACTCCATTTCTCTTTAGACCATATTGTTATAGAAAAAAGTGTCCCGTTATTTGCTTTGTAAACAAATCTGAGATTATCTCCATTCTCTTCAACATCGTATTTCCCATTCCAACTTTTCGGGATTTTGAGAATGAAATTGTATTTAGTGTTTTCATATACCATGCTTTCGGTAGCTTTCGTCGGTTGTTGAGTCGATAGTACTGCTGCTGTACTTATAGGGGCTGTAGTTGATTCTCTGGTTGCAGTGCTCACTGGCATAATTGAAGATGAACTTGTTGGTGTTTTTGCCTCAGTATTACCACTACACCCAGAAATAACTACAAATATCAGGGTCACACCACACCAAAAAATAATTTTTTTCAAGTTGTTCATACAGAAATTCTCACCTTCATTTATTTCATATTTTAATATTTGAACGTAAGGAAGAGGAAAAAGTTTCATCCATTTCGAAATCTGGCCACTATTTATATTCCTTTACAAGAATATTCCAAATATGGTATATTATCGTTATAGAACAAGTTGCAAGACAAAAACACAAACTTGGAGGATGAATGATGGCTGAGAGCAAAATGTTGAACAACGCAGTTGCAACTGCAAATGGTCGGGAATTGACAGTGACCCGCGTCTTCCAATCACCGAGGGAGATCGTGTTCCAAACATGGACGGACCCTCGACACTTGTCACACTGGTGGGGACCGGAAGGTTTTACGATCACGACCCAAACCATGGACATCACACCTGGGGGAGAATAGAGCTTCGTGATGCACGGACCGGATGGTACCGATTATTTCAACCGGATTCGGTACATCGAAATCGTTAGTCCCGAGAGGTTAGTTTATTCCCATGGAGACCTCGATAATGAAGAGTCTTTTCAGGTAACGGTGACCATGGAGGATAAGGGTGATGCAACTGAACTAACCATGCGGGCGGTATTTCCAACGGCCGAGGAGTTGGAAGAGAACGTCAAGAAGTACGGAGCCATAGAAGGAGCCAAGTCGACTTTGGGCCGCCTGGCTGACGAGCTGGATTCATTTAAGACGACCAGTCTGGAGTTTATTCGGACCTTCAAAGCGCCACGCGATCTGGTGTTCAAGACTTGGACGGATCCAGAGCACCTGAAGCATTGGTGGGGACCACAGGGTTTTGACATCAACGTCTTCAAGTTCGATCTGCAACCGGGAGGCATCTTTCATTACAGTATGGTGAACGCGGAAGGTAACCAGATGTGGGGGAAGTTCGTTTTTCGAGAAGTTGCAGGACCGAGCAAGCTCGTCTTCGTGAATTCTTTCTCCGATGCGAAAGGAAATACTGTTCGACCTGAATTCAGCGAACTGTTTCCTATGGAAATTCTAAATATCGTAACCTTCACCGAGCAGGACGGTCATACGATCATGACCATGCGAGGCGGTCCCATTCAAGCCACAGATGAAGAGATTCAATTTTTTTATTCCATGCATCCCTCCATGCAGGAAGGCTTCGGCAATTCCTTCGGTCAGTTGGATGAATACTTGGCGAAAATGTAGTAGTGCAAAAGCCGGGCAACGCGGACAAATCCGCCTAGTTCCCGGCTTTTTCAATTGCTCAAATTTCTATTTGATCAGTTTCGGCAGGGGTTTCCCTTTTGGACGTTAACTTATCGTGTATCGCTCGCTTTTTCCGATTAAAACCCCTCCAATATTGAGCGTTTTTGATTTTCATACTGCAAATTACTCCTTGATCAAAAGCCTCTCCTCATGCATAATGATATGGCTCCATCAATCAATAGACAGGAGGCAGAAGGCCAGTGATATCCGTTCAAGGATTGAACAAATCGTTTAAGGTTGCTAAGCGTACGACCGGACTGGTGCAGGCGACAAAAGCATTATTCGTTCGCGAGCATACGGAAGTCCATGCATTAACCGATATCTCATTCAATATCCAACCAGGCGAAATCGTAGGATATATCGGGCCGAATGGCGCAGGGAAATCGACCACCATCAAGATAATGAGTGGTATTCTGGTCCCTGACAGCGGAACATGCCGCATTATGGGATACACCCCATGGAAGGAACGAGTTCCATATGTGAAGCACATCGGTGTAGTGTTCGGACAACGAACGCAGCTATGGTGGGATGTCCCCGTGATGGACTCATTCGAACTGCTGCGGGATATTTACAAGGTTCCGCACGCAGAGTACAAAGCCAATTTAGACTTAATTGTAGAAACATTGGATTTACAAAACCTCATTCACACCCCTGTTCGACAGCTAAGCTTGGGCCAAAGGATGCGATGTGAAATCGCGGCTTCCCTGCTCCACAGCCCCCAGATCCTATTTCTGGATGAACCTACCATTGGGCTCGATGCCATCTCCAAGATCGCCGTAAGACAATTCATCAAAACCATCAACAAGGAAAAAGGCGTCACCATCATTCTCACCACACACGATATGAACGATATTGAAGCTCTTGCTGGTCGCATTCTTCTGATCGGTAACGGAAGCTTGTTGTACGACGGCAGCTTGAATGCCATACGCAGCCGCTTCCACACCCGCAAAACCATCGCAATCGATTATCGCGAAACAACCGACCCGCTCCTGCTTCCAGGTACCCAAGTCCTGTCTTGGTCAGCGGAAAGAGCTGTGCTAAGTGTCGATACGGAGCAGGTCATGATCTCGGATATCATCTCTCAGCTTTCCTCTCGGTTGGAGCTCCTTGATGTTGCCGTAGAGGCGCAGCCGATTGAAGAGATCATCGTCCAACTCTACAAGGAGTACCGCATATGATAACGCCCTATTGGTCCGTATTGAAGCTTCGCCTGCTGAATGGCATGCAGTATCGGTCGGCCGCCTTGGCAGGAATCGCGACTCAATTTTTCTTCGGGTTTATCTTCATCATGATCTTCGAGGCCTTCTACAACCAGACTTCAGGTCAGGCTCCCATGACGCTTCAAGAGCTTGCCACGTACACATGGCTCAGACAAGCCTTGCTTGCATTTGTTGCCTTATGGTTTCGCGACAATGAGTTTTTTCAATTGATTACCACAGGCAATATCGCTTATGAATTATGTCGTCCCACTGGCATTTATCCATTCTGGTACTCCAAGCTTATCGCTTCACGCATAGCAAGTGCTCTGCTGCGCTGTTTTCCCATTCTGATCATTGTTTTTTTCTTGCCTGAGCCCTATAAGCTGGGATTGCCGCCAAACCTTCCAACCTTTCTACTATTTTTAGCCGCTGTTATGATAGGCTTACTTCTGCTGGTGGCGATCTCCATGTTAATCTACATATCGGTATTCTGGACTCTGTCGCCAATGGGCTCCATGCTGATCTTTGGGGTATGTGGAGAATTTTTCGCGGGCATGATTATCCCAATCCCATTGATGCCAACTTGGATGCAATCCATCTCTTATGCACTGCCTTTTCACTTAACCCTGGATTTCCCATTCCGCCTGTATTCGGGCAATATTCCGCCGAATGAAGCGCTTTTCGGAATGTGTACACAGATTGGATGGCTCATCTTTGTGGTGATCGTAGGCAAATTTCTGCTAAGCAAGGGATTGCGAAGAGTCGTCGTACAGGGAGGGTGAGAAGAAATGATTCTGTATTTCAAATATTTGCTGATCCTGATCAAATCCCAGATGCAATATCGCACCTCTTTCTGGTTATTGTCGATTGGACAGTTTTTCATCCCATTTTCGGTATTTGCCGGGATGTACTTCATGTTCCAGCGGTTCGGTCAGCTGAAAGGGTGGAGTTTTTTCGAGGTCTCACTTGCATTCGGGGTTATTCATATGGCCTTCTCAATTAGCGAGTGCTTGGGGCGAGGCTTCGATGCATTCTCATCTTTGGTCGCTGGAGGGGATTTTGACAGGCTTCTTGTGAGGCCTCGGAGCACGGTCGTCCAAGTATTAGGCTCTAAGTGTGAATTCACTAGAATCGGGAGAATAGCGCAAAGCTTGCTGATGCTAATCTGGGCGATCCTCAACCTACCAATCGAGTGGACATTGCTGAAAATGTTTACTTTAGTGCTAATGATCATCAGCGGGATCTTCATCTTCACGGGGATCTTTATGCTGGCGGCAACTCTGAGCTTCTGGACGATTCAAGGCTTGGAGGTAGCGAATGTTTTCACAGACGGCGGGAGAGAGATGTCCCAATACCCACTGAATATTTATCAGAAATGGGTGACCCGATTCTTCACCTTCGTCATCCCTTTCGGCTGTGCCAATTACTTGCCTCTTTTGTATTTGCTCGATCGAGCCAGCGGCCATGACATGCTCTACATGCTTTCGCCTCTCGCGGGGATCCTTTTCCTCTTTCCTTGCCTGCTTGTATGGCATTTCGGGGTAAGGCATTATCGATCTACGGGTTCATAAGAGAAGCAGAGAGTTGCTTCGTTTCAATATTAAGACGTATAGTACATCTTAATTACTTGATTTAAAATTTCTAACTTCATTTAGACGTAAAACACTGCTTATATGGTTGGTTTTCTTTCATGCACCTCTAGAATGGTTCTGTAAGACGTAAAACACATCTTTTCTCGAAAGAAATCATTAAAATCCCCTAAGTAAGACGTAAAGTACGTCTTATCAAATTCAAGGATGCTACAAAACAAGCCGGTTCAGAATCATTCTGAACCGGCTCAACTTTTAATAGCTTATTTTCGCAATGGCTTCAAAGCACCGCTCCATGCGACTACCTGGTCAAGCATACCGTTGACCAATGGCTCTTGATGAGCACCCGGTTTGAATACGCTGTAGTTCTCAAAATCGGTAAAGAGCGATAACATCACTGAATTACGAACGTGAGCAATCTGAAGCTCTGACAGGATTAGCCGCAGATTCTCGATTGCGCGTGAACCTCCAACACTGCCGTAGCCTACAAATCCCGCTGCTTTATTAGTCCATTCGTTGTACAGAAAATCGATAGCATTCTTAAGGGCACCGGATGTTGCGTGGTTATATTCAGGTGTGACAAAAACGAATCCGTCAAAAGTTGCAATCTTTGCCGCCCATGCCTTTGTATGCTCTTTCGTGTATTGACCCATTGTCGGAGGAACAGGCTCGTCAAGCAGTGGCAGGTTGAACTGGGCGATATCTACAAGTTCATACTCGGCGTCATTTCGCTTGCTTGCAATTTCGTACACCCAGCGGGCAACAGCCTCACCGTTGCGACCCGGACGCGTACTTCCAATAATGACAGCAATTCTGTTCATGATTTACTCCTCCTGATTATTCAAATTACGAATAATAGTTATTACCCTTAATTGGTAGTTATATTCCAACTTTTAAAGATTTACCACCAATCCGCATCGCGCTAACTGGACATCGCCTTTGTAAATCACCTGCACCTCTTCTGCGAGCTGGCTGATCTCGCCGAAATGAGGCAGATGAATGAGAATCAGCTTGTTCACATTTGCTTTAGCGGCGAGCTGTCCGACTTCAGCGCTATTCATGTGCCCATAATCCCGGGCATTCTCGAACTCTGCATAAAAGGAGGTTTCCGCCAGCAGCAGATCCGCATCCCTGCAAAAATCGATCAAGGACTCATCGAAAAACGTATCCGCTGTATACACGATGGTTTTGTCCTTGAATTGAATTTTAACCGCTACGCAGTAAGCCCCATGAAAGGTTTTCATGAAAGAAAACCGCATATTACCCAGCTGGAAATTATCCTTGTCCGTGAACGGAATGATCACCGATCCCATCATCGACTTATAGATGGCTGTTACACCATCTTCGCCTTGAGGATCATGAGCGAAATAAATGGGCAGCGGCTCAGCGCGAAGCTTCAAATCCGTATCGATCAAGCAAGCATATTGCAGACAGCCAAGATCGGCAACGTGATCATGGTGGGCGTGTGTGATGATCGCATGCGACAGCTCCGTTGGCTTCATATGCTTTTGCAATTGCGCCAACACTCCGCTTCCGCAGTCCAGCAGCACCTTCTCGCCTTCATCCTCCAATAAATAACCGGCGGTAGCTTCACCCGCTTCTGGATAAGCACCCCAATGTCCCAGTATGGTAAGCTTCATATTCCAGTACCTCCGTCTCTTCTATTCGTTATACAATTCCTTCATCCTCAAGTTTTATCAGGGTTGAAGCCATTTAAATGGCGTGGAGTCAAAAAACATGTTCGGATTGACAGGAACGTTATTCGCCCAAAAGGTAAAATGCAGATGCGGTCCCGTGGAAAATCCCGTAGTCCCGACAAGCCCGATAATATCGCCCTTTTTTACTTTATCCCCTGTCTTCACGCGCAGTTCGGACATATGGGCATACTGCGAGAACAACCCCATGCCATGATCGAGATAAATGGAATTTCCGGTAAGATACAGCGAATCGGCCAAGGCGACAATACCATCGTTGGTGGCCTTGATCGGAGTTCCCTCTTTCGCCGCCAAGTCGATGGCCCGATGGGAGCTGTCATACTTGCCGTTCACATAACGAGTATAGCCGTAGGGCGTTGTCAAAATCCCCTCAACAGGCTGGATAAAATCCGACGAGAATAAAAACTCCGGCGCAGACCGGCTGCGAGCCATATCGATTTTCTTTTGGTCGGCCTGGATGCGGGCTGTGTCCTGCCTCATGCTCTCCATTTGCTTGGTGACCTCAAGATATTGGGTATCGAACTTTTTGGCTTTGACGGTCAGAATCTGATCGCCGACGGGATAGGGACCCGGTTTCAAATCAATCGACAACGGCAGGTAAGCAAAATACCCCGTACCAAAAGACTGCAGGGGATACTTCTTCCCTTGCCAGCTTATTTCCCCCGCTTCCTTATGCCGCACAAGTACAACATCTCCCGGCGATGCCGATTTGGGGAAGAGGGTCCAATCGGACTGGATCGCTGCTTTTGCCGCTTCTTTGGCCGTGTAATAGGCAGCCTCTTGAAGAAGAGTCTGTATGCGTTTTTGCTCTGCGTTCATCACCGATGTGACGTCCGGGGTCACTTGGTCGGTCCAGGTTCCTCCACCGTCCACGGTAACGAGCAACGTGGGATCCAAACCTTCTGCTGCAAGCACCCACCCCACTCGATCCGTAAGAAATTGTGACTTCATTACATCGAGGGTCTTAGACTTAAAGTTTACAGTAAGCGGCTTAGGCAAAGTACCGAGCAGCGCTTGCAGTGTTTCATCCCCGGCAGAGTCCGGTGCAAGCTGATCAACGGTTGCTTCTGTCCAGCTCACTCCCCCGTCTTTGGTGATCTTGGCGCTGTCCGCGTATCGAATCCAGCCTTGGGAAAGATTTTGCATATGAAAATCGAGGATTACCTTTTTCTTTGCCACGGGTGAAGCAGTTGGAGCCGGGGATATACTTGTCGCTGCTGTATGACCTTGCAAGGCTCCATGCTCAGGCGCCAAAACAGGCCTTCCCATAATGAAAATAACGGCCAAACCAGCGAGCGCAAAAAGTCCCAGCAGGAATGCCCAATACCTGCCCGAGCGCCACATCGGCACACGCTTACCGACTCTAATCTTGCGAGGATTTCGTTCTGAAGCCATACAGGCGGCCTCCCGTAATTATGAAATTTCCGCTCTGCAGCGGTTGCTCGTCCTCCTTCTATAGTACGCTAACTTTTGAAAAAGGAGAAATAACTTCTTTGTCGAAATGCTAAATAACGCTATGAAAGAGAGGTTATTCGATTGAAGAGCATACCTTTCGAGATGCTGGAGCAAGCCGTTACAGAGGAGCAGCTCATCCAGCTGCAAATGATTGTTAATACAGAAGGGCATTCCAGCTTTTATCGTTTACTCAATGGATTTACGGCCAGAATCAAAAGCTTCACCGATCCGGAGGAGCATGAAGTCAGGAGTTTGCTCGATAAAGCAAAGCGGCTGTTTCCGACCCCCGTTCTATTCAGCCCGTCATGGGACAAAGTGTGGAATGAGCTTGAGCAGATTATTACGCATAAAGCGAAGATTTTGCAATCCGTTCCACCGGAGGAAAGAGACGGAGAATGGCAAATCGTCATGGACAATCCGGCCACGATCCAGGACGTTGTGTGTTATCCCGGCCTAGCATTCTTGGACGCTGTGTACCTCTTTGCCTACTTCCGACCGCAAATGGAAAAAAACGAGTATCTGCGTTTACAAAAAGTCCAAACCTTGTTTATGCAGCTTGGATCGGACGCCTAATGAATATAACCAAATAACGAGGAGAGATCATGATGAGTTCAGCACCATTTCAAATCCAAAAAATTAAGCAGCTATCCATTCCTGTGCATGAATTGGATGCTGCCGTTGCTTTTTACCAAGAGAATCTTGGACTTCCGCTGTTGTTTCGTGTTCCGAATATGGCCTTTTTGGATTGCGATGGGATTCGCATCCTACTCAGTGTTCCGGAGACGGAAAAGTTGGATCATCCGAGCTCGATTGTTTATTTCCAGGTTGAAGATATCGATGCTTCCTATCAAGCTTTGCTGGCGCGAGATGTCCATTTCATCGGGAAACCGCACAAAATCGCAGAAATGAATCAAATCGAAACCTGGATGGTGTTCTTCAAAGACCCGGATGAGAATGTTCATGCCCTTACCGCGGAAAAACCGGTGTCCGCAAAAGCCTAAAGGTGCTGCTTGGTACCCTTGTAAACCCGCTCCGGGCGCCCGACGGAACCGTAGGACAGGTCGGCTTTCAGCCGGCCTTCCGAAACCAGATACTCCAGGTATCTTCGCGCGGTAGATCGGCTTGCGCCAATAGAACGGGACACCTGCTCTGCCGTTAAGCCTTCCTGTTCCTCTGTAATGACGGAAACGATTTTTTCCAACGTCAGCTTGTCGATGCCCGTAGGTAAATAAGGGGCATCCCTCTTATCCTCACCTTTGATCAAATAATCGATTTCATCCTGGCTGATTTGTCTGCCTTCTTGCTGCAGCTGGGCCAACCGGGATCGAAATACATGATATCTTTTCAATGTGTCCTGCAATCTTTCAAAGATCAGCGGCTTCAAAATGTAATCGAAGGCGCCGCCTTTTACAGTTTCCCGGACCGTTTCAATTTCTTTGGCTGCGCTGATCATGATCACATCGGTGTGGGGATACTGTTTTTGGATGATTTTCAGCAATTCGAGTCCGCTGGTGCCCGGGAAATAAATATCCAGCAGAACCAAATCTATCTCAAGATCATCCAGCAAATCCAAAGCCTGAATAGTATCCGTCGCAATCCCCGTCACTTCAAAGCCTGCCACTCTTTCCACGAACCTGCGATTAATTTCCGCGATCCGCCTCTCATCATCTACAATCAAAACATGAAGTGTTTCCATTTGCTTCACGAGTGCCATCACAATTCACCCCTTACTTGTTGCACCTTTGGTTTGGGTATGGCTACAGTGAAGACAGTGCCTCCGTTTGAACTCCTGGAAACCGTCACGTAGCCGTTTAATTTCGTCGCTGCCCGCTGAACCAGAAACAATCCGAACCCGCGCCCTGCTTCATTCTTGGTAGAAAACCCCAATTCGAACACCTTGTCGCCGTTTTCATCCGGTATGCCAATTCCGTTGTCCTCACACTCAATAATCAGATCGTCACCCAGATCCGTAAAAAATACCTTCACCGTTTTCTCGCTCAGATCCGATCGTTCCAATACAGCATCCATCGCATTATCAATAATGTTGCCAATGATCGTAACTAACAGATCGCGGTCCAATTCAGCTGAAACGTCCCGAAAAATGCTTTCCCGGTCAATCTCAAAATGTACCTTCAATTCCTGCGCCCGATTAAATTTGCCGATAAGCAGGCCGCCATTAATCGGATCGGGAAATTCCTTCATGATAAAATGCACCAGATTGTGATGGATGTCCGATTCCCGCGAAATCACTTCTATGGCTTCATGGTACGACTCAAGCTGAATAAGGCCGGAAATCATATACAGCTTATTCGAAAACTCATGCGTCTGGGCACGTAATGCTTCCGCATATTTCTTAACCTGAGACAGCTCCTGCCCCAGCTTGAATATCTCCGATTTATTCCGAAAGCTCGAGACCGCGCCGATCACCTGCCTTTGGCGATTGACGATGGGAATTCGGTTGATGATCAGCTCATTTTCTCCAAACCACATCTGTTGATCAAATTCCGCCCTGCCGGTTCGGATCACCTCTAACAGCCGAGTGGACGGCAATAAATTCAAGATATGCTGTCCCGTTATCTCTTTTACATTCCTTAGCTCCAGCAAATGAATGGCGGCCTCATTGACCATGGTTATAATGCCCTTGGAGTTAATGGCAATGATGCCCTCGCGTATTGACTCGAGAATGGCTCTTTTTTCCTCATACAAGGCAGCAATTTCCTGAGGCTCTAGGCCAAGTATCGCTTTTTTCACCATATTGGCTATGAAGATAGCCCCTGCGATTCCGAATAGCAAGGTGAAGAAGCCAATCATCATAATCTGATTCTTATAATTCCTGATCAATAACCTGAAAAAAGAAGGAAACAGCCCATACGGGTACAAAGATTCAACCCCGCTTGCCCAATTGACCAAGGATTATGGCGCGATTGCTGTAGCCAAAGATTCCCTCACAATTTAACTTTTACGCTTAAACTATTCGCGGCCGGTGAGAAGATTTATACTTCGAATTGAAGACGCTTTCTTTTAATCAGGGAGGTTAGAAAATGAGTTCAGAGATCCAAGCGATTGTTGATATCAATCAAACTGCGGCCCGTTTTAAATCGAGCATCGTGCTTCGCATTAATCACATCAAATTTGTAGACGTCAAAAGCATACTCGGTCTAAGTATTACCTTGTATCGAAGTCATGATTATAAGCTGGAAATTCACGGACCTGACGAGACGGAAGCCAGAGCCGCCATGCTGGAGGTTTTCAAAAAGCATCATCTGCTCGTGCAACTGATTTGATCCCTTGCGCAGTTTTTGAGGACTTCAATCACCTCGATGATGGAGTGATGGTCGAAGGCAGCTTTCAATTGGATTAGTGAGTGAAATCTCACTATTACTGAGTTTACTCTCATTAATGAAACTCAATAATCCAAATAAATTAGCTTTAATGAGCCTAGACTCCTTATTCGTGAACATGAGTTCGTTAATAGTGAGCCTAGACTTATTAACTCAATTCAATGGGTAATGCAGCCATTATTTAGTGAGCCTAGGCTCACTACTATTAAGCTTCGCCTCCATGGACACCACAAACGGCAAAAGGGATGTCTCTATAGTAGATGGATCTACTTCGGAGACATCCCTTTTTATAGTCAATATAGACCACAGAAATCTGCTTTAATCCGCAGACTGCGCCAAACGCACCAGCATATGGGCTAGATCGATATTTAGAGGATTATCAAAAAACATTGTCGAATGAAGTTGACAAAAATGTAATGGAGGGCATACATAACATGGACCCAAACGACAGCCAAGAGAAAAACAACATTCAGATACACATCAATGCGGATCTGGAGGAGAAAATTCCAGGTTATTTGGCCAACCGTCACAAGGATGTTGAACTTATACTTAAGGCGCTGGCCGCTTCCGATTATGAACCTATACGCATCGCCGGACAACGTATGAAAGACAGCGGCGTCAGCTATGGATTTGATGTTGTAACGGTTTACGGCCACATCCTGGAAAATGCCGCTAACAATAAGAATTCGGAAGAAATATGCAAAACCGTAGAAAGCCTAAAAAGATTCATAGACGTCGTAGAGGTCATCTATGAAGAATGAAACGGAGCGCTGTCTGGCAAAAGGCTGGATACTCAATAGCAAAAATAAATCTGGCTGGCAAAGTTAATGGCAGCCAGATTATGCAGAGATATTCTTCAATCTTTACACGGCTTGGATTTCTTTCAGATGTTTGGCAAGGTTGTCCCAGGTTTCGGTCATCCCTTGGATTAGACCCATGTCCATTGTTGCCTTGAGTGCTTCGGCCGAGACGAATTGAGCGCGGTTAATGAGCTTGGTCTTGCCTTCGTAATCGACGAATGTCAAAGTGATCAGCAGCTCCGGCATACCCACTACCGCGTTGCCTTCCTCATCAGAGAAGACATCGGTGTAGACGATCCGCTCCGGCTCTACGATTTCGCGGTAAACAGCTTTACCCCAAGAGTTCATCTGGCCATCGGCCGATCGCATGCAATAGTGCCAGACTCCACCTGGGCGGAAATCCATCTTGCAAACCGGCAGCGTCCAGCCTTTCGGTCCAAACCATTGCGACAAGTGCTCAGGATCCTTAAATACCTTGAACACGAGCTCGCGCGGCGCATCGAAAATACGCTCCATCACCAGATCCCGATCTTCTACCTTCGTGGTCATTTTGTTTGCTCCAGGGTCATTGGACATTTCATTGCCTCCTAAAGTTGTTGTTATATTGATTCTTTTCCTACTTCTGCAGGTCGCGCAGATAATCGTCCAAGCGATCAAATCTCTCGTCCCAAACACGTCGGAAGGACTCCAGCCATTCGTCCAACTCAATGAGCGGCTGGGCCCGCAGCTTGTAAATCCGCCGATTGGCGACCGGCTGCACCTCAACCAGCCCGGCCTCACTGAGGACTCGAAGATGTTTTGAAGCTTGCGGCTGGCCAAGCCCTAGTCGATCGGCAATTTCCCCTACTGTGAGAGGACCGCTTCGCAAAAGCTCGACAATGTTTAAGCGAGTTGGTTCGGCGAGAGCACTGAAAGTTGTCGCATTCATGACTGAACCCACTCCATAGATTTCTGGATGATCGAACGAACCTGGTTGCAAACATCTACTTGCCACGGTTGATTTGTCTTATTCATAGACTTGGTGACTTCTGGATTCATGTATAATCACCTCCCAAAAATGAGTATTTATTTGATATCTTAAATATACCATAAATGGAATATTCCTGTCAAGGAATATTTTAAGGAAAAAAAATCCAATCCCCTAAGGACTTGGATCATTTCTTTAAGTTCTGCTGATTAATGCAGATTTGCTTTCGCAAATAGCCTGGTATCAATAGCTTGCAGTGTTTCGCGGATGAAAGCCGGCTAGTCCTTTGGAGTCCGGGAAGTGATCAGGTTGTTATCCACGACAACCTCCTCATCGCGGAACGTACCTCCCGCATTGACCATATCATCCTGCAAAGGCGGATAGCTGGTAAGCGTACGGCCTTTCAGCAGATCCGCACTGGCCAGAATGCTGAATCGCCAATTCTGTTTCATAGTAAGCTTCTCCCTTCTTGCCTTCTAGTCTTTCTCCTGCTTTAAGACCGATAACGGCCGTTTCGTGTCCGGCCTCTCTCATAGCCACATAGGGCTTTTGCATTTCACTGTCTTCAAATTGCGGTCCAAGTAAAAAAGCAATCCGTGCCATGGAATTACATCTCCTTTCAATAATAAACGACTTAGCCGTCCTAAATCAACGAATAAAGAAAGCACCCCTTCGGATGCTTCTTGATTATGTGTCTGCATCACCCAAGTTTATACATGCTTGTGTGACCAATCATGATATTCTTTTTCAGCGGTTTCCTTGTTGTGGCCATATCGCTCTTGAAGTTTACCAATCAGCTTCTCGCGCTCACCATCAATGACATCCAGATCGTCATCGGTCAGCTTGCCCCATCGGCTTTTGACTTCACCTTTCATTTGCTTCCATTTACCTTTGAATACATTGCTATCCATCGAACTCACTCCTTATAGTTTGTGATGAAAAACCATGCCCATGATGTAATTACCCGAAAAATGCCATTTTAAAACTAAAAATTTGGACTTGCCGGTCTTAATCCAATATCTTTTGGAAGCTTACTATATCCACACGTCTGCCAAATTTGAGGCCGATTTCTTTGAAATGCGCAGCTTGGGTGTAGCCATTTTTCTTAAACAATAAGGCACTTTGTTCATTTTCTCCGCTGATCGTAGCTATTAACACATGATACTTATGCTCTCTCGCAACCTGTTCGACAAAGGCGAGTGCTTTCCCGCCAATGCCCTGACCGCTGTATTCCGGTTTGAGATAGATCGTCACCTCTCCGGTAGCGTTATAGGCTTGTTTATTTTTGTGCTGAGTGATCAATATGTATCCGGCAATTACGCCCGCCTTTTGAATGACGAAGGTGGGATATCTTGGAATGTTATTCATGACGGTTGCTTTCATTTCTTCCCAATTCAGTGCTTCAAGATGGAAGGTTGCCGTCGAATGGAGCACATAATAATTGTAAATCTCCATGACTTCCTGAACATGGTCTTCCCTGATTTGAATAAACTCCAATTGTTCCATAGACAATCCCCCCAGGACATGATATTATCAGTCGATTTCAGAATCCGTATAATAGCTGCATACAAATCGCTCAACTCCGGGGTACTTTTCCCCCAAGCTGTTAATCTCAAAGCCGATACTTCTGTAAAAGTTGACTGCCTCTTCATCGGTTTCAACCAATACCCTCTCAGGCTTGAACATCGCGATCGCTTCAAGAATGAGGCCTCGTCCGAATCCCGCTCCCCGGCTGTCCGGCCGAACTGCGATGTGTTGAATTGTCAGCTCATCCCTGTCCTCTTGCTGAAACCCAAGAATACCGACGATTACATCATCAGATTCATAGCCAAATAGCTCGAGCTTCTCATTGGTTATGTAGTCCTGTATGGTTTGTTCAAGATGATCTGGATCGGGAAACACACTATAAGCAAGCAATTCTTGGATTTGATGCTCATGAATTCTCGATTTAATAAGAATTAGCACACCATTCAATTGACTTCACCGTCCGAATTAGAAATTCCTTTACATTTTACTCCACCCTATTGCAAAAAGAAAGAGAGGACACCCCAGTAGGTGTCCTCTCCTGCCAATGCGATTAAGCTTGTTTCGCAGCTTCAATTTCAATGGATACTTTAACTTCGTCTCCGATAAGGAAACCGCCTGTTTCCAGAGCCGCATTATAAGTTAATCCGTAGTCGCTCCGTTTGAGACTTCCGTTACCGCTGAAACCTACTTTTTCATTGCCCCAAGGATCTTTTCCCGCTCCTTCAAAGCTGACAGTAAACGATTCAGGACGGGTTACGCCATGCAAGCTCACATTACCGGTAACATTGTACTCGCCCTCACCCTTTTTGGTGATGGAAGTAGATTGAAAAGTCATTCTAGGATATTGCTCGATATCAAAGAAGTCTCCTGTGCGCAGGTGATTGTCACGGTCGGCATTTCTTGTATCAATACTGCTGAGGTCTATGGAAAATTGAACATTAGCGGTGGTCAGATCATCAGGATCAGCTTCAATTTGGGCTTCAAAGCTATTGAATGAACCCTTTACCTTTGCGATCATCATGTGTTTGATGGTGAAATCGATGCTGCTGTGCGAAGCGTCCACATTCCAGTGGGATTTTGCCATTAGTAGTGCCTCCTCATATTTATTAATTATTTACTTACTTATTGTTATCTTCTTACTATTTTATATCTCTTTCTTATCTTATACTGACTTGTGGTATTTGTCAAATTAAACTGTAACTTTTTTTGCTGATAGTCTTTTTCATGGTTAGTATCCAATGTGTACCGCACCTTATCTTTTCCCGGTTACCCTAAAAATAAAATGATCCCGACAAGCTTCTTTTTGAAAGCTCTCGGGATCTATCTATTTTATCGATTATCTATCTTCTCCGGATACAGATCGTGCTGGAACAATCGCTTTCTGGCCATCTCCTCGTAGGGTGTCCCAGGTTTTCCATAATTCGCATAGGGATCAATGGAGATGCCGCCGCGAGGTGTAAACTTGCCCCAAACCTCGATGTACTTGGGCTCCATCAAATGAATCAGATCTTTCATGATGGTCACAATGCAATTTTCATGGAAATCGCCATGGTTCCTGAAGCTGAACAAATATAGCTTGAGCGACTTGCTTTCGACCATCTGAATTCCTGGCATGTAGCTGATATAAATTGTCGCGAAGTCAGGCTGACCTGTTATCGGGCATAAACTTGTAAATTCCGGGCAATTAAACTTCACAAAATAGTCCAGCTCCGGATGCCTATTCTCAAAGGTTTCTAAAACGCCAGGATCATAGTCATAGCTATATTTCACATTTTGGTTCCCCAGCAAGCTGATGTTCTCGAGCTCATTCTCTTTGCTCATGCTGCTGTCCTCCTCACCCACTTAACCAGTAAATAGATAAAAGGTGTTCCGATGATTGACATGGCGACCTTCACGCCAAACTCAGTAGTCGTAGCCGCCAGCATATCCGGAAAGGGCATGATTCCGATAAAAGCGACAGTAAAGAAAATCGCTGTATCGATGATCTGGCATAGGATTGTTGCTACATTCGTGCGAAGCCATAAATGTCTTCCGTTAGTTCTTTCCCTCAGCTTCGTGAACAGATAGACGTCCAAATTTTGACTGATGGAATATGCCGCCAAGGAAGCTAGCACAATCCTAGGCACACCGCCTAGAATAATCTCAAGCTCCTCCTGATTATCAAAAAACGGCGCGGACGGCATCCGAATCACCAGGGTAAAAATCCCCACCATGATGACATTCATGAACAATCCGGTCCATATCGCCCGACGAGCCACATGCCTACCCCAGATTTCGGAAATGGTATCCGCCATAATAAAGGTGATCGGGTAAAAGAAAATGGCCGCCGTCACATTAGCAAAGCCTACGTTGACGGTTTTGATCGCCACGATATTGGCGATCATTAAAGCCGCGATAAAACTTGCCGCAAGCACGATCAGCTTCTTGGTGGAAGGGTCAATCTGCAGATACGGGGTGGCCCCGACTCTCGATAAATTGCTTGTAGGCACTGCCGATTCCGCCGTTGCTGCTGCACCATATTTCATGTTTCATTCCTCCATAGTTTTGTTTATAGACAGGATGGTCGCGAACTGTCTTTGTACAGTTTATACCATGATCATGCAGAGAACAATGGAAAAATTACAACATTATGTTTCGACTGTAAGGAACGTTTGCACACCTCGTGTTCTTTCATTGACTTGATAATGCTTCCACTCTTCCGGCAGCAGGCGCTGATACTGCGGCTGCAAATATCGATCGTCCACCAAGACGAGCACCCCGCGATCGTGTTCAGAGCGGATCAACCTGCCGCCTGCCTGCAGCACTTTGTTCATTCCCGGGAATACATAAGCGTAATCGTATCCATTTCTGCCCGCGCTGCTAAAGTAATCCTTAATGATATTGCGCTCCAGACTGATTTGAGGCAGCCCTACTCCGATGACAACTACACCAGTTAAGCGATTGCCCACAAGATCAATGCCCTCGGAAAAAATACCGCCCATCACGGCAAAGCCGGCGAAGGTTCCCTGATTTTCCGCATCAAATTGGGCCAAAAAGCCCTCCCGCTCCTCTTCTGACATCTCACCCTGCTGGAGGAGGGTTCGCACGCCGCTTCTCTCTTCCATAAACGCCTCATATACACTGTTCATGTATTCATAAGAAGGGAAGAAGAACAAGTAATTGCCCGGATTTTCGGCCGCGAGCTTCAGCAGTAGTTTCACCAAGTGAGCCTTGTTCCGTTCACGGTCCTGATAGCGAGTCGAGAGTGGCTGAATATGCACACTGAGCTGCTTACTTGAAAACGGTGACGGTATCGACACCGTATAATCGTCTTCACCCGCCCCAAGCATATCCAAGTAATATGCGTTCGGTGAGAGCGTGGCCGAGAAGTAAATGCGTGAGCGGTACCCTTTTCCAAACATAGTTAGCAGGTACGAGGGATCGAGACAAAACAGCTTCACACTGACCTCGCTTTTGGAGATTTCCATATAGGTTACGTAGCGCTCATCGTACAGCTTGTCAATCCGACCAAAGCTCAGGCAGGCAAAGTAAGTGTCCAGCAGCTGCGGACTCGGCAGCCTGGAGCCTGAAGCAGCAAGCTCTCGTTCGGCATGGAGCGCAAATGCCTGGACTAGGGCAGCAAGCTCTTTTGGCGAATCCTTCTCGATCCGCAGCTTGTCCCCGCTCTGTTTTCTCAAAGAAATTAAATAATCGTTGACCGCCTTAGCCGCTTGAAAAACCTCTGTATTCACACCTTTAAACTCGCGTTGAACCGCCAAAAAATCGGATTTATGGAGTGAACTTGAGAACATCTCCCTTGCCCGATCGACCAAATTGTGTGCTTCATCAATCAAGAGAGCGGTTTGTTTTTTGGACTCGTTGAACATTCGTTTCAAAGATACTCGAGGGTCGAATATATAATTGTAGTCACATATCACCACATCCGCTGCATAGGCCGCATCCAGGGAGAACTCAAAAGGGCAAATTCTATGCTTGCGCGCATATGCCTCAATCACCTGGCGACTCATCAGCGTTTCGTTTGACAGCAAATCAAGCATAGCCTCATTGATCCGGTCATAATAACCGTCGGCAAACTCGCAATACTCCTTCGTGCATCTCGTTTCTTCTTTAAAGCACACCTTGTCCTTCGCGGTTATAGTCACCGTATGCAGCTTCAGCCCTTTGCCTTGCATCCGTGTAAAAGCTTCTTCCGCTGCTGTCCGGGTTATCGTCTTCGCTGTCAAATAAAAGAGCCGATCCAGCAGCCCTTTGCCGATGGCCTTCACGCCGGGAAACGTCGTCGATATCGTTTTGCCAATACCGGTCGGCGCTTTGGCGAAGAGGCTCACTCCCGCTTCTATCGCTTTGTAAACCGCTCCTGACAGCTTCCGTTGACCTGCCCGGTATGTCTCAAAGGGAAAATCCAGCTCCTCGATGCTCCTGTCCCGATCCCGCTTATGCTGCTGCAGCATTTGCGCATAGGGGGCATACCGCTGAATAACCTCGCCCGCAAAAGCCTCCAGCTCCGCAAGCTCCGCCTCCTGCACAAACCTCTTATGCTCCCCGCTTACCACTTGAACATAGGTCAATTGAATTCGCATCCGGTCGACTCGATGCTCCTTCGCATACATATAGGCATAGAATTTAGCCTGTGCCCAGTGAACGGGATACATCTCCTCTGTAATCAGCTTGATGTCCTTGGCCGTTGATTTGATTTCATCAATAGTCATGATGGAATCCTCGTCAAGCAGCAGCCCGTCGCATCTTCCATCCACGACAAAAACGAGATCGCCATAGGGGATCTCCGCGCTTAGATACACTTCTTTTTGATCCTGCTCGCGGTACTCTTTTTGCACGTTCTGGTGAGCTTTGGTGCCCTCCGTTAATGTGCTGGCCGTCCGAAACCCGGAATCAATGCTTCCGCCGCGAAATACATATTCAACAAGCGGTCTTACTGCTATTTGCAAAGGGTTCGACAAGATTTCACCTCTCGCTGATGCAGGTTAACAATTTAATATAGAAACGTTTGTTCCTGTATTATAACATGATCTTAAGAATTATGTAAAAATTTGATGTTGAAAAGGTAAATCTTCACAGTATGTCGAATAATTTGTGTTGATAAAATTTCATTCACCCAGGAAAGTGAGAAACCATGATTGAATTTAAGAATGTAACCAAAACGTATCCAAATGGCACCATCGGTTTAAAAAACATCAATTTAACCATACACCCGGGTGAATTTGTCGTTATTGTCGGTTTATCAGGTGCCGGAAAATCGACCATGCTGCGTTCGATCAACCGGCTTATTGAAATTACAGGCGGTCAAATCGTCATCGACGGGAAAGCCATTACGTCAGCCAACGGTTCGGAGCTGCTTCGAATGCGGCGTGATATCGGGATGATTTTTCAAAGCTTTAATCTGGTAAAAAGATCTTCCGTCCTGCGCAACGTCCTGTCCGGCCGGGTAGGCTACCACTCCACACTTCGTATGCTGCTTGGCCTGTTCCCCAAAGCCGACATTGATCTGGCTCTGAAGGCTCTGGAGCGTGTCAATATCCTTGAGAAGGCATACTCTCGCGCAGATGAGCTCTCAGGGGGCCAGCAGCAGCGGGTATCGATTGCGAGAGCACTCGCACAGGAGGCGAAGATCATTCTCGCCGACGAACCCGTCGCATCGCTAGATCCGCTTACGACCCGCCAGGTCATGGACGATCTGAAGCGGATTAATCAGGAGCTGGGGATCACGACGGTCGTCAACCTGCACTTCATTGATTTGGCAAGGGAATACGCGACAAGAATTATTGGGCTTAGGGCCGGAGAAGTCGTATTTGACGGACCTGTAGCGCAGGCAACCGACGCCAAATTCAGCGAAATCTATGGCCGCGTTAACCTCCAAGATGAGCTGCTTGGGGAGGCGAAGAAGCATTGAAAGCCAGCACCCCGCCCATCCGCCCTTCGCGAATGAAGATATACCTGATTGCTTTGTTTTTAATCGTATTGCTTGTGGGCAGCGCCTATGAAACGGATGCAACTTTCACCAAGCTGATTGAAGGAACACCGCAAATCACCGGCTTCATCGCTGAGATGTTTCCGCCGGATTGGGGCTTCTTCGGCACCATGTGGAAGCCGATGGCCGAGACGATTCAAATGTCCATTCTCGGCACGTTGATCGGCGCCTTGTTTGCCTATCCGATGGCCCTGCTGGCTGCGCGCAACGTAACTTCGGCACCTTGGCTCAGCCGTCCTGCACGGTTTATCATGAATTTAATTCGTACGATTCCGGATTTGCTATACGCCGCCTTATTTGCGGTACTTGTCGGTTTTGGCCCCACTGCAGGTACGCTTGCGCTGATTTTTTTCACCTTCGGCATTCTATCCAAGCTGTCCTATGAGTCAACGGAAGCTATCGATCCAGGTCCTATGGAAGCCATGAACGCAGTCGGTGCCAATAAGCTGAAGCTGATCCGCTATGGAGTGCTTCCTCAGGTAGCCCCTACTTATCTGGCGCATCTTCTGTATACGTTCGAGGTCAGCATTCGGGCATCCGCCATCTTGGGCTTGGTTGGCGCCGGCGGAATCGGTCTCCTGCTCCGCAATGTCCTGGATTTATTCCGCTACGATCAAGCTTGCAGTATCGTTCTTTATACGCTGGTCATTGTAGTCTTGATCGATACCGTAAGCACAAGGCTGCGCAGACAATTATTAACCGGGGGCAGCCGTACCTTATCCGCTTCGCGTACCCGCTTGTACAAGTTTATCGGAGCAGCAGTGGTACTCGGCTTATTGGTTTGGTCATTATTCGGGCTGGAGCTTACAGGCATACAGCCTACAACCTGGATCCTTACCAAATCCATGATGTCCGGACTGTTTCAACCCGATTGGTCTTATGTTTACAACCCGGAAGGAGAAGATTTGATCCGCACGCTTCTCGAGACATTGGCCATCTCGTATTTGGGTAATTTCGTCTCCGCAGTAGTCTGTATCCCGTTTGCTTTCTGGGCTGCAGCCAATATGAGCCGGAGCCGTCTCTTCTCCGGCAGCGGCAAATTTATCTTAAGCCTCATTCGAACCATACCCGAAATCATCATGGCTCTGATTTTTATCAAGGCCGTAGGACCGGGGGCTTTTGCCGGAGTGATGGCACTTGGCCTTCATTCCGTTGGCATGCTCGGCAAGCTCTATGGTGAAGCGATTGAAAATATGGATATGGGACCTACTGAAGCCCTTGCCGCCTGCGGGGCCAACCGCTGGAAAACGATAGCTTTTGCCGTTATTCCGCAGGTGATTCCCGAGTTCATCTCCTATGCCCTGTATCGATTCGAAATCAATGTTCGTTCCGCGACATTGCTCGGGATCATAGGAGCAGGCGGTATCGGTACGCCGTTGGTTTTCGCCATCAATGCCAGGGGCTGGCATCGCGTCGGAATCATTTTGATCGGAATTATTGTTACGGTTTCCGTGATCGATTATATCTCTGGCGCTCTGCGAAAGAGAATCGTGTGAAGAAAAAAAAGCCGAGTTCTCTACAATTGTAGAAAACCCGGCTTTCTTATGATTTTACCAAATACTATAACTTATGATTACTTCAAGCCCATTTCTTTATTAACACTGCGCACGATATCAAACTTGCTGTCTTCGGATGCCACATAACCTTTGTGGGAATATACATCAAAGATAACCTTTTGACCTTCTGGATCCTTGCCGATCGCGATGAAAGCATCCTGGATTTTCTTTCTCCAATCGCTGGACATATCGTTGCGAACTGCAATCGTGTCATTCGGGATTTTATCGGAAAAGCCCAGTACTCTGGTATCTTTGAAAATATTCGGATAATCCTTGGTCAGGGACACACGAATATCCTGGAATACACCAACAGCATCCACTTGGCCGTTTAAGAGGGCAATCATCGCTTTATCGTGGCCTTGGAATTGAACACCCGTTACATCCTTTTGCAGATCCAGACCCGCCTTTTTCAGCATATATCCTGGATACACATAACCAGCGGCGGAAGTTACACCCTGCCAACCGATTTTCTTTCCTTTCAGGTCTTTCACTTCTTTAATAGGAGAATCCGCTTTGACCACAATCATCGATTTATAAAAATCTACAAGATCCTTCGTTGCCTGTCCTGTCGCATCATCCACGCCCAAACGAGTTGCTTGCAGCAGCAGATCTGCCGCTTTACGCGTGTCATGTGCGACTACGTAGTTGCTCGGCGGCAAGAAACCAACGTCTACTTGCTTGGATGCCATAGCCTCGATTACCGTATTATAATCGGTAGATACGGAAACTTTTACAGGAATGCCAAGCTTGTCACCCAGTAATTTTTCCAAAGGCTTCGCTTTGGCTTCCAATGTTTCTGCATTTTGTGAAGGTACGAATTGCACTTTCAAATCTTTTGGAACATAAGACCCCGACCCCGAGGTTGTTTTGCTGTCTGTAGCTTTAGCGCATGCTGCGAGAAGTCCTGCGGCCAACACTACAGTTAAACCAATTGCTGCTGCCTTTTTAAACATAAGGTTCCTCCTAAAAAATTTTTACTATCCGACAATCAATATAACCTATTTCCCATATACAGTCAGTAAATTTATTGTAAAATATATAGGACAGGCTTACCAATAATTGTATACTATGAATTGACAAACATCTACAAGAATTTAATGAGGGGTACTCGACATGCAGGTACACCATCAGCAAGTTACCATAACCATTCTGGAGACAAGTGATCTACACGGCCATATCCTTCCTATTCATTATGGGAACAACAGCTTTCGAGAGCTGGGCCTGGCCAAGATAGCCACATTGATCCGTAAAGAACGCCGAGAAAATACCCACACCCTGCTGGTGGACAACGGCGATTTAATCCAAGGCACACCTCTGACCTATCACCATGCCAAAGTAGATCCCAGGCAGACTAATCCAATAATCCTGATCCTAAATGCCTTACAATATGACGCCGGCATTATAGGAAATCATGAATTTAATTATGGAAAAGACATGCTGGATAAAGCAGTAAAGGAATCGCATTTCCCCTGGCTTTCTGCGAATATTGCGAACAAGGCGACAGGCGCCCCTTATTTTGGCCAGCCCTATGTCATCAAGCAATATGAACATGGAATCAAAGTCGGGCTGCTGGGACTCACAACCTCTTACATACCGCATTGGGAAAATCCAAGCCATATTGAGGGGATCGACTTTCTAGATGTTGTAGCGGCAGCTCAGCATTGGGTGCGGCATCTGCGTGAGGTGGAAGGTGTTGACGTCGTCGTCGCAGCTTACCATGGAGGATTCGAGCGGGATCTGGAAAGCGGTTTGCCCAGCGAGCCATTGACTGGCGAGAATCAGGGGTATCGCTTATGCATGGAGGTTGAAGGCATAGATGTGCTTCTTACCGGGCATCAGCATCGAATGATTGCAGCTGAAGTAAACGGGGTTGCTGTTCTCCAGCCGGGCTACCAAGGATGCTGCTTGGGTAAAGCTGAAGTTCAGCTGGAGCTTCAAGGGGGACGCTGGGTTGTGAAGCAGAAAACAACCGAGCTGTTGTCTGTGGCGGGTGTGGAGCCGGCAAGTGATCTTCTCGAGCTGGCCCAGCCGTACGAGATCCTGACACAGCACTGGCTGGATCAGCCGATTGGCTGCCTGACAGGCGACATGCGCATTACGGATCCCATGAGCGTGCGTACTCGGGAGCATGTCATCATTGAATTTATCAACAAAGTGCAGATGCACTATGCGGGAGTTGAGATTTCCAACACGGCCCTGTTTGACAATGAATCAACAGGCTTTCATCAGGACATCACGGTTCGCGATGTAGTCTCGAATTATATGTATCCCAATACCCTCAAGGTCATTCGCATTACCGGCCAGGATATTAAAGATGCTCTGGAGCAAACTGCAGGATACTTCGCCCCCTATGACGGACGTGGGTATAAAGTTAGTGACGCCTTCTCGGCGCCCAAGCCGCAGCATTACAACTATGATATGTGGGAAGGAATCGAATATCAGATCAATATTTCCAGACCCTTGGGAAGACGTGTAACCTGGGTGCACTATCAAGGAAAGCCGATCGTTCTGAGCGCCAAGTTTGATGTGGCCATGAACAATTATCGCGCTGGCGGCGGCGGAAATTACAACATGTTTCAAGGCAAGCCGGTTATCCGTGATATTCCGACCGACATCTCTGAATTAATAACCAGCTATATTATGGAAAAAGGCACTATTGAGGCCACGGTGAATGCGAACTGGGAAGTAGTTCATGATTGACGGTGATTCTTGTTACACAGCTATTATCCGTAGCGCATCCTTTAAATGAGTCTAAACTCACTAGTAGTGAGGACAATCTCCTTATTTTGTCCTCAAATCCACCTTGCATCTCATTTAGTAGGGCTAACCTCACTATTAGCGAATTTAAGTTCACTAACAGTGAGTTTGGACTTACAAACTTATATTTTCATGGATTACTTCGATGGAGTAGTGATCTCAGACTTACTAATAGTGAGTTTACCCTCACAATGAGTCATAAGCGATAAGCGATAAAAACTGGGATAACCATTATCGATGGCTTTCAGATGCGAGACCGCGAAAATGAACACAATAAAGGGCACCCATCTGGTGCCCAATTTCTATTTTTATGCTTTACGTTTAAATGAAAATTGCTTAAGGTCCTTGAAGCCTACAAATTTCTTGCTCTGCTCACTCCAAAAGCGGAATCGGAGTGACTTCAAGCTGGTTAGTAAGGTTATCGTCTGTACATCGCGCAATTTAGCATTAGAGCTATGCACTTTTTCCAGGTAATAGTTAGGAACTCTTGGGCTCAAATGGTGAATATGGTGATAACCGATGTTGCCCGTAATAAAATGCAGCACTTTCGGAAGCTTATAGAAGGAACTGCCATGCATGGCAGCTTTCACAAAGTCCCAATTTTCTTCCCCTTCAAAGTAGGTATCTTCAAACTGATGCTGTACGTAAAAGAGCCAAATGCCAATTGAACCCGAGATCAAAAAGATCGGACCCTGAATCAGAAGAAATTGCTGCCAGCCGAGTAACCAGCAAAGCAATCCAGCCCCGCCAATAATGCCAACGTTGGTAATGTAAGTGTTGAAGCGTTCTTTCGTTCCGGCCTTTTTGCGGTTAAATCGGTATTCCAATAGGAACACGTAGATGGGCCCAATAACAAACATCGAGAAGGGATTCCTGTATAAGCGGTAGAACAAACGTCGAATCCATGAAGATGATAAATACTCCTCAACTGTAAGCGTCCATATATCGCCTGTTCCGCGTTTATCCAGATTGCCGCTTGTAGCATGATGAACAGAATGGCTGTGTCTCCATTGGAGATAGGGCACGCATGTCAGAATACCGAATAGAGTCCCGACAATTTCATTCGCCATGCGGTTTTTGAAAAAGGATTTATGACAGCAATCATGAAAAATAATGAAAATCCGTACCAGAAACCCCCCGGCTGCAACAGCAAGCGGAAGGGTAATCCAATAAGAAACCGATAGACTTAAGTAGGCTGCGGACCAAAGTAAAAGAAAGGGTACAACAGAATTAATGATTTGCCATACACTGTGTTTGATATGGGGTCTTTCGTAAGGTGCCATGTCTTTGCGCCATTGATTGTGTTGTTCCTCTTGGAGCATTATATGATTATCTTCCTCTCTCAATGACAAACACATGGATCATATTTGTCCCAATAACGGTATTACGTTTAAACTCGTAAAGGGTTCCAGTTAATTTATTCGATCCTATTCTCTTATCTCAATATAAAGACAGTATCGTTGGTAAACTCACCCGTCATACTGTCTATATGAGTCATATAGAATACACTAAGCTTGCATCAAACTTCACATTAACCACTTAACTTGCTTGTTTTTGATTAAAAAATACTTAATAGTAATAATTTTACAGTAACTCAATTTCCGTAACAGCTAAAAAAGGAAAGTGGAGTTAAGACAGCGCGTATTCCCATAAAATGGAATATTCATTTATCTTGGCCTAAAGTAAGATCATTCGTTGCGACTCTTGCTTGGCTCTTCCCGCCGTGTCCACTTTTTGTCTTCCTTTTGACTGGCGCGTGGGTGGTCGATTCAGCTCCTGCTTAAACACCTTCCACGGGTGGTACATGTACGTTCGCAGCAGTTGTAAAAGGTTCCACTGACTTTTTCCTGTTTGCAAAGCTAGCTTTACAAGCATACTCACAGCAAAAGCAATCAGGGACAAAAAGAGTTGGTTCCACACTGAATCAGGTTGGCAGCCATGCAGGTTCACTAGCTTCAAATGCTGTTTCATCCATTTAAAGAAAAGCTCAATTTTCCAGCGATTCTTGTAAATGTAGGCAATCTCATTTGCAGTTAAATCCCATCGACTTGTTATTAACCGGTAGCGGCGGCCCTTGTCATCCTCAAATTCAACCAGACGTAATGGAGTTGTGGTCTTGTTTGTAAGTACATCCACATCCTGAAGCAGCCGGAGTGGCCCAACGCTTGCCACACTCTTACGTTCACTACCGCTAATGGGATATAGATGTGTTCGATCCCGCACACGCACCACGAAAAGCTTATTGTCCGTTATCCAGGTTTGGAAATTAGGGAGGCTTTCATAACCCCGATCCATGACATAGGTGACATCATCTTCCACAACCATATCTAGCACGACCTTATTTTCCCGTACATTGACCGTAGAAGCAATGACCTTATCCGGGAATACGGTGTCAGGATCTGCAACAACCACACGAACATGAAGACGAACCCCTGTTTTTCGCGACCCACAGCGAGCCCAACTGCCTAATAAAGCGGGAAGGGAAATGTCCGTAGCATCGATGATATGCAGACGCCCAATGTTCGGCGTAATTCCAGCCCCCGACTTCGTTTTCTGGTCGATTTGGCTGATGAGTTGAAAGAAGATCTGCTGTAGGGTTTGGGTGCATAAGCTATTCGTTTTGCGAGAAAGCTGTGCGCTGCTGATGGACTCCAGGCCGATCGCTTGTTGCAATTGCGGATGCGCACGCAATTGTTCGGTAATGACATCATACGTAGGGAGTTGCAGCAATTGAGCGATCACATGAAGCTCGATAGCCGTACCTGAAAACAACTTTTGGGTTCGATGATCGTCGAGTACAGAACGATAACCTGAAACATTGAGAGTACGTAGGCATTGACAAATGACGCGAATATCTTTAACGTTATCCATGGTTAAGCTCCTTATTGGAGAAATGATGGATAACACGCCGTCAATTCAACAATAAGGGCTTTTTTGTTTTTTATCCACGAAATAACATCAATTTATTCCATAAATAGGAATTAATGAGAACAATATTTTCATGTCAGGTTTGATGCAAGCTTAGTGTATAGAATATCGTTTTCAGGTGTCAATCAGAACCTCCCAGACTTAAAAATCGAATACAGCAGCCACAGCAGCATCAAGCCTGCAACCGCCGAGCCGACCTCGATCACCGGGAAATGCAGGATGAGGGAGGGTGTTTTGCCTACCGATGTGGCGACGATGAGTCCGACCATGATCAGACTGAAGGAGAGCAGCACGATACTGATCGAGATGCGGTTGCTGATCTGATCCAATTTGCGCAGCAGCAAGTCGATTTCCGGGATGCCGATCTCCACCTTCAGCTTACCGGTACGGATAAGCTTCGTCAGATGGCTGGCCTGCTTGGGAAAGCTGATGATGGTGTCGGCCAGGGCCGAAAGCTGCTTCCACCATCTTTTGTGCATCTGCTGCGGCTGGAGGCGTTCCTTCAGCAGGCGGAGTCCGAAGGGCTCGGCCAGATTGACCAAGCTTAGATGCGGATCCAGCTTCACCGCAACGCCCTCTACGGTAATCATCGCTTTGCCAAGCAGCGTCAAATCGACGGGCATCCGGATGCGATGCCGGTTGGCCACCACAAACAAATCGTTCAGGACATCGCCTAAACTGAGCTGGGACAAAGGTATATCATAGTACAGTTCCCGCAATAGATCCAGGTCGAACTGAAGCTCATTTGTATCCATCTCCTCCTCAACCAGCCCCAGGCGCAGAATAGCTTTGAGAATTCCATCGCTGTCCTTGCGCATCAATGCGATGAGAAGCATGATTAATTGGTCCTTCATCTCCTCATTCAAGCGCCCCACCATGCCAAAATCGACAAAAGCAATGCTTCCGTCCATGCGTACAATAATGTTCCCCGGATGGGGATCGGCATGGAAAAATCCTTCAATCAGCACTTGATGAAACATGGAGTTGACGAGCCGCTCCGCGACTAATTTGAGGTCATGTCCTTGTTTCAGAAGGGCTTCAGGCTGGTTCAGGGTGATGCCTTCGATATATGATAAAGTCAGCACTTTCGACGTGGTATATTCCCAATATACTTTTGGGATATGTACATCAGGCTGCTGGACAAACTGCCGGGCAATTTTATCCGCATTCCTGCCTTCCAGCGTATAGTTCAGCTCTTCCCGCATCGATTTGGACAGTTCCTCGATCATTCTTCGGATCTGATTATGTGCCATCCACTCCAACCGCCTTTCGGCGATGGTTGCCAGTTCCTCAAGAATGTCCAGATCCAAATTAATCATTTGATCCACCAAAGGGCGCTGCACCTTAACCGCTACGGCTTCACCGGTGATCAGCCGGCCTACATGAACCTGGCCGATAGAAGCAGCTGCCAAAGGGATCTCCTTGAACTCCTGAAACATATCGCCGAGCGGCCGATGAAGCTCATTTTCGATGATCATCCGCACCTCTTCGAACGAAAAAGGCGGCACTTGATCCTGCAGCTTCTGCAGCTCGAAGATAACATCCTCCGGAAGCAGATCATGGCGCGTACTGGATAATTGACCTAATTTAATAAAGGTCGGCCCCAGCTCCTCCAGCACCAGCCGGATGCGTTCTCCTAGGGATTTGACCGTTTCCGGCTCTTTTCTGGCAAACCATTTTCTTGGAAGCTTCGGCATTTGGAAGAGCCCCATCTCTTCAACCATGTAACCAAAGCCATGTCGAACCAGAGTCATAATAATCTCGCGGTAGCGGTTGGTGTGCCGGAATTTGATAGCCATGACTACAAGGTAGTCGGACCAGGGGGATTGATCTTCTGCTCCAATTCACGCAAATCCTGTTTGGTGGCCACATCCAGCTCGGCCAATACCTTCTTCACTTGTTCATGTACCAACCGCTTAAGTTCAAGCCTTTGTTCTTCCCCTTTGGAGATCAAATCATTGACTACATCCCTGGATTCGTTCTTGCCGAGCTCGCCCTTGAGAACCATTTCATCCACAAATTGCTGAACCTTTTCCTTGCTTGCAGCTGTAATGCCCAGCCCCAATGCGAATGCTTTTCTCAACAAATCACTCATTTTCGCACAATCCTCCTTCATTCTTCTTCTAATTTATTAACCATAATATGAACATTTCTATCTGTATGCATGTATGAAACCAAAAACCACACAAAGCTTTACAAGTGATAGTCCCCGAATATAGAATAAATCCAATTATAGATTCGTGGGATTATTCCAAAGGGTAAGAAGAAAGCTTAACGAAGGTAAACCCAGCTTTTTTCAACATCGGAACTGCCTTGATGACTCCATCGGCCGTATCTTTTTCAGGGTGATTCATATGGGCGATGACGATGGAGCCGCTCTTTGCTTTCATCAAAGCATCATAAACCTGCTGCGTATTAAAGGTGGCACCAGCATCGCCAAGAATACTGTAATTCACCACAGTAAGTCCGAGATCCTGAGCGATATGAACAGCTACATCGTCGTAATAAGCAGTACCCGAGCGAAAAAATTGCGGACGACGACCTGTCAGCTTCTCGATTTTATCCTCATTCATTTGCACTTCATCCACGACTTCGCTGACATTCCTTGTACCTCGAATTTTATAGGCGGATTGTCCAATCACAGACAAGGGACGATGCTCAAAACCATGATTCTCGATATCAAAGAGCGGATTGCGAGCCAATGTCAAAAACTGCTCTGGATTCGCATCTATCCAGCGGGCATTGATAAATAGAGTAGCCGGGATCTTCTCGTGAATGAGAAAATCTATCAGCTTTTGGTCGTACCCGCTCCCTTCCGGTCCTCCACAAGCATCGAAGGTAATTGCTATCACTTTGTCTTTGGTTTGGAGTCGGGATCGTACACCAGGGACATTCTCTCCCCAATGCAAGGGTTTGATTTTATCGTAGCGTTGAAGAATGCTTTTCTTGAGAGAATTGGAGTCAATTGTGGGAGATGCCGTTTCCATCGCTGTTGATGTTGCTGTTGATGTTGCTGTTGATGTTGCTGTTGATGTTGCTGTTTCTGTTGCTACTGTCGTGGGTGGGGATGGGGATGGCTTAGATATAGAAGTAGATTTATTGTTGTCACAAGCGGAAAGCAGACCCAAAATAAGGAAGAAGGCCAAACCGTTTAGTCGACGTGCCAAGGTATCCGCCTCCTCAGAAAAACTGCTCATACTCATCATAAACATGCATTAGCCTTAGAATCAAGTTTACATTCATATCGTCCGACTAAGCAGGATAGTCGATCCTGAAAGAATGGTTACCTTCCGTACGGACAACCCAGCTACTCATTGAAGAGCAAAGGTCCTTTTACTTTGGAAGCTATTGAAGTATTCTTGAAGGGCGATGTATTATTCGGGCTTGCCAAGGCTGCCGGTTTCATAATAGTGGCGGACTACATGATCGCACAAGGTGTTATTTAATTTACTTGAAAGCGGGAATTCGAATGACTTCAGTTATCCCTCTCGGTATAGATGCTGGCGGCACGCTGATTAAATTTGCTTTTTGGAATCAAAATCAACTGCATACGATCAAGCTGCCGACGGCGCACATGCAAGCCGCTGCGATTTGGATCAAGGAGCGATTTTCTAATGCATCCCTTTGCGTAACAGGTGGGAAAAGCCTTTTATTTCAATCAATGCTGGGATATGAAACGCGTTCCATGATTGAATTTGACGCAACTTGCCATGGCGTTCAGTATCTAATTCGTGAGCAGGGAATCGCCCTGCCATCTTTTATTTTGGCGAATGCGGGAACGGGAACTTCGATTCACTGGATCCATCCAGACGGCCATTCCCGCGTTGGAGGAACAGGCGTTGGAGGCGGCACCATACTGGGGCTGTCCTCTTTGCTCACCGGAATTGATGATTACGAGGAGATTATCCAGCTCGCGAAGCAGGGGAAAACGGATCGTGTTGATCTGAAGGTCAGCCATATCTATGAGGGAGCGGTCCCGCCCATCCCTGGCGACCTTACAGCGAGCAACTTCGGTTACGTGCTGAAGCACCCGGAGAAACAGTCACCAGAGGATCTCCTTGCCTCGATCATGAGTCTCGTCGGCGAAACGGTAGCCACGGTCAGCATCCTCGCCGCACAGCAGCATGGAGTATCCAACATCGTCTTCATTGGCTCATCATTTGCAGGTAATGATGTTCTTGGTGATGTAGTCGTGCGAAACACAGAAATCAAGGGTGCGATACCGATGGTTCTGCAGAACGGAGAATACAGCGGGGCGATCGGAGCTTTGCTCAGCATGACTCCAAAGGGTACGGCAGTTTCATGAACACGGACAGAGGCTGGGCGCTTGCCGCAGGAAGAATGAAAAACATTCTTCCTGCGGCAGTCCCGACTTTTGTACGCTCTGGAACGATGAAAAACACGCTTCCAAGGTACGATTGGCCGAGATTTGGGCCTATTTGACCTCTGGAAGCATGAAAAACATCGTTGCAGAACAGATTCTTGCTGCCGCTGCTTCTGAAAGAATGTTTTTCATCTTTTCAGGGATCCGAAGACTTGCCAACCGAGTATGTATCTTTAACGCATTAGGCATCGTGGGAAGTTGCAACTTGTTCTAACTCTCAAATCCGCCAATTGACATATGGAGGTGTATCATTCAAATGAATATGAACGAATCTATAGTTACAATGTTTCATTCAAACTTACGAATAGCGGGAAACGAGAGAGCAAAAGCAACTATGATTAAGACTAATGCGGAGCTTATCCCAATGGTCCATAAGCCGCCAATGTTTTCAGCGAGCCAGCCTGTCAGGATGTAACCTAATGGAAGCAGCGCGATTGAACCGAATATATCTAAACTCACCACACGTCCATAAGCCTCATGCGGCACCAATTCTTGCAAACTGACTTCCCAAATAAGTCCAAAGAGCATATACCCGGCTCCATGAATCGCCATAATGACAACAATCATGGGAATCCATGAAGCAAAAGTAAGGCAGACAAGTGCCGCGGCTGATATCGCTACTCCCAAATATGCCAAAATGCCGCGATGTTTCCATGTGCGTCTGCTGCCGAATAAGAAAGACATAACCAACGCACCAACGGCAGCCGCTGAAGATACGATCCCGAAAATATAAGACGGGAAATTCAAATGGATATTGATTAACCACGGCAGCACAACCACGATCATCCCTCGGCCCAATATATTGATGAACGAGAACGCCAAAATGGTGACCCACAGCCAATCATGTTTACGAAGTTCAAAATACCCGCTGAGCAGCTCATTTCGTAGTTTTTGGAAAATTTTGGTTTTCGGTTGAGGCGTATCTGATTGCTCCATTACAGGAACAGGAACTTTTACATACATCAGACTTAAGGTAGAAACCAAAAATCCCAGCGCATTGACTCCCAGACCAAAAGCGCCGGAAGAGAATCCGACAATGAGCCCGCCCAGAGAAGGACCCAGCGTCATGGCAAGCTGCTGTGAAGCCTGCGTTAAGGCATTAGCCGCATTGCGAATATCTTTGGTGAAGATCTGAGCTCTAGTCGCCGCATAAGCAGGTTGAAACAGAGCTTGCATCGCACCAAAAAGGATGGCAAACAGATAAAGATCCATGAGAGTCATCCTATTCATTGCTGCTAAAAAGGTAACAATTCCCAATAAAATGAAGCGAACCGAATCCGTAATGATCATCATGGGTACGCGAGGCAAGCGATCGGCCAAGATACCTGAAAATGGAAGTAAAATGACCTGGGGAATCATTAACAGTGTCATCATCCAACCAATGGTTAAAGTTGACCCGCCCAAGGAAAGCGCAATGATGGGCAAAACTACGTTCAAGACGGCGCTGCCTAAATTTGCAAGAGACTGGCCAATCCACAGTGCGGTAAAGTTACGTGACACCTGGATCGGCCTGAATAATTCCAGATTCCTATTATTGACAGCAATTTCTGGTTCCACGCCCATACCTCCGAGCTAGTCTATACCGTTGTCCACGTGACCTGTACCTTGTTTTCAATAACTGCACGGGTAGCGCCAAATAAGCAGGCATCGTCACCCAGCGGAGTGATGTACATCTTGGGAGTTAGAGTCAACAACCCTGACAAAGCATTTAATAATTTGCCTAAGAAATTATCGATACGAGACGTCATTATTCCCCCAAACACGATGGTATCTGGATCTAACAAAGCAGCCACATTCACAATGGCGTATGCAAAATGCTTAATAATGGAATCCTCATGGCGGTTGTTTTCTTCATTGGAATTTTCGCTGCTTAAGCTGAGGGCCGTACTGCCATAATGGGCTTCGAAAAAACCAAGCCGATCCGACTTTTCAAATAGATTCGCCGGAATTTGGCACGGATCCACAATCAGGTTGCCGATTTCACCGGCTGCGAAGTTCGAGCCCCTGTACAGCTTGCCGTCAATTAAAATACCGGCGCCAATTCCACGGTCGAGGTGTATATAAACCGAGACACCCGACAAAGATTTTCGCTTCCAAGCATCACCCATCGCCGCTAATTTGACATCATTCTCTACGACTACGGGAAATTGAAGATGCTTCAAAAAATACTGTTTAATCGGCTCCCGACTCCAACCGAACTCAGGAGCGTTGGAGACGATTCCCTGGGCATTCACCACACCAGGCACTGCGATGCCAACGCCTAACATGAGCTCCGGATCGATCTGTTGCGCCGATATCAATTTCATCAAACGATCAGCCGTTTCGATACTCATGGATTGGCCATCGTCTTTGTGGGACTTGTACTGCTCTTCAGCGTAAACCTTGCCGACCAAATTGGTAATCCGGATACGAATTTTGTCTTGATTCATTTGAATGGCACCGATGTATCTGGCATCCGGATTCAATTTAATTAATTGCGGCGGTTTACCGCCCTGCGAAACTCCATCGCCGGCTTTATGCAGCCATCCCTCGGTGAACAATTCCTTCACGATTGCAGAAACCGTGGGTGGACTAATTCCGGATATTGAACTCAATTCTGCGCGACTGGTGACGTCGATTTGTTCAAGCAGCGAAAGAATCGAGTTTCGGTTGACTAACCGCAATAAATTGGGTGTTCCAAGCACATTGTTTTTATTATTCAATTCCATTCACCTCATTCGCAAAACGCTTGGCGTCGGTCCGTTGACTCCCGACACCTTTACTCAATAATAACCGGTTTCGCGTTTTTCAACTGCAGGATTCGGGCTACATTCCCTCCAAACATTAACTGCATATCTGCTTTGGGTATCCCGATGTTGTGACAAGCGGATTCCTGTAAATCCAGGTATCTCTTAGCAAAACCACGAGGAAAATCACTGGAATCCGAGCCAAATACGATTCTGCTCGGACCTATCGTTTCGTATGCTTTCTGAAACAAATTTTGCAGCGTCAGCGTATACGGCATCCATCGAATCCAGTCATTCGATCCCGAACCATCCACATGCACGTTCGGACTGGACCAAGCCAAATGCAGCAGCTCCTGCCAATAGCCCGCTCCAAAGTGCGGGAAAATAAACGGAATGTCGACGTAAGTTTGAACGACATTGGCCATGGTCAGAGGATTGATATAAGGATGATGAACGACCCCGCCGGGTCCTCCCAGAACGCCAAAGTGAATTAAACAAGGCAGTTTTCGATCAGCCAAGTAAGTCCAGAAAGATTTTAACTCAGGTGCATCAAAGGATTTCTTCATTAGTGGTCCAAACCATTTGTAGCCGTGCAATCCCAATTGTTCTACGGCAACCTGCAGTTTTTCCGTTGCTCCATCCTCTGACAAGTCGTGGTGAGCGAAGCCTGTGAATTTATCCGGATGCCTTTTTACGAGGGCTGCCAGTTTTTCATTCCCGCCACCTGTCAGAAAGTTGACGTGCTGCAGCTGGTGATCTTCCATTTGCTTCAGCCATCTTTGTTCCTGGACTACATCGCCGGGATGCTCCTTTTCGGGCTCCTCGAATTTAAACTGTTCACGCCATTTCACCCGAAGCGCCTTTTGGTATTCCAGAATAGCCGGGGGCACTTGACGGTGCCGAGGTGCTTGCTTTGCAGGAAAATGCACATGCATATCAATGACATTCTTAATCAAGACATTCACCTCATGCTTCCTATTTAAATAAACATATTACTTGAGTCCTGTCAAAGAGATCCCTTCAACAATTCGTTTTTGGAAAATAAAGTATACAATGAGGATCGGTATCACAGCCATTGTACTCATCGCCATAATCATGTTCCACTGAAGACCGCCGGCGTCCCCAGTCGAATATAACGACATCCCTACAGGCAGCGTGCGCATTCTTTCCTTCGAAACAGCGATGACCGGCCAAAGGTAGGCGTTCCAATTTCCGAGGAAAGATAGGATAGCAAGCGCCCCCAAGCCTTGTGTGACTTGCGGAAGAACGACTTTAATAAAGATGCCGAACTCCGACATCCCATCTATCCTTGCAGCGCCTAACAGGTCGTCCGGAATACCGAGCATAAATTGTCTCATCAAAAATACGGCAAAAGCCTCAATCAATCCTGGAAACATGATGCTCCAATAGGTATCTGTCCACCCAAAATTACTGCTCATGACGTACCAAGGGATAACAAGCAATTCGGTAGGAACCATCAATGTGCTCAAGATGATAACAAAAATCAATTTATTCCCTTTAAATTGCTGCTTCGCGAGCGTATATCCAATGAGTGAAGCAAAAAACAAATTACTTATAGTGGAGACAATCGCTATTAAAAAGCTGTTTCCGTACCAGCGAACGTACTTGGTCTCTGCAAATATGGTATGGTACGCATCCAATGACCACTTCTTGGGCCAAAAACTGAATGTATAAAACTCGGGCAAGGTTTTAAACGATGATAGAACCATCCACAGGAACGGCATCGCAACCACAAAAATTCCAATCCATAGAACGAAATGGATGATGATTGCAGCTACATCAACCTTTTTTCGCATACTCTCATCCCCTTTAATATTCATAAGTCCTGTTAATCAGCTTCATCTGAACCAAAGTCACAAGTAGAATCAATGCAAACAAAACAACGCTTACGGTGGACGCAAACGGCAGATTGAAGTTGTTGAATCCTTCATTGTACACATAAACGACGATACTCACGGTGCTATTGAGCGGTCCGCCTGCTTGACCCCCGCTGCCTCCGGTAAGGTTGGCAATTTGCGTGAAGGTTTGCAGGGCGCCAATGACGCCGGTCACCGACAAAAACACAAAGGTTGGGTTGAGCAACGGCCAGGTGATTTTCCAGAATAGCTGCCAACCGGACGCTCCATCAATTCTTGCTGCTTCATAATAGGACTTCGGAATGGATTCCAATCCCGCCATGGAGATGAGCGTTGCATAACCGGATGATTGCCATATAATCACAATACTTACGGCCATGAGTGCCTCACTGGGACTTCTCAACCATTGGTGAGTGGGCAGATGAAGCGAATGGAGAATGACATTGATAAAGCCCATGTTAGGGTTATACATAAGACGCCAAACCCAACTGATCGCTACGGCTGATGTGATATACGGGAGAAAATAAATGGTCCTGTAGAACCCTTTGAATCGTTTAATCCTGCCAATCATTAGTGCCAGGATGATTCCAATGGCCAATTGGCAAGGCACAGTAATAATCACATATAAAATGGTATTCGTAAAGGCTCGCAAAAAATCCTTCGATTTAAACAACATCTGGTAGTTATCCAAGGTAAATCCCGCGCCTGATTGCTTGAAAAAAGACATCGCAAACGCATAAAGTGTCGGAGCGATACGAATCCCAAGGAAGAAAATGAGTGGAATCGCCAAAAATGTGTAGGCAGTCAGCGCCCTTTTATTTTGTAGGGATAAACGATTTGTAAAAGCAAAATGTGACGATTTCTCTTCAGGGGATTCAGCGAATACACGTTTCACTGCTACTCCACCACCTTCTATTATGATCTAGTTGGAAAAACCGGAACGAAGGGTATCAGTCCTTTACTGCGGCTTGATTCCCTTCGTTCCCGGCTAAACTATTGAGTAGAATTACTTGACCTGACTGAAATATTGATCGCGAATTTCTTGCTGCTTCTTGATCAGTTCATTAAATGTTTGTTCGACAGGAGCATTGTTGAGCAAAATTTTATTGGTTCCGTCAATGATCGCTTGTCTCTCATCTTTTTCATTTACGAAATAAGTCGCATGAGCGGCTTTCAGACCTTTTACAAACGGTCCGTAGATCGGATCTGCCGTAATCGACGCATCATCGGAAAGTGAAGCTGCAGCAGGCAGCTCGCCGACTTCTTTTAACCAAGTCTTCTGGGTTTCTGCAGAAATGAGGAATTTAATAAATTTCTGCGAAGCATCCAGTTTCGCGCCGGAAACACCTTTGGCTATGCCATGAACCCAATAGGAACCGAAGTTCGACTCCATCCCGCCTTTATCTTTGGTAGGCAGCGTGGTTACTCCCCACTCGGCAGCTGTATCCTTCTTGAGGTTCTGAATCGCGAATGAGCCGTCAATGATCATGCCTGCTTTGCCGGATTTAAATGCAGTCTCATAATCAGTATTAAAGTTTTGCTCTCCGATCTTCGCTTTGGTGAACATATCCATGAAATATTGGAAGGCTGCCAATCCTTGCGGTGACGAATTCCACTGCACCTTCTTATTGTCGCTGCTAAACGGTGTAACTCCCCATTGACGAAGCATAACCTCTTCAAAAACATGGTATCCCTGACCGCCTACATCTGGAGCAAAGCCTTCTTGCTCTAGCTTTCCATCCTTGTATATAGTCATTTTTTGCGCTTGACTGATCAGATCATCCCATGTTTTTGGCGGGCTGTTAGGATCCAATCCGGCCTTTTTGAAAAGATCTTTATTATAGAATAAAGCAAGAGAACGCACCGCTGTTGGTAAAGCGTAATACTTTCCATCTATTTTTGAGTCTTTGACCATCGGTATGTAATATTTATCAATATCTGCTGTGCTCATGAAACCTTCAGGAATCGGTTGCAGATACCCTTGCTGCACATATTGTGGTAACCATCCATAGAACAGGTTCATAACTTCAGGACCATTTTTGGCGTTCATTGCAGCAGTAACCTTTTGGTTGTATTGATCGTAAGGAAAGTCCTGCGTTTCAACCGTGATATTAGGGTACAGTTTCTGAAATTCCGGGATCAATTTTTTGATTAAAGATACTTTCTGCGGGTAACTGTACTGCCAATACGTAATGGTTACTTTTTCAGTGCTGGCTTTATCCGTGGTACCCTTGTCTGTGCTGGCAGCCTTATCAGTACTAGGAGTGGAACACCCCGCTAACAACGATAACGCCAGAGCAGATACTGCGACTAATTTAACTTTGCCCAATGCAAAAACCTCCCCAATAAAATTGAAATGCATTCCACCACATGTTGCCCCTGTAAATCGATCACCCGAACAATTTACATAGTTTCTAAACTTTCCGAATAAAGCGTATTCATGATAAATTATAATCTATTCAAAATAGTCCGTCAATTAATAATTTTTTTACAATCATACAAAGATTCTGAATATTGACAAATCATGCTTTCAGGCATAACATGGTCTGTGTAATTAGCAATCCGCTATAAAATATTCATAAAAATAACGGTGTGGTGATGGACAGCTTATTAAATTAATAAACTTAATTAAGTTAGTATTTTGCAACTGTTCATTTGTTCTACATCATTTATTTTATATGGATCGTAAAATCGAATTGTGAGGAGGCAAAGCAATGAATGTAAGACAAACCATTCTAGACCGTGAAGGACACTCCTTCCCAGGTGCTACCTATACTGAAGTTGTATTAGCTCCTGCCTACGACAATCAGAAGTATGTCTTATTAGACCCAATGATTGCTATTCACAAAGCTCACCTGATCATGTTGGTTGAACAATCATTGCTCACCCGCGAGCAGGCTGCTCACATTATGCGCGCAATCCAAGCGCTCGACTTAACACAAATTCAAGAGACCCCTTACGATGGTAACTTCGAAGATTTGTTCTTTCTTGTGGAAAGCCAAATTATGCAGCAAACCGGAGAAATTGGCGGAAGTTTGCATCTGGCTCGAAGCCGCAATGACATGGGAGTGGCGATGTATCGTCTAACCCTGAGGGAAAAGCTGTTGACTACACTCCGATCCATTTGTACTTTCTTACAGACACTATTGGATACAGCTGATAACCATGTGGATACGGTTATGCTCGGCTATACACATACCCAACAAGCTCAACCTATGACCTTTGCCCATTATTTAACTGCAGTATTCGATTCCGTGAGCCGCGACTTTAAACGTTTTCAAGCTGCTTATGTGACTTGCAATTGCAGTCCTCTCGGTGCTGCTGCCTTAACCACCTCCGGATTCCCTATAAGTCGTTCTCGTGTAGCCGAATTGCTCGGCTTTAACGGTCTGGTCGAGAACTCCTATGATGCCATTGGTGGCGCCGACTACCTTGGTGAAGCTGCCACTACTTTACAATTGTCGTTCCTTGGTTTAGGCCGATTTGTTCAAGATTTACTGCTTTGGTCGACGCAGGAGTTTTCTGCGATCCGTGTGGCCGATCCCTATGTACAAATCAGTTCCATCATGCCGCAAAAGCGGAATCCTGTCTCTCTTGAACATATCCGATCACTGAGCTCCAGCGGAGTTGGTACTTCGACTACCGTCTTACATATGCTGCACAACACACCATTTGGAGACATTGTTGATACCGAAGATGATTTACAACCCCATTTATGGCACAGTCTCAAATTGTCGGAGCAGATTCATCGCCTTTTAGGCGTAGTTGTTGGAACGCTTGAAGTGAATAAAGAAGTATTGCTTGAACGTGCAAGACGCAGTTTTGCAACCATCACCGAGTTAGCTGACACGCTTGTGCGGGAAAAGAACATTCCTTTCCGAAGTGCGCACTCCATTGCCAGCGCAGTGGTCAAGAAGGCCCTTTCTCGTCAATTGGACGCTTCCCAAGTTACCAGTGATCTCGTAGATGAGGTTGCCCAAACCGTCGTTGGACATTCCCTGAACATTTCTTCAGAATTGGTCGCACGTGCTATGGATCCGGTTCATTTTGTTGAAATCCGTACATTACCGGGGGGACCTGCACCCTCCGAGATGCAGAGAGCTCTCGCTGAAAGAAGAAAATCCCTGCAAAACGCTCTCACCTGGCTCGACACCCAGACGGAACATTTGAGAACGTCCAGCAAAAACCTGAACGAAATTACACGGGAATGGAGCCAGTATTGATGAAAAGAGTTCCGGTACTCGCCATTGACGCCGGAGGAACGAGCTGCCGAGCTGCCATCAGCAACATGGATGGACATATCGTCCATTATGCGGAAGGCGGTCCTTGTAACTATCAGAGTGTCGGTGTCAAACAAGCACGTGAAAATCTGACTGGTGTCCTGGATCAGCTTACAAGCGTATCAGGGCAGGGACTTTGGGTCGAACAAGCTGTCATCGGGATTGCTGGACTTGATACGGAGCACGACCAGCTCATCATTGAGAGCTTTGTGAAAGAAGCCTTTCGCCAATCGAATGTTCAAGCGGATACTTTGGTTTTAAACAACGATGGTATGATTACATTGCTTGGCAGTATTGGTGAAGCTCCCGGAATTATCGTTGTCTCCGGTACCGGCTCGATCGTCCTCGGAAAAACAAGCGACGGACGCCAAACGCGTGTCGGGGGTTGGGGACACCGCATCGGTGACGATGGAAGCGGACACGCCATAGGGCAGTCAGCATTAAGGCACATGATCAAAGCCTTCGATGGGTGTGAACCGGTATCCGGGTTACGCGACGCGATCCTGCATGAGCTGCAGCTGCATACGATCCCGGAATTGATGGCGTGGGTTTATTCGGATTCGTACACAGTCGAACGGGTAGCTTCCTTGGCCCCGGTTGTATTCCGGCTCGCACACTCTGGAGATTCCGCTGCATCCGCAATTCTTGAGCGTGCGGGAACCGACTTGGCCAGTGCATGCGCCACGGTCATTGAACGATTGGAGCTTGAGAAAGCGCCGTTTGACATGGTTATTGCAGGCGGCATCCTACAGAAAGATACGCTGGTCATCTATAAAATGATGGATGACCTCACTAAAAAATTTACGAATTTTCATGTCACTCAGTCTTATAATGAACCGATTTACAGTGCCCTGCTTTACGGGTTACGCAGCCTGAATTGTGCCTCAGAGGAAGTAATGGCGAATTGTGCGCAAGAGCTGCTTCAATGGCAGACGCAGATGAAACCCGTGCTCTCGACGGATGCCAATCAATCATAGGAGGTTGGAAAGCAATATGCAGCCCATCGATAAAGTGCATGTAAAGGAAAAATTAAATCAATTCCTGGGCCAGGAGGTTTACCTTCATCTAGAGACAACCACAGGCTCGTATGCCTCCTTGCTGGGAGAGAAGGCCATGTCCGTGTGTGCTTACATACGCAACGGCAAAATCAAATACCATCGTGGTGAAATCACGGGGAATGGTCCGTTTCGCGTCGGACTGAAGATGCAGGATGGATGGGTGTATGCCGAAGGATTAACCGATTACGAGGTCATGGAGGGTGAACAATTGCTGCTTGCCGGACACGATCAAGAGGGTCAACTGGGGATTGCTCTCCAGCTCAGTAACCGCCCTTTTCAAAATTAATGAACCGAGGGGAGTAAATCTCATGACTCAACCTGTATTGGCTGTATTTCCGCATCCGGACGATGAAACGTTCGGTAAAGCCGGTGCTCTTTCGCTGCATGCCCAGGCGGGTGTGCCGATTACGCTAATTTGTGCGACTTCAGGACAAATGGGCCGCCGGATGGGTAACCCGTTTTTTGCGAATCGGGAAACGCTGTCCTTAATCCGCGAGAAGGAACTGCAAGACGCTTGTGACATGATTGGCATCCAGGATATTCGCTTATGGCGAATGCTCGATAAGACTCTGCAGTTCGAAGACCCTGAAGAGCTCGCTGACCGAATCTTTGAAGTGATTCAGGAAATCCGCCCTTTCCGTGTTTATACCTATTATCCCGAACACGGCGTTCATCCTGATCATGATGCACTCGCTGCGGCGACGATCATCGCCATTCAGCGGCTGCCGAAGGAGCAAAGGCCGGAGATCTACGCTTCTGCGTTCTCCAAGAATTGTTTGGAGGTTCTGGGGCCCCCGAACATCATTATGGACGTCTCCAGTGTGCTTGACCGCAAGTTGGCAGCCCTTCGTGCCCATCGTTCGCAGTCGGAAGTGTTTACGAAAAAACTGGATCAAGAGTTTGCCGAGCATCCCGAACGGAAAAATGAAATTTTTGCTTCACAAATGATAGAGAAATATTGGACTTATCAATGGCCGGAGGTGCTTTAATCTACAAAAGCTGCCTTCATCTCAAATGTGATGAAGGCAGCCCATTATCCATACCTCAGACAAGCATCATCAATGACTTACTTTTTTAATAATGGCATCCAATTTACGGTTAATTAGTTTAAGACCTCTTACTACTTTGATTAAGCCTTTCCCTAATTTCTTGTCCTTTACTAATTTGAAATCCATTCTGGCCTGTTTAGCGCGTTTTTTAAATTTATTTTCCATCTGCATGTACTCCTTTCAATCATTTAATGGATACATTTTAATAAATGCACCGAAGCATAAAATGGCTTGGATGAGTACCCTGATTTTTGATAAAAATTCCTTTCACAACAGACTCTTTAATTCTTTTCTGTAAGTTCTGACCTGTTTTTTTGAAGGAAGAGCCATTCTGGCAAGCGTATTCCGGTTATGGCTTTTCAAGGAGCGGATAATGGGATAAGGCACAAGCAGCAGTGTGTACAGGATGTGCAAATCTTCATTGCTTAACGGACGCTTGCGGTCGTAATACTCGATCCAGTGACATATTTCTTTACCTTGCCAGGGGTAATTACGATGCAGCATATGAGAAAAATCCTCCATGCGCACATGCAAGGACGTGTTTTCAAAATCAATCATATGCAGGGTGCCCGACGTATCCAGGACAAGATTAGGATAATTGTAATCCCCATGGACGAATGCCCTGTCGTCTTGCTCCTTGGTGAGCGCCTTTACCATGATCGGATTGTCCAGATGCTTCATTGCCTTATTGCACAGGGAAACAAATCGCTCCATCCCCTGTTGTTCAGCCAACATGTCTCGAGAGGCCGTTATGCGCTTTTGGAGTTTATGAAATTTGATTCTTTCTTCCGCAGTATGCTCTGCTGGGAAGCTTTGGGCAATGGAATGAAATCGGGCAAGTAGACGTATCGCTTTTTTAAAAAGCTTTCTCTCCCCAAAATCGGGATTCTCTCCGATCACCCAGTTGGTCAGCATGTAATGGACTTCGTCTCTTGTTATCCAGGGACATCCGCTAAGTGTAAAATGAATCCTTGGCCCCTGTAAAAAGCCATTTTCTGCTAAATGCAGCATGACTTGGACAATCATGTCTATTTCCGGCTCGGAAATAGCGTAGCTTTTCAAACAAAGAACTCCATGCTCCAGGGTATGAATCTGGAACACGTCACGAACTCTTACCTGCTTCAAAATATGGATGCCAAATTCTTGTTCGAGATCGGCGTCTGTGATCATCATGGCGACGGAGAGCTGCTGTAAGCCCATTGATCCAGCTTCTTGATACAATCCAAGCGGTCATTCCACGACCCTTTTAATATATCAAACCCCCTCGTCTTCCTCCCATATGCCAAATTTCTGGCTTCATTCCAGGCTTCACGCGGAAAACGAAATAAGGCACTGATCAGCAAACGTTCACCCGGGCTTAAGCGCTTTATTTTTTCATAACCCTGCAATAGCGCTTCTAAAAGCTCCGGCTTATAGCCGGCTGTATTGGAAAGAGTTTTGGCTATTTCATAATAGGCGGAGCCTTTCCTTAAACTATCCCAGTCTATCAGAAACAGTTTACTTGAGTGAACCACAATATTGGGGATTGTCACATCTCCATGTATGAGTGCCGGGTGCTTCTTTTCCTCGGACAACACGTGTTGTACCTCCGGCTTTTTGATGATTTCCCAGGCTTCATTGGCCAATCCGATACATTGCTTGCCATGTTCTTTGAACCACCTGGAGGAAGTCGCTTTCATCTTCTTGATAAGCTTAAGCCTGAGCTGAAAGAGTCGGCTTTCAATTTCAAAGCATTTAATTTGTCTTTTGGTAAAAGAAGATACGGAATCATGGCTATCCTTGTATGAGGTGTGAAGATTGGCCAGAGCCTTGCCCAACTTTTCATAATGATTGGGATCTTTTTGCATAGGGTGCCCCTTAACCCATTCCATCATATAATAGGACTTTTTATTGGTATTCACGTAATACCTACCCGACTTGGTAGTCAGAAACCGACCAATATAGGGGTAATGCGATTTCTTCAATTTTTTGATATTCGAAACGAGCTTTGCCTTGCTGAATCTTCTGCCATCCGAGATCCTGTTGGAAAAAGCTTTGATTAAAAATTTCCCTTTATTTGTCGACGCACGATAAACCACGTTTTTCTTGTACATAGAATCAAAGGATTTTATTCGGCGAAGACGCAGTCCATATTGGGTCGTTATGTGCTTAAAAATAGCATAATGGTGACGGTTTTTCACTCTATGCTCCTCCAATCCCATTGCCATGCACAGCCATTGATAAATAGTTTATTCTGTAGTTTTTACAGGGTGTCTGGTGGAATAAAAAAACCACGGGTCCGCGAATAATCCGCAAGATGGCGGAAGATCCGAGCCAGTGGTTTTTCTTTGCAAACCCGTTTATTGATGCATCGAGCCTTGGTAATTCATATTGTTGTTCATGTTGTTGTTCATGTTGTTGTTCATCGATCCGCCGTAACCGGATTGTCCGTAGTATCCATTGTTAAGTCCATTTTGTATGGCGTATTGGGACTCCAGGGAACCGCTCGCCGGCTGGTAGCTTTGAAGGAAATTTTCAGCCGTTCGGCTGTTCAGCGTAGGAACCTGGTACAACCCCTGTTCGTTCATGAAGAGGAATACCTCATAAGCCTGATGGGTGCAAGTAGCTGCACTGTTTAACAGCGTACGACGAAGATTCGGATCGGCACATTCCAGGGTCGCCCATGTGCTATTTCTAGCTCCGTTTTTGTGGCATAACAGCATCGCAATGGCAATTTCGTTATCGCTCAGGTCAGAGTCGGATTGCGGCGCAAACTGCGGAGGATTGAGCAAGCCATACTGAATCCGCTGCTGGCTGATCCCACTGATCATCGTATTGGGAGGAATCGGGTTAAACTGGCCGTTACCGCGTGAAAGAGACACGATTTCATTGTACGACATGATCTCTTCCTGCTGATGGCGCATAATCATGTCCTGCAGCTGAGGGTTTTTGGCTTGTTTGGCATACAGGTTAAAGTGGGTGATTGCATTGATTTTTTCCATTAACACTTCGTGCATTTCCATTGTTTCGTGAGCACCGAAAGACATTGGACTCCTCCTTTGTTTTTTTATTTCCAAAGTTTACTATTCCCATTCTTTTTCCAAATATGCACAAATTCCTCTCAGCTGGCTTGCCTCCATTTTATGTACAAAAGGAATTTTCCAACATTTACTGGTAATCAGGTTATATCATTTTCTGCTAGAATAAATATGAAACAAAACTAACATCTGGGAGGTATTCAATGAAGAAAGTCATTCTATCAACCCTATTGTCCCTAAGCATCCTATCCAGCGGAGCCGTTACAGCATCAGCTTCAACCACATCATCCAGTACATACAAGGCCACAGACACAGATACATTCTGGACCATTTCTCAAAAATTTAATGTGAATCTGGCAGCTTTGCAAGCAGCCAATCCGAATGTGGATCCACGTAATATCTACAACGGCGTTGTTGTCCAGATTCCTAATGGTTCTTCACAAAAACAGAGCTGGGAAACCAAAGCAGATGCCATCATAGCAACCGGGATGAAGCAGCTTGGAGTGCCTTATGTTTTTGGCGGAAGCACGCCAGGGGTTGCTTTTGATTGCTCGGGGTTTGTTCAATATGCGTTCAATCAATACGGCTTTAATCTTCTGCATTCCTCTGCGTTGCTCAGTCAAATGGGAACACCGGTCAGTAAGAGTGAGCTTCGTAAGGGTGATCTTGTCTTTTTGCAAGGAACCTATACGAGCGGTGTTTCTCATGTAGCCATCTATCTGGGAAATAACAAGGTTCTTCAAGCAGGTACCATGGGAACCAGGGAAGTTAAAATCAGTACCTTTTTCGGTACTCCTTACTATGATACGCATTATTGGGGTGCTCGCCGTCTCATTAATTAAGATAAAAAAAGAGGAGAATGCTGGTCATGACCAGCATTCTCTTCTTTTATGTAATCAAATCTCCCGAGACTCCTTCAAAAGCTTCCTGGCCTCGTTGCGATCCACGACCTGCAGCTTGTTCAAAATCGTAGACACGTTGTTGGCTACGGTTTTCGAGCTGATATGCAAGCGTAAGGCGATTTGCGCGTTCGTTTCCCCTTCGGCGATACGCTCCAGAATCTCCAGCTCCCGCTTGGACAGCTCGGCCAAAGCAGGGTGCTCGGCGGTATCCGCCAGCTTCGGCGCCGAAAAGTAATGCATCATCCGTGCCGCGATATCCGAGCTGAATACAGCTCCGCCGCTGCCCACCATGCGGATGGACTCCAGCAGCTCAACTTCGTCGGCATCCTTCAGCACGTAGCCCTTGGCCCCGACGCGCATGGCGGTAAAGACCGACTGATCGTCGCGGAACATGGTAAGAATTAACACCTCGATATGCGGATGCTTCTCTTTAATCAACCTCGTGGCCTCGATCCCGTTCAGTCCGGGCATGCGAATATCCATCAAGATCAAATCAGGCTGGCATTGTTCCGCCAGCTCCAATGCTTCGTCCCCGGAGGAAGCTTCCCCCACAACCTCCAAATCCTCGGTCGTTCTGAGCAAATTTCGGACTCCTCCGCGAAACAGTGGATGGTCATCCGCGATGATGATTTTCATAGTCAAAATAATCGATCCCCTTCACGGCTATTCTCACCTCATCTATCCTTGCAAGGGCAATACGGCCAAAACCCTTGTGCCCCCGCCTTCAAGTCCCTCTATGGTGCAGTGACCACCCAATTCGGCGGCCCTTTCCCGGATGGAGATAAGGCCAATGCCGCCTTTGCTACCGGAGATCTACAGCATCTGGGCCAATAAATTAAAAACATCTGCAGTGAAATCAGCGGATCGAGCTGCTGATGAAGCCGTGAATGCGTAAAGGATCAATAGAATGTACAAAGAACATGAAGAGTCCAAGCTTCATGTTCTTTTTTTCAGTTGAAGCTTTTTTTCTTGCTGTCCTAAACCAATTGGTGGCCCCAATGGCGTGCGCTGAGAGCGCCTCTATGAATTTTATGGCGGTATATCAACTTTTAAAACAACGTCCAACTTCCGTTCCGACGCGCGTAGCTTTCAGCCTTCACCAAGATGCGGATCGTTACTATGATTATTCCGGCGTTTAGAACCATCAGCGCTAATGCCATATCCCACCAGGCCCCGCTGATACTACCGCCGATCGCTTCCCGCAACAGAAACAAGCTATAAGTCACCGGGAAAAAGAATGAACATACTTTAGCCCAAATTGGGAAGACCGTTATTGGAATACGTACACCCCCGAACAGGCTCATAGGATCTTGGAAGATGTAGTAGATGAAACTGGAATCACGCGAAAATAGACAGATGGAGCACAAGAATACACCCCAAACGAGCGCGGAAATTAACGCCAAAACAAGGGAGAAGGCAAAATATCCCCACAATACTTTGTCAAAATCAGCAACGAACACAAATATAAGAACGGAGAATATAACAAACATCCACATGCCACTTAACAGCGCATATATCGATCTTCCGAATAAAAATGCCATTTTCGAGGCAGGAGTTAACCATACAAGCTCCAGCGTTCCCATTTGCCTCTCTCTTTCGAACGTCCATGCTGATTGCACCACCGTCCAAAACAGTTGGAAAATAAGGAACCCGCTGAGTAAAAACAAGCTGACGTTGCCACCCGGTATAAACTGGCTAATCGCAGAACCTGCGCCATTCCTGTAAGGCTTCATAGCGAAGTAGGCGGAAACAAACATTAATGCGGGCCAAAGCAGCAACGAGAAAAAAACCATACGTCCTTTAAATGAGTCGCTTCGCTGTTTGATTAATTCAGCCCTAAGCGTTTGCCAGAATACGTTCATCCTGTTCCACTCCCTCCGAAAGCCGAATAATCGCATCTTCCAGCGTAGGCTTCTCCGTACTGAGCCCAGTAATGTTCATCCCTCGTTCAACCAACCATGTCAACAGACGTGGAACTAAGAGATCAGCAGAATTCGTTTTGATGATTAAGCGCGTACCCGAACCGTCGTCAGATTGTGGATCAACTGAAATCGCCTCCATGGGTAATCGCATTTCTAACGACATTGCGCTCTGGATCTCTTCTCGCCAGCGTTCTACTTGAATCTGAACGATCTGATCCCCCGACGTTTGACGCACTATATCTTGCGTTGTGCCTGCAAGCATGAGCTGCCCGCGATTAATCACATAGACCCGGTCGCAGAGCTCTTCGACTTCTTGCAAATAGTGGCTCGTCAGCAATATCCCTTTCCCCTTCTTCACAGCTAACTCTTTCACCATTTTCCGCAGGTGCCGGGCAATTGGGGCATCAAGCCCAAGTGTCGGTTCATCCAAAAACAAATATTTGGGATCGTTCATCAACCCGCGAGCGATTTGCAGACGCTGCTTCATTCCCTTTGAATATTTTTCCACCGGTATATCAACTGCATCCGATAAGCCAACTTCCTCAAGCAATGCCTCGCTTCGGCTCATAGTTACGGCTTCCGACAGCCCATACATACGCCCAAAATAGTGCAAATTCTCCCGGCCTGTGAGCCGCCAATACAGCATCCGCTCACCACCGGCAATCATGTTAATTTTACTCTGTATAGCTCGGCGATTTCCCTCGATATCCTCTCCGTCGATCGTGATTGTCCCGCTTGTCGGAGCCAGCAACGTTGACAGCATCTTAATCGTCGTAGTCTTCCCCGCACCATTGAGGCCAAGCAAGCCTACGATCTCTCCGGGATGCAAGTCCAGCGTTAAGCGGTTTACGGCTACCTTGTTCTCCTTCACCTTCTTGAACCAGCCGATCTTCCTCGTTTGCTCGTACACTTTTGTCACATCGTCAACTTTAATCATTTCGCCAGCCCCCTAAGCCATGTGTCGTTCAAATACAAACCGTTCCGCACGCTTGATGCCGATCAGACCAATAGTCGTAAAAATCAGGCAGAGCGTGCATACCATACCTGTCTCTTGAGACCGCTCCCATATTGGAGTTCCAGTCATAAGACTGTCCCGAAGCAGCTGCAGCGCTCCTTTTAACGGAAACAAGTCACCGAACCACTGCAGAGATTGTGGTAAATACTGAGTAGGAAATTGAAATCCGCAAATGAGCAGTAAAATGGAAAAAAGCGTATTTTGCACAATGTAAGTATCTCTTGTACTAAGCATTACAGCTCCTAACACAAGCGCCATTGAAAAACATGCGAATAAGAAGAGCAGTATGGCGAGAAAAGCCGACACCCAGTTCGCTTCAGGTACCTTCATTCCGATCCATAACCCTATGAAGACGACAGGAACAACTTCCAAGCCTACGCGAAATAGCTGCTGAATACCTGTTCCAATCAAATACCCTGTGCGACGAGAGGGGGCCAGCAGCAGTGCTTCCAGTGTCCCTTCCCGCCATTCAGTAATCAGTGCACGAGACACGTTCATCATGACCGATACGGAGATACTATTCAGCAACCCCCCGATCACAGCAAACGTCAAATAATCGCTGCTCCCGGTATATTGAATAAATCGATGATCAATTTGCTTTTGAATTAAAAAATGATAGGCGAAGAACGAAGTCAATACCACGTATAACCCGCTTAGAATATGGCCAAGTGTAAACGACCAGGGGTAAGCCCTCATATTTGCGATTTGATTGCGTATGATCGTCGCTTTGATTGTTTGCCACATGAATATCACCCTCTCATTGTTCTAGGAAATTACGCAAATAGACGATTACCATTTCCATTTCGCTAGACTCCAGCTTATAAAACATGTAATTACCTCTACGCTCTGACGTCACAAACTTCGTCTCCATGAGCTGCTTCAAATGTTTCGACACCGCTGCTTCCGAAATGCCGTGAATATGCGAGAGCTGCTGCGTACAGTGTGGCTGGTGAAACAGTGAACGCACAATTTTCAACCGTGTGCTGTCTGAGAGAGCCTTGAACATCCGTTGCAGATCGATCGGCACTTCCTCGTTTTTACTCACACCCGGCACTTCAACTGCCAGCGGCAGCGAGAGAACACCATCCGATTCAACCAATAAAAGATGAGGATGAACAAAGGTTGACGGCCGAATATCAATTCTTTTAAGTCCTTGATATGGCCAGCGGTACAGCTTCGCCTTCTGGGCATATACCGCATCTTGCTTGAAAAACAAACGCGGATGCAGCTGTTCCATCACTTTTAGGGGTGCTTGACTTAATTGATCGTAAAAATCTCGCTCAGCCCGCACCAACCAAGGCCGAATCTCATACCATTCCTTCTTAAAAACAAGCTCCACATACGCGAGTAAAAAGTCTGTTATCCGCTTGCGTTCCCTAGCTGGATGGAGAAGCGCTTCTCTTTTACGCTCCGATAGAAGTTGCTTCCACTCTTGCTCGTTGCGACCTTGGAGCCAGAGAATTACTTGCCCCAGCGTGTATTCCTGATTAAAGATCAGTACAATGAATTCAGCGTCGGGCAACCGATTAAGAGATCCAATCCATTCCTCGATCGTGTGCTTCCCACCATCATTTAACCTGAAATCCAGCAAAGAAAGCCACTCATTTGTTAGACCTCCAAAATCTTGCAGTTGCTTCAGAAAGTCAGGCGATAGATTTCTCTGCACCTCGCGCGACCATTCTAATCTATATGCGTGATGTTCAGGACGCTGTAAGACATGCAAGCTGCACAGCATCTCGTTGTACTCGGAAATACATACACTCGTTTTTTTCTTTATAAAGTCTTTCACATGCTGAATGCTGGTTCGCCTCCAATTAACCCAATGGTTAATCAAATCTTTAAGATGGTAAAATTATCACTAGTATAGGGAGCAAGTCGGTGTTCGTCAACCCCCCAATATAGAAAAAAGCACTGGAGAAAATTCACTCCAGCGCGATAGTGTTTTCTAACAGCAAAAAACACCTCTTTTAGATGAGAAGTGTTTTTATTTATCAATAGGGTTCTTCAAGCTATCCTGATAAAAATCAAAGATCAGTTGATTCTGGGTACCTTTGACCAAATAGAAGACATCAGAGACTGCCTTATTTCGTTTGCTTAATTCTTTCTGAAGCTTTTCCATGGACAAACCGCTCTTGGCCAAGTTTTCCTGGATGATTTTCCCATCCATAATTAACTCTACAGGAAACGTTAACGCTGAATCCAGGCGCAGCTTCAAATCTTTTTTGGTCACGAATTCGTACTCATCCTTCTTCTTCACGGATACCTTCCCATTATCTTCCAACACCGCGTACTCGACTTCTTCCACATCGAAAATATTTTTCTCCCGGAGCGCCTGATTTAATGAATCCAGGTTGTAGCGAATTTTTCTCATGTTATCCTCAAGAATTTTCCCGCCCTCTATTAAAACAGTGGGGGAACCTGAAATCCACTTGCGCCATTTCCGATTTTTTAATGCAGCTACGGATACCGCATATGAAATAACACCAAAAAACAGTAACGAGAGGATGATGTACCCCATCATGACTTTGACATTGAAGGCCAGGTTGGCGGCAATTCCTCCAAGTGTAATAGCACTGGCGAAATCATTAAAGGTCATATTGGAAACCGTTTGTTTACCAAGGATTCTTGTTACGATGAGGAGTAGAAGAAAAGCTAAAAGGGTTCGTATTAAAATTTCCATATATCCCGGCATATTAGCCACCACCTTATTCAATACAATGATTGACTATTATAGTGGAAGTTATAACATTGCCCCAAGCGATTGAATTAGCTCCCAGGCGCGTATAATCAAGAAACAAAAAAATGGCAAGGTAAGGGATAACCTTAGCCTGCCATTTTTTTGTTTTAATTAAGTTTTTTTAACCATTACATATCCAATGAAAAGAATGAATACAAAAGCGTATTTTATAATCTCAGAAAGCATGGCTGCTAACCTCCTACAAGTCATTTTCATAGGTTAGCAGATGCAGGGTAAAAAGACGCTCAAATATTGTTGTCGATATTTGAAAAGTTTTGGGTCAAACGAGGATTACCAGGGTACCGGCCCGTTATCGTCGAAGAAACCGCCGGTCGGTCCATGCTCATCGAGTGTTGCTAATTTGATGGCAATAGCGGCTCCTTGTTCCGGAGTACGAGGGCCGCTGTAGTTGTTGAAGTCGGTGGCGCAGTGGCCGGGTGCGGCTGCGTTGACTTTTATTGGTGTATTGGCCAGCTCCCTGGCGTAATGCGCGGTGATGCCATTGAGGGCTGTCTTGGAGGTAGAGTACGAAATGTAGGGCTGACCCCTGAACGCGCTCTCGCTTCCGAGTGATCCGCGATTGCTTGAGATATTCACGATTCTGGCTGCGGGTGCCCGGTGCAGCAGCGGAAGCAGCTCGTGGGTCACCGTAATGACACCGAATACGTTCGTCTCGTAGACTTTACGGAATTCGTCGGCAGTAACTTCACTGGTCGTTTTCTGTTTTACAGCAATCCCGGCGTTGTTCACCAGGATATCGAGCTTGCCGAATCGATCAGCGATCTCTTGGGCGGCTGCACTCACCGAGGCCTGATCCGTTACATCCAGCTGCAGAAATAACAATGTGCCTTCACCGGCCAGCTCCGACACAGCCTGAGCTCCGCGTTCCGGATCGCGTGAGCTGAGCAGAACGGTGATCCCAAGCCGCGCCAGCCCGCGGGCTATCTCCTTTCCTATCCCCTTGTTCGCCCCGGTGACCAGTGCTACTTTTCTTTCTTTTCCGCTAAATTCCATGTTACTCCCTCTTTCTTGTCTTGATCTTTTTTGCAAAATCGAACGGAACTATACCAAAATAAACATGAATTTGTTTCTATTTTTTAAACAGCTTATAGCATAAACTAATAACCTGTAAATGATCACATATGAATGGTCTTACTGAAAAAATGAATGATAGCGAATTCATTCGAAGTTTCATAATAAAAAATGACGCAAAAACAACACCCTACCACCGCGGCAGTCGGATGTTGTTCACGCAAATACCTCTATCGATCTAGCTGACTTCCATCTCTAATTCTTCGATTCGTTTCTCCACGTATTTCATGTCTTTTTGAGCATGGTAAGTTTCCGCTTTCTCCACGATGACAGCAGTATTGTATTCGGGAATGCCCGCATAAGTCTCATAGACTCCTTTTGGAATGAGCACGTTACCTTCCGGCCAATAGACCTGCAGGTTTCCACTCCGCGTATCCGCGAATTTAGCCCGCCCATGGAACGTTCCGAACTTATTATAGGCGACGATTGCTTCGCCTTCCGTGATATTTAACTCCTTTGCATCGTTCGGATGAATCAGAATATCATAGCGGTCGGCATTGTTGAACGGGTCCTTGTCGCTGTAAATCATTGAATTAAACTGTTTACCCCGTCTGGTGGTGACATAGAAATGGCCTTCCGGCTTGCGCAGTTCGGGAAGCTCGATCGGAATCAGGCTGCCCCGGCCATCCTGCGTCGGGCATTCTCCGTCTTCGCATAGCCATGCGCCGCCCCACTGGAACACGTCGCCTTTCTCCTTCAATTGTTGGATTCCGTCATAATTCGGGCTGGCTACGGCAATTTCATTGCGGATTTCCTGAGCATCCTTAAATGCGATCAAATGCTTCTGTTCAGGCTTGATTCGGGAAGCCAGATCGACATAGATTTCCCATTCGCTGCGGGCTTCTTCGATTCTCGGCCCCTTGATTTCCGGTGAAAAATAAACCATCCGCTCGGTTGAAGTCGAAGTGCCCCCGCCCGGCTGCTCATAACGTGTCATCGCAGGCAGCACAATCACTTCTTCTCTTGCGTCCACCAGTGTGGAAGTATTTAAAATTATATCCTGATGTACCCGCAGATCCACATTCTCCAAGCATTGTCTCATGAAATCCGGATCCGGCATCGTTTCCAGGAAATTCCCGCCGGATGTATAGAACAGGTTCAGTTTGCGTTCATGGTCATCGGGAAGCATCGCGTTTTCGATGGAAACTCCAACAATGTCGCCCTGCCATTTCGGAATGTCAAACCCCCAAATCATTTCCATCCGTTCCAAATGCTTCGGTCCAAAATCACCGCCCGGGAGAGCAAATGGGTCGGCGCCCATTTCTCCGGAGCCCTGTACGCCCGAATGCCCTCGGATCGGCATGACGCCGCAATACTTGCGTCCGATAAAACCCCGCAGCATCGCCAGATTGGCCACTTGGGATATATTATCGGTCCCAAAGCGGTGCTGGGTCAGTCCCATCGACCATACAAACACCCCGCTTTTGGATTTGGCGAGCAGCTCGGCAAACTCCAGCATCCGCTCCTTGGAGAGGCCAGATGATTGTTCCAGCAGTGCCCAATCCTGCTTTATAACATGCTCATGCAATTCCTCAAAACCATTTGTGTGCAAAGCGACAAAAGTCGAATCAATAGCAGAGCCAGGTTCCTTCTCTTCCATCTCGAACCAGTGTTTCATCACGCCGTTCATGAAGGCGATATCTCCGCCGATGTTGACTTGGTAGACATCGTCTACAATCTTTGTACCGAACAGGGCGCTCTCTGGAATAGAGGGAATCCAGTAATTCTCCATAGCCGGCTCGCGATAGGGGTTAATCATGATGATTTTCGTACCCTTCCGCTTGGCCGCATACATGTATTTCGTTGAAACGGGCTGATTGTTTGCAGCCACTGAACCCCAGAAAACGATCACATCGGTACCGATCCAGTCCTGATAGTTACAGCTGGAAGACCCTATTCCAAGCGAACGCTTCAATGCCGTCTTACTCGGCGAATGACAGATCCGGGAAGCGTTGTCGATGTTGTTTGTTCCGAGAAAACGAGCCATTTTGGCCGCGACATAATACACTTCATTGGTAATTCCCCGTGCGGTCAAGAAGAAGGCCAGCTGTTTCGGATCCATGGCCTTAATCTTTCCGGCAATCCGGTCCAGCGCTTCATCCCAGGAAATCCTCGTGAAGGTGCTCTCCCCTTTTCCGCGGCGCAGCGGGTAGGGGATGCGGCCCAATTTGCGCAGCTCCGAGCTGCTGAGCTTGCGCAGCTCGGAAATATCCTGGTGCAGCACCTCTGGTTTGATGGCCGGCGCCGTATTTAAACGAAGCACATTGAGTCTAGTCGTACATAGGTGAGGCCCAGCCAATGTTTGATCGTAAAGACCGGATACCCCCAAGGCGCAGCCGTCACAAACACCCTGTGTCAGAATACGGGCCGCATACGGCAGATTATCCCGGTTATCCCACGCTACCTTCAATGTGTCGCGAATATGCTTTGGCTTGATTTTGCCCAGTCCGAAAGGTACCGGGCTCACCCATAGTTTTGGTTCTGGAAAGCTCGGAAGTTTGATAGGTCCTTGATGTTTGATCTTCCCCATTTGATTACACCTCTATTAAGCATATTATGATGAAAAAAAAATTTTTAACAAAAAAAACCGCTCACAGCTCTCATATCCCATAGAAAATGAAAGCTGCGGCGGTTAGTCTTAAGCAGGATCGCTGCCAAGTGCCAACCTCTTATGAGCATGCCAGCGAGAACAGGAACAGGTGCGCTGTTACCATTCACGAATTTCCTTTGCCGAATTTCTCTTCCAGGTTTTCTTCGAATACAAAGATGGACATACCGAAATCCTTCTCAATATCGATATCGACGAACAGCTCCACAAACTTCGTCCCGAGAAGCTCTTCCATCTCTATAGGATGGTTTTTCCTGTATATCTCTTTAACCATTTCCGTGCGGGCCGCCCGGAGCATTTGCTTACCTTCGTCTGCTGTTGCGATAAATTTCTCAACCGGGGACAGGTTCCCTTCCATTTCACAGATGGCCCAATTTTTGCAAAATGTAGTGCGCACCTGGCTGGGTCCCTTACCCATATGGCGCTTGCGAAAAGCCCGAACTAAATTGCTGAATTCTGCTTCATGCTTATTCACGTTACGAGACCTTGGCCGGTTTTGTCGATGGGACGGACTGTTCCTTCAATTTACGGATGTCTCTGCGAATCAGCAGAGAAACAATCAGCGCAATCACAAACAAACCGGCAAAAAAGTTCAAGCTGTTCGCATAGCTTCCCGTCGTATCTTTGATCCATGCAGCGAATAAAGGACCAGCCAAGCCGGCTGCTGACCAAGCGGTTAAAATATACCCGTGAATGGCCCCCAGCTGCTTGGTGCCGAATAAATCACCGATATAAGCAGGGATCGAGGCAAAGCCTCCGCCATAGCAGGTGTAAATGATGGCCAGCATGATTTGGAACATGATGTGCGTCGATGTATGCGGCAGCAAGGCAAACAAGATAATCTGTATCACAAAAAACGTCGTGTACGTATTGGGACGACCGATATAGTCTGATATGCTGGCCCATCCGATTCGTCCAAAGCCGTTAAAGAGACCCAGCACCCCGACTAATGCGGCTGCTTCCGCCGTGCTTAGCCCGATGCTTTCCTGGGCGAGCGGCTTTGCCGCGGAAAGGATAGCAATTCCGCACGTAACGTTAATGAAAAGCATGATCCAGAGGTAATAGAAACGGGATGTCTTGATCGCTTCATTCGCCGTAAGCTGTGAGAGATCCTTCGTTACATGCGATTTCCCAGTCTTAATCTTCTCTTGGAATCCTTCCGGTACCCAATCCAGAGGCGGCTTTTCAAGGTACAGTGATGAAATCGCCATAACGAGGAAATAGGCGGCACCTAATATGTAGAAGGTATTCGCCACTCCCACCGATTTGATTAATGAATCCATGATCGGACTGCTGATGGCGGCCGCAAAGCCGAATCCCATAATCGCCAGACCAGTAGCCAGCCCGCGGCGATCCGGAAACCACTTGACCAGAGTAGACACGGGCGCAATATAACCAACACCCAAGCCAATTCCCCCTAGTACCCCATAAAACAGATACAACAAATTTAGCGATCCCATATTCACTGCAAACCCGGAGCCAAATATCCCGATGCCGAAAAAGATCGATGCAAACAGACCTGCCCTCCGTGGACCATACTTTTCCACAAAATGACCCAGGAAAGCAGCTGACAACCCTAAAAACAGAATGGCCAAACTAAACGTAAGCTGCACCTGGCTTGATGACCAGCCAAACTTCTTGATCAACGGATTGGTAAAGTTGCTCCAGGCATAAACGGATCCGATTGAAATGTGGATACCAACTCCGGACAATGCAATCAGCCAACGATTTTTAACTCTCTTCACCTTTTCTTTTCCCTTCTTCCCTTCATGATGATTGAACAAATAAAAAGCGTCACAATCCTGCCCAAATAAAAAGCTTGGACAGAATCTGTGACGCTAGTATAACCGCAGGAACGCTGCGTTATTACCAACATATTCACTTGAGCATATCCGGAAAAAGTTTAACCTCAACAGGTGCGCTGTTTACGTATCAAACGCTTCCGGCAATATGTGTTCATATATTCGACAAATCATTTTTGCTATCTTAGTCTACCATGGAACCGTATTCATGACAATATGCTTCTTTGAGTTTCCTTTTGAACGCATTGCTGTGATCCGTTCTTTATATGTCATCTCTTTTTCCCGGTTGGATAACGGCTAGTAAAAGCAGTATATAAATTCCGATTTCACCAATTGTACGGAGCCAGCTAAGAGTAGTCCATAGTTTGGCACGAGCTGCAAATTCCGGAGAAAAAGGCCCTTGTGCAGGTGTATTCTCAAAAGCGATGATTTCAGGAGCAAAATAAGCAAAGGTTGCTCCCCTTATAACCATGTACAGCCCCAGTACAATCAAAAGGTAATTTCTCCGTTTTCGATGCTGCCAATTAATAACTAATGCGATGATGAGCAGAATATTGGCTGCGATATGAAATAGAATCCAGAAGCTAGTTAGTGAGAGGCCATTTGGTGCTTGAATCAAAGCAAAGGAAGCAGGCGGCGATTCACTCCAAACAGGAGCAACTACAATTTCCTCGTACAGGCCGCCTCCATTCAGTACGCCGAACAGTAAGACGGTTATAAACAATGTTAAAAATGCCAATTTGCTTTTCATACTTTTTGGGGTCGATTGCTTGTGGTTGTCATTTGCCCTCATCCTTTCATCAATTGAACACTTTATAGTTTATTTAGACTATATTATTTAAACTAAATAAAGTCAACTACTGTTTCTCAAAATAATCAAAATGGGCTATACTTGGTAGAGTTTCTTGTGTTAACCATCACTTTAAATAGTCAGAAAGGAGCTGGAGCGGCATGCCCAAACCGAAACGGAGTAATCTATTAGCTCTGGCCATCTTGTCCCTGCTGCATGAACGTCCCATGCATCCTTATGAAATCGGGGTTATGATGCGCCAGCGAGGCATTTCCGACAGCATCAAATTGAACACGGGTTCACTTTACGCCGTGATTGAAGCTTTATGGAAGAACAAATTGATTCAGACGGTAGAAACAAAGCGAGAGGGCAAGCATCCAGAGAGGACGATCTACGAACCTACAGCGGCAGGCAAGACGGAGTTTTTTGAATGGCTGCGTTTCTTATTGCGTACGCCTGTGAAAGAATATCCGCAGTTTGCGGCCGGACTTTCTTTTTTAGGTCATTTGTCGCCTCGGGATACGCTTGATCTGTTGAAGGAGCGAGCTGGAACGCTTGTCACACAAATTCAAGACGTCCGTTCTTCCATGGAGGCAACACTCGCAATGGGAATCGACCGACTTTTTGTCATCGAGATGGAGTATTCCCTGGCTTTGCTCGAAGCCGAACAGAACTGGCTCGGGGAGTTGATAAATGACATTGAGAATGGTGTCATAACGGAGCGCAAAAAGGAAAACTTAGTTTGGGTCGTAAATTACAAAGAACCATCCAAAGGTGATACGGAGGATGAGATTAGCAAGAATCATAAAATCTAGTAAGTATGGTATAATGCCCTGAATCCTTTGCCGTTGAGCTTGTTACGGTTCCCCGTTACGTGCACAACGGCGAAATTTAAAGACCTTCCTATCTTAAATCAGCGACTATAGCACGACCTGCTACTCGTCCTGAGAAGAGGCATCCCCCCAAGAACGTACCTTCAAGTGCCCGATAACCATGTATGCCGCCGCCTCCGAATCCGGAAGCTTCTCCTCCTGCATACAGACCAGGAATCACTTCTCCCGAGGAATTAAGAACACGTCCAGACAAATCGGTTTGTAATCCCCCTAATGTTTTTCGGCTAACGATATTCAATCGAACCGCGATAAGCGGTCCGCTTTTGGGATCAAGTATTTTATGCGGGGCGGCCACTCGAATTAATTTATCACCTATATAATTACGAGCTCCACGGAGGGCCGTAATTTGCAGATCTTTGGTAAAAGAATTATCCAATTCCCGATCTCTAGCTTGGATTTGGCGTTCAATCACCGCAAGATTCAATAAGTTTTCACCTGTCAATTTATTCATGCCAGAGACCAGATCAGCCAGATTGTCTGCAATAATGAAATCTTCGCCTTTGTCCATAAATGCTTGTACAGGACCCGGAGCCCCAGGCAGCACTCTGGCCAATACCTTTCTGATACTCTTTCCGGTTAAATCCGGATTTTGTTCAGATCCTGAAAGCGCGAATTCGTGTTCTATTATTTTTCTCGTTAAAATAAACCATGAATAGCAATATCCTGTCTTTTGTATAGCTTCAAGTGTACCCAATGTGTCAAAGCCCGGAAAATTTGGAGCCGGAAAGCGCTGCCCTCGCGCATCCAACCAAATCGATGAGGGGCCTGGAAGTATGCGAATACCGTGATTGTTCCAGACCGGATTCCAGTTTTTCAGTCCTTCTGTGTAGTGCCACATTCGATCCTTGTTAACGACTCGTCCACCTGCTTCTTCAGTAATGGTAATCATCCGTCCATCGACATGCGCGGGAACCCCTGAAAGCATATGCTTAGGAGGCTCTCCAAGCCGACTAGGCCAATTTTTCCGGATCAAATCATGATTACCCCCTATACCGCCTGTGGTAACGATCACCGCTTGAGCTTGATAATTAAATTCTCCTATCACCTCTCTGGAGCTTTCTACACCGCGGGATGATGAACTTGGAGCAAGTATAGATCCGCTCACGCCAACAATAGCACCGTTCCTCTTCACAAGCTGGTCAATGCGATGACGCGGCCGAAACTCGGCACTTCCATCTTTCATGTGTTGTCGAATGCGTCGTTCGAAGGGTGCAACAACGCCTGGCCCTGTTCCCCATACGATGTGGAATCTGGGTACAGAGTTTCCATGCCCCTCAGCCAGATAGCCGCCTCGTTCGGCCCAGCCAACTATTGGAAAAAAGCGCACACCCATATCGTGCAGCCATGCGCGTTTCTCCCCGGCTGCAAATTCTACATAAGCCTCTGCCCATTTTCGTCCCCAATAATCCTCGTCGTCTTCCTTATCGAAACCAGCTGAACCCATCCAGTCTTGCCAAGCCAATTCTTTGGAATCCTTAATGCCCAATCGGCGCTGCTCCGGGGAATTGACTAGAAACAAACCTCCAAACGACCACCATGCTTGGCCGCCGATTGAGGATTCAGGCTCTTGATCCAAAAGCAATACTTTTTTCCCGGCATCGGCAATTTCTGCCGCTGCAACCAGACCCGTTAGTCCGGCCCCTGCCACTATTACATCGAAATCCACAATGAAAACCTCCTAAATGATCACATCTTATCACTTTCAGGTAAATCTTTAGTTAGAAGTGCTTTCATTTGAATAGTTAGATAATATTAGTGACGCTTTTTCTATTTTATGACAATTAAATAGACATTACTAGATATTCTTAGCAGCACTTTGAATGATGCATAAATATAGATAAGGGCCGGGGCACCTGCAACAAGGTGCTTGCCGGCCCTTTCTATGTGAGTGTCATAGCGGATGCAGAGATAACTCCAAAAATTGACAAACTCTTTTTTCAGCATATGTTCAGGTATGCATATTATTATGAACCTATTCGAACAAAGGGGGAAAAAGTTTAATGTAATAGTGGAGGATTCAAATCGAACATTGGACTATTCAAAAAGTTATCTAAATAATAAATTTTAGCACATAAGGTACAAACATTTATTTTAAAAAGGCGGTGCATGGGTTTATGGCCAAAAAGGCGAAAATGATTTCGATTGCTGTTGCCGGGCTTTTACTATTCGGTGGCGGTGTTACGTATTATATTGAAAAGCCTGCTGCTGTCGCGGCTCAAAATATTCAACTCGCGACAGTTCTGCGCGGGGATGTATCCCAAACTGTGTCTGTGTCCGGAACTCTCGCTCCTGCCAATCAAGTCAGCTTCTCTTCTCCAGGTAATGGTGCTAAAATCAGCGCAATGAATGTGAAAGTCGGAGCTAAAGTACAAGCGGGTCAAGTTCTGGCGACCTTCGATAGCACATCTGCTCAAATTCAATTGGAAAGCGCTAAAGCAAATTTTGCTTCAGCGCAAACAAAATTATCGCAAGCCAAGAAAGGTTCGACTAGTGCTCAAATTGCTGTTCAAAGTGCCAATGTGGAAAAAGCAAAGGCAAATTTGAATGATGCGATTTCAAATTATGACGCTGCAGCTAACGATCCGAAATCTACAACCTCGAAGAAAGATCAAGCCAAAGCATCGAAGGATCAGGCGCAAGCCGCGTATGATTCTGCTGTAGAACAATTAAAAAGCCTTAAGGCAGGACCTGACGCATCTAGTGTTCAATCTGCTCAAGCTTCCGTTGATCAGGCTGGGTCGCAGGTTACCCAGGCTCAACAAACACTTGATTCCTATACGATTAAAGCACCTTTTGACGGCGTTGTTTCTGCTGTGAATGGACAAGTTGGTTCCCCTTCAGCTAATAATGCTGCTTTGCTTATTTTGGATGATGCAAGCTCCGCAGTGCTGACGGCCACCTTGCAGGTAAGTCAGACCGATATTACCAAGATTCAGTCTGGAATGGCTGCCGAAGTGACAACCACTGCATTGCAAGGTAAAACATGGAAAGGAACCGTTACGACGGTTGCCCCTGACTCTACAACAAGTAATGGACTTACTACGTACGCTGTTGGGTTAAATGTTGAAAATCCGGATGGACTGTTGCGCAGCGGAATAAGCATTAACGTGACTATTACTACAGGAACGCATAGTAATGTTCTTTATATCCCTTCTATGGCTTTAAAACAAACAGGGAATAGGACAGGTGTATATATCCAAGATTCTGCAGCGGGAACGAATTCGAACTCGAGTCCAAGTTCTAGTGGAAACAAACAGGGAAATTCATCCCAGAATTCTTCTATTAACGGATTAAAATTTGTACCGATCCAAACTAGATATCTTACAGGCTCTAAGGTTGAGGTGACTTCAGGTCTTACAGAAGGTGAACAGATCGCTATCGTCATGCCAACGCCTTCCTCCAATAATAACCAAAAAAACAGCAATGGAAACAGTCTATTCGGCAATAACATGGGTGGTTTTGGCGGCGGCAACGGCGGTAACGGCGGCGGTGGAAACCGAGGCAGCGGTGGAAAAGGAGGAAATTAATTATGAAACCTCTCATTCGACTCACCCATCTTAAAAAGATCTATCAAGTCGGCGATCAAACGATTCATGCCCTTAGAGATGTAGATCTGACGATCTACGAAGGTGAATTCGTAGCCATTATGGGCCCTTCAGGTTCCGGCAAATCCACCATGATGAATGTTCTAGGTTGTCTGGATAAACCTACTTACGGCGAGCATTATCTGGATGGTGTTGAAATCATGAAGGCGAATGACAAACAGCTTGCCCATATTCGCAATGAAAAAATCGGGTTTATCTTTCAAAGCTTTAATCTGCTTGCCAGAACTTCTGCGGTTGAGAACGTAGAATTGCCGATGCTGTATGCAGGTATTTCTTCCAAAGAAAGAAGAAAACGGGCCATTGATTCTCTTTCGAGTGTCGGTCTTGCAGAACGCCTTCACAATAAGCCAAATGAACTTTCTGGAGGACAGCAGCAGCGTGTGTCGATTGCCCGTGCCCTTGTTAACAATCCTGTTATCTTACTTGCGGACGAACCGACAGGAGCATTGGATACGAAAACGACCTATGAAATTATGAGCATTTTCCAACGTTTAAATGATGCTGGGAAAACCGTAATTTTGGTCACGCACGAGCCTGATGTTGCTGCATACGCAAAGCGCATTGTCCGATTCCGCGACGGTATGATTGAACAAGACGAATATATGGAACAGAAGCGGATTGCAGAACATGTGGAGGTGGAGTCATATGAACTTCTTTGAAAGTATTCGTATTTCTCTACGAAGCATAAAAGTTAATAAAATGCGTTCATTTCTTACTATGCTAGGCATCATCATAGGAGTTTGTTCTGTTATTATGATGGTTGCGATTAGCCAAGGGGCTACCTCATCGGTTACAAATCAAATTCAAAGCTTAGGAAGTAATTTACTCATTGTTTCTCCAGGACAGGTTGTTCAAGGGAATGTGAAAATGGGTGCCGGTTCAAAAGATACGCTTACTTTACAAGACATAAACGCTTTGAAAAATGTAAGCACCGTCCAAGGCGCTGCCCCGGATACAACCAAAAGTGCAACCGTGACCTATGGAGATACGAGTTATTCGACGACTATCGAGGGAACCAACCCTGATTTCCTTACGGTTCGTAATAGACAAATGCAACAAGGACGTTTCTTTACAGATCCGGAAATGAATGCAAATGGAAATGTGGCCGTCTTAGGAACGGATGTTGTCTCTAACTTGTTTGGGAATACCAACGCCAATGTGGTTGGGCGAACCATCAACATCAATAATATTCCGTTTACCGTTATCGGTGTGCTTCAGTCTCAAGGCTCTTCTGCGGCCACGAATAACGATGACCGCATCATTATTCCAATTACAACAGGCATGGATCGTATCTTTGGTTCGGCTTCGTTAAGAAATATCTATGTGTCTGCTGCTTCAGCAAATCAATTGAGTCAAGCACAACTAGATGTGGAAATGGCTCTCCGTTCTTCCCATAATTTAATGCCAAGTGATTCCGCAGATTTCCAAATTACCAATCAAAGTGACGTCTTATCCACAGCACAAGGCGTAACCAGCGTCATGACAACACTTCTTGCGGGAACAGCTGCAATATCCTTACTTGTAGGCGGAATCGGAATCATGAACATCATGCTTGTTTCGGTTACCGAACGGACACGTGAAATTGGGATTCGCAAGGCAATTGGTGCAGCCCGCGGAAGAATTTTAGCCCAGTTTTTAATTGAATCTATAGTTTTAAGTGTTGCAGGCGGCGTCACTGGAATCCTGTTCGGCTTTTTAGGCTCGAAAGCTATTACGCAGTTTGCACATATTACAACGGCGATTCAACTATCGCCAATCGTGTATTCCTTTATCTTCTCCTTCCTGGTTGGAGTCGTATTTGGAGTATACCCGGCTCGCAAAGCATCCCGATTGAATCCAATTGATGCGTTACGTTATGAATGAGAAAGGTGGATAAATGATGAGACAAACAATTAAATATAGCTTAGAGGTCTTGACTATGGCAGCCTTGCTTGCGGGGGTAGTTGGTTGTGGATCTTCTTCCGCAACCGCCAACACTCAAGCATCTCCTTCCGCAAGTAATCATACTGGAAATGGAAATGCGAATGGATATGGGAAAGGGAACGGAAATCGTCCCCCCGGTCAAGGCGGAGGCGGCATGTTTAACAATCAAGCGTTGTTAAGCTTGTTGAATATGGATCAAACGACATTGCAAAATGACTTGAAAAACGGAAAAACACTTGTTGATATTGGAAAAGAACACAGTGTAACCGAAGATCAGATTGTAAATGTCCTGGTTCAACAGCGTGTGGATGCTGCCAAAAAACAAGGGAAAACCGATGACGAAATCAATCAGAGCAAAGTTCAATGGACGGACCAAGCGAAAAATCAAGCAGAAAACCCAATGAATTTTAATCGCGGCGGCAGTGGCGGCGGCGGAAACCCAAAAGGCCAGTAATCCAGGAAATGCAGTTCTTTCCTATCATGCTATAAACAGCCCCAGCTTCTTTGAGAAGCTGGGGCTGTTTGCGAGCGGACATCTGGCAATTTATTGACAACGCATACGCTCAGCAGATTACACTGGAATCGCTTGCACACCGCTTCTTCGTCAGCAAGGAGCATCTGTCGCTGATTTTCAAGCAGTAGGTGGGCTCTACGGTGATGGACTACATCGCTTCTAATCGGATCGCCGAAGCCCGACAGCTGATGCAGACGTCAGGCAAGGGCACGAGTAGAAAGTTGGAAGAGTAAACCATATCAATATTGCTCATACTATCCCTCAAATCCCAATTCAATGCAAGATATGCGGATTCAGGAGTATACTCCCCATGTAAACGTTACTATAAATAAGGGAGGTTTTCGGTAATGAAAAAAACTTTACTTACCCTGGCGGCTATCGTGATGCTGGGGACAACCGCGGCCTGCGGCAGCAGTAATGGCGGCAACGCCGCCAATCCAAGTGGCACAAAGGGCGCCACACAGACGAATGCGCCTTCCGCGGCGCTGCAAAAAGTGCAATTGAAAATTTTCCTCGGAGGGCTGGATCGTTTTCGCGTGCAGTTCGACAGCTATTTCGCGAAATTTGCGGAGAAAGAAAAAGCGGATAAAAATATCGAGGTTACGTTCAATTCCGAGTATCCCGGAGCCGATACCGCGCCGCAAATTTTGAAAACCCGCCTGGCTACTGGAGATGTTCCGGATGTGTTCAGCCTTCATGCCGGCAATGATATCCCGCCGTTCTCCACAGCAGGCTTTTTGACGGATCTGTCCGATCAGCCATTCGCCAGCAAACTGATCCCAGGCATCAAACCGCTCGTATCGGTCAACGGCAAAGTCGTCGCCTTACCGTTGGAGAGCGTGGCATGGGGTTATCTGTACAATAAGAAAATTTTCAACGATTTGGGCATTACGCCTCCAGCCACGCTGACGGAAATGAAAACTGTCGTACAGAAGTTGAAGGACAATAAAATGAAGCCGTTTCTGCTCAGCTACAAAGAAGCGTGGATTCCGCAGTTGTTCCTGCCTCTGACGGTCGGTGGACTGGTAAACAGCACCCATAAAGATTTCGTCAGTAAAATGAACAGCGATCAAGGCAGCTTTGCAGATATTAAGGAAATGTTCGACATTATCGATTTGGTTAACGCCAACGGAACGGATCGCCCATTCGAAATAAGCAACGACGACGGCTCCGCTGCTTTCGCAACCGGCTCTGCAGCCATGTGGGTGCAGGGGCCGTGGAACGCGGACAGCATTCTGAAAGTGGACGACAAGTTCCAACTTGGGGTTGCGCCGTTGCCGATTACGGACAATCCGGCATCAACACTAATCAACACTTCGGTCTCCACTGCCCTAGCGATATCACCGGGGAGCAAAAACAAAGAAGTGGCGCTGGATCTGCTCAACTATATTCTGGATGACCAGGCCTCCAATGATCTTTACCAAAGCCTGAAATTCAACCCGGTTTCAACCAAACACACCTTTAAGCCTTATCCTTGGGTAGAAGATGCCTTAGTGTATGTGAACAAAGGCCAGTCGTATCAGGATCCGACCATTCCTTCCGCGGTGAAGGACGAATCCGGCAAAGCGCTGCAATCTTACTACAACAAATCCATGACCAAGGATGATATCATTAAGGATTTGGACAAAACCTGGAAAAATGCCAACGCCGCAGCCAAAAAATAAAAACGGATTGTAGAATTGCGCCGTGCCCCGATACCGTTGCCGCGCACCTAGCGGCAATTGGCGGGGTACGGTTTTCCTAAGGAGGGGAACTATACTGAACCGACGCGAACGAGCCTCAATTTCGCTGATTTTATTCGTATTGCCTGCTTTTGTTCTCTATTTGCTGTTTCTGGCCATTCCGATGATTCAAGGCTCTTACTTCAGCTTTACGGACTGGAATGGGTTAAATAAAACGTATAACTTTGTCGGGTTCAGCAACTTTATCGAAGCGATTCGCGACGATACCTATTTCCGGTCGGCCATTTTGTTTACAGCCAAGTACGTTGTAGTTGCGGTTGTGCTTCAGAATGCGATTGCTTTGCTGCTGGCGCTGCTGATCGAATCCCGGAAACGGGCGAAAGGCTTTTTTCGGACGATCTTTTTTATGCCGAACATGCTCAGTGTTATTATCAGCACCTTTATGTGGGTATTCGTGTTTTCCAAAGTCATTCCGGCCTTGTCCAAATACAGGGCATTGAAGTTTCTTAATCTTTCCTGGCTCGGTGATCCGACCGTATCGTTCTGGACGATCGTCATCATTTCCGTATGGGGGGGCGTGGGAACGTTGATGCTCATCTATATGGCGGCGATTCAGGGTATACCCGCGCATCTGAAGGAAGCGGCGATCATCGACGGTGCTCAGCCGTTGCATATGCTGCGGTACATTACACTGCCGATGATCGTGCACGCGCTGACGATTTGCATTTTTCTGACCTTGAACAGCTCATTCAAAATATACGATCTCGTATACGCTGCAACCGGGGGAGGGCCTGGCAGGGGGACGCAAGTCATAACCATGAACATTTTAGAGGAAGCTTATCAGGGCAACATGCGTTTCGGTTATGCCAGCTCGAAAGCGATCATCCTCTTCCTGATCATATTCGTGATTACCATGATTCAAATATCAATCATGAAAAGGCATGAGGTGGAGGCATGAGTGAAGGTATGAGTAGACGCCTGTATTCGGTGTTATCATGGATCGTGCTCGGGGTGCTGGCGGTATACTTCCTGTTCCCGATTTACATGGCCCTGATCAACTCCTTCAAGTCGCAAGCGGAAATTTACAAATTCGTTCTGAAGCTGCCCTCCTCCCTGAACTTTAAAAATTACGTCGATGCCTTCACGAAAGGCAATCTGCTGAAAGCAGGATTGAATACGGTTATCGTCACGGTTACCGGGATTGTCGGCATCATCGCCTGCAGCTCCCTCGCCGGGTACAAGCTGTCCCGTACGCGCGGGCGGCTGAGTGGAGCGATCTTTACGTTGTTCGTCGCATCGATGCTCATTCCTTTCCAGACGATCATGGTCACCTTGACCAAGATGGCCCGTGATCTGAAACTTCAAGGCTCGCCGCTGGGGCTCGGCATCGTCTGCGCCGGCCTAGGCGTCAATATGGCGATTTTCCTATACCACGGCTTTGTGAAGGGGATTCCGCGGGAACTGGACGAGTCCGCGAGCATCGACGGTTGCGGGGAATGGCGGGCGTACTTCACCATCATCTTTCCGCTGCTGCTGCCGATTACTTTCACCATTATCGTGCTGAACCTGCTGTGGCTCTGGAATGACTTCCTACTCCCGCTGCTGCTGCTTAACGATTATCACGCCTACACGCTCGTGCTGGCGATCAATATGTTTTTCGGAAAGTACACATCGGACTGGCCGCTGATTCTGGCTTCGCTCGTGATATCCTCAGTTCCCATCATCGTCATCTTCGCAGTTTTCCAGCGGTGGATTATCCAGGGTATTACGGAAGGCGCGGTCAAAGGCTGATATCTTGAACCCCCCGCATTTATTGCGGAGGGTTTTTTCTTCCGGGACGCTATCGACCTGATTAGCCGGAGCATACTCTCCCTAATTTTGGACTGGCTAGGTTTACTGCTTCGCTTCGTTCTCGGCTTCCCATCTGGATATATCTTCACGAACTCGCGGCGCTACCTCTGTTCCCAGCAGTTCAATAGCTCTCATCACGTCCTCATGACGCATCGTACCAACCGGTACGTGCAGCAGAAAGCGTGTGATGCCTACGTGCTTGCGAAGGTGAATGATTTTCCGGGCAACCGTCTCCGGATCGCCTACGTACAGTGCTCCTTCAAAGGTGCACGCGGCATCGAAGCTTGTACGGTCATAATGCCCCCAGCCCCGCTCCCGTCCAATCTTATTCATGCTTGCCTGGGTGGAAGGAAAAAACTTGTCGGCTGCAACCTGGGTCTCTTCCGCAATGAAACCGTGCGAGTGGGAAGCAACCAGGAGCTGCATTTCATCATGACCTGCGTGAGCTGCCGCTTTCTTATAAAGCTGCACGAGCGGCGCAAACTGCAGGGGACTGCCTCCAATAATAGCTAGAACAAGCGGCAGTCCGAGCAGGCCTGCGCGGATAACAGATTCCGTATTGCCCCCGCTGCCAATCCATACAGGCAAAGGATTTTGAACCGGACGCGGATACACGCCCAGATGATTAATCGCCGGCCGATGTCCGCCTTTCCAGGTGACCATCTCGGATTCCCGTATTTTCAACAACAGCTCCAGCTTCTCATCGAACAGCTCATCGTAATCATTTAAATCATATCCAAACAACGGAAAGGATTCGATAAAAGATCCTCGGCCTGCCATGATCTCTGCGCGTCCGTTCGAGATCCCGTCGAGCGTAGCAAAATCCTGAAACACGCGCACCGGATCGGCAGAAGAAAGCACTGTGACCGCACTAGTCAACCGTATTCGTTTCGTCTGTGAAGCAGCCGCAGCCAGCACGATTGCAGGAGAAGACGCCGCATAATCTTTCCGATGATGCTCGCCCACGCCAAATACATCCAACCCCACCTGATCTGCAAGTACAATTTCCTCGACTACCTCTCGCAATCGCTGGGCATGACTCATTACCTCACCGGTTTCAACGTCCGGCGATGTCTCTACAAATGTGCTCACACCTATCTCCACTGACAATCCCTCCAACTTAAATATATCCTGTACTCGCCAATGCTAGCTTTAATTATCCCCTGCAATGAATGCGACCTTCTCGGTCTTATGTGGTCAAATAGGTTCACGCTTGCCTTTGAACACGTAAATCTTCATGAAGAAAAAGCTGCAAAGCGAGGAAAGCGCCATCGAGATACCTTTGGCGCCGTTATGAACGAGCCATAGCGGAAGAATGAATAGGCCGAGCAGGTATGAAAACAGCAAGAAGACGCCGTTGCTGATCAGAAGGCTCACCAGCGCTTGGGCGGCGAAAAACGCCTTCTCTCTAGTGTTGAAGGACGATTCCCGCCGGAACGTCAATCGAGCGTTCCAGACGTAGCTGTTCAAAACTGCGACCGAGTAGGCCAGCGAGTTGGCGAGAATCAGGTCCCACGCGTTCGCATGCCCCCATTCCTGCAGCAGTAAGTTCAACACAATTAAATCAAGGGCGCCGTTCATGGCTCCGATGAGGCTGAAGCGGGCGAACTGAAGAACGTCCTGCCTGAAATGAATGAATTTCATGGGGTCCCCTTCTTCTTTAGAAGCACATCCTCATAATAACCGAGCAGCTGTTCAGAGGGTTCTTTCCAGCTCACTTGTCCGGCCGCCGCGTATGCGTTGCTCGAAATCCTTTCCCGCAGACCGGACTCGGACAATGAGGCTATCGCTTCCGCCAGAGCTCCGGGATGGTCCGCGTCGAACAGCACGCCCGTTACACCATCCTCGATCTGCTCGCAAGTAGGTCCGCTTTTGCTCGCTACGACCGGCAGCCCTGAAGCCATTGCCTCCAGAATCACAAGACCAAGCGTCTCGGTCGTTGACGGGAAAACAAACAGGTCGGCGGAAGCGTAAGCTTGTGCCAACGACTCGCCGTGAAGGAAGCCGGTAAAGACCGTGTTCGTGCCGCGAAAATAGGTTTCCAAAATAGTCCTGTGCGGACCGTCACCGACGAGCGCGAGGCAGATCTTAGGGGAAGCGTTCAACACATCCCGAATTTGCTCGATCCCTTTCTCGGCGGCGAGCCGCCCGACATAGAGCATTACGGTTTGGCCGGGCTGGCTGCCGGACAGTAAGCCGCGCATGTCCACATTCCGATGCCTCGGTCCGAATCTCTCCGTATCAACCCCACGTTTCCACAAATGAACGTTGCGGAATCCATGATCGTTCAGCTCGGCCAGCACCGATTGTGAAGTGCACAGGTTCAAATCGGCCCTGTTGTGCAGCAACCGGAACCACCACCAGAGGATCGGCTTCAGGAACGGAAGTCGGTAGTAATCGGCGTATTTTGGAATTTGCGTATGATAAGAAGCGATCATTGGCAACCGCAGCTTGCGACTGTAATAAATTCCCGCCACACCCAAGACCGCCGGGTTGACGACGTGCACCAGGTCAGGGCGAAGCCGGCGCAGCAGGGCTCCGACCTTCCGGTTCGGCATCGCCAGCTGCTTGCTGGGGTATAGAAAGAACGGGCGTGCAGGGATTCCTTCGATCTTGACGCCATTGAATTCATAGACGCCCAGGTCAGGCGCGATGACTGTCACGTGATGGCCTTGCTGCTGAAGCCAGCGGATGGCAGCGCTCAGCCGGGTGACGATGCCGTCCGTGGACGGTAAAAAGGTTTCGGTTATGATGGCAATCTTCATTCGAGCGGGCTCCCTATTCTACTTCCAGGTTACTTGAGGCAGGACGTTCTGAGCCAGGATGCGATCCTTATGCCGGCCGGCGGTAAGCAGAATGTCCCTCAGTACCTCGTCTGTCAGCAGGTGCGGCTCCAGCCCGAGCTCCATCAGCTTCGTGTTTCTGGCATTATAGTAATGCTTCTCCTTCTCGACGCGCGGGTTGTCCAGGCGGGCGATTCTCACGTTCAAACCTTCCTGCTGCGCCACCTTGCGCACCTTCTCAGCGAGATCCATCACCGAGAACTCCTCCGTGAATTGGTTGAATACCCGGAACTCCCCAAGATCTGCCGGGTGCTCTGCGGCTATCTCGATGCAGCGGATCGTATCGCGGATGTTCAGAAACCCTCGGGTCTGGCCGCCTTCCCCGTAAACCGTCAAATCATGGCCGATCGCGGCTTGGACGAGGAAACGGTTCAGCGCAGTACCGAACACGCCGTCGTAGTCGAGCCGGTTGACGAGCGTTGGATCCATCAATGTCTCGTCGGTATGCAGGCCGTAGACAACGCCTTGATTCAAGTCAGTCGCGCGCATGCCCCAAATTCTGCAGGCAAACATCAGGTTGTGGCTGTCATGAACCTTTGAGAGGTGGTACATGGAACCGGGCTGCTTCGGATAGGGAAGAACGTCTTCCCGGCCGTTGTGGACGATTTTGATATAACCTTCTTCGATATCGATATTCGGGGTACCATATTCCCCCATTGTACCAAGCTTGATCAGATGGCAGTCCGGAACGATTTCTCTTATCCCATAAATGACGTTAAGCGTGCCGACTACGTTGTTGACCTGGGTAAATACGGCATGCTCCCGATCTATCATCGAATATGGAGCGGAGCGCTGCTCCGCGAAGTGCACGAAGGCTTCCGGACGGGTTTGTTCTAGAGCGGTTCTCAGAAAATCATAATGGTTCAAGTCGCCGAAATAGAGCCTTATCTCTTGCCCGGTCAGGTTTCTCCAACTTGCGATCCGATCCTTCAGCGAGGCGATCGGCGTAAGAGAATTGGAGCTCAGCTCGTCATCCCACTTGCGACGAATTAGGTTATCGATAATCGTGACTTCATGTCCTTTTTTCGATAAATACAAAGCCGTCGGCCAACCGCAAAATCCGTCTCCACCAGCAATCACGATTCTCATTAACTAATGTTCCTCCTCAGCCGTTTCCGTTATCGTCTAGCTTTGCCCCGCATGGTGCGGTTCATTCCAAAGAATATACTAACACAGCTTTATTAACTTAATATAAACAAGCGATTAACCACGAGCAGTGAGCCATTGCCGGCGTATACAATTTTGCCTCATTTGTGTGTAGGGATCACCTTAACATTCATAACGGCAAAAATGGGAAAGGAGCTGCACCGCGACAGCTCCTTCCCGTTTATATGGACTGGTTCATCAAAGTTTGTGTTTTGTTCATATGCCTAGTAGGATAGAGCCCCAAGACAAAATTCTTCTATCCAGTCGAAATTAAATATCGAACTTAAACAGAACGTCTTAATTATTAATTTTGGAAGAAAGTTGGTGTAATCAAATTTATAGATAAATTGATCTGTCTTATATTCTTTACTTTTCAAGATTAATTCATTCGATTCCCCGAACGAGCTGCTCTCCAAAATTCGACTGACCAAAAAATTTTCATCTCTGCTTACCCCATGATAATCTGAATCGAATAAATGGCCATCAATATTACTCTTGTCGACCAATATAAAGGAACAGTAATTGATTTTATTAAAAAATGATTGTTTTTCCTTATATGAGACAATAGGATCTTTTTCCCCTTGCAGCACAACCAAATAGCTAGTATTAGCAAATTGATCATAAAGGAATGTTAAATCAATAATCTTTCTGTCAATTTTAAGTTTTTTAATGAATGCTGGTATTTTTAATAGTTTTTTTGTATTGTTACTATCTATCATTTGTATCTGATCATGATCCAAATAAAAGGGAAACAAATAGCTAGAGTTATCGATAATCATATTGGCTACATTCGGCATGAAAGCATTAACTAAATGTGCCAAATAAGCACCGTGAGAATTACCGTATATAACGATTTTTTTTGTATTAAAATGATATCCATTATCCCAAATGATCTGGATAACGGCATTTAGGGCAGATATGTTATCGAGGGCCTGCATTACAGACATGTCATTAAAGTAATCTAATGTTTCATTTTTTGGATGTATGGTTTCTTTTTCAAATCGCTGCATAAATTCCCAACCAAAATAATCGCACTGAACTACAATTAAATTATGCTTATCAGACAATTCTTTTCGCATGTCCAGATACATTTGCGAGAAATGAAGGTAACCAGCGATCAATAATAAAATACCTGTATCCTTATTTACTCCTTGTTCTGGTTCCGAAAAAAATATATTTAACTTACGCGGCTTCCTATGCTTAGTATAAATACTTGGGTGGCCTTGGATTCGAAAATCATACTCTCTAGACAAGATGGCACACTCCTTCTATATGTAATAACAAAAACGTTAAATGAATATGTGTCTCGTCACACTCTATCATAAATCATTTTAAGTTATTATCGTCAATAGGTATTAGGTTCTTTAGCTTTGTGTCCTAAACTTTCATTGAGTTTTCCATTTTTCAGGAAAGCGCATTTCTATCACGTTCGCCCATTTTCTCTAACTTTCCGAAAGAGACCGCAACCGCCTGAGCGACGGAAATAAAACCATCCACAGGCCGGCAACAGCTATTGTTCCGAGGCCACCGATGAATGCAGCTGGAACAGCTCCAATAAACCCGGCTAACATGCCCGACTCGAACTCGCCAAGCTGATTGGAGGTCCCAATGAAAAGCGAATTCACAGCATTCACTCGGCCCCGCATCTCATCCGGAGTTTGCAACTGTACGAGTGAAGACCGAATAACGACACTAACGACGTCCGAAGCCCCGACGAGAAACAAAGCAACCAATTAGCGGATTTCGAATTTCATGGGCCACTCCGGCTGCCAGCTCCCCGACAATAGACAGCTTTTCTGATTGCAAAAGGCACTCTTCCGCTTTTTTGCGCTCGGAGATATCCCGGCTGATCATGACGATATGCTCGATCATCCCCCCGTCTCCCCTAACTGGCTTGCAGCGGGACTCGAATTCGATCCATTGGCCTTCCTTGTGTTTGAACCGGAATTCCATGGAATGCGATTCTTTATTTTCAAACATCCTCTTTATCGTACTCCCAAACATCCTCCTATCGTCTGAATGTACCAACTCGCTTAATCCAATGCCTTCCAACTCCAAGCATGGATAACCCAAAGCGAGCTCATGGGAAGGAGAGAAGTAACTAACGGAGTGGTCTTTGTCCATAACCATAATCAGATCGGATGTGTTCTCGGCAATGAGCTGATATTGGGACTCACTTGCTTCCAGTGTTTTCTCCATATACTTTTTTTCTGTAATGATTCTGCGGAGCCTCTCATTGGATTCAATGAGTAATGCCCCTAGGATTACGCCTAACATTACAAATAATAAGTACTGCAGATGAAAGAGCGGTTTATCTTCTAAAATATGAAAAGAAATTACAGTAGTTATATAAAGACCAATAAAGGATCCAAATAGAACCGCGCTTCTTTTAAGAGGTGTAAACCGTAAAATATATACATGCAAAATGGAGAAAACAACCATGATTAATACCCAACCCATAATGGCCGGAGACCAATTGCCGCTTGTAAACAGTCTAGTGATTAAGGCAAAACTCCCGGTAATTAATCCTGCTGCTGGTCCAAGAAAGGCAAAAACCAGGATGACAGGGGCATATCGGATGTCGTAAGAATAACCTTGCTGCTGGACCGACAACATTACGAGGATAACAGAAACAATCCCAGCATAAACGCCTACCCAAAGGCGCAGCTGCTTAAGAGGTTGATGATTGATATACGAACGGATGACGAGAGGCGTACTGACTAAGAGTGAAAAAATGGATAGATTAACGATGTAGTCAAACAGAAACAATATTTTCTCACCCGCGCTCTTTGTTGTCATAAATATTCCTTTCTATCATAAACCAGCGGGGTCACTATTTCTATAAGCATGTTTTCTTTTGATGCGACATCTACGATTTCAAATTCTGTTCCGGTTTCACTCTCAGCGTGTCACAAATCAACGCCGTTAGTTGTCTTCTAACTGAAACAACATTCAAAAACGATGGAGGAGATTGACATGGAAATGAGAATGAACTATTACGAGACAAATCCCGAAGCTTTACAAGCGCTGCTGGCTCTGGAGAAATTTGCGTCTAGCACCGGAATCGACAGGAATTTGTATGAGCTAATCAAAATTCGCGCTTCGCAAATCAACGGTTGCGCCTTTTGCATCGACATGCATGCCAAAGATTTATTGGAATCCGGCGAGAGCCTGGATCGGATCTTACTTCTGACCGTGTGGTGCGAAGTTCCTATTTATTCAGAGAAAGAGCGGGCAGCAATCGAGCTGACCGAATGCGTGACCCGACTTTCTGAGTCAGGAGTGCCAAAGGAGGTTTACGACAATGTACGCGCACATTTCGATGAAAAGCAATTCGTTGACCTGATTATGGCTATTAATGCAATCAACTGCTGGAACCGCATTGGCATCTCGACAGGCATGTTCCCGGGGTGTATGATCAAATAACGGAATATGAATAATACTGTATTTACTTTCAAACGGGGCCTTTCTGGCTCCTTTTTTGCCAAATGGTGAGGAACGGGGGTGGTCTCATGAAGATTGCTGAGCTAAATCCTGAAGATTGGAACGCAGGTCAGTTGTATCAATCTTATAAGCCTTATCTTATGGCAGTTGCTTATCGGATGCTTGGCTCTGTCTCCGAAGCGGAGGACGTTGTTCAGGACATGTTCGTCTATCTGCAAGCCCCTCCGGCCGATCCGATCCAACATGTCAAAGCCTACTTGGGCAAAATAGTCACAAACCGCTGTCTCAACGTTCTGAAATCGGCAAAAAAGAGGAAGGAAACCTACCTCGGACCGTGGCTGCCTGAGCCATTGAGTCTTTCGGAGGATTACAATCCTCTTGAAGTTGTCGAACGCAGCGATACGATATCGTACGCCTTTATGATTTTGCTTGAGTCTCTTTCCCCTGTAGAGAGGGCGATTTACGATTTGCGTGAGGCTTTCGTATACGACTATAAAGACATCGCCGATATGGTCGACAAATCCGAGGCGAACTGCCGCAAGATCTACAGCCGGGCTAGAAAAAGAATGGAGAGCGCTGACGCCGGAATAAGCGAGCGTATGCTTTTCGGCCTGGAGAAACAGCTTGTAAAGCGATTTGTCGACGCCTTCAAGAAGGGAGCCATCCCGGAGCTAATGAAGCTGCTAACAGAAGACTCAGTGTTCTTCTCCGATGGTGGAGGGAAAGTGCGGGCAGCTATTAATCCGATTGTCACCCGTTCTCGGATTGCGACTTTGTTGAACGTGCTCTCAACGAATAAGCTTAAGGATGCCTCGGTGCAAGAGGTTAAGATGAACGGAGGCATAGGCCTTCTGTTTATCCAGGGCGGATCCGTTGTGGGGACGATCGCCTTTGATTGGAACCTGGTAACGTACGAGCTCCACCGGCTTTATACCGTTCTGAATCCTGATAAGTTGAGGCATATTCGTGTTACGTAAACATAAGACAAAAAAGTTTTTGTGAACATGCAAATAACGGATTTGGGAATTAAGGAATTAATCGAATTCAAACGTGAACGAATATTCTTTCATTTTTCTGTATCCTGCAAAAGCTTACCCGCATTCCGCCCGGCTTGACGAAATATTTGTTCCAGACTAAAATTCTTCTGTTCGTTGGAACCCGGGCCATCCCTGAACACATGGTGTTCCTGCTCTTCCACTGGTTCCGCTATGATGGGTTCGATATTCGAATTCGAATGAACCTCATAAGTATCATTTATGGACGGTCCCATTCCTTCGATTTGTGAATCTCCCGAAGCTGGAATCGAAAGCGATTGTTGTTCTTGGAGTATATATCTTGTCACAATATCCATTATACCTTGACTGAACATCCCGTCTGCCTTCAATTGGTTCATATAATCGATGACCTCAGGTGGGGTCTCAGACGGGATATAAAGGGTCACATCCTTACCGGGACAAACGAAAACAGTTGATCTCCGTTTCTTCAATCAGATCCGCTCCCACCTTCGGACCCCTTCTCGTTTTCAATGCTTGCCGCCGCTTCATCCGCATGTTTCAAGGCATGATCGAGCAAAAAGAAAGTTCCGCGGACATTGCGGAATTGGCTATACTCTGTTTTATCGAAACGGATTGGTAAACCCAACTCGGCATTTAATTTCTCGATCCAAGGTTGAAGTACAATTGCTCCACCGCCGATAAACCAAAACTCGTTGGCGTAGCGGACATTCTTCCAAGAATTACGTGCATATTTCAACACTTTTTCCGCCAATATGCGCATGTGGCGGTTTACAAGGTTGGTCATATCAAACGCAACCTTACCTTCTGCGTAAATTTCATATTCCTTGCTGACGAGCATTTTAGTCAGTTCTGCTGTGCTGCCAATTAACTCTTCTCCATGGGCATTGACCTCATTACGTATGCTTTCCAAAGCATCGTTTAAGTAGATTTTGGCACCTGTTGAATGCCGTTGGTCCAGATCTAAACCCGGTCTAAAAAATGCGATATCCATATCCACACCACCTACATCCGCAATACCAAAGCCCTTATGTGATAACTGTGATTTTGAAGTGGCCTCCATATCATATACACCAGACACATCATCAATGCTAATATCCGTAGGAAGCGAGAACTCCATCTCCACCGTTACTCCTTTGAATAATGGTGTTGTAACAAATGTAATGGAGTGAACGCCTCCAGTAATTTTTCGACTAAATTCTTCGCGGAAATGAGTGATTTCTCTTATGGGCAACCCTGTTCCTAAGTTTACCGCTGCCTTAATGCGACTCTTCCCACTTTTAATGGCATCCTCATGTTTCATAGCAATAGCATATGCCGCCGCCGTTAGGAGAGTAACCATCGTCTCGGGTCTCTGTGCCTTCTTTTGAACCGCTTTATCTCCTACGATTTCATGAACAATACCTTCATCGCCGATCGCTAAATTACCCACATAGACATGACGGTATTGATCAGTTTCGATTGCAGGAGATGTGATCTGAACATCTAAAAAATCCAGGGGTTCTCCTTGTTCCATTAATAAATAACGCTCCCCAAATGGTTGTGCCACCACATTAGGGAAAATAAAAGTGCGGCTCAAATCGTCATATATTCCTTTAACATGACTGCTCCCGTTATCAATGGACAGATTGATGGTTGTGGTAAGAATATCTTGCTTTGCCATTCTATTTCCTCTCCCAACCTATATGAGTTAATATATATAGATTCGAAATGTCTCGTTGGTTTGGGTGGGTTAATAGATAATTTCTTGTTTTTTCTAAAGTTTAAACTTTAAACTTTAAAACTCAAACCTTAGGAGTTTAAACCTCAAACTTCAAACTTTAAACTTTAAAGTTTAGGTAATGGTAAACCCCAAAAATTTATGTTCGAAAAACTATGACAAAAACCCCTAAAATAATTTTTAGAGGTCGGTTCAACTGTATCTATTAAGACTTTCCCGGACAATTTTTCGCCGTTACTTGTGATATGGTTCGGCGTATCATCTATAAAGCGATTTTTGAAGGCTCCCTTTTGGGAGCCTTGCCTTCAATGAAGTTAAAGCCGGCTCTAAACAACCGTGCATCAATCACTTATTGCGCTACCTCATACAAAGACATATCCAATGTCTGAATGAAGAGCGTCCATTCCCCTGTCGAATAGAGTAGAAGCCGATGCATCGCGCGCGTGCATGCTGTATAAAAGAGTTTACGCTCGCTTTCCCAACGATACGTCCGCGAAGAAGCATCGTAGATTAGCACGGCGTCGAATTCAACTCCCTTAGCGAGATATGCGGGAATAACCAACGTTCCCTTCTCAAAGGTGAGCGTCTCCTTTGTAATGAGCCGCAGAGACTCGCAACCCTGCGTCGTCAATGCTTCATAGGCTTCGCGGCTTTCGGCTGCAGTCTTTGTAATGACGGCGATGGAGTCGAAGCCTTCAGCCTTAAGCGCCGCGAGGTCCTCTATTATTCGCGCCGCCCGCTTTTCGCCGCTGCCAACCTTCGAGAGGTAAGGCTTCCTGCCGCTCCTCTCGAAAGGCACGATCTCTCCGCTTGGTAGCAGCGACTTCGTAAACTCCACAATCTCACGGGTTGAACGATAACTTCGGACAAGACGGATCAGGCTCGTTTCGCCTTCGCCGTAAAGCCGGATCAACGGCGAATCCGCCTCGTGCAGAATCGTTGTTTGAGGGAAGATCGCTTGGGCGAAATCGCCGAACACCGACATTTTGGCGCGAGGAAACAGCTGTTTAAGAAACACGAATTGGAATGGCGAATAATCCTGGCCTTCGTCGACAAATAGATGCCGCACCTCCGTGTTCGTCCGAGCGCTCTCGACAAGTTCTTTTAAACACAGGAACGGGGCCGCATCCTCATAAAACAGTTCGAGCCGACTCAGCTTCTCCTTCGTTTGCATGCAGATTTCCGGCCACCGTTCGGGCATTTCGGTCTCGTTCGTCATTTTCCGAAAAGCGTCATCATCACCGAACAACTGATCATACAGCCCGATCGCATCTATGAACATTAACCGCTTCACGTCCCGCCTCAGCGGTTTGAAGCGCTCCTTTACGACCATCCGACGCAGCAGCTCTTCTTCCTGCTCGGCAAAGTCGAAGACATTCTCTTCCCCCTGCTCCTTCCCGCGAAACTCGCCATAGACTTCCACATACTGTTTGGTAAAATCGAAGACCGCCTCTTCTCGCTGGTACTTCTTGAGCAGCACGCTGTAGGCTTCGGTATATTGCTCGTTGTCGAGATAATCAAGTTCATCTTGAACCCAGAGCGCCTCCTGCTCCTTACGCTCCAGCGAACTCAGCTGTCGCAGCAGCCATTCCCGCAGCAGTATGACGCGATTAGCCAGGCGGATGGAACTTTCATAGCTGTAAAATTGCAATTTCATTTGCTCAGCGGTAATCAATTCTCGGTCCCGGAAACGGATACTGCGGAATAGCATGCCTTCTTTCCCCAGCCACAGCGCATAGCTTTGGAGAGCTTGCAGGAAAGCTTCGGACGCCTTATATTGCATCCCACTCATCCGTGCTTCATACCCTTGCGAAAATTTTGACGTCATTACATATTCGATCTGCTCGAACGGGTCCTCTAGGCGCAACGTGGATCCAAGCCAATACGCAAGATATTCCTGAAAGGTCGTCTGCTGCATGTTCTCCTCGCCGAGCTCAGGAAGAACCGTGGATACATAACTGTTAAACATCGGATTAGGCGAGAAAAGAACGATCTGGTCAGCCTTGAGCCTATCGCGGTGTTTATACAACAAGTACGCTGCCCGTTGCAGCGCCGCGGACGTCTTTCCGCTGCCGGCCGCCCCCTGCACAATGAGCATACGGCTCTTGTCGTTGCGGATGATGGCGTTTTGTTCCTTTTGGATGGTCGCCACGATGCTCTTCATTTGTGTATCCGCGCTCTTGCCAAGCACCTGCTGAAGCAATTCGTCGCCGATCGTTAAGCTCGTGTCGAACACATTCTGGAGCTGACCGTCGCGGATCTGGTATTGCCGCTTCAGCATCATCGTACCCGTGATTTGCCCGCCTGGCGTTTCATAGGCGGACGCCCCCGGGGAATAGTCGTAGTACATACTTGCAACTGGTGTTCGCCAATCATACACCAGAAAGCTCATCCCATCTGCATCGTCGAAAGACGATACGCCGATGTAAATTTGCTCGCTGAAGCTCAGACCATCCTCTTGAAAATCGATGCGCCCGAAGTAGGGAGACGGCAGCAGCCGTTTCATGCTTTTCCAACGCTTCATCCGTTGTTGGTGACTGCGCTCCCGTTCGGACAACACAGCCTCTTGCTGTTTTATACTGTAGAAGGTCTCTTCGAAATCTTCGTCAGTGCTTGTGTTGACTGTAACTTCCTCCCAAAACCGCTTGCGAATGTCCACCACCTGATCGCGCAACCCGGCCACCTCTGGATCCAGTTCGACGATTTTCGATCGCAGTTTTTCCGTAACCAGAACTAGCCGCTCCTGTTCTTGCTGCCAATCCTCCTCGTTTACCATCCTCACCAACACACTCCTTTTCGGACTTGTATAAAGAAGCAAAATAACGTTTGACAAACCGCAAACCCACGTGGTATGATAGTAGTGTAAGTATGATGTATTAATTATGTCTTTAGATAATTTTTTCGCAACGGCCTTCTAATCTTATCACGATGCTTCTTTGTATGCAATTTATTTATATAGAAGTAAGAACCGGCCGTGTCTTCCGGTTCTTTTTTTGTTCCCGAATCATTGGGCTTGGCCGTTGCGAACCAGACCGTTAAGACCAAAAATTCGCCTTACTTGTGGTAAGGTTCACCTTAACGGTCATAACGGCGAAAAATTAAGGGCACCCACAGATTCTATGGCCTTTTTGCATGTTTGACGATGTATCATTGGCAGACATCTGCATAAAACTCGATATTTTTGTACATATGTCCTATTTGGTTCTACCCCAAAAAGGTTTGATTAGCACGTACAAAAAAGTCGCAGCGAGATCATTGTACAATTACGAATTTCCATAAACAGAAGATGCAAAATATTCTTGCCAGTTTTGTTGAGTCACATGCTCCAATATTTCCTTGAAATCTTTCGTGCCAGGGTGTTTAAATTTCCATCGCTCGAAATAAACTTTCATCACTTCTTGCATTTTTTCGCTTCCGATTTTTTGTTCAATTTCTTGAAGCACATGCTTTCCGCCGATATAAACGTTATTTACATAGTCAATATAATTTTTGTACTGCCAACTGTATTTCGTTAATCGATTGTAGGTTGGAGAAGAAGGTCTATAAAATTGTTTCGGATCAATGCCAAATTCTGATGTCATAAGCTTCTCTTCTGCATATGAAGCGAAGCCTTCATCCAACCAAGGTTCTTCGAACTCATCATTGGCCACCATTCCATACCAATATTGATGAGCTATTTCATGGGCTATGACCCTTTCCAGATTTAAGTCTGGGTTTTCTTCAATGCCTGCGGATGCGGTAATTAATGTCGGGTATTGCATCCGACCGGCATGTTTTCCTTTTGCTGGTGGAGCAATGATGGACAATGAGGGATAAGGATACTCACCATACCATTCCCGATATTTTTGAAGAGATTTTTGTGCAGCCTGCATATATCTGCTTTTTAGATGGGCATGTTTAGGATCCAAATATAACTTGATTGTTGTTCCCGAATTGGAGGGCGCTTCCGAAAACATAAAGTTGGGGGATGCCGCCCAGGCAAAATCATGAACATCCCCCGCATGAAAGTAATGCCTAGCGATATCTCTTCCAATAGGTTTGGCGGATACCTCCGAACCTGTAGCTGCAACGATATCACTAGCTGGACAATCTATCGATACATCATACTCACCGAAATCCGCATAAAACTGGGAATTCGCATGGAATTGATGAAGGTGCCAACCGTCAGTCATACGCCCTCTCGTCCCAGATGGTTCATAGACGGCGATTTTGGGAAACCACTGCCCGGCCATTACAAATTCATCGGTATGACCCATTCGTCTATGGAGTTGAGGTAATTGTACGGAAAATTGCATGGTTATTTTGATCGTACCCTCAGGGGGGACGGTATAAGGGAGATCGACTTTCAGTAAAGTCCGATCCTCTTGATTACCGTCATCAGGCTGTACAAATTGCATGTGGGATGTCAATTGTTCTCCTTGTTCGGTTTCCATCCTTGAAATCTGGATGTTACCTAAGTCATCCGGTAACGTTGGTTTCGGAAATCCATCCGCTAACCTTTCCTTCCAAAAAGTCGTATTTGTGGACTCGAATGCATTCGGGTACATGTGAAAATATAACTCCTTGACCGGTCCCTTCGCTGGATTTTTCCACTTTATAGTTTCTGTCCCGGTTAACGTTTTATGTTGACCATCAACCGATACCTGAATGTTGTAATTGGCAACCCGGTTGCTAAGGTAATACTTACTCACGGATGGGTTTTGAAGTTCCTCATCAGGCCGCTTTTTTAACTCCAATGTCGATACTTTTTCTGAAAGAGACTTTACAAATTGTGCCGCCTCAGCCCTAGTTAAATTACCAGCCACCTCGTATCCACGTAGGGTCTTCCCATTTCGGCCATTAGAGAGGCCCATATCGTATAAGAAAGCAATGGCCCCATTGGTATCATAGTGGTTTCCGAAGGCACCCACGATGAGCTCGGCAACATGGCCACGGGCAATGGGAGTGGCCGCCAAAGCAGCAAGAGGCATGTTAAACTGTTTCGCGACAACATAATACGGATATGTCCAGTTATTTGGAGTTGAAGGATTCTTTTTAACTATTTCCATAGCGTTCGGGTATAACCGAAGTAGTATTGCAAGGAACTCTGCTTCCGTTACGATGTTGTCCGGTCTAAATGTTCCATCTTCGTACCCTTGAACTATTTTTTGATCAGTCGCCCACTTTATTGTCACTTCAGCCCAGTGACCTTTAATATCGGAAAATGAATCGGTCGCTGCAAATACAGATAATACGTTCTGAGAAACTAAAGTAGCTGTAATGATGATTATTACTAAAAATTTATTGAAACGAATCATAGCAGGCACCCCGTTACTTAAGTATGGATCAGAGTAATACACAATTTAGGGTTCTGGTGCAAAAATATTTTTACATCCCGTATGTAGTGTTAACTTAATGCCAAATGAAATTTTAGGGCACTATATATTGTGGTTATAAAAATTTTTGCACCAGAACCTTTCCGCGTCCTATCCTTACAAAAGCGCGGTGCACAGAAATCGGTTGAACATTTATTCCAATGTCAAGTTAATTCATATTTTACTGATACACAATGAAATTAGCATGAAAAATTTAGGAGAATTAAGATCAGATGAGACATATGTACAAAAACCATTATTTTATGAACATGTCCATGCTCTTATTTCGTTACCTTGCCCATCTATTTCGGGAAATCCGAAGAAAAACAAAGAACGGCCCTTTCGCAAACGATGCGAACAAAGCCGTTTTTTGCTATTGTTCCATGGAAGCTAAATCGTCTGCCACGGCGAAATTTGAGGGAATATCGGTGTTGAAATTCTAAGTAAGATTGCTGCAAGGTATCCGTATCACACGTAAGGCGAAATCACTTGTGGTAGTTTTCACCGTATCGGGTCTAACGGCGAAAAATACGAAAGGAGCTGCCGCCAGCTCCATAAGATTTTGCTGCCGAAATGATGTTTCACACTGTAAAACAAAAATAACCCACATGAGGGGCAAATTTTTCTAACTGCCCCTCTTATGGGTTATCTCCCTAGTACACTACTTTTTTATCGATTCATTTGCTTTTTTAATTTGTTTATTTGTATTTGCAACAGCCTGATCCATTGCTTCACGTGGATTTTTACCATTGAATACCATTTCTTCGGCAGCTTGCAGATCATTACGAAGCTGTGGAAGTTGCGACAATAATGGGCCGGCGGTTGCTTCTGTTTGCTTGGAATTTTTAAATTGATCCGCTGCCACTTTTAATTGAGGCGTTTTTGCATAAATCGCCTGCATTGTATTTGTTTCAAATGATTTTGTATTAATAGGGAAGTAACCTGTATCGCCTGCCCAAACAGCTTGTACCTCTGCAGAGGTTGCGTATTGCATGAATTTCATAGTAGCTTCTCTTTCTTTTGCAGGAAGCCCTTTAGACACAACTAATGCTCCGCCGCCTGCATATACTCCTTGAGGTTCCTTGCCTTCAGAATGAGGTAGATAGGCTATGCCGACTTCAAAAGGCGCGCTCGTAACCAATTTAGCGGCAGTGGCGGATGTTGAAATGAACATCGCAATGTCTTTTTTATAAAATCCAGTAACGATATTATCAATGTTTTTTCCATAATTTACGAATTGGTCGGCTTTAATCAGATCATGCAGCCAAGTAAAGATCGTTAAAATTTCATTTTGATAAGCTACTTCGGTAGTACGACTTGTGCGGCCGTTAGCATTGTTGACAACAAGTCCACCCATATTGGTTACCATTTGGTCCAGAGCATAGCCATATACAGGCTTGGTAAATGCTCTCATCCCATTATTCGACGCTTTAATTTTAGGGCCTGCTTTTAAAATTTCTTCATACGTGGAAGGAGCTTTATCATATCCGGCATTTTTCAATGCTTCTACATTATAGTAGAGAACAGGTGAAGATGCATTGAATGGCATCGCATACAGCGTTTTATTTACTGTATAGAAGTTTACCACTTGCGGGATCAAATCATCGAGCTTATAGTTATAATCTTTAACCTGGTTGGATACAGGTTCGATCAATTGTGAATCGATCATCGATTGCAAATTTTGTTCACCGATTTGAATTAAAGATGGACGACCTGCTCCACCGTTCATGTTGAAGAATTTAGAGGTGGATTCGTCATAGCTCCCTTGATTTTCAGCGACTACAACGACTTCTTTTTGGCTAGCGTTAAATCCGTTTACAATTTTTTCTAAATTCGCTTGATTCGCACCACTCATTGAATGCCAGAACAATACTTTTGTAGGGTTTCCATCGGTTGTAGAAGATTGTGTAGCTTTTGGCGCGTTAGATTCCTTTGAACCAGTGCTTGCTCCGGTTCCACAACCAGTCAGAACGACCATGGCCGATAATACAGTTACCATTACTCTTTTCAACATGTTGAAGTCTCCTCGTCGGTTTTTTTATTTATTTGAGAGCGCCTTTGGTAAGACCCTCTTGCAAACGGCTTTGGCCAGCAAAAATCAAAATAAGGGTAGGCAATGCGACAATCATAGCCCCGGCAGTAATCATGCCATAATCATTTAAAACTTCTGTTGTCGCCAACTGTCGTAAGCCGATTTGCACCGTGCGTACCGTTGTATTAGTCGTAGCAAGCAAGGGCCACATATAAGCATTCCAACTGACCAGAAAGTTATAAATTGCCAAAGTTACGATACTGTTTTTGGACATGGGAACAGCTACTTTTCGAAAAAAACGAAAATCTCCTATTCCTGCGAGATGACTGGCTTCCTTTAACTCATAAGGGATCTGCTTGAAGTTTTGCCTCAGCAAAAAGATACCAAAGGTAGAGGCGAGACCTGGAAGAATCAGGCCTGAATAAGTATTAAGCATGTTCCATAATCGCAGAGTCTGAAAGTTTGAAATGACCAAAGCCTCTGATGGTATCATCATGGTTGCCATAAAAAAGAGAAAGATTATATTTTTTCCTTTGAAGTTAATGAAGACAAAGGCATAAGCTGCTAGTAGAGCCAAGACAATCTGCAACACGGTCATTATGATAGAAACAACTACCGAGTTGATTATATAGTGCATCAACGGCTGGGCTTTAAATGCGTTCTCGTAATTTCCAAAGGACAACCGGCCAGGAATATATAATCCGTTCATAATATCCGTATTGTTCGAAAAGCTCAATAATATGGCAAAAATGACAGGAAAGAAAACCGTAAACGCACAAATCGACAAGATGGCATACAAAATAATTTTTTTTGATAGCGGCATTGTCATTGATAGGTTACCCATCTTTCTGTCAGTTTGATCTGTAAACGGGAAACAATGAATATCATTATAAACAAAACGACGCCCTGTGCCGTTGCACTTCCATACTGGAAGTTGACAAATGCTTCGGTATATATGCTATAAACAAGCAAATTGGTACTATTGACAGGTCCTCCCCTGGTTAACATATCAATGACTCCAAAAGATTGGAAGGCATAGATGATCGATATAGTCAACACAAAAAACAAAGTTGGTGATAACAGGGGAATGGTGATTTTTCTTAACTTGAACCAGAAACCTCCGCCGACAATATCGGCGCTCTGATAGTAGGAACTGTCTATGTTTTTTAATCCCCCTATTAACACTAAGTAAGAGAACCCTATGTTCATCCAGACGGAAACAAGCGACACGGAGAGCATGGCATATGAAGGGCTTGTCAACCATCCAATTGGAGCTCCGCCAAAAAAGGCTATCAACTTATTGAGGATGCCAACCGTCGGATGGAACAAAAAACTCCAAAACACGGATCCAGCCGCAACCGATACCCCCATCGTAGAAGAGAATATCGTTTGAAAAATTCCCATCCCTTTTAATTTTTCAATGGAAATAACCGCCAGAAACAATGAAATTACGATAGTCAAGGGAACTGTGATCAGGGTATACAAGAAAGTAGCTTTGATGCTCGTAAGGTACACCGGATCATTAAATAGTTCTGTGTAATTTTGAAATGCAACAAATTTTGTCAAGAATCCGCGGTTGTCGGACAAAAATAAGCTTTGGATTATCGTTTGTATGAATGGATAAATAACGAAAATAAGGAACAGGATTAGAGAGGGGAGTATATACAGCATCCCTTTCCAGAAATTCGTTCTTTCCTGCTTCCTTTTTTTGAGCAAGAGTTCCTGCTCGAATCCTTCACCCATAATATTCCCCCCTCAGTGCGGCGCTGCGAACTTTATCCGCATGAGCATCCATATCCTTTTGAAGGGAGGCACGGATTAACTTCTCGCTATTTACGTCAAAAAAATGATAAAAATCAGGATGAAAATCTACATGTATTGTTGACCCAATCTCGATATTCCATTGGCCCGGCCATTTTGCGATAAAGATTTCCCGACCGACCTCAAATACAATTTGCGTTTCATTTCCCAGAAGTTCCACATTCATAATCGTTACAGGATAAGAGGTTTTTGTTTTACCAGAAGCATATGAAATGTTTTCTGGACGAATCCCAACGATAAATTCCTCGCCTGCCGGAAGATGATGCCTGTTGCTGGATTCAATATTTACTTGGATAGAATCATTTAATACGATGCTATCCCCCATTAGCACGGTATGTGCCATATTCATTTGCGGAGTGCCGATAAAGCCTGCAACGAATTTATTGGCCGGATTATTATATAAAGTAAGCGGAGCACCTACTTGCTGAATATGCCCTCCATTCAAGACCATGATTCGATCTCCCATTGTCATTGCTTCAACTTGATCATGGGTTACGTAGATCATGGTCAAGCCCAATTGTTTTTGAATGCGCCGAATTTCCGTACGCATTTGCGCCCTTAATTGTGCATCAAGATTAGACAACGGTTCATCCATTAAACAAATCGGAGAGTGGCTGCAAATGCTTCTGGCAAGTGCAACCCTTTGCCGTTGCCCACCTGATAACTGACCCGGCTTGCGATTGAGCAATTCAGTTAGACCCATCATTTCTGCGGTCTCCTTCAATCGCTTATGCTGATCTTCTTTCGAGACTTTTTTCACGTCCAGTCCAAAAAGGATATTTTCTCTTACAGACATATGTGGAAACAACGCATAGTTTTGGAATACCATCGAGATATTCCGATCTTTTGGCAATGCATGGTTAGATACTTTTCCATTAATTTTTAACAGGCCGTCTGTAATATCTTCTAAGCCTGCAATCATGCGTAAAAGCGTACTTTTTCCACAGCCGGAAGGACCAACCAATACGAAAAACTCACCTTGTTTAATTTCTACGTTTATGTTTTCAATAACATTTGTATTACCATCGTATGATTTGGATAAATCAATTAACTCGATTTGATTCATTGAAAGTTTGTCTCCTTCATTATTCAAACTTGCTTTTTGGGATATAGACCATAAAAATGCATGACATTTAAATCCTCGGGCAAATCAGAACCATGTGTTCCGTGACCTTCGTCATTTGTATGAATGCCATGGTCGTCATATGGTGAAATATAGTAATCTATCTGTCTTTCACCAAATATAATAGACATGCTTGAATTTGCTACGGCTCAATGGCAACTTTTTTGTTTCCTCGCACTAGCGCATCAAATAATGAACCAGTTTGGATCACATGTTTTTGGTATTGTTGTATGCCGTGTACCACTGGCAAAGTGCCGGTATACATGGAGCCAAAGCAAATCGGTGTAACGGAATCTTGGAATCTCATATTTTTGAATGAAGGTTTTTACTGATGAAATGGATACTTCTTCCAATTTGGACGATTCTACTCCAATACTCTCTGCTATTGTGGCTGCGAATTGCGTCATTAAAAATGAATTGTACTTAGCTTCCATCTCCTCTTGCCTCTATTAAGCAGACGAAGCCAATCTCCCCGTCATGATTCAGCCTACACGTATCAAGCCCGTAGGTATTTCGTTCTCTATCTAAACATATTTATGTAAAGCCTATATTATCTCTATGATAAGATTTTGTATATTTTTGTCGAAATTTGTTTAGTTTAATTTACGCTTTAGTGCTTTAATAAAGTCAAACTTTCTTTACTCATCAAAAAGGCCCGCATTAACTCTAAAATAAGCTTATCGGGTCTATTCTTTTCCATCCCTCAAATTTCACCTCACTTGTGATACGGTTCTGCATATCATCTTGGAGGCGAAACAAATGGGGTCAGCTTCATGTTTCTCAACAGGCTAACCCCATTTGTTTCATTTATTTTATATTCTGCTGCTCTTCGTCGGAAATAAAATACGCGTGAATATCGCGGAACTTCAAACCCCGAATGTCCATGAGGCTGGAACTCCACATCCAATTGGACTACAGCGGGGGACGGGACTCCCTTCATACCACCCAGGTTGACATGGTTAACTCCTTTTACAAAATCATCCTGGGCAATCATATATTCGAGGAACACGAGCTTCCCTATCATATATTCAATAGATCGGCCCGACCGGGAGGTCGGAACCGGGCAAACGGTTAGCAGCTCGGCATCCCGGGTCAACACCCGAACCCCTCATACAAAGACATATCCATTGCCTGAATGAAGAGCGTCCATTCTCCTGTCGTATAAAGCAGAAGCCGATGCATCGCACGCGTACATGCTGTATAAAAGAGCTTGCGTTCGCTTTCCCGGTTGTATGCTTGAGAAGAAGCATCGTAGATCAGAACCGCGTCGAACTCAACACCCTTAGCGAGATATGCGGGAATAACCAACGTTCCCTTTTCAAAGGTGAGCGTCTCCTTCGTAATGAGCCGCAGAGACTCGCAACCCTGCGTCGTCAATGCTTCATAGGCCTCACGGCTTTCGGCTGCGGTCTTCGTAATGACGGCGATGGAGTCGAAGCCTTCAGCCTTAAGCGCCGCGAGGTCCTCTATTATTTGCGCCGTCCGCTTTTCCCCGCTGCCAGCCTTCGAGAGGTACGGCTTCCTGCCGCTCCTCTCGAAAGGCACGATCTCTCCACTTGGTAGCAGCGACTTCGTAAACTCCACAATCTCACGGGTTGAACGATAACTTCGGACAAGGCGGATCAGGCTCGTTTCGCCTTCACCGTAAAGCCGGATCAATGGCGAATCCGCCTCGTGCAGATTCGTTGCTTGAGGGAAGATCGCTTGGCCGAAATCGCCGAGCACCGACATTTTGGCGCGAGGAAACAGCTGTTTGAGAAACACGAATTGGAATGGCGAATAATCCTGACCTTCGTCGACAAATATATGCCGTACCTCCGTGTTCGTCCGAGCGCTCTCGACAAGTTCTTTTAAACACAGGAACGGGGCCGCATCCTCATAAAACAGCTCGAGCCGACTCAGCTTCTCCTTCGTTTGCTTGCAGATTTCCGGCCAATGTTCGGGCATTTCGGTCTCGTTCGTCTTTTCCCGAAAAGCGTCATCATCACTGAACAACTGATCATACAGCCCGATCGCATCGCTCATGCTTTAGCCGTTGCTCCACTTCATACAATTGTTCTTCTACCGGTTTCATCTTGCATCACCCGTCCAATAGTTGATCTTAACCTATTCGACGAGTATTACTTGAAATTCCTTCCAAGTCACTTTAGTTCATCTTATATAGCAAAGAAATGAAGTACAAAAGTGCCTCAAATCAGATTAATAAGAAAGAAAAGTAGGCAGGACTCGCTCCCTGCCTACTTTGTCAACAAGCCCAAGACTTTGTCGACAGTCTGAGGCCGCGAATACATAGCGGCCATGTTGCAGTTGGTTATTTTCGAAACAGCCAGTTTGGTGGGACTGCCTTGAGATCTGCCGGCTGCCGGTATCGTTCCCCGATTTCTTTAAAGCGCTCCACAACGTTTGCGTCCAACAAACCTTGCTGATTCGGTGCTCCGTTTAATAAGAATGAGACGTTATGTTTATACATTTCATGGAGTTTATCCAGTACCCAGTCGGCCGTCTTAAGCTCCATCGTCGTATCCGGTTTTCTCCAGAACCAGGTTTTCGTCAATATATTGCAGCTCGCGCCCGGACCCTCGAACGTGTCGTCCACTTCTTGCCCGGCAGCATTTTCATAAAAAACGACATCCGTATGGTCCAAATTCGATTCACAGCTGATATTCATCAGTAAACAGTCAGGCTGAAAACGTTTTACCCAGTCATCGATTTCCTCAAAGGGGAGATCTTCATAATTAGGCCCGCCCCAATGTGCATTCCAACCGTCAATGATGAGGAAAGGGATATCGCCGTAGCTCGTAAGCAGCTCTCTTAGCTGGTTTTTGATAAATTCTTTGTCCTCCAGTGTACATTTTTTTCGGCCGATCTGATGATGCAGGTCCAGCATGGAAAAATAGAGCCCCGCTTCAATTCCTTCCGCCCGGAAAGCATCAAGATATTCGCGTACGACATCTTTCTGATTCGAAGCATTTCTGATGCAATGCTCCGTGTACTGGCTTGGCCATAAACCGAATCCTTCATGATGCTTCGCCGTTAAAGCGGAAAACCTCATTCCGGCGGATTTTGCGGCTTGAGCCCATTGTGTACAATCGAGATGTGCAGGGTTCCAGTCATGCGGGTCAAATGGGTATTGACGAGGCTCATTATGATTCTCGTGTCCGTATTCCCAATCTTCCATTTTGGTATCCGCAAACTGAAAGGTGGCGCTGTTGAAGTGAATGAACATTCCAAACCTTTGATTGACAAACCACAGTTGTTTCTCTGCCAGATCTTGTTTATTCATAGTGTAACTCCCTATTTTTTATATTTACTATCGTATAATTGTTGATATATGGATAAGCAGTGATCCAATTTCATCCCGGTAACATTCTCCGACGTAAGAAAATCCAAAACAGGCCGGGCGAAGACGGATCGGTTGGAATGATTTCATTTGTCGGTCACCTGCCTATTTCTTATACTTTTTGTCATAAGCTTCTTGATAAATTTGGAGGTAGCGCTCCAGATTCATTTTTTTCAGGTTGCTCAAGTAGGAGCTCCATTCTTTGTCCAAATCCGCATCGCCCGTAACGAAACGCGCCATCATTTCGTTGACGTAATCGTTGATCGTTTTTGCTAGATCGGATAGTTCGCCCGCCTGTTCGTTGCTGAAGAATAATGGAGGAAGTACTTGGCTGATATCGGGTTTGTATGGATCGTATTTTTGCTTGGCCTCGTTGTACATAACCACCTCAAGCGGTTTCTCCGGATTGGCAACTTCGCCCAACCGCAGATCGTTGGAGCGGTAGGATATTCCGGTTTGGCCCCAGTTGAAGTTTTGCACCTGTCCCCAGTTGGCGATCTGTTTCCATTTGGCCGGTTTACCGTTGATTCCGATTTCGCCCGGCTGCGCTTTTACCCATTCTTGATCGGGACGCCCGACCGTAGAACGGAGCGTGCTCTCTTCATTATAGATAAAATCGGCCAGACGGAACGCCGCTTCCGGATTTTTGGCTGCCTTTGTGATCAGGAATTCCCCGCCGCCCACCGAGTGATAACCTTCCAGCGTCGCGACCTGCAGCCCCTTCGGACCTTTTAAGGGAGGAACCGTCTTGTATTCCAGCCATCGATTGCTTTTTCCGTAAAATTCCGTGAAAACGCCCATGTGCATAGCCGATACGGCGCCCAAAACCGCCGTATTTGGATTTTCGCCAAGCTGCTTTAATTGGTTGCCGTCCTGCGTCAAAGACTGGTGGTCCAGCAATCCTTCGCTGTAGAGCTTATGCAGATACAATAATCCATCCTTCCATTCCGGCTTATCGAAGGGGACGACGACTTTCTTTTTATCAAGATAAATCCGGTCGCCGCCGGGGTTGTATATGAATGCGTCCATCAAGAAGGAATCAATGCTGGTATAGAAGCCGGTCGGCGAGCCGGATAGCGGAATCTCATCGGCTTTCCCGTTGCCGTTTGGATCTTTCGTTTTAAACGCTTTCAGCACTTCATAAAATTCATCGGTGGTAGTCGGCATTTTCAGTCCGAGTTTATCCAGCCAAGGCTGATAAATCCACATTCTTCGGGGAAGATCACAGTGGAAGCACTCATTCGTCTGGGGCAGTGCGTAAATATTTCCATCCGGCGCGGTGATGCTCTCTTTGACGACGGGCAGTTCCTGGAACATTTTCTTCGTCTCAACGCCGTACTTGTCGATCATTTTATTCATGGGCAAAAAGATTCCCTGGCTTCCGTAGATCATTTGCTGGGTGTTGGACACGCCGAAGCCCATGATCACATCAGGGTAGTCCCCTCCGGAAAGAACGAGGTTCAGCTTTTCCGAGGCTGATTTCGAAGGGATGATTTCCCAATCGATGTGTATGTTAGTTTTTTCCTCCAAATATTTGGTAAACTCGTTGGTCGAGAAATCTTTGACAACCGAGTTTTCCGGCACCATGACTTTGAGAGTCGTTTTATCGTTGGTGATCGGGAATTGGCCAGCAGGATTCACGGAGGACGTACTATTGCCGGGAGCGTTGCTGTTTTGCGAGCTATCTGCCGATTTATTGTCCTGACAGCCTGACAGAAACACGGCTCCGAAGAGAATGATCAAGCAGGCGATAATCGTCATCTTTTTCAAGTTGGATTCCTCCTAATGTAACATGTAATGAAACGGTCAACCTTTTAATGATCCAATCATAACGCCTTTGACAAAATGCCTCTGCACAAAAGGATAAACGATCAGCAATGGGAAAGTGGAGACCACGATCAACGAATATTTCAACAAGGTTCGGAGCGCTTCTTTTTGGGCTTCTTCTTTAACATCCGACAACATAAGCGCATTGGCATCGTTTTGAATAAGAATTTCCCTTAATATTAACTGTAGCGGATACAAGCTTTGTTTCTTCAAATAGATGAGCGAGCTGAAAAACTGGTTCCAGTGTCCTACCGCATAAAATAAAGTAATGACTGCAATAATGGGTCCGGACAGGGGAATAACGATTTTCCAAACGAACTTAAAATCGTTACAGCCGTCCAATTGCGCCGCTTCCAGCATCTCTTCGGGAATGGTGGTCTGGAAATAAGTCCTCGTAATAATTACATTCCAAATGGACATAGCCCCGGGAATCAGCATAGCCCAGACCGTATTCAACATGCCAAGGTCTTTCACCAGTAGGTAGCTTGGAATCAACCCACCGGAAAATAACGTTGTAAAGACAAACAGCATCATCACGGCATTGCGGCCGTAGCAGTCTTTCCTGGACAGAGGATAAGCGGCCAGAAGAGTCATGATCACGTTGATGATGGTGCCAAATACGGTGTAAAATATCGTATTCCGGAAGCTGGACCAGATCAACTTATGTTTAAATACGGCCTCGTATCCCGCCAGGGTCGGATGGATAGGCCACAATCTGACCTTGCCGGCGATAACAGCAGATGGATCACTGAATGAAGCGCTTACAATGTAAATGAGCGGGTACAAAATCGTCAGTAGAAACAGCAGCAAAATCGCGTAATTGACAATCGAAAAGATTCGGTCACTGCTTGATTCTTTGATGTGGGAATATTCCATCGTCTTGCCCGCCTTTCCTCTACCACAAACTGGCTTGATTTGTTTTCTGGGCGATTTTGTTGACCAAATACAGAAGAAGCAGTCCGATCACGGATTTGAACAGGCCGATGGCGGCAGAATACGAATAATTCATGGCCTGGGAAACAAGGCCCACTTTGTACACATACGTATCGATGATTTCCGAAGTGCGCAAGTTCAGCGGATTTTGCATCAGGATCACTTTTTCAAAACCGATATCGAGGATATAACCGGTATTGAGTATCAGCAAAATCATGGTAACCGGCATGATTCCGGGGAGATCGATATGCCATATTCTCCGCATTTTACTGGCGCCGTCCATGACAGCCGCTTCGTGAAGAGACGGATCGATGCTTGAAAGCGCCGCCAAAAAGATGATACAGTTGAACCCGACGCTTTGCCAAATTCCGGACCATACAAAAATAGACTTGAAAAATTCGGGTCTCCCCATGAAATTAATTGGAGTCATTCCTATCGATTTCATCAAGATGTTGACGATTCCGTGCCGGGTATCGAGCATCTCCAGAATGATACCGACCATGACGACCACCGATATGAAATGGGGGGCATACGTGATCATCTGCACCGATTTTTTGAACCATTGCTTTTGCACGGAATTCAAGCTCAAAGCCAGTAGAATCGGAAACGGGAATCCTGCGACGATACTGTAAAAACTCAAAAGCAAGGTGTTTCCCATCAATCTTCCGAATTCGTAAGAATGAAAGAAACGGTTGAAATGTTTGAAGCCTACCCATTGGCTGCCCCAGATTCCTTTGGTCACGATGTAGTCCCTGAAGGCGATTTGCCCCCCATACATCGGTACATATTTGAACACGATGATATAAATCACCGGCAGGGCAAGCAGGACGTACAACTGCCAGGCTTTGCGCATTTTGAACCACGAGGTGGCCAGGTTCGCTTTGAGGGGGGCCGGTTGCCGGGTCTGTTGTGTAGCCGCTTCCATATTCGCACCTCCTTTCGGTTTTATTGGTTGCCTATACCGAAAGTAGCATCAGCGCTTGGGGAAGTAAAGAGGATAAGAAAACCGGAAGGTGCAATCGTTAAGATGCCGGATGTGCATTTGTTTAGTGGGAGTGCATTTGTTAAGAATACGGATTATTCAAGCTGAAAGGAACTCCGGTACTCGGTTGCACTGATCCCATGGATACGTCGGAAGGCCCTTCCGAACGTATTGGAGGAGTAATAACCGGTAAGGTCGACAATTTCTTTGATGGGCAGATCCGTCGTGCGAAGAAGCTCCTTCGCACGATCCATCCTCAGTCCTTCCAAATAATCGGAGAAATTCACACCGGATTGTTCCTTGAAAAATTGGGACAGATACACTTTGGAAACGTTAAGCTTTTCCGCCAGCAGCTCCAAGCTCAAATCCGCCAGCATATAAGACGAATGGACACAATGGAGGGCTTCCTCGATCAAATGTACGTTTTGACTTTTTTTACGTTCGTTTACATAATCGCAAATTTTGCCGTACTCGTCGGTGAAGGATTGAAGCAGTTGATGGGAGTCCTCTTCGGAATGGATACGGAGGGTCCACTTTTTTACATCGGCTTCGTCTTCCAATCCCAGTTGTTCTTTCACTTTCACCAAGGTGCCCAGCATTTCGAACAGGAACAGATTCAGCATGGAAGGGGACAAGTTCCGGTCTTTCAAATTTTCGAGCTGCAGCTCCTGAAGCAATTTGTTCGTTCCGGTCCGGTCGCCCGCCTTGGAATAATTCATCAGCCGGCTTTCCACCTCCCCGGGGTAATAGTAACCTTGTCTTAGCTTGGGCAGATCAGTGAACCAGACGATCCCAGGAGCGTATCCCCAAATGCTTAGGTTCATGGCTTGTCTGGCTTCTTCATAAGATCGGGATACGTTGAGCAGAGAATAATAGATGCCGCCCACGGAGACGGATAAAGGATTTTCCAATTGGGTGCGGAAATTAATCAAAACCTCGTGGAGGATTTGCTCCACATGGGGGCGAAATTTCAGCTGGTCGTTTGTCCGATTGAGGAAAAGCAGAGCGAGTGAATCCTCGGACACATCATGGGAATAAGCATCGTTTCCTGCGGTATTTCGCAATATTTCTTTCACGAGGACCCGGTTGACATCCAATTCATAAAGAACGTCCGAACTAAGGTCATTTTTCTTGTACCGAAAATGCAGTATCGCGACCATGTACGAGCTGCCCGCCAAATCCATCTTTTGATACTTCAGGAGCGCCTCAATGTCTTTGACGCCTTTGCCGATCATAAAGTCGCCTTTCAGCAGACCGTCAAAAATTGTAGCTTTCAGGAAAGGGGCCTGCCTCTCGATTTTTTCTCCCAGTTCGTAATTATTATCAATCAACCTGGTTAAAGTACTCTGTACGAAGCCGTATGGATCTTCGCTCCCCGTACTGTCCCCGCTGAATCTTTCCTTGATCGTGTTTAGGATGCGCGTCCAGGGCTTACTGTTTCGATAAGCGAACAAATAGGCCAACAGGACGCCCAGTCCCAAGAAGAGGAATACCACCGTGAATGTAATTTTTTTGATGTAAATGACTTTCTGGAGCACGATATGGGGAGGCTGCGCCACGATATAAGTCCAACCGTTATAGGATGATTTGGTGTAAGTAATCAGCATTTGCTTTGTATCGCGGGAAGGCCCGATGATGCCCTTGCTTTGATTCATAAGCGTCGCGTCGGGGACAAGCTCCTTGTTTCCGAAAGAGCTTAGTACTTGACCCTTCTCGTCAAGAATGCAAGCCCAACCGCCATCGGAGGTATCAATGCTATCCCACGGCTTCAACATGTCCTTGTTATCAATGAGAATGACGAGCGCTCCGGTGGGATACCAAGGGTATCCCAAAGTCTTAACATAAGTCAACATGGAAGACGATTTGCCTCTCAGAGTTACATTATGGACCGGGAAAAATTGCCTGTTATGGAAAATGCCCACGAAATACTCATACCATGTCCGGTAATCCATATTGTCATACATCAAAACTCGCTGGTAAAAACTGGGAATTTCATGGGTGGAATTCGAGGATACGGCCAAATTGCTTTTTTTGAACAACAGAAAGTAATCGATTACAAAATTATTCGAGGCACTATAATTATGCAGTCCCTTTTGCATATCTATCACTCGGTAGGTGTTGGGCCCGTCGAACGGATTCTCGACTTGTTGGAAGCTCATAACACGGGGCTCGTTCGTGATTTGCCTTGCGATGGTATCGATTTCAGAAAGCCTGCGATCCAGCATATCCTTCACTTGCTCCAGCAGCAGCAAATTGCTCCGGGTTGCTTCATTTTCCAGCAGGTTGAAGGTTCTGTAATACAGCAGCCAGCCTAACAGCAAGGCAAGGATCATAAAAAAGATGTAGGGCATCAACAGGCGAACAAATAAATGGTGTTTCCCCATGACGGCATAAAGCGGCCTTACCCTCATCTTCAACAGCCCCTTCTCTGACTTTCCGGCAGATTCCTACGTTTTGATTAATGGTATAATATAATAAATTTGCAGTCAATTGCTTTCAATGCCACCCTTCACATTCTGTAGGTGCCTCAAAGAACTATCTGGGTGCCATGTAGCACGAAAAGGTAGGAAAAGAGCATCTGGAAGACGTTGAGCGATTAGATTCTATACCTGGAATTGCCACTCGAATGACTGAACAAATCCTAGCTGAAGTAGGGACAAATATTAAAAACCAATTTCCAAGTGCGGCTCACTTTTGTTCCTGGGCAGTACTCGTACCTTGACATAATGAGAGCGCAGGTAAAAGGAAGTCTTCTAAAGGAAAAAAAGGAAACAAATATTTGAAATCTGCATTAACAGAAGCCGCACATTCTGTAGGTGCCTCAAAGAACTATCTGGGTGCCATGTATACATTTAAGTATGGTTTTGTTGGACACGGGTTCAAAAAATTGAATCGTGGCTGTGCAAAACCACAATTCGCCAACCGAGAGGTAATGAGGTTCTAAGTAAGATTGCTGCAAGGTAGCCGTATCACACGTAAGGCGAAATCACTTGTGGTAGTTTTCCCCCCGATTGATCTTGCACGCTCGATAAATCTGCTCCACCAGCACCAGCCGCATCAGCTGGTGCGGCAGCGTCATGCGGCCAAAGGACAGCCGCATGTCCGCCCGGGCCAACACCTCGCTCGAGAGCCCGAGCGAGCCGCCAATGACAAAGGCCACCTGGCTCCGCCCATAGATGGCCAGCTGGTCGAGCTGCTGCGCAAGCTGCTCGCTGCTGAGCGCCTGTCCGTCGAGGGCTAACGCCACGACGAAGGTATCGCTCCGCAGCTGCGCGAGCAGACGCTCGCCCTCTTTCCCCTTGACCTGCTGTTCCTCAGCAGGGCTCATCGTTTCCGGTGCCCGCTCATCAGGCACCTCCACCATCTGCAGCTTGGCATAGGGCCCAAGGCGCTTTATGTATTCCGCGATCCCATCCGTCAGATAGCGTTCCTTCAACTTTCCCACCGCCAAAAGCTGAATATGCAATCAGCTCACCCCGCTTCACATTATCACAGGCTCATCCCGAATAAGGATACCCCTTGCCATACTAGCACTATAACCAGATGTAAAACCTACATCTTAATTCGTAATCGGCCTGATTTTGTAGGTACAAGATGCAAAACCTACATCTAAATCAGCCAAAATCTCTCAATTCCCTCATAAACCTGAAATCCAAATGCAGGTTTTACATCTCAGCACCGAAGTATTCCCAACTTATAAGATTTAGATGTGCTTTTTGCATCTCGATCCCCAATTTGAACGGATCAATGTCACTTTTGTCTTATCTACTCACTTATCCCTTTTATCTACTCTCATGTCCCTCTTAACTCGACCTAACTTGTAACATTAGTCCCTTTTCCAACGCCTTTCCACATCCTCCCCGCCCCAAAACCAACAAAAAAGAAGGGCATTCGCCCCTCTCACACAACCAGAAACTGAGCCGCCTCCTTACAATGTTCACAGTGCTTGGGAGGCTCCCACTGGGCAAAATGGACCTTTTGCAGATCAACAATGTCCGGCGCTTCCTCATATTCATCAACAAATTGATCAATAGCTATCTCAAGATGTTCCTTGCATACCACGTACATGTAAGCTACCTCTTTCGTCCACTTTATCTCTAATCTCTTATCTTCACATTATCTCTAATTTCAGTGAGCCATACACTCGTATTCCAGTAACTCTCTCGCTACAATCACTTATCCCCCGCCTCAGTCAACGTGAGGGTTGTATTCATTTTCTTCCCGCCGCGATAAAAGGTCACGTTCACTTGATCGCCGATCTTCTTCTCGTAGTATAAATACTTGCGCAGCGCTATGGTCGTGGCTATTTTACGGCTGTCAAGCTGAACGATTACGTCCTGCGACTGAATGCCCGCATCCTTCGCCGGTCCCGAGACTTCGAACACGATTACTCCCGTTTTCACTTCGGCTGGGAGTTTTAAAACTTCCGTACCTTTAAAGGACTGCAGCTCCTGAGTAGACACGCCCATCAACGGCCGTTTGACCTTATGATTCGAGATCAGGCTGTCAATTATCGGCTTGGCCGAATTGATCGGGATGGCAAATCCAAGTCCCTCTACACCGGTATCGGATATTTTCAAACTGTTGATGCCAATCACTTGGCCTTCGATATTGACCAGCGGACCCCCGCTGTTGCCCTGATTGATGGCTGCATCCGTCTGAATCACATCCATCTCCCAATCGTATTCCCCTCCTTGCGTGAGGGAAACAGGAATCGTCCGTTTGGGAATAGAGATGATGCCGAGTGTAACGGTTGGCGAGTAACCAAGTCCCAGTGGATTGCCGACCGCAATGGCAAATTCTCCGGCCTTGAGATTGTCCGAATTCCCGAATTCCGCAATCGCCTTCACCCCGTCAGCCGAAGCCTCTAGGACAGCCAAATCCGAGATGCGATCCTTCCCAACCAAAGACGCTTTCTTATGCTCGCCAAGAGCGGTCACGATCTCAAACTGAGTCGCGCCCTCAACGACATGATTGTTCGTCAGGATATAGACACTGCCCCCATTCTTTTGGAAAATCACACCCGAACCGACCCCAACACCGCTTCCCTGATCATCCTTCTTGGTACTGATCACGCTGACCACAACCGGCTTGACTTTATCAGCCACCACCACGAATGGATCGCCGCTAAGTGAGCGGGTATCAACTGAAGCCAAAGCCGGGGCCGCCGTTGGAACCACTCTTGAACCGCCGAATATCCAAAACAGCAGGATCATTATAAAAGCTCCGCCCAATGCGGCCAAGAGAATGGTTTTCCATGGGCTGTTCATCAAGCTTCTTCCAGAGAAGCCTCGCCGTGGACTCCACCCATAATGACGCTGCTTTTTTGAAGATTTCGTCGAATAAAAATCGTCATCGAACAAACTCATCCTGATCCCTCCCTTCGCTGTCCGGTGATCCAGCACCGTTATTAAATCAATAGGAATGTTTTTCCTCTGTCCTGCCTACACTAGTAATATAGCAACTCTTGTATTTAAAATATGTATCTCAAAAAAGGAGAATCGTTCATGAACCCCTTTCCCTCTTCCCTCGATGAAGTGAATCTGGTCGGCAAGCTAGCTGATCTCAAAGAAAGCCACTACCTGCAATCTCTCTTAATCTCGGCGCTCATCGACACCTTAATGGATAAAGGCATTATCACAGCCGAGGAATTGGCCCTTAGAGCCCATCAGTTAGATCTAGCCGCTACTCCTCACCCGTTGAATCCCATCTCGTAGAGCGATCATGGTAAGTATCCTTGAGCTTAAGCTTACTTGACTCCAGAGATATTCCCCGGTCCTCTAATAAGTTATTCAAAGTCAGCCTGGCCAAATCCAACATATTATGATCTCGGCTAAGATGAGCCATGTAGACGGATTTGGTTTTGCCGGTCAGAACATCGCCAAGGGCCTCTCCGGCGGCATCATTGGATAAATGCCCTGAATCCCCAAGGATGCGGCGTTTGATGTTCCAAGGATAATTACCCATTCTGAGCATTTCGATATCATGATTCGTTTCCAGAATGAGGGCGTCGGAATCGGTGATTTTCTCCTTCACCTTGGAGCTCATATAGCCCAAATCCGTAGCCAGACTCAGCTTCTGCTCCCCTTCATAAAAGCAATACCCCACGGGCTCGGCCGCATCATGGGAAATGCCGAAGGATTCCACCTTGAGCGTGCCAAAATCCTGCATCGTGCCGGTCTCCATCACACGCTTATTGGATTCCGCGATCTCCCCGATCTGTCGGTCCAGCTCCTCCCAGGTCTTCTCATTGGCATAGACGGGAAGATCATATTTACGGGCTAGAGCGCCCAACCCTTTAATATGATCCGAATGCTCATGGGTCACAAGAATCGCATCCAGCTCGCTGGCTGCAACATCCCTTTCCTGCATGAGCGCCTCCATCTTCTTGGCGCTAAAGCCCACGTCGATGAGGAGCTTCACCTCACCGTTTTGCACGACCAGACCGTTGCCTGTGGATCCGCTGGATAAAACCGTAAACCTGACTGCCATATGCTTGCTCCTTCGCTGCTGCTTTACTTTTTGACCGCTGCTCCTGGTGTTGCGGTTCCGTCTGAGATGCCTTCAACGCCTTTTTGCGGAATTTCTACCGCACCGTTAAAAGCTTGAACATAGTAAATATCGCCATTCCCCACGGCAACGCGCCATGAGGGAACCATATACTGTGTTTGCGAGTTGTACAGCTGACCGTGAAAGCCCAACCGAATGTCCGTAATTACGGATCCATCCAATATATAATTTTCCACCAAACTGCGAACCGCAAGCTGAGCAGGAATCACCTTTTGCTCTTTTTGGTCCCCGCCTGATAATACTTCAACATAAGCTTGCCGATAACTGGTTATTTTACCCTCAGTCTCATACAGTTCCAATTTAACCTCGAACATAGGGAGCATGTCAAACATTTGATTCAGCATGTATACCCCACCCTGACTTGTGATCGCATCAAACTGATACATCTCCACAAACGGAATCTCCAGCCTGCCCTGATTGTCCTTACCCGCTCCTTTTGCAAGAATGCTGGCCATTGTCGTCGAATTTTTCAAAGGAATTTTCTCGGCAGCCTTGACGTTCTCATCAAATTTGACCGTAATCTCTTTAAGCTTCGGTACATCCTTGGGAACATCATGGGCAATACGGATATTTTTGCTCCGCAGCACCTGGTTCAGCTCCTCCATGAGAACGGACGTATCCGAAGTCAATTCGGTTGACTTCGATTTTCCGTTCCACAGCTGATAGCCGAGAATCATATTCAGAAACAAAAAGGAAAGAATCAGAATCGTTTTGGCCCGGCCCCAGTCCATGGTTTCACCTTCTCTATTGTATAAAATCTACAGTTCCATCGCGGAACTCGAGTGCCCAAACAGGAGCAAGAACAACCGTATCCTCTTTAATAAAAGGTCGATAGGCAGGAAATATCGAAATGATGCTTGAGGCTTTCTGGTAATTTTTAAGTCGGTCCGCAAGCTCTGATGCGCTCGGAAGCGTTACATCTATATGGGTAACCGATTTAGGATCCGGAATAATCATCGATCTTTCATATGCGGAAACAATCCCTTTTTGCACAATCAGCTTGATCGTACCAAATCCTTCATCTATAATCGGGTAATTCTCATAATACTGCCTGAAAATAAACGTTTGATTGGAAAAGGTCTGTCTAAGCGGTGTGCGCGAAAGGGAATAAATACCGTCCCAGCCCCCATGCTGATTGACAAACTGGACACCGGACTGAAGATTTTCCCTGACATCAATATTGCTCTCCACCGACGCCACAGGATCTGAATAATTAAACCACAATTGATCTTTACTGATCTGCAGCCCGCGTTTGGCATCCGTATAGATTTCCGAGCCGTCGCGTTCCTTCAGGTTTCTCGTAATGCCCGGATCGACAAACAGGCTGCGTTTGAGCTGCTCGGCGGTAAACCGTTTATACTTGAATGTATATACCATCGTGCGAATAGGCTTGACCGGCAAGTAATAGTCTCCATTCCCGGGCAGGTACAAATCATACACATTGCCGTAATTGGAAACGAATTTTTCCACATCTTTGCTGGTAAAATCCGCTTTAACCACCTCATAGATGGTGCTGGGCGAATCTGTAAAAAGAAAGGTGCGGATATCCTCGGTTTCGCCGTTCTTGAAGATCCAGATACGTGTAATGATATCATTTTCAACGGGTAAATCGCCTTTAACCTGCAACAGCTTTTGCAGCACATTGATCGGAACTCCGTCCCGGAAGCGAAACTCCACGCCTTGATATTTGTTCTTCACATCTTCCCAGTTAATCGTGCCGAGGAATTGAGATGTTTTACGAAAGCCTTCGATGCTCCGCTGTTTAATATTATCGACCAGGGATCTGTAGCTATAGTTGCCAGGGTATAAAACGGTATGCTGATTATTTCCCATATGCACAATAATATGATCCGGGAAAAGCATGTCCTCCAGCTTCTTCTGTGCTCCCAGGGTTTCGGTTTGCACATAATCACTCTGTAAGACGGGATCCAGATTTGGAGAGCTGTAAGCAAGCATATAGCTTTGAAACAGGCTGCCCCCAATGAGAAGCACCAGCGCAAAAGTCTTAAGTTTTTCAATCATATGGCTTCACTCTCCTCCGATTGGATAGGCAGGGTAAAGGATACTCGAGTTCCCTGTCCATACTCAGAATCGAGTGTGATGGTCCCGCCATGGGCTTTTATTATTTCCCGGGCAATAGAAAGCCCGAGACCAGTGCCTCCCATATTGCGCGAACGAGCCTTATCCACCCGATAGAATCTTTCGAAAATTCGATCCAAATCCTTCTTTGGAATGCCAACACCCGTATCCTGCACCGATATTTCCAGAAAATCTCGATTCAAGGGCCGCGCCACAATCTGAATAGAGCCTTCATCGGCCGTATATTTGATCGCGTTCGATACCAGATTATCCAGCACCTGATCAATCTTGTCACGATCGAGCATAATCCGGCTGAGCCCAGGTTCAATGCGGATCACAATCCGAATCCCCCGCTGCTGCAGCTGAAATGAAAAGCGGTCCGCCACTTCCTCCAGCATGTCCGCGATTCTCGTGGATTCCTTGGTGATCATGGCTTGATTGGAATCGAGCCGGGACAAATGCAGCAGATCCGTAACCAGCCGGATCATGCGCTCCGTCTCGCTTCTCGTCACACCGAGAAAGCGGCCCGCCAGCTGCGGGTCCTCGATCGCACCGTCATCGAGTGCTTCCAGATAGCTCTTGATCGTCGTCAGCGGAGTTCGGAGCTCATGGGATACGTTTGCTACAAATTCGCGCCTTGCTTGTTCAAGCTTCTCTTGCTCCGTCACGTCCTGAAGCACGGCAATCGTGCCGCTGACGCCCTCGCCTCTGCGATGAATGGGAGTAAACGTCACCCTGACCGAAAGCTGCTCCTCCGCATCAGGAAGCTGAATCTCCAGCAGCGTCATATGCTTCACGCTGCTCACATATTCACCGCTCATTTCCCGGGGAATACCAAGGATTTGCGAAATGTCCTTGCCGAGGGTCGACTCCTCCTCGATTTGCAGAATTTGCTTGGCTCGGCGGTTCAGGACAATCACCCGACCCAGCTCATCAGTCGCAATCACACCATCGTTCATATTCGTCAAGATCGAAGCCAACTTTTCCTTTTCCTCTTCATTCAAGGACAGGGCTTCCTTCAATCGATTCATCATAAAATTGAACGTATGCCCCAGCTGTCCGATCTCATCCTTGCCCTGCACCTTGACCTGCTGGTCATAGTTTCCTTCCGCTACAGCGGTAACCTGCTTGGTTATTTCCTTAATCGGCCTTGTTATCGTATTGGACAACATAACGCCCAGAACAGCAGTTAGACCGAGTGCAATCAGCGTACCGGTTATGAGGATTCGAAAAATACTGCCGAGCGTATTGTAGAGATCCTCCATATTCGCGATCAAATAGACCGCTCCGACCACTTTAACACCGCTGCCCACCGGTCTGGCAATGACCACCTTGCGATAGCCGTCCGTATCCTTAAAGATACGCTGGTTATCCTTGATCCCCTGCAGCGCACGGGTGACCTCGGTCTGCGTATTCTTCTGCCCGACGATTGATTGATGGGCAGGCACCGAGGTGCTGATGACCAACCCGTTGGCGTTGATGATTTGAATTTCTGCGTTGCCGATGGCAAACAAGCTGTTCGTAATCTCGCTGAGATCAGTGCCTGTTTTTTTGTCGGCTGTCAAGTTATCCTGATTTCCCTGACTGGTCGATAGGGACGTCTCAATGAATTTAGCAAGCAGCGTCACCTGCTTATTGCGCGAATCCAGGAAGTCATTCTTGAAATAGCTCTCCAGTGTCCGGTAAAAATAAACCCCGATCAGCTGCATCGCAATGAGAATAAGCAGGATATAAATAATAATCAGCTTCGCCTGAATCGATTGAAAAAAGCGAATTACTTTCATTTAAAATCCTCCGGCTTTCGGGCTGCGCATCATATAGCCCAGACCTCTCCGAGTCACAATATAATCAGGACGGCTCGGATCGGCCTCCAGCTTCTCGCGCAGCCGTCTGATGGTTACATCCACGGTCCGCACATCGCCAAAATATTCAAAACCCCATACGGCTTGAAGCAAATGCTCTCGGGTCATCACTTTCCCGGAGTGCTTGGCCATATACTGGATCAGTTCAAACTCCCGATGCGTCAGATCGAGCGGCTCGCCGTCACGATACACCATATACATATCCGTATCGATAAAAAGTCCATGAATCCTGAAGCCCTGACGCTGCTGCTCGTCAAGCTCCTGCGGAGTCTGCACCTTGGTCTGTCTTCGCAAGTGCGCCTTCACCCGAGCCAGCAGCTCCCGTGTGCCAAAAGGCTTGGTCACATAATCGTCCGCGCCCATTTCCAGCCCAAGCACCTTATCGATCTCGGTATCCTTGGCGGTAAGCATAATAATCGGGGTATTCAGCTTCGATCGAACCTCACGGCATACATCCATGCCATCCTTCACCGGAAGCATGAGGTCAAGCAGGATCAAATCCGGCTGCTCGGAGAACGCAAGCTCCACAGCTCGGCCGCCGTCATAAGCGCAAATGACATGATAGCCTTCTTTTTCCAGGTTAAATTTCAAAATATCTGCAATTGGTTGTTCGTCATCCACGACAAGAATTTTGCCAAACAAACTGACCACCGCCTAGTTGATTATCCATATCCGGACCTTCCATCTATTTTAACATAACTTCATGCAAAAAGAGACATTGTCCCCCTTTCCGGATAGGACCATGCCTCAACTCTCTTAAATCTATCTGTTCAAATATTTCAGCGGATTGTCCACCGTGCCGTTTTTCTGAATTTCAAAATGCAGATGGACGCCGGTTGAATCGCCGGTACTGCCCATAATTCCGATTTTTTCGCCTTTTTCGACGATCGCGCCATTTTGTATGGTGATTTTGCTTAAGTGCCCATATAAGGTTCGGTACCCGTTCATATGATTAATAATAATATAATTGCCGTAATCATCTTTATAGCCGGTTTCTACCACTTTACCGTTATCCGCTGACAAAATGCTCTTGTTTCCCGTGATGTCGACGCCCTTGTGGAGCTTGCCCCACCGGTAGCCGAATGTACTGGTTATGCTTGGGGATACGACCGGCCAGGCAAATTTGCCTGATCCTTCGCCCAATACGACCTTCGTACCCTTCTTCACCTTGGCGGCTACAGCCTTATCAATCACTTCCTCATTAAGCAGCTGTTCACTTACGAGAACTCCATTTACTTTGGTTAATTGAATGGTAACCTTCTTGAGTCCATTCTTACCTGGGGAAATCGGTTGATTTTCACCGGCTCGCATCGATTCGTCCATCACATACTCGGTGTCGTACTGAATCTCCTGATTTTGGGTAACTCGCTCAACGGTCTTCACAGACACGGCCGGCTGCAGAACCGTAAGATCCAGCACTTGTCCAATTTTCAAATGATCGCCCAGGGTTGAAGGGTTCTTATCATATATCAATTGCTTGGTGATATTTAATTTCTTCGCGATGCAGGAGACGCAATCGCCTTCCACAACGGTATACTTGGTTGGCTGTACATTGCCTGTTTGGAGCAGCTTCACGACATCATCCGGATTATCCGGCATCTGGGTCTGAAGCGGAATTTCTGCCGTCTGCACATCCTGCACAAAATCAATCTGATCAAGCTCCGAAGGGGCTGTGCTGATATCCATGGCAATCGGATCTGCAGTAAGAGCTGTTACTTGGCCGGATTCCTTCGCTACACCTCTAAATGGTGCTTTAAGCTTATCCAGAACTTCGTTTGCCGTGGTTTTATCTCTCAAGACAGCCACGACCTTGCCATCCACTTTCAATTGAACGCCGACCGCTTGAGGCACCAGCAGTTTGTTTAGAGCCGCAATGACTTCTTGATCATTCGTTGGGGTATGAAAAGCTGTTTCTGCTTCCGTTGTGATGCTCTCTGAATGTATAACCATTTGTACTTTGGGATTTTGCTGTTGTACTTCTATCGGTCTAGCTGCTTTATAGTCATCTATAATTCGTTTATTGCTTACGATCCCTATCTCCTTTTGATCTACCTTCACATGATAAACCTCTACCATATTCGCTGCCACATATTGGTTGCCGGCGATTACGATCGATCCTGCCAAGGTAAGTGCGCTTGCCCCTATCAAAAGGGTCCATCTATGTTTCTTCCAACCTTGTGTTTCATGTACTTCTCGCTTGGCCTGGAAACTCTTCAATAGATTCTGGACCCAGCGTTTTATACGAAAAGCTGTCATGAATCTTCTCCCTTTATCCGGTTTTGCATCGAAAGATACATAAAAAACCATTTAATTACCCCAAAAACAACGGATTGAAACAAAATGCTTTTGTTAAATTTACCACACTTTGAGACTTCATTTCAACCTTGTGCCATTTTCAGTCGGATATTAGTATTTTCCCAGTATTTTCTGCAGCTGCTGGTACTCCTCTTTCGTCAATTTATTTTGTAAAATATTATCGATCTCCTTCAGATCATCCGCAGTAATCCCATTCTCTAAAAGGGTGGAAAACCGCTGAATTTCCTCTTGGGAAAGCTTCGTCACCACCAGCGAAAAAATACTCATCTTGTCTTCACTGGAGAGCAAATCTTTCTTTTTCGCAAACTCCTCTTTCGACATGACAAGGTCCTTATGTATGCCCGTTTTACTGCTGTCACTCTGTTGCTTAACCTGACCCGATACCGCAATCGAATCCGGCTTGGCTGAGTCGGGAGTGGCTTCCGCAGGATTTGCAGGATTCACCTTCGGTGTTTGAGAGGGAGACGGGCCGGGAGAAGCGCTTGATTCCTGAATGGCATCAAGACCCTTGACTGTGGCAGACGAAGCAGTATGATTATTTTTGGACTTATTATTATTCAGCTCATCCGACAATCTTGCCGCAATATCCGATAATTGAATCTTTTTGCTTAGTCCGGGAAGCTGGTATTGTCGAATAACCTCCTCCACGTACAAATTCACCACATACCAGGCGGTTAGCACCGATAAAGTCGAAATAAGGACTGTGCTGATGAGCAGCTTGCTGAGCCAACCGAATAATTTCATGATCTTTCTTCACCTCGGGAACTGGATTTCTTGCTTATCTTTTCCAGTATGGACGAAAATCTCGCCATTAAATCCCTATCGGCCAAAAACGCAAGGATAAACGGCTGCGCCGTCCTAAATAACGAGCGCGTTTGTCAAGGTTGATGCGAAGCAAGATAAGTTCAGAATAACTTATTTCTAATCAACACAAAAAGAATCCTCCGCACGGCTTCTCGGAGGATTCTTGGTCTGTTAAGCGTAGATGGGTCTAACCAAATTCGTTTGCTCTCGGTTACGTCCGACCGAGAAGATCGCAATCGGAATCCCGGTTAGCTGTGAAACACGTTCAATGTAATGTCTGGCATTCTCGGGAAGATCGCTGAGCGTCTTGGCTCCAGTTACGTCTTCAGACCAGCCGGGAAGCTCTTCATAGACAGCCTCACACTCGGAGAGGGTCTTCAGGCTTGCCGGGTAGTGCTCCATCAACTCACCGCGATAGTTGTAGCTGGTACAGATCTTGACCGTTTCCAGACCGGACAGCACGTCAATCGAGTTCAAGGAAAGCCCGGTGATACCGCTGACTCTTCTGGCATGGCGCACTACCACGCTGTCAAACCAGCCTACACGGCGAGGACGACCGGTCACCGTGCCGTATTCAAAGCCTCTCTCCCTAATCCAGTCGCCGATTTCGTTCTTCAGTTCGGTAGGGAAGGGACCATCTCCGACACGAGTCGTATAAGACTTCGCTACTCCGATGATCGTACTGATTTTCGATGGTCCTACTCCGGAACCGATACAAACACCACCAGCGGACGGATTCGATGAGGTCACGAATGGATAAGTGCCTTGATCGATATCCAGCATTACGCCTTGGGCACCTTCGAATAACACTCTGCGCCCTTCATCGATATTCTCATTCAGAACAACGGAAGTATCTGTCACATAGGGCCGAAGGATCGCCGCATAGCCCAGGTATTCTTGCAGAATCGATTCCACTTCTACTCCTTGTGAACCATAAACCTTCTCGATCACTACATTTTTCTCGGCAATCACCGCTCTGAGTCTAAGCTCAAATTCTTCCGCATCCATCAGGTCGGAGATACGAATGCCATTCCGGGCGGCTTTGTCCATATAGCAAGGACCGATCCCTTTGCGGGTGGTTCCAATCTTGTTATCTCCCTTGCGGTCTTCTTCCAGACCATCCAGCAGCAGATGGTACGGCATGATCACATGCGCGCGATCACTGATTTTCAAGTTTGTTGTGGTGAATCCATGATCATGAATGTAGTTAATTTCCTCGATGAGCGCAGCAGGGTTAATGACCATGCCGTTGCCGATGATGTTGATTTTGTCCTTATAAAAAATTCCGGATGGAATCATGGTGAGCTTGTATTTCTTGCCTTCAATCAGAATCGTATGGCCGGCATTGTTGCCTCCTTGATAGCGGGCTACAACCTCTGCCGTCTCCGCCAAATAATCCGTGATCTTGCCTTTCCCCTCATCTCCCCATTGCGTTCCGACAACAACAACCGTTGACATTGGCATTACCTCCGCGGGGTGACTATGCACCCTGATTTTTTACCGTCTTTAGTGTAGCAGTCCGTCAAAGTAAAGTCAATAAAAAACGAACAATTATACAGCAGCCTGTATAATTGTTCGGAAATTGAACAAGTTTATGCAGTTAGTACTGTCCCGCTGCCACCTCTTGGTGCGAACGATCCATATTGACGAATTTGTTGTAGTTTTTCAGAAAAGCCAGCTCCACCGTTCCCACCGGGCCATTCCGCTGTTTGGCGACGATGATCTCGATGATATTTTTCTTCTCGGATTCCTTATCATAGTAATCGTCCCGATACAGGAAGGCCACAATGTCGGCATCCTGCTCAATCGAGCCCGATTCCCTTAGATCCGACATCATCGGACGCTTATCCTGCCGCTGCTCGACACCCCGGCTCAGCTGGGAGAGCGCGATCACGGGCACATTGAGCTCCCGCGCGATTTGCTTCAGGGTTCGCGAAATCTCGGAAACCTCCTGCTGCCGGTTGTCGCCCTTGCCGCGGCCGTGAATCAGCTGGAGGTAGTCGATGAGGATCATGCCGAGCCCCTTCTCCTGCTTGAGCCTGCGGCATTTGGCACGGATGTCGGCTACCGTTAAGGAAGGCGAGTCATCGATGTAGATACTCGCCTCGGACAAAGCCCCAATCGCCATCGTCAGCTTCTCCCAGTCATCTCCTTCGAGATAACCGGTCCGCATCCGCGTGGCGTCCACATTCGCTTCAGCGCAGATCATCCGCTGAACCAGCTGCGAGGCGCCCATCTCCAGCGAGAAGATGGCGACCGTTTCCTTCGCCCGCACCCCCACGTTCTGCGCGATGTTCAGCGCGAACGCGGTTTTCCCTACCGAAGGGCGGGCGGCGACAATGATCAGGTCCGAGCGCTGGAAGCCGGACGTCATTTTATCCAGGTCCACGAAGCCCGAAGGGATTCCCGTGGCCCCGCCTTTGTGCGAGTAGAGGAACTCGACTCGCTCGAATACCTCCATGAGCACATCGCGAATGGAGATGAAGCCGCTCGAAGAGCGACGCTGCGAGATCTCGAAGATGCGCTGCTCGGCTTCGCTGAGCAGGTCCCCGACATCGTCCGAGCTGGCGTAGCCGTTCGAGACGATCTGCGTGGCGGCGCGAATCAGGCGGCGCAACATCGATTTTTCTTCGACGATGGCTGCGTAGTAGTCGACGTTCGCAGCTGTCGGCACGACATTCGCCAGCTCCGAGAGGTACATGACGCCGCCGATGTCATCGAGCTGCTGCTTATCCTGCAGCTTCGCGGTCAGCGTGATGAGGTCGACCGGCTCATTCTCTTCCGTCAGCTCGATCATCATCTCAAAGATGCGTTGATGGGTCGAGCGGTAGAAGTCATCGCTGGTCAGCCGCTCCATCGCGGTGATCAGCGCATCGCTGTGCAGCAATATCGCGCCGAGCACCGCTTGCTCGGCCTCGATATTTTGTGGGGGTACGCGATCCAGGAACAATTCCCCGCTCATGAGCAGCACTTCTCCTTTTATCGTAAATCTATCACCGTTAAGCTTCATCGAAACGAATTATAGTCATCTTTTAGCAGCTTCAATCGGGGTCATTTCATCTTTTGCCGTTTCGGCTGTCACCAGTTCTGAACAACGAGATGCATTTCATACATTTCAAAACATCAAATACCCTAATTTCAAGAAAACCAAATGTAAAACCTACATCTCATAGAGCCAGTTTTCGTGAATTTCAGCATAATTCGAGTAACGAGATGTAAGTTTTACATCTCACCAAGTTTAAATCAGCCTATCAAACTCAATTACATGTACTTTTTACATTTGGACTGTCTCGCTATCCCAACTATTCAGCTCTTACTAAGCAATCTAGCTGATTCCTACTGTACTGCTCTTACCAACATTCTCGCTAAATCCTATCCCAACCTACTTCTCTTCCAACACTTGAACATTCAAGCTGGCTGTCACTTGCGGGTGAAGCTTCACCGGGATTTGGGTGACGCCCAGGGTGCGAATCGGATCTTCGAGGACGAGCTTGCGCTTGTCGATTTTGATGCTTATCTTTTCGAGCGCCTCGGCGATTTGCTTGTTCGTGATCGCTCCGAAGAGGCGGCCGCCTTCGCCGGCTTTGGCTTTGATTTGAATCGTCAGTTCGCCCAGCTTGGCACCGAGCGCCTCAGCGTCCGCTTTTTCCTGGTCTTTCTTTCGCTGCTCTGCTTTTTTCTGGTTATCGAGCTGAGTGACCGTGCCTTTGGTGGCCGGTGAGGCCAAGCCCTTGGCAATCAAAAAATTGTGCGCATATCCTTCAGAGACCTCTTTGATCTCACCTTTTTTACCTTGGCCCTTCACGTCTTGCAAGAATACGACTTTCATTCGAAAAGTCCCTCCTCCTGATTAATTTGCTCCAACACCTGCGTCAGCCTATGAGTCGCTTCCTCGATCGAGCCTTCCAGCTGAGTCGCCGCATTGGTTAAATGCCCGCCGCCTCCGAGGCGTTCCATCACGACCTGCACATTGATTTGACCCAGCGACCTCGCGCTGATCCCAATCACTCCATCGCTCCGTTCACTAATGACGAAGGATGCCATAATATCGGTCATATTCAACAATGTATCAGCAACCTGGGCAATCATCAACTGTGGATATTTATGACCCGGTTCCGCAACGGCAAGCGCGATATGGTCATACAAGATTTCCGTGAGTTTGATGATCTCGGCCTTCTCGATGAAGGAATCGAGATCTTCCTTCATCAGCTGCTGAATCAGCGTAGAGTCCGCGCCATTTCGCCGCAGGAAGGAGGCCGCCTCAAAGGTCCGAGCGCCTGTCCGCAGGCTGAAGCTTTTGGTATCGACGACGATTCCAGCGAGGAGCACCGTCGCCTCAAGCACTTCCATCGTCAGCTTGTCGTTGATATACTGCAGCAGCTCCGTTACGAGCTCGCACGTGGATGAAGCATAGGGCTCCATGTAGACCAGGGTTGCATCCTGAATGAAATCCTCACTCCGGCGATGATGGTCCACGATGACGATCCGGTGGGTTTGCTGCAGCAACTTCGGCTCAGTCACCATCGATGCTTTATGCGTATCTACCACAACCGCCAAGGTGCGCGGAGTCACAATCTGCATGCCCTGCTCCGGTGTCAGGAACCAGCGATGCAGCTTTTCATCCATGGCGATCGTTTCCATCAGTTTTTCGATCGAGGGATTGATTCCCTCCAGGACGATATATCCTTCTTTGCCCACCACCTGCACAGCCTTCAGCACACCAATCGCCGCTCCGATGGAATCCATATCCGGAAAACGGTGGCCCATGATAATCACTTTATCGCTTTCTCTCATTAAATCCCTTAGAGCATGAGAGATCACTCGAGCTCTTACACGCGTGCGCTTCTCTACAGCATTCGTACGGCCTCCATAAAAGGAAAGCCGCTGTCCAACCTTCACCGTGACCTGATCCCCGCCGCGGCCCAGCGACATATCCAAACTCATTTGCGCCATTTGGCCCAGCTCGATAAGCTTCTCGGTACCCGATGCAATTCCCACGCTCAGGGTCATCGGAAGCTTGTTCTCGATCGTCATATCGCGAATATCATCCAGAATCTCAAATCGCGTCTGTTCCAGCTCCTTCAAGGCTTTTTGGTCCATAATGATCAAAAAGCGGTCCGCCGCGGTCCGCCGCAAATAAAGCTGATGCTTTTGTGCCCATTCCGTTATCTCCCCGGTCACTTTGGCCAGCATAATGCTTCGTGTCTGGTCATCCATGCCTTGGGTGGCTTCATCCAGGTTATCCATCATGACAATACCGATCGTAATCTTCTCTTCTTCATAGCGTTTAGCCAGGTTGGCATATTCCGTGATATCGCGAATATACATCAGCCGCTCTTCTTGCCGCAGCGAGATCATGTAGGTCATCTTGCCGATGACGACCTCGAACCTCTCGTCCTTTTCCTTCTTGCCCTTTAGCTCCGGAATCAGCTCCAAAATCGAATCCCCAATCACGGAATCCTGCCCCAGCATCTTGGCAACGAAGGGATTGTGCCATTCCACCTTTTTATCCTCATTATATAAAATGATGCCGATCGGAATGCTGCTGGTCACCTCGCCCCCCGCTTTTTTAACACGGTAAGAGATTGTACCGACATAAGCATTCAAATCACGGCGGAAAGCCGTCTCGGCCTTAATCGTGTAATAGGCCAGCACTCCGCTCAGCAGCAGAGCCACTATACCCAGGATCCATTGATAAGCAAAGAGTGCAATCGTAAGTCCCAGCAGCAGAATAAAGGTCCAGACCATATGTAGTCCATGCCATCGCTTCAAAAGGAATTTCGGCATTGGTTGTAGCTCCTAATCCTATAATTTTTTCTTGAATCGTTCACGGATTGGAAAGGCGACATCGAATACCCCTAGTAAGCTGAACGCGAAGAAAAACGGCGACAATATAATTAGCAAAATGATAGCTATAATCGGCAGAACCCGATTCCATTTGTTTGTATGAGTGATGAAAAATAAAAAGCCTATGGCTTGAATCGCGAAAAGGGGAACAAGCAGCGACAGCAGGTTTAACAGCAGCATGGCTGTCAGCGTATTCGAATTCGGATTAATCAAAAGATCTGCGGCAAATGCAATCAAGTAAAACCAAACAAAGGACTTGGGCAGCATCCATTCTCGCACGGGTCTCAGCCCAGGGATGGATTCCCCGCTTTTATTCAGCAGCCAGCGGCTGAGCCCATGTGTCACGATCACATAAAACAAAGCGAATGCGATCAGCACCACAGGGATAATTTGAGTCATCATATTAATGTACAATTCTTGATCTTTGGGCAGCAAGGCACGCAGCTCCGGAGCTGCAGAACTTAAGTTATTGATCATAAATTGCTTAAACTTGGCAATGGGATTCATCCCCACCAAATAACCGATCACGAGACTGAGCAAGGATTCTGCCAACAGGGTTAGACTTGCCGTGGTGACTACCGCTCGAGCAGGGGCTTTGCGTTTATACAGATATCCCATGACGAGAACCGGCGGCAGGAAAAAAAACGAAACCGCGAGCAATACCGAACCTACCCAGGCGGACAGCAAATAGACAAACAACAGGCTTCCGACATAGTAGATGACAAACTGCCTGGTGCTTGACCTCACATAAAGAATAACGAGCGGAATCATCAGAAAACTAATCGTAAAAATAATAAAAGGAGTCATGAACGATAAAAGGATCATCGCGGAAACGAAGCTCCATAATAGCCTTTGCCAACTTGCTCTCCCCAAAAGGGCTCACCTCTTACATTTCGTTTTGCTCTAGATGTTTGCCAGCGCAGACTCTGTACTCGATTATACCACAAAACAGCTCCAGGGAATAAAGTCCTATCTTTACCCCTAGAGAGCAGCATCCGATGCAAAACGATCCCCGTGGGTGGACGGAGAGGAAATGACCAGAAATTCAATGGCCTCATTGGACTCATTCCTGATATGGTGGTGAAAACCGGCTTCAATCGTGACTCCTTCTTGCGGGTGAAGTGTAACCAGCTTACCCTCAATCTCCATAGTCGCAATTCCGCCAAGAATAAAGAAGAACTGTTTGGCCAATCGATGGAAGTGTCTGGCTTCAGCCGTTCCCGGCGGCATCCTTTCATGAATGACTGTACGTTTCGGGGAATTTTCCAGAAACCAGCCGTCACACATGGCTCCCCAATGATAATGAGGTGCTGTAGCTTTGCTTATTTTCACCGTTGAACTCTCCTTTGATTACTATCTTAGGACTGATAAGCAAAAAGCACTCAATGTTTGCTCGAGAGTGCTTCGTCGTCATTCCTATTATACAAGGTAAGGACTATTCTTCAAAGATATGTACCAGCAATTGTCCCAATTGTTCCATAGCTTCCTTCTCTTGCTCGCCATCGATTTCCAAAGTAATCGAGTCGCCATTCTCGATACCCAGAGTCAGCATGCTTAGCGAGCTTTTCCCATTTACGGTTTTATCGTTTTTGCTGACATTGATTTTGCAAGGAAATGTGCTGGCCTTTTGTACGAATGTTTTCGTAGGGCGGGCATGGAATCCGGAAGGATTCAGCACGGTAAAGGTTTCAGTAATCATGTTCAATCACTCCTTCATTAACTTCTCTACAAAGGTTTTTATTTCGTTCTGGCTTCCGAGTGTCAAAGCTTTATTCGCATGAACAGTCCATTCGGTTCGAGAAAGCCGCCCAATCAAGGCTCTGGCAGGCAAAATGGAGCTGGCACTCATACTGTACTCATGCAGTCCAAGCCCAAGCAAAAGCGGAATCGCCGTCTCATCGCCGGCCATTTCTCCGCACATTCCTACCCACTTACCCTCTTTCCCCGCTGCGTATATAACCATCCGGATAAGTTTAAGTATAGAAGGATGGCAGGGTTGATACAAGTAAGACACCGTTTCATTCATCCGGTCTGCCGCCATGGTATATTGGATCAAGTCATTGGTCCCGATGCTGAAGAAATCAACTTCCTTGGCTAATACATCCGCGGCTAACGCTGCTGCCGGAATCTCGATCATGATCCCTATCTCGAAGGTAGCTGAAACGGGCAAGCCCTCCTGGATTAACTTATCTTTTTCTTCCTGGAGCAAACGCTTGGCTTCCAGAAGCTCATCCATGACCGCGATCATCGGGAACATGATTTTCAGTTGGCCGTATGAGCTGGCGCGAAGCAGCGCACGAAGCTGCGTGCGGAACAAGTCCTGCCGCTCAAGGCACAGGCGAATGGCGCGGAGACCGAGGAACGGGTTGCTCTCTGCTGGCAGCTTCAAATACGGCAGCTCCTTGTCGCCGCCGATATCCAGCGTGCGGATGACGACCGGCTTATCTGCCATTTTCTCCAGCACATGCTTATAGACGCTGAACTGTTCTTCCTCCGTGGGGAAGTTATTGCGTCCCATGTAAAGAAACTCCGTGCGGAACAAGCCGATGCCTTCCGCTCCATTGTCGAGCACCTTCTGCAGGTCCTCCACACTGCCGATATTGGCCGCAAGCTCTACACGATGTCCATCGCTGGATACAGTGGCCTGATCCTTCAGTGTGGCGAGCTCAAGCCTGTGCCTGTCATACTGCTCTTTCTTCTGCTTGTAAGCCAGCAGCTCTTCGGTACCAGGATTCACGATGATACGGCCTTCGACAGCGTCCAAAATAACGGTATCGTCTGCACGAATTCCGCCGGCTGCAGCACCTGCACCGACAATCGCAGGAATGCCGAGCGAACGCGCCATAATGGCGGAATGGGATGTGCGGCTGCCGATTTCAGTGATGAAGCCCCTGACATAATCCAGATTCAGCTGAGCGGTATCGGATGGTGAAAGGTCCTCGGCGACGAGAATTATTTCCTCGGAAATATTCGATACCGTCGTATAGGGAATTCCTCGCAGATGGCTCATCACCCTGCCGGATACGTCGCGCACATCGGCGGCACGTTCCCTCAGCAGCTCGTTATCCATGCCCATGAGCATCTCAATAAACGATTGGGCGACCTCATGGAGCGCATATTCCGCATTAATATTTTTCTGAGCGATGCGCTCAACAATGACGTCAATGAAATCAGGGTCTTCAAGCAAAAGCGCATGAGCTTCGAAAATCTCGGCCTTTTGGGCACCCAAGCGAGCCTCTGTAAGCTGGCGAAGAGCTTCTAGCTCCTCCGCGGCCCGTTCAACTGCGTGACGAAAACGCAGCACCTCCTTCTTCGGATCCGGAACGATGGTGCGAACCGGCTCATAGGCGGAGACTTCAAGCCGATATACCTTGGCAATCGCGATGCCAGGGGAAGCAGCTATACCTGTTAAAGTTTGTGACATGGTTACCACCCCTTTGATTACAATTGAATCCGCTGATGCATGTGATCGTATTGCTCTATGATTAACGCATGTATCGGATGCCCCGCGGCAATGCCCGTATACTTGGTTACGGTCTCGCTTACCCCACGGGTGCGTATGGACTCTTGCAGCTCCAATGCTTCCGGGTCCTCCTGAGCATCGAAACGCAGCGCGGCTGCCATGGCCATCGCCAGATTCTGCGGCTCGATCCCCCGCTCAAAGGCTTGAAGCGCTGGGCGAACAAGCCGATCGTTCGGGGACAGCTTTCGTACAGGTGAGCGGCCGACCCGTACGACTTCGTCCGTCAAATAAGGATTGCGGAACCGATCGAGGATTGTATCCCTATAATGCTTATGTTCCACTGGATCAAATCCATACTTGTTCACAAGCAGAGCGCCTGTCTCTTCCAGCACCTTCTCCACCTTAGAGGTTATGAGTGAATCTTTCATAGTCTGTTGAATCGTCGAATACCCCTTTAAATAGCCAAGATACGCCGCACAGCAATGGCCGGTATTCACAGTAAACAGCTTGCGCTCGATGTAAGGCTCTAATTCATCCACATAATGAACGCCTTCGATTTCCTTAAAACCCTTAATCATCGCCGAACGATCGACGACCCACTCGTAAAAGGGCTCTACAGTAACGTGTAAGGGGTCCTCATGATGCTGAATCGGCACGATTCGATCCACCGCTGCATCCGGAAAAGCCACTTGCTCATCCGCCTTCCGGCGATTTATTTCACTTAAATGCGCATACACATGCTCTTTCAATTGCGTGCTGCCTCCTATGGCATTCTCACAAGCAATCACATGCAAGGGTGCATGGTTTTGCATGATACGCATTTCAATGCCTTGGGCTATACCTTCAGCAATATGCTTAAGGACGTTAACTCCTACAGCCGTTGTGACCAAGTCAGCTCTGACTATCGCTTCTGCTACTTGCGCCATATTCTTTCCGCTGATTGCCGTAACACCGGTAACGCGGGTGGTTGCTTGCGATTCGTTCGCCAAGGAAACCGAGTACTCTCCTCTTTGCTGCAAAAGCGATACTACCGTTTCATTCACATCTACGAAGATAACCTCATATCCAGATCGGGACAGAAGCAGTCCTATAAATCCTCTGCCGATATTGCCTGCTCCAAAATGGACCGCTCTCATGACTCCATCCCGCTTTCGAAGATTTCGATCATTTCGGCTTCGCTGGACGCCTTGCGAATGCGTTCCAGATTCTCATCATCGGAGCAAACCATCGCTACATTGGTCAAAATTTCAAGGTGCTCATCTCCCGCAGCCGCAATGCCCACTATCAAAAAAGCGGATTCGCCCTCTCCGAAATCGACGCCATCCGGAATTTGCACAATCGACATCCCCGTGGATTTGATCAGTTCCTTGGAATCCTTCGTGCCGTGCGGAATCGCCAGCCCGCCGCCCATGTACGTCGATAATGTGTCCTCTCTTTCCAGCATTTTATCAATATATCCTGAATCCACATGGCCAGCATCGACAAGCAATTGGCCCGCTATGCGTATCGCTTCATATTTGTTCCCAACCTTGACGCCCAGCTTTACTTTATCTGCAGATAGAATACTCATTTGCGGTTCCTCCCCGTCTCCATTTTATTTGCGAAAAATCCTGCCAGCTCACTTGAAATAAATTGTTTAATTTCCGCCTTTGTGCCTTGCTCAAACAGCCGTATCATTTCCGGAATCAGGAGCAGGGCGCTAATCTCGCTCAAAACCTCCAGGCTTTCTTTGGAAAGCTCACGCGGCCCCAGCATAATGAGCAGCTGCCTGACTTCTGCAGGATACCCTTCATCCAGAATCAAAGGCTGATCTAACTTAAATAAGGCGATCATTGGCATTGGGATCTGTTCACTTCTTGTATGAAAGAGAGCCAGGTGTGTATCCGGGATTACCTGACTCCCGTGCTGTTCCCGCTCAAGTAACTGTTCAACAACCGGTGAGATTTGCTTTATGAATCCGGCCTTGCCTAAGATCTCACAAACTTGCTGCAGCGTCTTCTGTAAATCGAATCCACCCGATGTTGATTCTATATAATTGACTTCGAAACGGTCCAATAAGAACAGAGTGATGTCCAAAAAACCTTTAAGGCTGCGCAGCCGCTCCAAGGAATGGTCCCCATACGATGCTTCCGGACGGGCGGTTGATGAACGCTTCAAGGTGATGTCCTGAACAAAATGGCGAAGCTTTTCCGTCTCTTCCTTGGTCATCAGTGGGCTCATCTTAATATATTGACCTGCGTCCAAGGGGAGATCCACGGTCGAAATAATGAGATCATACTCATCCTCGGGAATTCTTGCCGCTTCATACCATGATGCAAAATCGATGATCTTGATTTGCGGCAGCTCTTTGCCCAGCCGAATCGCCAACAGCTTGGAAGAGCCTATTCCGCTCGTACATACGACGATAGCTCGGACGACGCGAGGGAACTGTTTCATCCTTTCCAGGGAAGCGCCGAAATGCATGACCAGATAACCGATTTCCTCATCGGGAACGGACAAATGGCTTATGATCACATCTACCCCTTGACGGACCAAATCAAACAGCAACTCGTAATCCTTCCTGATCTGATGGAGCAGCGGGTTGCGGATTTGGGCACCTTCGGCCAGCCGCTGCAAGGCAGGCTTGATATGATGGAACAGCCCTTCCCTCAAAGAGCGATCCTCGCTGATCGTGATGCCAATGCGAGCCTCCACATAGTGGATGATCTGCCCCACGATCTCCATAAGGCCCAAATCATCATGAGGAAGCAGATCATTAACATCCGATTCATTATTCCCTTCAAGCAGCTCAGCGATATAAGCCGCTTCAGTTGGAGGAAGCTCAAGCCCAAGAGATTTTGATATTTGCTGAACCATGGTGTTCATTCTGATGGCTTGCTCTGAACTGGTAGCCGCTTCTCCAAAGAAATCGATATGACGATGATCCTCAATCCATTTACCTTGACGAATACGCGTAATCGCTACGGATAAACGAATTAAAAGATCATTATAATCGCTCTCGGACAATTCAATCAGCCACTGCTCCCCCAACTGCCACAACACCTGCTCCACTTGCATCCAATTGACTTTGCCCACCATGGCCAGGAGATGGACGGTTACCTGTTGATACGGCTGATCGCCGACATTTCCAAATAAATCGGATTCATCCACATGCATCTGGACTAATTGGAAGATCATTTTTCGCTTATTCGCTTCGCTGCCACTTAGCCGCACACCGAAGCCTCTGCGGCGAATAAGCTGAAGGCTGCTCTTCGCGATCCATGCCTCCAGCTCATCCAAATCATGGCTGACTGTAGGCACTGTGATGTGCAGATCATGAGCCAGCGTAAAAAGTTTCAACGGCTCATCCGCTTCCAGCAGAAAGCAAAGCAGCAGGATTTTGCGTTCATCGGAAGTATAAACCATCGTTTGATTGTGAAGAAGATTTAGCTTAAGGTCTTCCAACTGCTGCGGACTGGCCTGCATTTGCATACCCGTTCCTGACTTTTTCCGCAGTATGACACCATACGTCGCCAGAATGTTTTCCAACTCCGACAGCTCTCTATGGACCGTTCTCGTGCTGACTTTGATCTCGGCTGCCATCTCTCCAGCCGTGATTTCATCCTTGCGGTTGATCAGCAGCTCCAACAGTTGACGCTGTCTATTGGAAATGTTCATGACGGACATCTTCCTTATTAACAAAATGGAGATAACGCCGGCACAAGGCCAGCGTTACGTTCAGTTTTACCTGTTTGCATCTATTTAATTTTAGCTGAGACGTTCGACCAAGTCATCATATTCCGGACTTTTCATGAAGTTATCGATGGAGATGTGCTCCGCCTTTGGCGCCTGTCTTCGGGCTCGATCCGTCAGAGCTTTATGGGTCACCACGATATCTGCATCCTGGGGTATCTCGCTGATCGCGGTGTTGACAACCGTTACATCAACGCCTGCATCTTTCATTTTCTTCCTAAGAATGGAGGCTCCCATAGCGCTCGAGCCCATGCCGGCATCACAGGAAAAGACGATTTTATGCACATCCGTCTTAGTTTTCAATCCTGCCGCTGCAGCGGATACCGGGATGTCGGTTCGGCCCGCATTTTTCATTTCCCTCATTTTAGCCGAAGCCTGCTCCAAATCCTCTTCTTGATCCTCTTTCCGGCTCGTTCTGAGCAATAAGGAAGAGATCAGGAAGGAGACGACTGTGGCTGTGATGACACCGCTAAAGACCCCAAGTAAGCCGCCTTTAGGCGCCATCGCAATGTAAGCAAATATACTGCCCGGTGAAGGAACCGCCACCAGACCCGCGTTGAACAATGAAAAGGTGAATGTTCCTGTGACACCGCCTGCGATTGCAGCAATGATCAAACGTGGATTCATGAGAATATAAGGAAAATAGATTTCATGAATTCCACCGAAGAAATGAATAATAGCGGCACCCGGCGCCGATTGTTTAGCCATCCCCCGCCCTGCCAGCCAGTAGGCCAGCAGGATACCCAGGCCTGGGCCCGGATTGGACTCCAGCATGAAAATAATCGATTTCCCTGTTTTGGCTGCTTGATCCAAAGCAATTGGACTAAGTACGCCATGATTAATCGCATTGTTCAAGAAAAGCACTTTCCCCGGCTCGATCAAGATATTCGCCAGAGGCAGCAAGCCTGCATGGACCAGTACTTCCACTCCGGCTGCCAATGCTTTACTGATCAATTCAACCACGGGGCCAATCCCTGTATACGCTGCCAGGGCAAGCGCGGCTCCAATGATCCCCGAGGAGAAATTGTTCACCAGCATTTCAAAGCCGGATTTAATCTTGCCTTCGATCGATCTATCGAAGCTTCTGAGCACCCAAGCTGCCAATGGACCTACGATCATTGCTCCCAGGAACATGGGGATCGTGGACCCAATAACAACCCCCATCGTCGTTACCGCAGCGATTACACCGCCTCGAGTTCCGTGTATCATTTGTCCCCCCGTGTAACCGATAAGGAGGGGAAGCAGATAAGTAATCATCGGACCTACGAGCTTAGCCAAATATTCATTTGGAATCCAGCCAGTTGGAATGAATAACGCAGTGATTAAGCCCCATGCAATAAAAGCTCCGATGTTCGGCATGACCATACCGCTGAGAAAACGCCCGAAACGCTGCACGGCTACTCGAGCTCCACCCGTCTGCTTTTGTGCTGCCATGGTATTCATAAGAATGCCCCCTTAATTGTTGGATAACGCTTCCAATAAGTCTTTCATGTTGATATGCCTTCATCATAAGGGATGCCGCGGGCTTCTTCAACAAAAGGAAAAGCATGTATCGTCATCAACATTGTTGACAACATTTTAATTTACTCTTGGATATATTGTACTTATCAATTTCAGGTTATTCATATAAACCGTTCATCATGCGTTCAACCACAACGATAGCTTCAGCTCGGACCGCTCGCTCCAATGGGGAAATGTTCCATCCGGAAAGCCTTCCAGAAGACCCAATTTGCTGGCCAATTTCACATTGTCCTGTGCCCATGGACTTACAGACGCATGATCCTTGAATGTATATAACTCGCTGCTTAGGGAGTTTGATTGTTGGCTTTTATTAGCAACTGCTTTAGTCAGCATAATGGCCATCTGCTCTCGCGTAATAGGGTCATTGGGCCGAAAGCTCGTATCTGTCATGCCGCTGACAATGTTGGCAGCAAAAACTTGATACACGGCCTCATAATACCAGGCATTGGAAGGAACATCCGTGAACGGCCGGTTAGCTCCCGCTTCTTTTAACTGAAGCGTGCGAGCCAGTAGTGCTGCAAACTGTGCTCGTGTGAGCGTCCCTTGCGGGTCGAATTGGACGTCCGTTACACCGTTTGTAATCCCGCGTCCGGCCATCCTTTCGATGCTCGCTTTAGCCCAATGTCCGGCCAGATCGGCAAAAGCCGATGAGCGTTCCATCACGGCATACTGTGAGAAATGACGCGCATGAAAGGCAACCGTCCCATCCGGTTGAACCTGCCCGCCGGCATATTCCCAGCTCCGAGCGGAAGGATTCCACCCATAGACGCCTACATTGGTCGAGTCATGAATTTGACTCGGTTCTACAGCGAATGTAACTCGAATCGGGTCTGGGAAACTCGCTACCGCTTTGTTTGTATCCGAAATCTCAAACTGGTAGCTTCCCAGCACGGTATTTATTCCTTGGCTGGAACTCAGGGGGAATGCAGGCGCTGCTGCAACTGCAATGGAAAGCTTCCAATCGCCTGCACCACTAGTGCCTTTCAATGCAGCACGCGGAACCTCCAGGCGCACCCGGTCCGAACGGATGATGAGTGTCCTATCGGCCTTATTCAGTGCCTCTCGTGTGGACGCACCTAAGATCACATCGACATTCTCGTTTCCGTTGGCTGTCGATGCGTCAATCGTGATCGGGCCACTCGTAACTGCCAATTCATGGTCAATCCGCTCTTTTGAGACTTCCACAATGGTCTTGATTTCACCCGAGGGTGCCGTCTCGACCATTTTCTGATCAGTTAAAGGAATTACTGTTGGCAGCGGCGGTGCCAGTATAGGTCCGCCTCCAAATCCTCCACCAGGTGCAACGGGTGTCGGACTAACCGAAGGCGCAGGGGACGTCAATGGCGATGCTGAAGACGTTACCATGTATTGAACCTCGCGCAGTTGGCTCTCCGTGTCATTAGATACAGCAACAGCTTTTAATTGAACTGCTCCAGGATGATCCAAAACAATGGCTCCCCCATAAAGACGTGAAGACGGGGTCGGAGCTGTGCCATCTAAAGTGTAATAAATGGATGCTCCCGAAACAGCGGAACTCAATTTGATTTCCGTACCTACAGGGAGACTGCTCGAGGCATGATCTGCTTCCGGCGCATCTGGCAGTTTTTCATAAGTGATCGTATTGGAGCGAATAAATTCCTGCTCCAAACCGTCATCCGCCACAATCTTATAGCGTCCGTAGGCGGACGGCAGCGTAAGAATACCCTTTCCATGGTACATAGGTACGGATTGAACAGCATCCTGAGTCCATAAGCCACTTGTAAAATGAAGCTTGCTTATACTGAGCCCAGCCGAGAGTCCATAAGTCATTTCTGTCACTGTTCCATGCTTATCTGTAGCGGTAAGGACTACTCCAGCATTTTGAGCTTCCGCGCTAGCTGCAGAGTTAGAGATGTTTGCGCTTGGCGCTACAGGAGCAAATTGCACCTGCAGACGAGGAAGATTTAACGCTCTTCTTCCATTGATCAATCCGCTGCCGTAATCGTCCTTCACACTCGGACGATAGCCGTTATTGTAGGTACCGACACCTGGATCGGGAAGATGAACGGCGCTATCCGTCAATATCGTCTGCAGCTCATCCTTGCTCAGCGCCGGATTGGCCGCTTTGATTAAGGCTGCAAGTCCGGTTACGAAAGGTGCGGCCATAGAGGTACCCGAATTATATTTATAACCTCCCGGAACCGTGCTCCAAATGTCCACGCCCGGAGCTGCGACCGAAACAAAGCCAATATTCGAAAAATCAGCCAATTTTATATCATTTTCCAATTTGCCTGTTCGTGCAATATAATCAACGGCTCCCACACTGACAACACCATCTATAGCTGCCGGAAAACCGGTAAAAGCGTAGTAACGCTCTGTATCGCCAGTTGGATTATCCAAATTGAACATATCTTTCCCTATCCAATGATTGCTGTCATTGCCTGAAGCCGCTACAACCAAAACCTGATGGTCTATTGCATATTGAATGGCCTCAGACTCTATCTTATCCGATGCGATCACAGGCTTACCGCGAGCAACAATCACAATGTGTCCTGCCGCATCCTTTTGAAATCGTTCTCGGGTCATGCTCAGGTTTATCACGGAAGCGCCATGATCGACAGCCCATTTGATACCGCTGGCTATGGTCAAGGTGTCGCCGGCTCCGTTCTGATTCGCTACCTTGACCGGAATGATTTTGGCGCCTCCAGCCATGCCTGCGATGCCTTGCCCATTGTCTGCAATGGCTGCAGCGATCCCTGAAACGTGGGTGCCGTGCCCATTATCATCATTCGGATCGGCATCGTTGTTAATAAAATCATATCCATTGACTTGACCGTTCACACGGTCTATGGAGTCTGCCAGATCGAGATGATTTATATTGACGCCTGTATCCACGATGGCAATTTTAACGCGGCTCCGTTCCTCTACGGTTACCTCTTTCCATGCATAGGTCGCTTCGGTCACCGAAAGACCCCACTGCAAAGAGCTCGCTGGATCATTGGACATTGCCACGGCAGAAGTCGATAGTGTACTGGCCCCAGGTTGAACTGGAGCAGGAACAGGAGTTTGAGCAGCCAAGGGAGCCTCATTGAGACGATACACATATACCGGCTGTGCGAACTCTACGTTTGGATCCTTATTTAATTCCTCCACCTTGCTCCATACATTTTGTTCTACGGGCAGATCAATCGTCTTCACGTTTCGATCCTCGGAAACTAGCGGAGAAACCGAACGAATACGAGAGTTATAGCGAATAGGCTGTTTATATTTAACGATGACCTTCCCCGGTACAAGCTCCGGGTTCGTCACGGTTTGCGCCTTGGTTGCTATTTCGGAAAAGGCAGGATAACCGCCTATCCAAAGCTGTGATGCCAGTATTGAAAATAACGCGACAGTTCCCGCAAATCGCATCATTCGTTTCCCTATCATATTTAACCATGTCCCTTCCGTTCAACAAAGCTGTAAAATCATGTAAGTCTCTTTAAACATATTAGATTTATTTTGAATCTCTTCTGAAAATTATGACGCAAAAAAGCACTCCAAGGTTGCCCAAGGAGTGCTTAAATTACATTTTTTATTCCGTTGTGTATGGCAATAATGCGATTTGGCGGGAACGCTTGATCGCGATCGTCAGGGCACGTTGATATTTCGCGGAAGTACCGGTTACACGTCTAGGAAGGATCTTCCCGCGCTCACTGATGAACTTCTTCAGCGTTTCAATATCTTTATAATCAATGTGTTTGATTTTATTTACAGTGAAGTAACAAACCTTACGGCGCTTGCCGCCTTTGCCGCCTTTACGGGGAGCAAACTTGCGATCGCCACGGTCGTCACCGTCGTTTCTTTTGAAACCCATTTGTCTTCAGTCCTCTCTACTTTAGAATGGCAAATCATCATCTGATATATCGATTGGTTTTCCGTCATCGATGAAAGGATCCTGCTGCTCGCGCGATCCGCGGTTGCCGCCGCCATTTCCTGAGCCTGTGCTGATTGCACCTGTTCCCTCTTCACGATTGCCGGCTCCGCTGGATTCCAGAAAGCGCACATTATCGGCAACAACCTCAGTAACATAGACCTTGCGGCCCTCGTTGTTGTCATAATTACGAATCTGAAGGCGGCCTTCAACAGCTGTTAATCTGCCTTTACGCAAATAGTTCGCGCACGTCTCGGCCAATTGCCTCCACGTAACAATATTGATAAAGTCGGCTTCCCGCTCTCTTGTTTGCGAACTTGTGAAAGGACGATCTACAGCAAGTGTAAATTGAGTAACAGCTACTCCTGCCGGAGTATACCGAAGCTCTGGATCTTTGGTCAACCTGCCGATAAGAATGACACGATTCAACATGGCTAATCCCTCCTGACGATAAGTACTAGCATGAAATTAAGCTACGTCTTTAACGATTAGATGACGAATAATTTCGTCAGTAATCTTCAGTACGCGATCAAGCTCCGTTACAACTGCAGGTTCTGCGTTGAAGTGTACAAGCACATAATGCCCGTCACGGAACTTATTGATCTCATACGCAAGACGGCGTTTACCCATTAGATCATGCTTGGTAATTTCGCCATTACCGTTCGTGATGATGTTTTGAAACTTTTCTACAGTAGCTTGAACTTGTTCTTGTTCAATATCTGTACGAATTACGTACATCACTTCGTATTTGCGCATGTGTTTCACCTCCTTTTGGTCTAAGCGGCCCCTGTTTTCAAGCTGTATAAGCTTGGAGGAGCAAGGAGCGAGGATTTCTTTCAAAACTCGCACCTGAATACTATATCAAATCCGGTACCATTTTACAAGTAAAATCCCAATCACCATGGGGCTTGTTCGATGGAACAGAAAACTTGTAATGGTAACCCGTTATTTGCATGCCCTCCCCACTTTTGGGCAAGTCTAAGAACAACAAGGCGGAGGTGAGACGAATGGGCGAACGCACACAGTTTAATCCGGGTGATCATGCACCTAATGATGGACAATATATGGAAATCGGTGAAGCGGCCTTTCACATGGGCGTCAACAATCCCAAAATTGTGAACCTGAAAAAGGGAGATCCGTTTCCTGAAACCAGCAACCATAATCGCAAATGGAAGCGCAAGGATATGAAGCTTTAACTGTACCGTCATGTTTCCCAAAACTTTGAAAGGGGGTAGTTTCATATGGGAAGACCCTTTACTTTTTTCTTTACATTAATAGGGCTGCTTTTGTGTCTGGCACATTATTTTTATCATGGCTATGAACCCGTATATTTGCTTTTTTACGCCTTGAGTGTGCCTGCATGGTTTGTGTCGCTGACCCCAAGTGTTTATTATACCAGTTTAGGGACCATTATCGTAGTTTACCTTCTTACCATCGTTACCTGGGCACTGGTCGGCTATGTCATTGATCGCTTCTCCGAAACTTATCGCCGTCGAAGACGAGCCTAGTTACAAAAGAAAAAAACCTTCTGTGCGTAATAAGCACGGAAGGTTTTTATTTGGGTATTTACTTCAGAAATACTTGACTCTCCGCGAATTTTCCATCGCTAAAAAAGGTAATGTCCATATATCTATTCGTTTCATTGGCAATTTTTACTTCATAAGTCTTTTTACCGCCCGCTTCTTTAAACGGCTTCGGATTTTTGCCCACTATCTTCTCAAAGTCCGCATAGGTGCTGTTCATGTCCAGCTTTTTAAGCTGCTCATTCGTTATGGTTGCAATTGGTTCCGGTGCCTTCGTAGCCGTTCCCGTATTCCCTGCTCCACCCCCTGGACCAGCACTTGGAGAACCAGAAGCACCCGGCGAACTCATGGCTGTACCTGCAGGTGTTGAACTTGCCGATTGGCTTGCACTTGGACTTGCACCAGTGCCATTTTTCTTGGAACAACCTGCCAACAATACAGCCGCGGCCATGGCCACCGCAATCATAATCACCCAAAATTTTCGCATCCTCTTGACCTCCAATTCTATATTCCTTATCTGTGGAAGCTTTCTCCATCCATGTTATTTTTACCCCATTTTCGCATCTGCTAATCTAAAAGCATAATGAAGCAGCAAAAAAGCAGTTCCTCAAAGGAACTGCTTGATGTGTTAGGTTGGTGGCGGAAAGAGTGGGATTCGAACCCACGCACGCCTCGCGACGCCTAGCTGATTTCGAGTCAGCCCCCTTGGGCCTCTTGGGTACCTTTCCACAAAAACGAGAACAAATCTGATTGTATCAAAAAAGCCAAGCTCCCGCAAGTTAAAATTACTCTTGCAACCTCCAAGAACCCTAATGAGATATATGGTTATGCCGCTTAGACTTCTGGTACATCCTTTTCGCTTAACGAATTCCCGCTCGATGTGGAACGCAGCACCTTCTTTAGCTTACTTTCAAACTTCAATCGAGGCACCATCACACTGTGCTTGCAGCCTAGACACTTAATACGGATATCCATTCCCATACGAATGATTTCCATTTCATTGGTACCGCAAGGATGTGGTTTTTTCATCTGCACGATGTCCCCAAGCTGGAATTGTTTCTTTTCCATGTTATTCCGCCGCCCTCTCCGCTCTTAAATAAGTCACCGTTTTCGGATATGGGATTTCTATGCCTTGAGCATCGAATCGTTTCTTGATCTCCGCATTCATGACACGCGCTACATCGCCTTGCATATTGGGCTTGCATTCCGCTATGATTCTTAGCTTGATTTCCGAATTGCCGATCATCTGTACGCCAAGAACCTCTGGCGCCTTAACGATTAGCTCCGAATTGGCATGTATGTTCGCTGCGGTTTCCTTTAACAGCTCGATCGCTTTATCTAAATCTGCTTCATAGGCTATCGAGACATCCAGCACCGCTAGCGAATTATATACTGAAAAATTCGTCACCTGCCTTATGTTGCCGTTTGGAATAATATGAACCTCTCCTGTCCAGCTCTTCACACGGGTCACTCGAATCCCGATTTCCTCGACGGTTCCTTTGAACAGATCGATCTGTATCACATCACCGACACCGAACTGATCTTCAAAAATAATGAAGAACCCTGTTATTACGTCTTTAACCAGGCTCTGCGCCCCAAAGCCGATGGCTAGCCCCAACACCCCGGCTCCAGCGAGAAGCGGCCCCAGATTGACACCCAGCTCTCCCAAAATCAACAACATACTAATGAAGTTCACTGTGTAGGAAATCAGGTTGTGAACGAGCTTTCCAATCGTATTCGCACGGCGCGGATCAAACTTGATAGGTCCCCTGTATTTGGCGGTGAGCATGTGATCTATCATTTTATCGGTAATTCGTATAATCAAGCGTGCTGCTATAAAAATGATAATAATTTTAATAGTGTTCCCGAACACAACTTTCATGTTTATGTTCATATTGATCCAATTGGTGACATTAGTCCAGTATGACACGACGCTTCCCCCTAAATCACTTCATGGTTACATACTTACCTTCTTTTTTGATAAAAATTCCTCTGATCTCCACCTGTTGGGTATCGATGATCGACTGCACCTGTTCAAGTTCTTCTGCAGGAAACTCAATCGAAAGTGCACAGCCAGCCGTTATTTCCTTGGGAGTCGGACAAATATCAATCTCGATATCCGCATATTCCAGGAGCATTTCTGCTCTAAGCGCTTGCTGGGTAGAATCAAAAGCAATCAGCATAGGCACAACGTCCAACGGAATCTCTCCTTCTACGTATAAAATATGCTTTCCCTCCGTATACTAGTAAACATATCAATAAACACACTCTTTTGGGAGGGTTATTATGAAAATCCATCTAAGCCATGATGCCAATAAGGACAAGGAGCTTGCCCCGCTGAAGGTTCCTCATACTGATGCAGAAACGCCTGGGATTCTCTCTAGGTATTTATCCACTATTTTTAATAGGCTGCCATCCTATCAACGTATCGTAATCGTCTGTGTGGGCACTGATAGATCAACAGGCGATTCATTAGGCCCCTTAGTGGGAACTCATTTGGATAAAATCGGGCCAGCCGGCTATCATCTCTTCGGAACCCTGCATGACCCGGTACATGCTATGAACTTATCGGATACCGTACATAACATTCATCAACAATTCCATGATCCCTTCATCCTCGCTATTGATGCTTGCTTAGGCCAAGCTTCCAGTGTCGGCTCGATCCAGATCGCAAACGGTCCATTGAAGCCTGGTGCAGGCGTTAACAAGGAGCTGCCTCCTGTCGGCCATATGCACATGACTGGTATCGTGAATGTAGGCGGCTTTATGGAATATTTTGTACTGCAAAATACACGGCTTAGCCTCGTTATGAAAATGTCGGAGGTTATCGCCGATGCGATTCACTCATCGCTTGCACAGAGGTTTTCATTGTCATCCAAAACAACTGCGGCTACCGCTGCTTCAAGGTCAGATTGATGGCCTCTTTTTCTTCCGGGCTTAATGTATACTGCGATTGTCCGTTTTGGACCGGTTTAGCATAGATATAGGATTGTTCCCGGTTATGAATACCTGTTAGTATAACACCGTCTTGAAGCTCATCCAGAATAGCTACGGAAAAGCTTAAATCGCTTCCGGTCTCACTAAAAGCATTGTAACGATGTATCCCCACTTTGGATTTCATTCTTTTGAGAGCTTCTTTGAACGTTTCGACCTTGCTCGTCAATGCTGACGTTTGTTCGATTTGCTGGGTTTGCTTTTGTTGGATTTTCAAGAGCAATTCTTCCACATTTACTGGATTTGTGCCGTTTAGCAGCCTCTTGTAGTTTTTTCTCATGGCAGAAAGCTTGAACAATAAAATGATGCTGATAACAAATAAAATAATGATTAATGCAAGTATAACAGATATGATTAGCTCAAGACTTAATCCAAATGGTTCCATGAAAATCCTTCTTTCTGTCAGGCATACTGGCTGTTTATTTCTTTAATTGCTTCAATGAAAGCTGTTATTTCTTCATCCTTTGTAAAATAACCCACACTCGCTCGCACAGCCCCCGTGCTCAGTGTTCCTGCCGAGCCATGTGCAAGCGGGGTGCAATGATGTCCTGCGCGAACGGCAATTTGGAAGGATTGATCGAGTATAAATGCGACTTCGGAAGAATCAGCGCCTCTCAGATTAAATGCTACAATCCCCGTCCTGTTTTGGCCCAATTGCGGACCCAGCAGGCTGATTCCTTCTATCTCATGCAGGCCAACCATAAGTCTTTGCGTTAAACGCCATTCCTTTTCGTGAATTTTTTCAACCGTCTCTTGCATCACGAATTTGATGCCTTCATTAAGACCGGCTATCCCGACCGCGTTTTGCGTTCCTGCTTCATAACGATCCGGCCGCACTTTGGGTTGATCCGCTTCCTCGGACTGACTGCCCGTCCCTCCATACAGGATAGGATCCAGCTCCAAGTCGGGATGCAAGTATAGCCCTCCCGTTCCTTGCGGTCCCATAAGCCCCTTGTGCCCTGGAAAGGCAAGCATATCTATGAACATGCTCTCAACTTGAATGGGGAGCACACCGGCTGTCTGGGCCGCGTCTACAAGCAGCTTTACTCCCTTCCTCCTGCACATCTCACCTATCTCAGCTACAGGCATAATTGTACCGAGTAAATTAGAGCTATGATTCACTATAACTAATGTAGTTTTATCCTCAATAGCCTGCTCAATGTCATTCAATTTGATTTCGCCGGGCTCATTATTGGCTACATAAGACACTTGAACATTTCGGGTACGCTTCAAATACTCAAGCGGCCTTCTCACCGAATTATGTTCAATACTTGTACTAACAACATGGTCTCCTTCTTTTAAAAACCCCATTATGGCTTGATTTAAGGCATGGGTAGTGTTCAGAGCAAACGAAATGTCATTTGGATTATGTATTCCAAACAATCGAGCGGCATTTTTTCTCGTTTCAAACATTACACGACTCGCTTTGACCGCCATTTGGTGTGCGCCTCTTCCTGGGTTGGCCAATTCCAGCATACTTCTCTGCATGGCCTCCATTACAGCTGGCGGCTTTGGCCAAGTCGTAGCAGCATTATCTAAATAAATCACTCCACTCATGAATCGCCGCCTCCCTTTCATAAATAAAGCATACCTTAGTTTGTTCCTTCTCACGAAAGAAAACCAACGGTATGCTATCAAATTGGTTAGGAAATTTTTCCTTGCAGAAGCTCTAGCAATCGATTCAAATCATCCTTGGAATAATAAACGAGCTCTATTTTACCGCGGTTATTTTGCTGCTTGATTTTTACCGTGGTACGATATAACTCTCTTAATTGTTCCTCCGCCTGATTGATATGGGGATCACGGTTTTTTTCTTTCTTTTTACCTTGCTCCTTCTCTTTCCCTGGAAGCTCTTCCAGCTTCTTAATTTCTTCCTCCAGGTCTCGCACACTCCACTGCTTGCTGATCGCTGTTTCAGCCAATTCCTTTTTCAGCTTATCATCCTTAACTCCAACAATCGCTCTTGCATGGCCCATCGACAATGTTCCACGTGAAACATATTGTTTGATCGCTTCAGGAAGCATCAAAAGTCTTAAGAAATTGGCTATATGCGAACGGCTTTTACCGACCTTCGCTGAGAGCTCTTCTTGTGTCAAAGAGAATTGATCAATGATTGCTTGATAGGATACGGCAATCTCCATCGCATTCAAATCTTCACGCTGTACATTTTCAATCAGTGCTATTTCCATAACCTGTTGATCCGAAAAGCTTCTTTCCACCGCAGGGATGGTTGCCATCCCACTAACTTGAGAAGCGCGGTATCTTCTTTCACCCGCAATGATTTCAAATCCCTTTAGTACTTTTCTCACGATAATCGGCTGAATCACACCATGCTCTTTAATCGATTCAGCTAATTCCTTGATGCTGTCTTCATTAAAATGCTTTCTTGGTTGATAAGGATTAGCACGAAGCTGAGACAGCGGTATTTGAATGATCTTATCACTTTCATCTATATGAAGAGAGGTTATCAATGCATCTAAGCCTTTCCCCAGCCTCTTGCTCATGCAGAAATCACTTCCTTCGCTAATTCCAGATACACTTCTGCGCCCTTTGAACGAGGATCATAAGTAACAATGGATTGTCCATGACTTGGTGCTTCACTCAACCGAACATTACGCGGAATGATGGTTTGATATACTTTTTGTTGAAAGTACTTCTTAACTTCTTCAATCACCTGAATTCCTAAATTCGTCCTCGCATCAAACATCGTAAGTAAAACACCTTCAATTTGAAGTGTTGTATTTAAATGCTTTTGCACTAAACGAACCGTATTAAGCAATTGGCTTAAACCTTCCAAGGCGTAATATTCGCATTGGATCGGAATGATGACTGAGTCTGAAGCTGTCAATGAATTCACTGTCAAGATACCTAAAGAAGGCGGGCAATCTATTAATATGTAATCATATAGATGTTTGACCTGATGCAAAGATTTCTTCAATCTAACTTCTCTTGAAATGGTTGGAACTAGTTCAATCTCAGCTCCAGCCAATTGTATGGTAGCGGGGATAATTTTAAGATTAGGAATATTCGTATCCATCGTAGCATCGTTAGGATGTACATCATTAATAATGACATCGTAAATGCAGTTGGTCACATCCGCTTTATTGATCCCAATTCCACTAGTGGTATTTCCCTGAGGGTCTATATCAACCAGCAAAACTTTCTTTCCTAAAGAAGCTAATGAAGCACCAAGGTTAACAGAAGTCGTTGTCTTACCGACCCCACCCTTCTGATTCGTAATTGCTATAATTTTTGACAAACCCTTCACCTCTATCGCAAAGCATTAGAAAGAATACTTCTATAGTACCATATCTGGAATCCTCTTACCTTATCAATATTTAGGAAGAGTGCATTAGATTAAAAAAACGGCTTGCGCCGTTAAAATAGCAGCATTACTTACCTCGTTATCTTTTGGGAATCTGAATAATGATTTCGTAATGATCGCCAAGATCCTTTTCCACGGTGTGAATATTAAGCCCTGAACTGTTTACCATCTCTACCGATTGGCGAATTGTGTTTAAAGCAAGTCTAACATCCTTGGAAAATGAAACACGCTTTGTTTTTTTAATCTGAGCATTTTCTTTAATAAATGTGATTCTCGCTTCGGTCTGCTTTACATTCAGTTCCTTTTGAATAATTTCATCAAGAATTTTTACTTGATCTTCTTCTTGATCCAAAGCTAGTAAAGCACGAGCATGTCGTTCCGTAATCTTGCGCTCCATTAATGCTGTTTTTACAGCCTCACCAACATGAAGCAAACGAATTTTATTGGCAATTGTAGATTGACTTTTTCCTAACCGCTGTGCAAGACTCTCTTGTGTAAGGTCATGGAGCTCTATTAACTGCTGATAGGCCGCTGCCTCTTCAATCGCAGTTAATCCTTCGCGCTGTAAATTCTCAATCAAAGCAATCGAGGCTGCCTGAGAATCATTAAAATCTCGGATGATGGCAGGGATCGTATCTATACCAAGCTTCTTTACCGCTCTTAGTCGACGCTCCCCTGCGATCAGCTCAAAAGAATTGTTTCTCACTCGAACAACGATAGGCTGAATGATACCATGTGTGCGAATGGTTTGGCTAAGCTCGTCTATACGCTCATCATCAAAAACCGTTCTGGGCTGATACGGGCTTGGCATGATATTTTGAACAGGTATATTTTTTACCTCATCAATCGTAGAGCGCTCTGTTAATCCAAATAGTTTCGAGATTTGTTCTTTCATATGAGATCGTACCACCAACACTTTCCCGAATTTCTATCCGAGTACAACTAGATTCTAACTATATATTATTCTCCAAAAATTAGCTATTTCCTGCACCAAGAATTGTGAACGTTTCATTAATAATGTTTCACGTGGAACAAATATTAAGAGCGTTAATGAATTTTAGCCAAGGGATTCTTTAATGGAAGACCTGCTTTTCGCGGATACTTACCAGGTGTCGGTCCTATTTTTTCAATCCGAATCAAATGGCGAACCGATTGTTCAATTGGAAGTTCCATTCGATGACTATCAATAATTCGACCATTGAGTTCCTTCAAGCTGTAAGCAGCCTCTTTAGATTCATCGCTCACATCAGAGCCTTTCATCGCAACAAAGAAACCTCCCTTTTTGACAAAAGGCAAGCAAAATTCATTGAGTACACTTAGCTTGGCGACAGCCCTAGCTGTTACAAGATCAAATTGATCACGAAAGGACGGCATTCTTGAGACATCCTCCGCTCGACCGTGAACACATGTAAGTTGATTTAAATTTAGCTTCTCAGTTAACTGATTGAGAAATAGTATTCTTTTATTCAACGAATCGACAATTGTGACTTGAAGGTGAGGAAACATGATTTTAAGTGGAATGCTTGGAAAACCCGCCCCAGAGCCAATATCAGCTAATGTACGAACCTGAGTGAGATCTACAAAAAAAGCTAGAGAAAGAGAGTCATAAAAATGCTTAATATAGACTTGTTCTTTCTCTGTAATTGCTGTTAGATTAATCTTTTCGTTCCACACTATGAGCTCTTGATAATAAATATCAAACAGACCAGCTTGTTCGTCGGAAAGCTCAAGCCCCTGCTCTTTTAATAAATTCTTAAAATTTAGCTGTATGGCATCCATCTTTTATCCTCTGGCCGCGACAACTCTATTGTAGTGCTCTAAATAGACAAGAAGAATAGAAATATCAGCCGGGGATACTCCAGAAATCCTGGATGCCTGGCCAATTGAAATCGGGCGAATCTTTGTTAGTTTTTGTCTCGCTTCCGTTGCGATCCCATGGACCTGGTCATAAACAATATCATCCGGAATTTTCTTTTTCTCCATTTTACGCAAACGCTCTACCTGAATTAACTGCTTTTCAATATAACCCGCATATTTAATTTGAATCTCCACTTGCTCCTTCATTTCATCGGTAAGCTCAAAAGGAGAAGGCGACATTCTTTCAATGTGGCTGTACTGCAGCTCGGGCCTGCGTAAAAGTGTTAATAAATCAAAGGCATTGGTTAAAACAACACTATCCGCTTCCGCCAGGATCGCTTGAACTTCAGCATCCGGACGAGCCTTAGTATGACTTAAGCGATCGATCTCTTGCTCAACCAAAGATTTCTTGGCCAGGAAATTTTGATAACGTTCATCAGAAATAAGGCCAATTTCATGGCCAATGGGTGTCAGACGTAAATCCGCATTATCATGACGAAGCAGCAGACGGTATTCTGCACGTGATGTTAAGAGACGATAAGGCTCTGATGTACCCTTGGTCACCAAGTCATCGATGAGGACACCGATATAACCTTCCGAACGGTCAAGCACGACTGGCTCTTTCCCCTGTACCTTACGAGCAGCATTAATGCCGGCCATAATTCCTTGACCTGCAGCTTCTTCATACCCGGAGGTACCATTAATTTGACCAGCTGTAAACAAACCATCTACCAGCTTCGTCTCCAATGACGGTTTGAGTTGGGTTGGCACCACTGCGTCATATTCAATGGCATAACCAGTTCGCATCATTTCAACTTTTTCCAGACCTGGAATGGATCTAAGAATACTTAGCTGTACATCCTCCGGCATGCTGGTGGAAAGGCCCTGGACATAGTACTCCGCAGTATTACGACCTTCCGGTTCCAGAAATATTTGATGCTTCGGCTTATCGGCAAAGCGAACAATCTTATCCTCAATGGATGGACAGTATCTCGGTCCTGTTCCCTCAATGGCTCCCGAAAACATCGGCGCTCTGTGGAGATTCGAACTGATGATCTCATGTGTATCTTCGGACGTGTAAGTCAGCCAACATGGAATTTGTTCACGGTCGTCACTTTTAGTTTCAAAAGAGAAAAACTTCGGATCCTCATCCCCTGGCTGAATAACCGTTTTGTCAAAATCAATCGAATCCTTGTGCACGCGCGGGGGTGTTCCTGTCTTAAAGCGAACCAATTCAAAACCAAGCTTACGAAGCGATTCCGATAGCTTCACCGAAGGCTGTTGATTATTCGGTCCACTCTCGTACATCAGCTCCCCCATGATCACTTTGCCGCGCAAATAAGTTCCTGTTGTCACAACAACCGCTTTACCGTAATATTCCGCCCCGGTCTTTGTGACTACACCTTTACAGACGCCATCTTCAACGATTAGATCCTCCACCATTCCCTGACGCAGCGACATATTAGGTGTTTTTTCAATCGTTTCTTTCATCGTATGCTGGTACAAGAACTTGTCAGCCTGCGCGCGAAGCGCATGTACGGCAGGCCCCTTGCCCGTATTTAACATTCTCATTTGAATATAAGTTCTATCGATATTGCGGCCCATTTCTCCGCCAAGCGCATCAATCTCACGCACAACATGGCCTTTCGCCGGTCCGCCAATGGACGGATTGCAGGGCATAAAAGCGACCATATCCAAATTAATGGTCAGCAGCAGGGTATTGCAGCCCATCCGAGCGGCTGCCAAAGCAGATTCACATCCGGCATGACCAGCACCTATAACAATAACGTCATACTCTCCAGCTTTATAACCCATTGTTTTCTCCTCCTTTGATCATAATCATTTAATTTACTTCCCTAAACAAAATTGTGTAAATATTTGGTCAATCAGGGATTCTCCGGCAGAATCACCAATAATTTCACCTAATTGCTCCCATGCTGTGCGTATGTCAATCTGAATGATATCGATAGGTATTAAATGTTCATTACCGGCAAGACCGTCAAGCAGTGAGGCCTTAGCTTGTTTAAGCAGATGAATATGTCGAATGTTGCTGACATAAGTAAGGTCACCAGCTTCAAGCTTACCTTCAAAGAAAATAAATGAAATAGCTTTCTCGAGATCCTCGATCCCTCTGTTTTCAAGCAAAGATAACTCCACTAGTCGCTCTTTTGGGAAAAAAGCTTCTATTTGTGCCAGATCAAGCTTCCGGGGCAAATCCATCTTATTAATGATTACAATAGTAGGTTTATCAGCCAGTTGTTCGATCATAGCTGCTTCATCCTGCTGCAGTTCAATGCTGCCATCCAAAACCCAAAGAATTAGGTCCGCTTCCGCTAATGCGGTTCTGGAACGCTCCACTCCCATCTGTTCAACAATGTCCATGGTCTCACGGAGCCCTGCGGTATCCAGAAGCTTAAGGGGTATCCCATTTACATTGACGAACTGCTCGATAACATCTCTTGTTGTGCCTGGAATATCCGTTACGATCGCTCTATTTTCCTGTGCCAGCTCATTTAGCAAGGATGATTTCCCTACGTTGGGCCGGCCAATGATTGCCGTTTCAATGCCTTCTCTAAGAATTTTTCCCTGCTCGGCTGTATGCAGCAGTTGATCTATATGGGCAAGCGCAGTCTCACACTTGTCCTTGATATAAGCATTCGTCATTTCTTCGACATCATGCTCTGGATAGTCAATGTTAACTTCTATATGAGCCATCAGCTCGACCAATTGATGCCTAAGCTGCTTAATTTGCTTGGAGAGATTGCCTTCCACCTGCTTTAAAGCAATCTTATAGGCTCTATCTGATTTAGCCCTGATGAGATCAATAACAGCCTCGGCCTGTGTTAAGTCTATACGCCCATTGAGGAATGCTCGCTTCGTGAACTCTCCAGGCTCTGCCAGACGGATGCCTTGAAGCAGCAACAGATCCAGCACCTTTTTAACCGAAACGATTCCGCCATGGCAGTTAACCTCCACCACATCTTCCATCGTAAACGATCGGGGCGCTTTCAACAGGGTCACCAGCACTTCTTCAATTCTCTCTTTCGTCTCAGTCTCCACGATATGGCCATAATGGACTGTATGGGTGTCAGCTGCTGACAGCTTTACCTTAGATCGAAAAACACGTTCTACAAGAGGTACAGCTTCTCCCCCGCTTACCCGAATGACCGATATCCCCCCTTCCCCCAACGGAGTTGAAATCGCGGCAATCGTATCCATATTCATGACATCACACCTTTGCTAAAGAAAAAACAATGACTGCATGCATCCAGTCATTGCGTGAACGTTTATTTTAAAGCGATAACAACCCTTCGATTCGGTTCTTCGCCTTTACTGTAAGTTTTGACTACCGGATGATCCTGAAGCTCTGTATGAATAATTTTCCGTTCCAACGCATTCATCGGTTCAAGAATAACTTCCTTCTTCGTCTTAATGACCCGACTGGCTAATCTGGAAGCAAGCTCTTCCAATGTATTCTTGCGCCTCTCGCGAAAATTCTCTGCATCAAGAATAATTCGCAGATGTGAGGATGAGAACCGATTAGCTACAATATTAACCAAATATTGCAATGCGTCTAAAGTCTGTCCTCTTTTGCCGATTAGTATACCCAGCTCAGGCCCGGTCATATTAAGAATGGCGCCTTCTTTATCCTTCTGCAGGTCTGTGGTGATGGTAAGGTTCATTGTCTTGAAAATATCCTGTAAAAAGTGAACGGCTTCTTCGAGTGCATCCGGTATCCATTCGAGCTCAACCTTGGCCTCTTTGATACCGAACAGTCCGAGAAACCCTTTGGAAGGTTGCTCCAAAACTTTAATTTTTACACGGTCTTCCGAGACTTCCCATTGATGCAATCCGGCTTTCACCGCATCTTCAATGGTTTTACCCGTCACCACAATTTTTTTCATTTGGTCAGGCCACCCTTAAGTTTTTGAGGATTTCCGTAAATGAAGTAAGACTGTACAATGGTGAAGATATTGCTATATACCCAATAAAGCGGCAAAGCGGATGCAAAATTCATGGACATAACAAAGATTAATACAGGAAAGATGAACATCAAGCTTTGCATTTGAGCATTCATTTGAGTCGACATAAATTTCTGTTGAATAAATGTAGTGAGCGCCGCGATCGCAGGTAAAATATAGAAGTGATCGGGTTGTCCAAGGTTCAGCCAAAGAAAGGTATGCTGATGAATCTGCTGATTCCGCATAATCGATTGGTATAAAGCAATCAGGATTGGCATCTGCACCAGAATCGGAAAGCAGCCTGCCAGAGGATTAACGCCATTCGATTGAAAGAGCTTCATCGTTTCTTCCTGCTGCTTCTTGGCATCATCTTTATATTTTTCCTTCAGCTTCTTCATCTCAGGCTGCAGATCCTGCATACGCTTGGAACTGCGATACTGTTTTAATGTCAGCGGAAGAATGATAAAACGAATGATGATGGTTACAGCCAAAATGGATAAACCATATTGTCCCCAGAGATGAGATGCAAACCAGTCCAGCGTTTCCGATAACGGATATACAAAATATTTACTAAAAAAATCGGCTTTTGCCGGATCTATAGGCCCTGTGGGTGTGCTGCAGCCTGACAAAACCAAGATCATGGTGAAAAACAAAGCAGGCAAGTAAATTCGACGAGTCAAAATGTAATCCTCCTAATAAATCTTTTCCACAATAAACTATACCACAAATTTTATCCACAAGAAAGAAAACTCTAGTTTTTGAGTCCATCGTCTTTTTTAGTTAAGGAAGCCTTGCGAAGCACATGCAGAATACTTTTCTCCATGGACTGATAATCCATCTCGGCGCATGGCTTGCGCGCGATGAGAATATAATCAAACTGCGACACCAGCAGTTCTTTTTTTAAACGAATAATTTCCTTCATCATTCGTCTTAACCGATTGCGGACAACGGCATTCCCGATTTTTTTGCTCACTGAAACTCCCAGGCGAAAGTGCTCAAGCCTGGGCTGCGGCAAATAATACAGCACGAATTGGTGATTGGCTGCGGATTTGCCGTACCGATAAACTTTATTGAAATCTTCCCTCTTGGCCAAACGGTACTTTTTCTCCATGAACCCTGACACTCCAAACAAGCTTGCTGAGATAACTTTAATAAAACTTATACTTTCACATCAACAAAAAAAGCCCCTTTCGGAGCCTCTCTTTACGCGCTGATGACTTTTCTTCCCTTTTGACGACGAGCGCTCAGCACTTTACGGCCGTTCTTTGTGCTCATTCTTTTACGGAAACCATGATTTTTCTTGCGCTTTCTGTTATTCGGGTTAAACGTCGGACCCATCTATAGCACCTCCCTGAGGATATCCATCCCACTAAAATTCTCTAATAATTAAAGCATTTTAAGAAACAAAAGTCAACATTCCCGTGTGTTTAGTTTTCCGTTCCTAACCAACTGTGAATAAACTTATTTATGGCTAACGGGAATTGTGTCGAAAGCTAACAGTTTATCCACAATATCTTGTGTTGTTGACAAAACTCATACACAAGTTATTGAAAATGTGGATAATTGTAAACATTTCATTGATAAACTCGTTCGCATTTGATACTATAATAATGTTTCTGTTGTGGATATTCTCCAACAAACCTCCGTTTTATCAACAATCTGTGGATAACTTTGTTAACAAACTACCCTCTACAAGAATAAATCACTTCTAATATCCTTAATTATGTGGATAAGTGACATATGAATCTGCTTTTCTTAATGCCCTCTTAACAATGGCCCTCATGCACATGTTTTTATTTCAAAGGAGTGACTGCTGTGGAAGGCCTTACTAACGATCTTTGGCAACAGATATTATCTGTCATACAAACCAAGCTCAGCAAACCGAGCTTTGATACATGGCTTAAATCTACCAAAGCTAGTGTATTTACGGATTCATCCATCGTCATATGCGCACCGAATAATTTTGCAAGAGAATGGTTGGAGAGCCGTTATACCAAGCTTATTTCGAGCACCATCTTCGATTTTATAGGTAAACAGGTGGAAGTCAAATTCATTATTGAAGCAGAAGAGCTTAAGAATCATGCCGCTTCGACGCCTGCAGCGCTTCCTCCCAGGGGTCCGGCCATCCTGTCACAAGAAGAAACCTTCACCAATATGATGAATGCCAGATATACCTTCGACACGTTCGTTATCGGATCAGGGAATCGCTTCGCTCATGCTGCCTCGCTGGCAGTTGCAGAAGCACCCGCCAAAGCATACAATCCGCTGTTTTTATATGGCGGTGTCGGCTTAGGCAAAACTCATTTAATGCATGCGATTGGCCATTATGTCCTGGAGCATAATCCCGAAGCCAGGGTTCTGTACATTTCATCCGAGAAATTTACCAATGAATTCATCAATGCCGTGCGAGACAATCGCGGTGAAGGCTTCCGCAACAAATATAGAACCATCGATGTGCTGCTGATAGATGATATCCAGTTTCTAGCCGGTAAAGAAGGAACACAGGAAGAATTCTTCCATACCTTCAATTCCCTACATGAAGAAGGCAAGCAAATCATTATTTCCAGTGACCGGCCGCCCAAAGAGATTCCAACTCTGGAAGACCGGCTTCGCTCGAGATTCGAATGGGGACTCATTACCGATATACAGCCTCCGGATCTCGAAACAAGAATTGCGATTCTGCGCAAAAAAGCCAAGGCTGAGAATTTGGAAATTCCCAACGAAGCCATGATCTACATAGCCAATCAAATAGACACGAATATTCGCGAGCTCGAAGGCGCATTGATCCGAGTAGTAGCCTATTCTTCCCTGATCAATCAAGATATAACGGTCCATCTCGCTGCCGAGGCCTTGAAGGATATCATTCCTTCCAGCAGGCCGAAGGTGATCACGATCAACGACATTCAGCAGAGAGTCGGAGAATTTTACGGCATGAAGCTGGACGATTTTAAAGCCAGAAAACGTACGAAAGCCGTAGCATTCCCTCGTCAAGTAGCCATGTACTTAGCCAGGGAGCTTACAGATTTCTCTCTTCCGAAAATCGGCGAGAACTTTGGCGGCCGTGATCATACCACCGTCATCCATGCCCATGATAAAATCAGTGAGGCGATCAAAACGGATTCCGAGCTTCACAAAGTTATTAATAATTTAACTGATAAAATCAAAAATCCATCCACCTAATTATTAGAGAGCCTATACACAATCTATTCACATGTGGATAGGCTTTTAAATTGCAGTATTCACCCACATATCCACATATTCACGCCCTCTACTACTATTACTAATAAAAAAAAGGTATTATAAAAGTATATGATTTCGGAAATGAAAATAGAACTGCAGGAGTGAAACCATGAAATTCATCATTCTTAAAGACCACTTAAATGAATCTATCAATCATGTCTCCAAAGCAATTTCAACCCGCACCACCATTCCCATATTAACCGGGATCAAAATAGATGCACATGCTAACGGAGTTACTTTAACAGCAAGCGATACCGACATATCGGTTCAAAGCTTCACACCATTGGAAACCGGCGATGTGGATATCATTCAAATCATCCAACCGGGAAGCGTTGTGCTGCCTGCTAGATTTTTTATAGAGATAGTTCGCAAGCTCCCATCCCAGTCCATTGAGATTGAAGTTAAGGATCGTTTTCAAACTACGATTCGTTCGGGATCTTCCGAAGTTCAAATCATGGGTTTGGATCCGGAAGAATATCCGCTCTTGCCGCAAATAGAAGAGAGCAAAATGATCCAAATTCCCAGCGATATCTTGAAAACGATGATTAAACAAACATCTTTTGCTGTATCCACTAACGAATCCACACCTATACTAACTGGTGTTTTGTGGAGCATTAACGGGAGTGAGCTGAAATTTATTGCTTGTGACCGCCACCGTCTCGCAACCAGAGAAATCACAAATGATAATTCTACATTACAGAATTTTCATAATATAGTTATTTCAGGGAGAACCTTAAACGAATTAAATAAAATATTACCGGATCAAAGTTCCCTTATAGATATTGTTATTTCGGACAATCAGGTTTTATTCAAAATTCATTCGATATTATTTTATACCCGAATTTTGGATGGAACATATCCTGATACATCGAAGCTCATTCCCCAATCTTTTCAAACCCAGATGGTTGTACCGACCAAGGAGCTTGCGGATGCGATAGATCGCGCCTACCTGCTTTCCAGAGAGGACAAAACGAATATCGTCAAAATGGTGATGAATGAGGATCAAACAATTGAAATTTCCTCGAGTTCTTCCGAGCTGGGCAAAGTTACAGAGCAAATCAACCTGCGGCAAATATCCGGAGATCTGCTGCGAATCTCGTTCAACTCAAAGTATATGCTGGACGCACTCAAGATCATGGACAGCGAATACATCCATATGGGTTTCACGGGGGCTATGCAGCCGATCATTATCAAGCCTGAAGACGAGACCAGCATATTGCAGCTGATCCTCCCCTATCGAACTACGAATTAAGGAGCAGCCTGTATGAAGCAAATCCAGATTCACACGGACTATATAACATTGGGACAGTTTCTAAAGCTCTCGGACTGCATTTCAACAGGCGGTCAAGCCAAGATGTTCCTCCAGGAAACTCAAATTCATGTTAATGGAGAGCCTGAAAATCGCCGAGGGAAGAAGCTTGTTCCCCATGATGTAGTGAAAGTCGAGGGCTTCGGCCAATTTGAAGTTATAGGCTCCTGATTGAAAGACCGGCCGGGAGGAAACGAAAGTGTTCTTAACCAAGCTTAGAATGAGTCATTACCGCAACTATGATGAAATTGAAATAAAGACGAACAGCAATGTAAATATTTTCGTAGGACCTAATGCACAGGGTAAAACCAACCTGCTTGAAGCTATCTATGTTTTGGCTTTAACCAAATCGCACCGCACTCATCAGGACAAAGAACTCATAAGCTGGAATGCTGAGCAAACTTACCTGCACGCGGAGCTGAATAAAAAGTACGGGGATTGCAAGCTGGATCTGATGATTACGCCTAAAGGGAAAAAAGCAAAAATTAACGGTCTCGAACAAAGGAAGCTAAGTAATTTTATCGGTGCCATGAATGTCGTCATGTTCGCCCCGGAAGACCTTGAAATCGTCAAAGGCGCTCCCGGGGTCAGGCGGCGTTTTCTCGATATGGAGATCGGCCAGGTACAGCCCTATTATTTGTACGATCTGTCCCAGTATCAAAAAATTTTGCTGCAGCGAAACAATTTTCTCAAGCAGCCCTCATCGTCCGGTCCTTCCGCAGAGGCCATGCTTTCCGTCTGGAATGAACAATTAGCGCAGTACGGTGTTAAAATTATGAAAAAACGTCAAAGCTTTATAAAGAAACTTCAACACTGGGCCGAGACTATTCATCAGGGCATCACTAATGCCATGGAAACCTTATTGATTCGTTATGCGCCATCTTTTGAAATTCAAGATATTGAAGATGAATCTGTTTTATTCAACCAATTTATGATAAAGTTATCACAGGTTAAAGAACAGGAAATGAGAAGAGGCATCACGCTCATAGGTCCGCACAGGGATGATCTTCTTTTTTTTATCAACGAGAAGGAAGCTCAGACATTCGGCTCTCAAGGACAACAGCGAACAACGGCACTCTCGCTCAAATTAGCGGAAATCGAGTTAATTCATGAAGAAGTCGGCGAATATCCGCTGCTGCTCCTCGATGATGTACTCTCCGAGCTCGATGAATACAGGCAGACTCAGTTGATTCGGACCTTTCAGCAAAAGGTGCAAACATTCATTACGACGACCGGACTGGAAAGCGTGCATTTGGACCAGCTTGATCAAGCATCGGTATTCCAAGTGCAGCAAGGAAAAGTAAGTCATGGGGGCTGAGAAGGATGTTTATACATTTAGGCAGCGATAAAATTATCAGGGCTTCAGAGCTGATTGCTATCTTTGATCTTTCGATTGAGAAATCCTCGAAGATTTCCAAGCAATTTATTCAACAGGCCAATAAGGATAAACGGATTGAGGTCATTGGGGAGGAAGAATGCAAATCCCTGGTTGTGACGCTTAATAAAGTATATTATTCTCCTATTTCTTCCACGACGCTCAAAAAAAGAGCGCATCAATTATTAACGTACTAACCGGTTACAACTATAAAGAAGCAGGTGAAGGATATCATGTCTTTGAATCAAAATACGTATGATGAGAGTCAGATTCAAGTTCTGGAAGGATTAGAGGCTGTGCGTAAGCGGCCGGGTATGTATATCGGTTCAACCAGCAGCCGGGGACTTCATCATCTCGTTTGGGAGGTTGTCGATAATAGTATCGACGAAGCTTTAGCCGGACATTGCACCAAAATTGATGTCATTATTCACAAGAACAACAGTGTAACTGTGATCGATAATGGCCGCGGAATTCCGGTTGGAGAGAATGTCAAATTGAAAAAGTCCACGCTGGAGGTTGTTTTAACCGTCCTTCATGCCGGCGGAAAGTTTGGCGGCGAGGGCTATAAGGTATCCGGCGGTTTACACGGAGTAGGTGTTTCAGTTGTGAACGCTTTATCCGAGAAACTGGTCGCCCAGGTAAAGAGAGAAGGCAAAATTTATCAACAGGAATATCACCGCGGGGCTCCGCAGTATGATATCAAGGTGATTGGAGAAACCGAGGAAACCGGCACTCAGATTACGTTTACGCCGGATCACGAGATTTTTACGGAAACTACGGAATTTGATTATGATGTGTTGCAGGCACGTATCCGAGAGCTCGCTTTTTTAAATAAAGGACTGGAAATCAATCTTCTTGACGAGCGAACCGACGCTGCCCATACCTTCATGTACGAAGGCGGGATTGTATCCTTTGTCGAGTTTTTGAATCGGAATCGGGAACCTGTCAATCAGGATCCGATCTATGTAGAGGGCACCAAGGACAATATCAATATCGAAATCGCGCTTCAGTACAATGACAGCTATACGGAAAATATTTATTCATTTGCCAACAACATCAACACGCACGAAGGCGGAACGCATGAATCTGGCTTCAAAAGCGCCTTGACGCGGATTTTAAATGATTATGCCCGTAAATCGAACACGATCAAGGATAATGATTCCAACCTCTCCGGAGAAGACGTCCGTGAAGGGCTTGCTGCGATTATTTCGGTTAAAATTCCAGAACCGCAATTCGAAGGCCAGACGAAGACGAAGCTTGGCAACAGTGAAGTCCGCGGTATCGTTGAATCGCTATTTGCTGAAAAATTGCAGGAATTTTTAAATGAAAATCCAGCTGTAGCCAAGAAGATCATGGAAAAAGGCGTTCAAGCTGCCAGAGCGAGAGAAGCTGCGCGTAAAGCGCGGGAATTAACACGGCGCAAGAGCGCATTGGAAGTAAGCTCTCTTCCTGGTAAGCTGGCCGACTGTTCTTCCAAAGATGCTTCAATCAGCGAAGTTTACATCGTGGAAGGAGACTCAGCAGGCGGCTCAGCCAAGCAAGGGCGCGATCGTCATTTTCAAGCGATTCTTCCGCTGCGCGGTAAGATTCTGAACGTTGAGAAAGCGCGTTTGGATAAAATTTTATCCAATACGGAAATTCGTGCGATCATTACAGCTCTGGGCACCGGCATCAGCGATGATTTCGATATTGCCAAGGCAAGATATCACAAAATCGTCATTATGACCGATGCCGATGTCGATGGCGCTCATATCAGGACCCTGTTGCTTACATTCTTTTACAGATACATGAGGAAGCTGATTGAAGTCGGCTATGTATATATTGCACAGCCTCCGCTCTATAAACTCGAAAGAAATAAAATCGTTCGTTACGCCTATAATGATAAGCAAAAAGATGCCATCATGCAGGAATTTGGCGAGGGCAGCAAAGTGAGTACTCAACGTTATAAAGGTTTGGGAGAAATGAATCCGACACAGCTATGGGAAACGACCATGGATCCGGACAGCCGTACATTCCTGCAGGTAACGATTGAAGATGCTATTGATGCCGATACGATCTTCGATGCCCTGATGGGAGACAATGTGGAGCCTCGCAGAGATTTTATTCAAGAGCATGCGAAGTATGTAAAAAATCTAGATATTTAACTTTTGACTATGCTTACGAAGTCAGTTTCAGGAGGATCAAAGAATGTCCGAAGAAATACGTTCACAAGTGAAAGAAATCGACATCGGATCGGAAATGCGCACCTCTTTTATGGACTATGCGATGAGCATTATTGTAAGTCGTGCCCTTCCTGATGTCAGAGATGGCCTAAAGCCGGTTCACCGCCGAATTTTATTCGCAATGTCAGAGCTTGGCATGTCTCCGGACAAACCTTATAAAAAATCGGCGAGAATCGTCGGAGAGGTCATCGGTAAATATCATCCGCACGGTGACAGCGCTGTATACGAAACCATGGTTCGTATGGCCCAGGATTTCTCACTGCGCTATATGCTGGTCGACGGCCACGGTAACTTTGGTTCCATTGATGGCGACATGGCTGCAGCTATGCGTTATACGGAAGCCCGCCTTTCCAAGATTGCTATGGAATTGATTCGTGATATCAATAAGGAAACGATAGATTATAAACCCAACTATGACGGCGAAGAGAATGAGCCTGTAGTATTTCCTTCGCGGTTTCCCAATTTATTAGTAAACGGTAGCTCAGGTATTGCAGTTGGGATGGCGACCAATATTCCTCCGCACAATCTGGGGGAAGTCATTGAAGCATTGCAGCTGTTAATTAAGAATCCACAGATTGGACCCATGGATCTCATGCAATCCATTAAAGGCCCTGACTTCCCTACCGGTGGATTTATTCTCGGCCGCGAAGGCATTAAACAAGCTTATGCAACAGGTAGAGGCTCAGTGACCATGCGGGCCAAAGCAGTTATTGAAGAAGTGAATAACAAAGCAAAAATTCTTGTGCACGAGCTTCCTTATCAAGTGAATAAAGCTAGATTAATTGAGAAAATAGCCGAGCTTGTTCGTGAGAAGAAAATAGACGGCATCACCGATCTTCGTGATGAATCCGACCGTAATGGAATGCGGATTGTGATTGAACTTCGCAGAGATGTGACGCCAAGTGTTGTGCTCAATAACTTGTACAAACAAACGGCCATGCAGTCCAATTTTGGTATTAATATGCTGGCTCTGGTGAACGGGGAACCCAAGGTTCTCAATTTGCGCGATATGTTATTCCATTATTTGAAGCATCAGCAGGAAGTTATCCGCCGCCGGACCGAATATGATCTGAAGAAAGCGGAAGCCCGCGCTCATATTCTGGAAGGCTTGCGTATTGCTTTGGATCATCTGGATCAAGTCATTGCGCTCATTCGTGCTTCACAGACAACCGATGAAGCCAGAGAAGGGCTCATCAGCACATTCAGCCTAAGTGTAGATCAAGCCCAAGCGATTCTCGACATGCGTCTGCAGCGCTTAACCGGCTTGGAGCGGGAGAAGATTGAAAGCGAATATGCCGAGCTGCAGAAAAAAATTGCCGAATACAAGGCGATACTCTCCGATGAGCAGCTGATTCTCCAGATCATCAGTGAAGAGCTGAATGAAATTAAAGAAAAGTTCGGCGATGATCGACGTTCCGAAATTACGATCGGCCTGGAAAGCATCGAAGACGAAGACCTGATCCCTCGTGAGGATGTCGTCATCACGATTACGCATACCGGTTATATCAAACGCCTGCCGGTTACGACCTACCGCAACCAGAAGCGCGGCGGCCGCGGAGTTGTAGGGATGGATACGAAGGATAATGACTTTGTTGAGCATCTTTTTGTAACCAATACCCATCATTATTTGATGTTCTTTACGAACAAAGGTAAGGTCTATCGGTTAAAGGCTTATGAGATTCCGGATTTAAGCCGCACAGCCAGAGGGACACCGATCATCAACCTGATCCAAATTGAACAGGGTGAAATCGTCAATGCCGTAATTCCTGTGGAGAGCTTTGAATCCGAACAATATCTCTTCTTCGCGACTACGCAAGGAATTGTGAAGAAAACGCCGATAAACGATTATTCGAATATCCGTAAGGGCGGGTTAATTGCCATTCACTTGCGAGAAGACGATGATCTAATCGGAGTCAAGCTCACAGACGGAAATAAAGCCATCATCATGGGCACCAAGCTTGGCATGTCGATTCACTTCCCTGAACAGGATGTACGGTCGATGGGAAGATCAGCCACCGGCGTAAAAGGCATTTCCTTGGTGGAAGATGATGCGGTAATCGATATGGACGTCGTGGCAGAACACAACAGTGTGTTGATCGTCACCTCGAAGGGCTTCGGTAAACGTACGCTTGTTTCGGAATACCGGATTCAATCCCGCGGGGGTAAAGGGATTAAGACGCTAAATGTAACTGCCAAGAACGGTCCCGTAGTCGGCCTTAAGATTGTTGATGATGAAGAAGATTTGATGATTATTACTGCTCTGGGTACCGTCATTCGTACAAGTATGTCCGGCATATCCATGATGGGCCGAAACACGCAAGGAGTTCGATTGATCAACATCAGAGACGATGATGAAGTAGCAACCTTGGCTCGTGTTCAAAAAAGTGACGATCCCAATGACCTTTTGGATGAAACAGACGAAATGGATGATCAAGAATAGTAAAAAATTTCAAGGATGGGACTTACAAACCCATCCTTTTTGTTTTACAATAATAGTACAAGAAGAAGTAAGGTGTGTGAGTATTTGTGCCTATGATGGCTGTAGCTCAATTGAAGTATGGTGAAAGACTTAGTGAAAATGTGCTTACGAAGCTCGGAAACATCCTTTTTTATAAAGGTAAGGTGGTTTCGGAAAGAGATATCGAAATTCTCAAGGCATTTCTCATTCAATCGGTCCCTATCGAATCCAAAAATGGTGCAGATAATGAAGAGCTTGTAGAGGAGTCAAAAACAAAAGAAGATGCGATCGTGATCCATCCTTTTTATTTGGAATACCACAACATGCTGAACTTGTTAAGGCATGTATATAATCTTGCCAATGGCGGTCAAAGTCTTCCTATCTTAGATATCCGAACAAGATTGGAAGCTCTACTTCTACATATTGAACAATATAAGGTACTTACCTTTTCACCGAGAAATGCCAATATAGGCGATTATATTTATCATAAAAGCATCATGGTGAGCCTCTCCTCTTATACGTTAGCCAAATGGATTGGAGTCCCGCAAAAGGATTTGCTGCAAGTTGCGCTTGGCGGTTTGCTTCATGATATAGGTAATGTGAAAGTAGATCAACTCATTTTGGCCAAAAAGAAAGCTTTGACCCATTCTGAAATGGATGAAGTGAAGAAGCATACAATTGCCGGTTATGCCATTCTGAAGAATGTCCCCGCTCTCACGGAAGGTGCCAAATTGTGCGCCCTGCAGCATCATGAACGGGAAGACGGCTCCGGGTATCCGCTGGGTGTAAAAAGTGATAAGATCCATTCCTTCGCTAAAATAGTTGCTATTTCGGATATTTATCATGCTATGACCAATGATCGGGTTTATAAGTCAAGTATGTCGCCTTACTTGGTCTTGGAGCAATTGTTTACCGAATCTTTCGGGAAATTGGATCCTTCCATGGTTCAAGTATTTATTAATAGAACCACTCAGTTCGGCCATGGCACGCTTGTTAAGCTAAGCGACAATCGTGTTGGAGAGATTGTTTTCTCCGATCGATCGAATCCTACCCGCCCTTGGGTCAATGTGAATGGATCCATTGTCAACTTAGCTACGGAAAGAACCTTGTTTATCAAAGATGTCATAGGTCTTATTTAATAGCGATATATTTGCTTGTCCATCGTTCACGTACATAAAAAGTCCCTCTGCGCGGGGGGATTTTTTTGTTATTGCAATGACATAGGCATCCGTGCTAATATATAAAAGTTGCCGCTAAAAAAGAAACATGAACAATTGCAGCGTTGGAACAGAATACGATCTGGAAAAACATACAAGTTGCTATTGAGCTGGCGCCATGATATATTAGTCATCCGGCTTTCGAAAGAGAGTCGCTGAAGAGAGAGTTATTGTTCTTTGAAAACTGAACAACGAGTGAAGAAGCGATCGGCCTTAGGCCGATCAAAAACGAGGGAAATCTCAGCTATGAGATCAACTCAAAACGAGAGAAATCTCGCCAGTTTTTAAATTTTGAGCTGTTTAAGCTTGAGAATAAAAGCCGTTGTTACTTCGGTAATGATGCAACTTTATTGGAGAGTTTGATCCTGGCTCAGGACGAACGCTGGCGGCGTGCCTAATACATGCAAGTCGAGCGGATTTATTCCTTCGGGGATGAGTCAGCGGCGGACGGGTGAGTAACACGTAGGCAACCTGCCTGAAGGATCGGGATAACTATCGGAAACGATAGCTAAGACCGAATAATTGGCGCTTTCGCATGAAGGTGCCATGAAACACGGAGCAATCTGTGGCCTTTGGATGGGCCTGCGGCGCATTAGCTAGTAGGTGAGGTAACGGCTCACCTAGGCGACGATGCGTAGCCGACCTGAGAGGGTGAACGGCCACACTGGGACTGAGACACGGCCCAGACTCCTACGGGAGGCAGCAGTAGGGAATCTTCCGCAATGGACGCAAGTCTGACGGAGCAACGCCGCGTGAGTGATGAAGGTTTTCGGATCGTAAAGCTCTGTTGCCCTAGACGAACGAGTCAGAGAGTAACTGCTCTGGCTGTGACGGTATAGGAGAAGAAAGCCCCGGCTAACTACGTGCCAGCAGCCGCGGTAATACGTAGGGGGCAAGCGTTGTCCGGAATTATTGGGCGTAAAGCGCGCGCAGGCGGTTCAGTAAGTTGGATGTTTAAAGCCGGGGCTCAACCCCGGTGCGCATCCAAAACTGGTGGACTTGAGTGTAGGAGAGGAAAGTGGAATTCCACGTGTAGCGGTGAAATGCGTAGAGATGTGGAGGAACACCAGTGGCGAAGGCGACTTTCTGGCCTATAACTGACGCTGAGGCGCGAAAGCGTGGGGAGCAAACAGGATTAGATACCCTGGTAGTCCACGCCGTAAACGATGAGTGCTAGGTGTTAGGGGCTTCGATGCCCTTGGTGCCGAAGTTAACACAGTAAGCACTCCGCCTGGGGAGTACGCTCGCAAGAGTGAAACTCAAAGGAATTGACGGGGACCCGCACAAGCAGTGGAGTATGTGGTTTAATTCGAAGCAACGCGAAGAACCTTACCAGGTCTTGACATCCCCCTGAATAGTTTAGAGATAAGCTAGGCCTTCGGGACAGGGGAGACAGGTGGTGCATGGTTGTCGTCAGCTCGTGTCGTGAGATGTTGGGTTAAGTCCCGCAACGAGCGCAACCCTTGATGTTAGTTGCCAGCGAGTAAGGTCGGGCACTCTAACGTGACTGCCGGTGACAAACCGGAGGAAGGTGGGGATGACGTCAAATCATCATGCCCCTTATGACCTGGGCTACACACGTACTACAATGGCCGGTACAACGGGAAGCGAAGGAGCGATCTGGAGCGAATCCTTAGAAGCCGGTCTCAGTTCGGATTGCAGGCTGCAACTCGCCTGCATGAAGTCGGAATTGCTAGTAATCGCGGATCAGCATGCCGCGGTGAATACGTTCCCGGGTCTTGTACACACCGCCCGTCACACCACGAGAGTTTACAACACCCGAAGTCGGTGGGGTAACCCGCAAGGGAGCCAGCCGCCGAAGGTGGGGTAGATGATTGGGGTGAAGTCGTAACAAGGTAGCCGTATCGGAAGGTGCGGCTGGATCACCTCCTTTCTATGGAGACTTGAGCGCTGCGATGCGCTCAGTCAAGAAGGCTTAGCCTTCACAAACTTCTTCTTCACTCGTTGTCAGTTTTGAGAGGGTAATGCCTTTCAACCTTTGTTCCTTGAAAACTAGATAGCGAAACGAACAAAAAGCGTGAAACTTAGAGCGTGACAACCTAACGGTTGCACGTAAATCCTTTAAGCATCATTTGTGTCACAACAAATGAATGTTTCTAGAAACCGCTGAGCAATCAGCATGGTTAAGCTAGAAAGAGCACACGGAGGATGCCTAGGCACTAGGAGCCGAAGAAGGACGTGGCGAACGACGAAATGCCTCGGGGAGCCGTAAGCAGGCTTTGATCCGGGGATGTCCGAATGGGGGAACCCGGCTGCGGTAATGCGCAGTCACCACTATCTGAATTTATAGGATAGTTGGAGGCATACCCAGGGAACTGAAACATCTAAGTACCTGGAGGAAAAGAAAACAAAAGTGATTCCGTCAGTAGCGGCGAGCGAACGCGGAGAAGCCCAAACCAGGGAGCTTGCTCCCTGGGGTTGTAGGACGTCAACATGGGGTTAGCTTGGTAGGTGAAGAGGTCTGGAAAGGCCCGGCAAAGAAGGTAAAAGCCCTGTAGCCCAAACCAAGCGAAACCCCTAGACGGATCCTGAGTACGGCGGGACACGTGAAACCCCGTCGGAATCCGGCAGGACCATCTGCCAAGGCTAAATACTCCCTAGTGACCGATAGTGAAGCAGTACCGTGAGGGAAAGGTGAAAAGCACCGCGGAAGCGGAGTGAAAAAGAACCTGAAACCGTGTGCTTACAAAAAGTCAGAGCACTTTCTATGTGTGATGGCGTGCCTTTTGTAGAATGAACCGGCGAGTTACGTTTGCATGCGAGGTTAAGTTGAAAAGACGGAGCCGCAGCGAAAGCGAGTCTGAATAGGGCGCATGAGTATGCAGGCGTAGACCCGAAACCGTGTGATCTACCCCTGTCCAGGGTGAAGGTGAGGTAACACTCACTGGAGGCCCGAACCCACGAATGTTGAAAAATTCGGGGATGAGGTGGGGGTAGCGGAGAAATTCCAATCGAACTCGGAGATAGCTGGTTCTCCCCGAAATAGCTTTAGGGCTAGCCTCGGATAATGAGTTGTGGAGGTAAAGCACTGATTGGGTGCGGGGCCCGCCAAGGGTTACCAAGTCCAGTCAAACTCTGAATGCCACAAACTTAGATCCGGGAGTCAGACAGTGAGTGCTAAGATCCATTGTCAAGAGGGAAACAGCCCAGACCATCAGCTAAGGTCCCCAAGTGCGTGTTAAGTGGGAAAGGATGTGGAGTTGCCCAGACAACCAGGATGTTGGCTTAGAAGCAGCCACCATTGAAAGAGTGCGTAATAGCTCACTGGTCGAGTGACTCTGCGCCGAAAATGTAACGGGGCTAAACACGCCACCGAAGCTATGGCTCGTGCAAACAAGATTTGCACTTGGGTAGGGGAGCGTTGTATGTACGTTGAATTCTGACCGTGAGGACAGGTGGAGCGCATACAAGTGAGAATGCCGGTATAAGTAACGAAAAGATCAGTGAGAATCTGATCCGCCGAAAGCCTAAGGTTTCCTGAGGAAGGCTCGTCCACTCAGGGTAAGTCGGGACCTAAGGCGAGGCCGAAAGGCGTAGTCGATGGACAACAGGTGGAAATTCCTGTACCACCGCAGCCGTTATGAGTGATGGAGTGACGCAGAAGGGGAAAGACGCGAGCGGATGGAAGAGCTCGTCCAAGCAGTGAGGCTGGTGTGCAGGTAAATCCGCACATCGATAAGGCTGGGCTGTGATGGGGAGGGAAAATTACAGTACCGAAGGTCATGTACTCAAGCTGCCAAGAAAAGCTTCTAGCCAGGCGAAGGTGCCCGTACCGCAAACCGACACAGGTGGGCGAGAAGAGAATTCTAAGGCGCGCGGAAGAACTCTCGTTAAGGAACTCGGCAAAATGACCCCGTAACTTCGGGAGAAGGGGTGCCTCGGTAGGGTGAATAGCCCGAGGGGGCCGCAGTGAAAAGGCCCAAGCGACTGTTTAGCAAAAACACAGGTCTGTGCGAAGCCGCAAGGCGAAGTATACGGGCTGACGCCTGCCCGGTGCTGGAAGGTTAAGAGGAGTGGTCAGCCGCAAGGTGAAGCTATGAATTGAAGCCCCAGTAAACGGCGGCCGTAACTATAACGGTCCTAAGGTAGCGAAATTCCTTGTCAGGTAAATTCTGACCCGCACGAATGGCGTAACGACTTGGGCGCTGTCTCAACGAGAGATCCGGTGAAATTTTAATACCTGTGAAGATGCAGGTTACCCGCGACAAGACGGAAAGACCCCATGGAGCTTTACTGCAGCTTGATATTGGACTTGGGTACGATCTGTACAGGATAGGTGGGAGCCGTAGAAGCCTGAGCGCCAGCTTAGGTGGAGGCGCCGTTGGGATACCACCCTGATCGTACCTAGGTTCTAACCTGGTACCGTGATCCGGTATGGGGACAGTGTCAGGTGGGCAGTTTGACTGGGGCGGTCGCCTCCTAAAATGTAACGGAGGCGTTTAAAGGTTCCCTCAGAATGGTTGGAAATCATTCGCAGAGTGCAAAGGCATAAGGGAGCTTGACTGCGAGACAAACAGGTCGAGCAGGGACGAAAGTCGGACTTAGTGATCCGGTGGTACCGAATGGAAGGGCCATCGCTCAACGGATAAAAGCTACCCTGGGGATAACAGGCTTATCTCCCCCAAGAGTCCACATCGACGGGGAGGTTTGGCACCTCGATGTCGGCTCATCGCATCCTGGGGCTGAAGTAGGTCCCAAGGGTTGGGCTGTTCGCCCATTAAAGCGGTACGCGAGCTGGGTTCAGAACGTCGTGAGACAGTTCGGTCCCTATCTGTCGCGGGCGCAGGAAATTTGAGAGGAGCTGTCCTTAGTACGAGAGGACCGGGATGGACGTACCGCTGGTGTACCAGTTGTCTCGCCAGAGGCATAGCTGGGTAGCTATGTACGGAGGGGATAAGCGCTGAAAGCATCTAAGCGCGAAGCCCCCCTCAAGATGAGATTTCCCAATCAGTAAGACCCCTTGTAGACGACGAGGTAGATAGGTTCGAGGTGGAAGTGGGGCAACCCATGCAGCTGACGAATACTAATCGGTCGAGGGCTTAACCTAAGAGCTTTCCGGAGGAAAGCTGGCTTCGGAAGCAAAATCTAAGTCAACACACACGCTAATGTTCGTTTCGCTGCTAGTTTTCAGGGAGCAAGCCTGCCTGAAAAAGTTATTGATGTTTCTTGGCAGAAACATTCCGTTTGGTGACGATGGCGGAGGGGAACCACACGTTCCCATCTCGAACACGACCGTTAAGCCCTCCAGCGTCGATGGTACTTGAACCGCAGGGTTCTGGAAGAGTAGAACGTTGCCAAGCAAAAAAGAGTTTTTCTGGTAATTTTTCCAGAAAGACTCTTTTTTTGTTATGCTACGTTGCGCCTATTTAACTCATACTACCCTATAAAGGAGGGGTTTTATGAGACTCAAGCCAAACAATACCGCCAAGCACTGGGTTCGGTCATCGACGAATAGGGAAGCTGCTTTTTTAACCATGCTGGTTTTTGCAATATTAAGCCTGGTCTTGTCGGGTTGTACTGCGCAAAATAAGGCTGATTACAAGCCGCCATTGCCATCTTCGATGGACCTTCCCAATCGCCCAGCTTCAACCTTAACGAAAGCTACGCCTGCTCAAATACTTGTCAAGGGCATTTACGTATCGGCACATTCCTTACATAGCGAGAAATTTAATCAACTGCTTCACTTAGTGGATACAACCGATTTAAACGCCATGGTGATTGATCTCAAAACGGATTCGGGTCAAGTGACTTATCCCTCAATTGTTCCTTTGGTGAAGGAGATCGGAGCGAACAGCAACCTCCTGATTCCAGATCTCAAGGAGAAGTTAAAGCTGCTTAAGAGCAAGCAGATCTATACAATAGCGCGGGTTGTTGTTTTTAAGGACCCCTATTTAAGTAACCGTAAAAACAATTTTGCGATCAGAAGCAAGTCCGGTGCTGTTTGGAGAGACAACAAAGGCGTCTCCTGGGTGGATCCCTATAAAGAAAAGGTTTGGGATTATAATATTGACATTGCCCAAGAGGCGGCTGAGATGGGTTTTGATGAAATCCAATTCGATTATGTGCGTTTCCCGGAAAATGGCCGTAAGATGGATGAAGAAGTTCATTTTGAACAGACTCATGGCTGGTCCAAGGCTCAAGTGATTGAAGCTTTTCTCAAGAGGGCGAAATCCCAAATAGGTACCAAAGCGATAGTGTCCGTTGATGTTTTCGGCTTAACGACATCGTCGCAGCAGGATATGGGTATTGGACAGGAGTGGTCGCTGATCAGTAAAGAGGTGGATGTGATCTCCCCGATGCTGTATCCCTCGCATTACTCCAAAGGAATATATGGCATTGCAAATCCGGATTTGCAACCTTATTTGGTGATTAACAGGGCGGTTGCGGATGCCAGGAAGAAAAATGAGCAATTGCTTCAATCCAAACAAAGCGCTGCGAGGATCAGGCCCTGGTTTCAGGATTTTACAGCAACCTGGGTGTACCCTCATAAAAACTATGGTCTTCTGGATGTCAAAGAACAAATTAAAGCGGCCCACGAACAAGGGATTGATGAGTTTCTTTTATGGAATTCCCATTGCACCTACTCCTATCGCTAATCGCAAAGCAACCACCGAAGTAGAAGGAAAAAATCGACATAGAGCTTTCCCTTGACATTAAAAATAAGCTTTTGTTACTATTGCATATAATATATAGGCGAAAGAGGAGGTATTTATCGTAGTGAGGGAGGACAAGTTTGGCAAGGAAGGGTTAACGTTTGACGATGTGTTGCTGGTGCCAAGGAAATCGGACGTGTTCGGTAAGGAAATCGATGTAACGACGGTGTTGTCCCCTAATGTGAAATTAAACATACCTTTTATCAGCTCTGCCATGGACACAGTGACGGAAGCTGCTCTTGCCATCGCCATAGCTCGTGAAGGCGGTATTGGTATTATTCATAAGAACATGTCTATTGAACAGCAAGCGGAAGAAGTGGATCGTGTGAAGAGATCGGAGAGCGGAGTTATCACGAACCCATTTTCTTTAACACCGGACCATCATGTTTACGATGCTGAAGCTTTAATGGCCAAATACCGGATCTCGGGTGTACCGATTGTGAATGAGGAACATAAACTCGTGGGTATTTTGACGAATCGGGATTTGCGCTTTGTTCATGACTATTCGATCAAAATTAAAGAAGTGATGACTCATGATGAATTAGTCACGGCTCCAGTTGGGACAACGCTTCAACAAGCAGAGGGCATTTTGCAAAAGCATAAAATTGAAAAACTGCCTCTAGTCGATGAGAATAACGAGTTAAAAGGGCTAATAACGATTAAAGATATTGAAAAAGCGATCCAGTTCCCTAACGCGGCGAAAGACCCTCAGGGGCGTTTATTAGTGGGTGCAGCGGTTGGGGTATCCAAAGATGTCATGGAGCGCTCAGCCGCTCTGGTGAAGGCAGGAATCGATGTTATTGTCGTAGATTCCGCTCATGGCCATCATATTAACATTGCTGACACTGTAAGAAAACTCAGAAATCAATATCCGGAGCTGCCTATCATAGCAGGAAACGTAGCAACAGGAGACGGTACCCGTGATCTGATTGAAGCAGGCGCGTCCATGGTTAAAGTCGGTATTGGACCGGGTTCAATATGTACGACTAGGGTCATTGCCGGTATCGGTGTACCTCAAATTACGGCGATTTATGACTGTGCGGAAGTAGGAAGAGCCTATAATGTACCCATTATTGCGGACGGCGGGATCAAATATTCGGGTGATGTCGTAAAAGCTATTGCTGCTGGAGCGAGCGCTGTGATGATCGGCAGCCTTTTTGCAGGAACGGAAGAGAGCCCGGGTGAACAAGAGATTTTCCAAGGCCGCAGATTCAAGGTATATCGGGGCATGGGTTCGCTAGGTGCGATGAAAGACGGCAGTAAAGATCGTTATTTTCAAGAGAATGAAAGCAAGCTTGTTCCGGAAGGCATTGAAGGACGAGTCCCGTATAAAGGAGCTTTAGCTGATACGATCTACCAGCTGGTTGGTGGGTTGAGATCAGGCATGGGCTATTGCGGAGCTAGAACCGTTCAGGAACTTATACATGATACACAGTTTGTGCGCATCACGGGTGCCGGCCTTAGAGAGAGCCATCCGCATGACGTGCAAATCACCAAAGAATCCCCTAACTATTCATTATAAAATAAAGCAGTTCGAAATGAAGGCAGAGGAATGAACCTTTGTCTTCTTTTTTTTGTCTACTAGGGTGTGTTACAATGTTACGTGAAATAAAACAATTGGGAGAGTGAAGAAGTGAGAATGTCCGGTTTTTGCAAGAATAAAGTCGCTTTGGTGCTAGGAGTCAGTTTGTTGGTGCAAACTTCTCTTTTTCATATACAACCCTCTACGGTTCAGGCAGCAACGGGTGGAACAAAGGCTAATACGACGAGCGGGGCCAAGGCTACCCCGGTGCCATCACCGGCTGCAACCGCACCGGCTCCAACGACGGCTACGGATTTAAAGCTTGATGTAAAATCAGCTATTTTGATGGAAGCTACCACCGGACAAATACTCTATGAATATCAAGCGGATGTTCCTCTGCCCCCTGCCAGTATGACCAAAATGATGACAGAATATCTAGTATTGGAAAATATAGCTAATGGAAAAATAAAATGGGATGATATCGTAACGGCCAGTAAAAATGCAGCTGATGTTATCGGCTCTGGCCAGCTCATAGCAGAAGGTGAGAAACTAACGGTCAAGCAAATGTTCTCAGCCATGTCCATCTACTCGGCGAATGATGCTTCTGTTGCATTAGCTGAGCGAATTGGGGGCACTGAGGAAGGTTTTGCGAATATGATGAATGATAAGGCCAAGCAGTTGGGTATGTCCGACAAAGCTCATTTTATAAGTTCTACAGGGTTGTCGCGAGCGGATCTTGGTAAGAACGTCCCTGCGAATATTCAGGGCGAGACCTTGATGAGCGCCAAAGATTCGGCCATTCTGGCCTATAATCTGTTGAAAGACCACAAGGAAGTGCTAGATTTTACCAAGATTCCTGCGCAAAAATTAAGAGAGTCGGATAAAACCCCGATGATCAACTGGAACTGGATGCTGGATGGCAATCAGAGCAATATCAACTATAAAAAATATGCGTATCAGGGACTGGATGGACTTAAGACTGGAAGCACGGATGATGCCGGATATTGCTTCACTGGAACCGTGGAGCGTAACGGGATGCGGTTGATCAGTGTCGTCATGGGTACGACCAAGGAATCGAAGCGTTTTGATGAAACGAGAAAGCTGCTGGATTTCGGGTTCACTAATTTTGAAATAAAACCTTTTCTCAATGCCAAGCAGGAAATAGACGCATTAAAAATGGTCAGCATCAAAAAAGGCGTAAAAACGGAAGTTCCGGTTGTAACGAAAACAGGGATGACGTTTGTAGCAAAAAAAGGCGCGAAGCCTGAAGATTTTAAAATAACGGCCGCTCCAATAGAAGATGCCAAATTGGTTGCACCTATCGCCAAAGGCGACAAGCTGGGGACAGCGACGGTAACGTATGAGGGAAAACAGCTGACCGTGGATTTGATCGCGAATGAGGATGTGGGTAAAGGCAGCTTTTTCCGCTTGCTGTTCAGGTCGATCAATACCTTCTTCGCGGATATGTTCAAAGGTGTCAAAGGGATGTTTAAAGCGTAACTTCATGGGTTGTATAATGTATCTTCATCATGTAATATATTTCATTAGAAGCTGAAGAAGCCTATTTTTTCGTTTGAATATCAGGGAGGTATAAATAAGATGGAAACTGGAACATCAGTTGTAAAAAGAGGCATGGCTGAAATGCAAAAAGGCGGAGTCATCATGGACGTGATGAATGCCGAGCAAGCCAAGATTGCAGAGGCTGCCGGCGCATCGGCTATTATGGCTTTGGAACGAGTACCTGCTGATATTCGCGCTGCTGGCGGGGTAGCCCGTATGGCGGATCCTTCCATGGTCGAGGAAATCATGAAGGTTGTTACCGTTCCGGTTATGGCCAAAGCGAGAATCGGACACTTCGTTGAAGCCAAAATGCTCGAGTCCATGGGCGTTGATTATATTGACGAGAGTGAAGTTTTGACGCCTGCAGATGAAGTATTTCATATTAACAAAAGAGAGTTCACCGTCCCCTTCGTTTGTGGAGCCAGAGATTTAGGTGAAGCCCTTCGCAGAATCGGGGAAGGCGCCTCTATGCTTCGTACCAAGGGTGAGCCGGGAACCGGCAATATTGTAGAAGCGGTTCGTCACATGCGTATGATCGTAGGGCAAATTCGCAAGGTTCAAGCATTATCGCTGGATGAATTATTTGCGGAAGCCAAAAACCTGGGAGCTCCTTATGAGCTGCTGCTGCATGTTCATGAAACAGGCAAGCTGCCTGTTGTAAACTTTGCAGCCGGCGGTGTCTCCACTCCGGCCGATGCTGCTCTGATGATGCATTTAGGCGCTGACGGCGTGTTTGTGGGATCTGGTATCTTCAAATCAGACAATCCTGAGAAATTTGCAAAAGCTATCGTTGAAGCTGTTACACATTACACGGATTACAAATTGATCACTGAAGTTTCCAAGAATCTTGGCACCCCCATGAAGGGAATTGAGATTTCCAAGCTGGATGCTTCTCAGCGGATGCAGGAGCGCGGCTGGTAATGGTCAAGATTGGTGTTCTTGCTCTTCAAGGCGCGGTAGCTGAGCACATTCGGGGAATTGAACAAGCCGGCGGCGAAGGTGTAGTGGTTAAGCGAACCGAGCAGCTGGATGATGTTCAAGGTATGATTATACCTGGCGGAGAGAGCACCACTATCGGCAAGCTGATGCGCACATACGGTTTTATAGAGGCGATGAAGCAATTTTCCGATAAAGGAAAACCGATTTTTGGGACCTGCGCGGGCTTGATCATCATTGCAAAAGAGATTTCAGGGCAGGATGATGCTCATCTGAAGCTGATGGACATGACGGTGGCTCGCAACGCATTTGGACGTCAGCGAGAGAGCTTTGAGACGGATCTGCCGGTCAAAGGGATCGATGAACGTGTTCGGGCCGTATTCATTCGGGCTCCGCTCATAGAGAAGGTCGGAGATAGCGTTGAAGTGCTGTCCACGTATCAAGGACAGATAGTAGCCGCGAGGCAGGACCATCTGCTGGCTGCTTCCTTCCATCCAGAGCTTACGGATGATTATCGGATGCATGCTTATTTTTTGGATATGGTCAAAGAAAGACAGGCATAAGGAAAACTTTAAGCACCTCAGACTTACCGTTCCTACGCGGTCTGGGTGCTTTCTTCCTTATAAACCACTATATTAGGCTATCGGAGGAACATTCCTTGTTTGATATTAAACTGCTACGTACGGATATGGCGGCCGTAGAGACCGCGATGAATAACCGCGGCAAGCGGATCGAAGAGCTAAAAGGATTTACTGAACTGGATATCAAGCGCAGAGAGCTGCTGCAGGAAACGGAGCAGTTGAAAAACAGCCGCAATACCGTTTCGCAGGAAGTTGCAGTACGTAAACGTTCAGGCGAAAATGCCGATAATCTCATAGAGGAAATGAAGCATGTCGGTGACCGAATCAAGGCGCTGGATGATGAGATACGTTTATTGGACGAGCAGCTGCAGCAGGTTGTGCTGTCCATCTACAACATGCCGCATGCCAGCGTGCCGGTTGGTCATTCTGAGGATGATAACGTGGAAATCAGGCGTGTTGGCGAGGCGCCGAAACTTGGCTTTGAAGCAAAACCGCATTGGGAGCTGGCTCAGGAGCTGGGCATTCTTGATTTTGAGGCTGCCGCGAAGGTGACCGGCTCGAGGTTTGTTTTTTATAAAGGGCTTGGTGCACGTTTGGAGCGGGCATTACTGAACTTTATGATGGATCTGCACAGTGATGAGCATGGCTATGTAGAGATGCTTCCTCCCTACATTGTAAACCGCGACAGCTTAACGGGGACCGGACAGCTGCCGAAGTTCGAAGAAGATGTGTTCAAACTGGAGAATTCGGAATATTTTCTCATTCCTACGGCTGAGGTTCCTGTAACCAACTATCATCGGGATGATATCTTGTCCAGCGAACAGCTTCCTGCCAATTATGTCGCCTTTAGTGCTTGTTTTCGCTCTGAAGCTGGGTCTGCCGGGCGGGATACGCGCGGATTGATCCGTCAGCATCAATTCAACAAAATTGAGCTGGTTAAGCTCGTTAAGCCGGAGGATTCATACGAAGAGCTGGAGAAGCTCACTCAACATGCGGAAAAGGTGCTTCAATTGTTGAAGCTGCCTTACCGTGTTTTAACCTTATGCACAGGGGACCTTGGCTTCTCCTCAGCGAAAACCTACGATCTGGAGGTCTGGCTGCCCAGCAGCGGCACGTACAGGGAAATTTCGTCCTGCAGCAACTTCGAGGACTTTCAAGCCCGTAGAGCGAATATCCGCTTCCGTAGAGATCCTAAGGCAAAGCCGGAATTCGTCCATACGCTGAATGGTTCGGGTCTCGCAATAGGCAGAACGGTGGCAGCCATCCTGGAGAACTATCAGCAAGCAGATGGATCCATCAAGATTCCGGATGTCCTCGTTCCCTACATGAATAAGGTTCAGGTCATTAGCCATCCTAGAAATTAGAACTTGATTAGGCTTCCTGATCTGTGCTACAATGCTTTTTGTCACTGTGTGTGGATGTTCTCACCCCGAGAACACCTTCATGGAGAGGTGGTCGAGTGGTTTAAGGCAGCGGTCTTGAAAACCGCCGAGGTGCAAGCCTCCGTGGGTTCGAATCCCACCCTCTCCGTACCTACATACCTGCACATCAAAAACGTTGATATAACGGCGTATATGTGACTTAAGACTTTAAACGCAGTTACCGTTCATTAGGCGGTCTAGCTGCGTTTTTTCGTTTTACCGCTTAAAAAACGCCTGTGCGGTGTTTATAAACCCCTGGCATGTTAACCCAAGCCGGCTAAAACTGGATTATTGACCCACATATACCATCATTCATCTAATGATCAAATGCTAGTAAAGTAGTAATCTTATATATCGTAGATTAGAAAAATTTAGAGAGTGGAGGAAGAATTTTAAATGAACAAAACTATAAAGGGGTTTCTAATAGGTGTTGTAACCACTGCAGTTTTTACTACTTCGGGACTTGCAATGGCTTCTAACGGTTATTTCCAAGATAATGGTTGGTGGACACCCGCGGCTGAGTGGGCAAAAGATCAAGGGTTAATGACCGGTCTGGGGAATGGATATTTTGGTGGTGAGCAAACAGTAACACGAGGACAATTAGCACAGGTTCTTAAAAACCTTGCAGATACTGGTGTAATCACAGTAAATAAGTCGCAACAGCCAGTGACCACAACACCAACACCAACACCAACACCAACACCAACACCAACACCAACATCAACATCAGCACCAACACCAGCACCAACAGCCAATGAAATAACGCTTGGAACTGGCACATTCTACGTTGGTAAAGACATTAACGCAGGAAGATATGTCGTATCAACAACTAATAATGGCGGTAACTTCTTTGTAACTGATCCAAGCGGAATTTCAAGCGTAAATGAAATTCTTGGTACAGATCCAAGTTATGTCAATAACATCACAATAGATTTGGTTAACGGTCAAAATATTAAAATTAGTGGTTTGCAATCTGTGAAATTTACACCGAAAGCATAGTTTATGTAAAAACGCCCTTGGGATAAACCCTTGGGCGTTTTTATTTTGACTAACGTTCCCTTTAGCTGAAGATGGTGTAGACCGCCTCGATTTGAAAAGTTTGACTTCCTTTCCATACATTCGTTCGATCTGGTTTGTTTGTTTCCACTCACTCCTGTAAATCATAAGTATAAACAAATAAAGGAGTGAAAGAGATGAACAAAATAAGCCTTGCTTTAACTTCGGTTTTGCTTTCTTCAACTTTATTGGCAGGATGTACTGCAAATGGCATCAAAACCAAGTCGCTGAATGATAATCGCGGGTATAGGCCTTTCGCAACCACTGCACCAGGGATGCCAACTCAATTTACTGATGTTCCATATGATTGGTACACGGATAAAGTTCAATGGGGAGCAAATTTAGGCATTATTGATGGGTATCCAGACCTTACTTTTCACCCTAATTCACCTATAACCAGGGCTGAAGTCATTAAAATTATTAAATCATTATCTGATAAAGGATACATCACTGTGCCTGCTACACCGACACCCACAACCAGTCCTGCACCTTCACCATCACTATAAATATTCATGAGAGGACATGGTGGAATTTCCGTGTCCTTTCTTTTAGGTGTTTTTTGTGCAGTCGTATAAAAAGCCCAGGGCTTTCGCACTTTATACATGTGGAGGTGGTATGATGAGCAAGCTGGATAGGCCTGTTATTGACCAAGCCCGATTGGTGGAGGAGTGGAAATCGGCGTTGCCGAATACATTGGAACAAGAGGATCAGGCCCGCATTTGGGCAGATGAAAGTAACCCGCAAGCGCTGCGTGTCCATATTACAACAGCCGGGCATAGCGGGTATACATTTGATTTTAAAGTTACTTATGTAGATTCGCGGGAAGTGAAGGTGGAGCTGGTCGATGTCGAGCAAGGTCAGACTCATATGGATGAACGGACGGAAATCGTGCAATCGCTGATCAATGATTATGTCAGGCATATTCATGAGTGCACTCAAGCTCTTAAGGAAGTTACCCATGCCTAAAAGAGGAGAAGAAAGCGATGACGGAGCAAAAAAGCAGAGACAAGAATTTGCAAAATGTGGTCAAAGATTTCAATAAAACGGTTGTGACGGATCAACAAGCTCAGCAAGTACAGCAGCAAACAAATGATCACAGGCACCAAGATGCTCTAAACCATGATGAGGAATAAGGATGATGTACCATTTTGATTGAAAGGAGATTTATCCATGTCCAAGCCCAAAGCACAACCTGTGAGTTTAGGTAAGCCGAATAATAATGGGCAGGGAGAGCACAACGACAAACCCGTGGAACCTCTCTCCGGATCCAAGAAAGTTAAAAACCGTCAGCATTCTCGTCAAAATCACGGTGAAGGCTTTTAATAATAAATCTATAATCAGGTTATACTATGTTTTGTCGATGAACGAAAGAGGTGTGGTTCCGTTGGAAAAGCTCCGCGAAACAACCGCTAAGATGAATTCTTTCTAACTTGTTAATCAGGCTGGAGGAGATGTGCCAAAGACACTTTATGTGTATTAGAAGCAGATTTACCGAAAGTAAGAACGTACACTTAAAACATGTACACTAACAAGATAAGTAAGTATCATACGTCATCGGCAAAAAAGAATCCTTCGGGGTTCTTTTTTATTTTATTTTCCGATTTTATAAGCCACTGGGAAAGGACAGCAGTCAGGCAGCCTAGTATACCGAGGACCAAAAAGCCCTGACTCAGTTGAAACCAATCACCGACGACCCCCATCAGCACAGGACCAATGAACATTCCCAGACCATAGATAGCTTGAAAAAAGCCCATCGCTGTCGCTCGCTTTTCCGCAGTCATATATTTGATGCTCAGACCCATAAGGACGGGGAAAGATAATCCTCTTCCGAATCCGGCGATGGCTTGAGTCAGCATAAGCACCCATAAAGTATGGGTAAAAGGTATGGTGATCGTAAACACGCCCATCAGCACAAAGCCAAACACAGCGACACGTTTCTCACCGAACCTGGCTGACCATAGACCGCTGCCAAACAGTGAAGCCAGAGCTACCGGCAGGCTTGAGATGAAGGTGAGGAGGGCCATGTCGAGCTTACTTGCACCGAGCTGCTCGGCATAAACAGGGGTGAAACCAAAAACGGTGGCAAACACAATCACCTGCGAAAGGATCGCCAGCAAGGATACCATGAGCAGCATCCGATTCCCCGCTACCTCCACGACGCCGCGCAAGGTGATTTTGGGAGCATTCATCTCCACTTTTTCAACAAGAAACAAAGAGCCTAACAGCCCTACAACGCCTATCCCCGCTCCCAGCAAAAAGGAGGCTTCCCAGCCCCTCGAATCGGCTATCCAACCCGCCATCATGATGCCGAACATCTGTCCAATCGAATTATAAAAGCTGATCATGCCGATGGCTTTGGTTGATTCCTCATGCTTAAAGTAGCTCGTGAATAAAACGGTAAAATCCACCCACGTAGCCGCAGCCGCACCAGCGAGTGCACGCAAAATTAATATCCACGTGAAATCATTCGTGTACCAAAGTCCTAAGCCGCATAGACCTGTAAAAAATAAGCCGAATGTAATGAAAAGCTTTCTTTTATGAAAACGATCTGACATGATACCGACCGGAATTCTTAAAAGCATTTGTGAAATGCCGTACATCCCTACGATCCAACCGGCAAGCTGATGAGAACCTCCCAAAGACTCGACATAGGGAGCCATAATGGGAACGCTGGTGTACATAGACATCCAGAAAAGCAGGGTAACCGCACAAAACAGCGGAATTCGAAAGTTGACAGGTTTGGCCAAACTATCTACATGCATGATGGGAATACCTCCAGGCCTGACATAACAATTAAACTTCGACAAGAATATGTGAAAAACCTTCCTCTTCCGAATATGAAAAAACTCCCACGCATTGAAGTGAGAGTTTATCATGTAAGTTGGTTTATCGGGCAAGCCGTGAATGTGCTAACTTCGGGACAAATTGACGCAAACTGAGGACGACACCGGCCGCAGCTATAGCTTTAACCATGTCTGGCAGCAAAAATGGATATCCACCCAGCATCCAAGCTTTGGAAATAGAGAAGCCAGCTGCATGGGCTAGCCAAGGAACGCCAGTGACATATAACAGCAGAGATCCGAATAGCTCCATAGTTACGAAGAGCAGTATGTAGGAGACAGGCCCTTTACCCTTGATCCGATCCGACATCCAGCCGATAGCGAATGCCGCAACGGGGAACATCCAGATGAAGCCGCCAGATTTGCCCAAGATGAGAGACAGCCCACCTTGCCCATGCAATAGCGGTAACCCGAGAGCAGTTAGTGCAACCACGACGAAAATGCTGTAAAATCCATAACGGGCGCCAAGCAGGCCCCCTGTAAGCATCAAAGCGAAGCTTTGGAGAGTAAATGGAACAGGGAATAAGCCGGGTGTAATTGTGATCAAGCTGAATAAAATAAAGAGTGCGGCGAATAAAGCGCTAAATACGAGACCTCGAACATTCCAGGATGATGTTTGCATTGATTCTGCCCCTTTCATTTGTTAACCTTAAATTATGATTATTGGTTAACAATATGAATATTAGCATAGATGGTCTATCTTTTGGAAGAGGTATGGGTGAAATAGTATGATCAACCAGCAAGATCTTATATGTAAAGATGTTTATGTATATGCTTCTAACAGCGATGAACATGTGGCTCTGCTGAAAGGAATTAACCTGCGCATTACTCAAGGTGAATGGGTGAGCATCATCGGCCGAAATGGCAGTGGGAAGTCCACATTGGCTCAAGTGCTGACTGGCATTTTACCTGTAAACGAAGGGGAAGTGGAGCACGGTTTTGCAGGGTTGGATCCAATTCCCTACGTTATGCAGCAGGAAGGCCAACTGTTTGGAGAGACGCCTTGGGAAGACATCGTGTTTCTGCTGGAGGTTCGCGGCTTCGATCCAGACCAGATAGCTGCCACTTCTGTTCATGCCTTGGCACGGGTTGGGTTATCGGCAGAAAGGCATAGGCCCATTTCCGAATTATCGGGGGGACAAAAGCAGCTTGCTGCAATGGCAGGATGTTTGGCGGCTAATGCTCCATTGCTGCTGTTCGATGAAGCAGCCTCGATGCTTGATTCCACATCTCGTCATCTCGTGCTGGAAGCGGCCAAAAATTTACACAACAAGGGCGCGACGGTGATTTGGATGACGCATCATATGGAAGAGCTGTCGGCAGGTGAGCGGGTTGTTGCTCTTGATCAGGGACAGATTGTTTTTGATGGCTCCCTGACTTCGTTTTTCTATGGCTCACTTTGTGAAAAATTGGGATTCGAGCTGCCTTTCCCGGTCCTGATCGCCAAGGAGCTAATCCAATCGGGCATCACGCTTTCCTCCCTGCCGATTACAGCCATTGAATTGGCAGAGGCGGTACGCGGTCGTGCAGGATAATTTGAACGTAATCGGGTTGACTGTAGCCGTGGAGGGGATACCGATTTTGATCGACCTCAACCACAAGTTCCAAGCAGGTACCGTAACACTTGTAGTAGGCCGCAGCGGAACAGGCAAGACGTTGCTGCTGGAGACCTTGTCGGGGGTTCGTGAGCCTGCCGCCGGCACTATCGAGGTGGGGAGCGAACCGCTTTGGTTGAAGTCCAGTTCGAGGAAGAGAACCTTGAACCGGCGCGCTTTGCTGCTTCTGGGGACCGCTTTCCAGCATCCCGAGCATCAATTGTTCGCGCGTACTGTTAGAGAAGAATTGTTATATACGCTGGAGCCGTATAAGCTGACCTCAGGAGAACGCGCAGCCAGGATGGAGAGCTTGCAGCCAATGTCCAGTGAAGATATGAAATCCTGGCAGGCACGTGATCCTTACACCTTGAGCGGAGGCGAGAAACGCCGCCTTCTTCTCTCTCTCCTGCAAGCAGCGCAGCCGGCATGGCTGCTGCTTGATGAGCCGACGGCTGGAGTGGATCACGAAGGGATCTCACTGTTGTGCAGCCGGCTTAAGGAGTGGAAGCAAAGCGGCAAGGGAGCCATCGTGGTGACCCACGATTTTGAGAGCTTGCTGCCCGCCGCCGATCGCGTGCTCATCTTGCACGAGGGCCGCATCGCCTGGAACGGCACGCCAGCGGAAATGGCTATGTATCCTCGTGTGCTTGAGGATGCAGGCCTAGCCCTTTCGGAGCGGCTCGAGACGCTCCGTATGCTCCGGCAGTCGGGCTTTCCGGTGCCCGATGGTTGGGTAGATGCCCGCGAAGCAGCAGCAGCAATAGCTCGCGGGCTGAGTACGGGTCCGATCGGGATTGTTAATAGAGAGGAGACATTACTAGAAGCAGTAGATTCATCGGCAGCGGAACCATCGGAGGAAATCGCGTTAACCAAGTGTGTTCCCCGCTTTATAAAGAGGGATCCGCTAGCTGTTTGGCTTTCCTATATAGGGGTTTCTACAGGTATCCTGCTTCAATCCCATTGGATCGGCTGGTTAGCCGGAGTTATTGTTACCCTGGGAGTGATTGGTTACAGCCATGTACCATACCGCATTTGGTCCAAGCCGGCTTCAGCATTTTTTGTATTTACTATGATTGCTGCTATCATTTCAGGGATTACTTACGATAGCTCGGTTGGACTTGGTTTTTCCTTTGATCCGGCTTTGGCAACCTTCTTCCGATTCGGCCTATTGATCATGGTGATGTTGATCGGATTTGTCCTTCTGTCCGGAATCGGCCACCTTCGGCTAAAACGGGCGCTGGAGCAGCGCCTGCATGGGCTGCAGCGTCTACGATTTCCGGTCCATCAATTCGCTCTCGTAGCCTCGCTGATGGTCCGCTTTTTGCCGACGGTGGTGGATGAGTGGCACCGATTCGCCCGGATCTCCGCAGCCCGCGGCAAATACCCGGTGCGCCCGGGACGAGTCCCCATTCGCCGAATATATCGGACGGCTATGCCCTTCCTTATATCGCTGCTTCGCCTGGGTGAGTTGTGGTCCATCATATTAATGTCCAGGGGAGTCGGTCGCGAGGGTTGGAATCCGACTCAAGCTCTCAAAATGAAATTAAATCGACAGGATGGTTACATGATTGCAACAGCTTCGGGAGTCCTGCTGATGCTGTTATTTATCCGTCTTTATTGGAGTTAAACCGCGCTTAAATTTAGGAGCACAATTTGTATACTCCAAGAGATGTGCTATAATACCAGAGCACCTTCAAAGGAGGATGGCCATATGGAAAATGAAACTCTGTTAAAAGAAGACTTTGAGATTGAATATGCCAAGAACAAAGGCACAATCGTTGAGGCCAGGCAGCGCGGATTAAAAATCTTTGCGGGTAAAATCACGGGATTCTCCAATGATCACGTTGCGATTGAAGGTAAAAAATTGTTAAGAGATGCAAATGAGTTTTATGGAATCGAATAAAGAATCATGAAAAAAGCCAGAGCGGATGTAAATCCAGCACTGGCTTTATTACTTTTATGGAGTAAGATGGAAAATGGCGGCCTCGAGATGACTCGAACATCCGACCTAACGTTTAGGAAACGTTTGCTCTATCCACTGAGCTACGAGGCCAGCAATAAATATTATAACACAGTAAAAAAAATATTACACCCAAGTGCAGGGGTTTCTGTGATCAGCAGCGTCTAATAGGTGGGAAAGGGGGAGAGAAGCATACAAGACGAAGCGGTAATAAAACAAATTTTGGCCGGACACACCGATGATTTCCGCGTCATCATTGATCGCTACTATTCCCATCTGTACCGGATAGTCTACGCTGTGCTGCACCATCTTATTTGACCGGATGCTGCTGAGGCTTTTGGAAGAAGCTTACCCGGACCTGCGTATATCTTACTGGCTTAACAGCTATCTGCAAATCTTTATCGTTACCACGCTGTTCATTGGCGGCGGACTTCGATTATTATGGGGCCGCAGCCACCCAGTAAAGGAGAATCCTGAATAGCTTATGATTTATTGCGCAGATTGCGGAAAAAATCGGTTAATAAAGCGGCACATTCCTCCTGGAGGACATTGGCAATAACGGCAGCACGATGATTGAAGCGCTCTTCCTGCAATAGATTCATTAAAGTTCCAGCGCAGCCAGCCTTCGGATCCGAAGTGCCATAGATCACTTGGGCAATTCGGGCTTGAACAATAGCACCAGCGCACATGGGGCATGGCTCCAAGGTTACATACAGCTGGCAATCCAACAACCGCCATGCCTGTAAATGTTCGCTGGCTTGCCGAATCGCAATCATTTCCGCGTGTGCGGTGGGATCAAGAGAAGTTTCACGCAAATTATAGCCGCGGCCAATGATTTGTCCATACTGAACCACGACGGCCCCGATAGGCACCTCTGTCAAAGCCTCTGCTTTATGGGCTTCTTCAATAGCGGCCTTCATCCAGCGGGTATGTTCATCCACAATCGATCACCGTGCTCCTTTTTCATAGTTATCAACAAGGCTCCACTCGAACATGTATTCGTTGTTAACAAGTTGTTGACAACCCTGTGGATAACTAATTATTATGGGGATATATGTTAACCATTGTAGGGTATCTATATGTGGGAAAGCAAGAATTCTCGCCTAACTCTCCCGAATCCAATGATAAATTCGTTGATATTCACAGGATAAGTAAGTATACTAAGAATACTGTGGAGAATTTGCCTCATTTATCAAATTCGCCGTAAAACCCCTTGCTTTAGCCATGGGGATATAAGGCACTTTGCTCTGTATACCTTTAGGGATGTTAAGAGCAAAATTCTTAAATTCTCTTTAAAACATGTTAGATAAACTACATTAAACTAACTATTTGTGGTACAATTTACTGTAGGTGATGACATTGAATAGAAAAGCAGAAAGTAATCATAATATCGTTTTTGAATGTAAATATCATGTTGTTTTTTGTCCTAAGTATCGAAAAAAGGTACTCAAATGATACAAGGCTAAAAAGGTTTGTTTTTAGAGAAGTCTAAAGCGTTAAACACAGAAATCGTTGAAATGGAAATTATGCCCGATCATGTTCATTTGGTCATCAAATGCGATCCACAGTTTGGAATCCACAAAGTAGTGAAACATTTGAAAGGGTACACGTCAAGAGTGCTAAGACTAGAGTTTAGCCATCTAAAAAGTAGACTCCCTTCCCTATGGACAAACTCGTATTTTGTTGCAACCGTAGGTACAGTTCAACTGGATGTAATCAAAAAATATATTGAAAGCCAAAAAGTACGAGGTGAATAGTATTGCTTGTTGCCTACAAATACCGAATATACCCAACAAAAGAGCAAAAACAGAAGATACAATTTACTCTTGAACGCTGCCGTTTGTTGTATAACCGGTTACTAGAGGAACGTATTCTTGGCTACAAACAAGAAGGGAAAACACCGAACTACTACGATCAAGCAAACACGTTCAACGAGCGTAAACAACACATTCCGGCATTAAAGCAAGTGCATTCGCAAGTGTTACAGGATGTTGCGAAACGATTGGATAAGGCGTATCAAGCATTTTTTAGACGAGTGAAGCAAGCCAAGACTCCAGGGTTCCCACGTTTCAAACCACAATCGAGGTACGATTCGTTTACCTATCCGCAAGGCGGGTACACAATCCATGGCAATAAAATAAAGCTATCCAAGATCGGTGAAGTGAAAATAAAACTACATCGAGAACTGCAAGGCAAGATGAAAACCTGTTCCATCCTTGTCAAAAACGGAAAATACTATGCTTGTTTTTCGTGTGAAGTTGAAGCCAAACCTTTGCCTATAAGAAACATGAAGGTTGGTATAGACTTAGGACTCAAACACCTTGCAATACCATCTGAAGGAGAACTAATAGAATCACCCAAATATCTTCGTCTAAGTGAACAACGATTGAAACATCTACAACGTGCCGTATCCAAAAAGAAAAAAGGTTCGAAACGTAGAAGCAAAGCTGTACATCAATTGGCGAAATTGCATGAGCATGTAGCCAATCAGCGAAAAGATCATGCGCACAAGGTTTCTCGTAAACTCGTAAACCAGTACCAATTGATTGCTTTTGAAGATTTAAACATATTAGGGTTGGTTAAGAACCATCATCTTGCAAAAAGCATTGTCGATGCAGGATGGCAGCAACTCGTACAATTCGTGATGTACAAGGCTGAAAGTGCCGGTCGTCAAGTAGTGCAAGTGAATCCATACAACACATCTCAACAATGCTCCAACTGTGGTGAAATCGTCAAAAAAACACTATCCGAACGAACGCATCAATGTTCTTGCGGATACGTTGCAGATCGGGACGTAAATGCGGCGACTAACATACTAAACCTAGCTTTGAAAAACGTATCGTAACCTAAAAAAGACTAGGCTTGGATAGAGCCTCCAAGGAGGGGAAAGGTTACGATCCCCGATGATCTGAGAAGCCCCTGCCTTTAGGCATGGGAGCATGTCACCCACATTTAATTTCATATTTCGACAAAGGCAAACTTATCGAAAGATAAGGACGCAAAACTGAGGGTCTACAGTTCCATACGGAGCTACGGCAGCCTGGTTACCGAAAATCTGATTTTCTTGATCAAGGTACAAGGCTGCTCCCATTGGAGTGGTCTTTTTTGATTTATCGATAAGTGATTGAGAGGAAGTGGATATAATGTCTGGAGGAAAAGAGTACACGAAAGAAGCATCTACATTTTACGGCAGCAAGGAAGGAAATGATACTGGAATTCTTATTAACTGTGAGACCGTTGTCGAAAAAGAAGATTTTGTTTCTACCGGTGTGCTGACTTACGTGTTCGGCGACATTATTGAAATTGAAATTCCTCAATTCGATGTGTTCAAGCTTGGAGATAAAGCCAAAGTTACCGTGTATTCAAAATCCGGCCTTTTTGTATTTGAAACGACCGTGGTAGCCAAAGAGTTTGGTTCGCTGATTGTCATCAATCCTCCGGAGAATCGCAAAAGATTTAGCGAAAAGCGGGAATTTCCTCGGATATCCGTGAAAAGCAAAGGTGTGCTTCGTGCTTTGTCCGACCCTAAACGGAACCAAAAGCAAAGCTTTGACGAACCGATTGATTTCGCACTCGAAAACATCAGCATGAATGGCTTGGGCTTTTCTCTTACTCTGGATGTAGACATTCATTCGGAATCTCATTTAGAAGTGGAGTTGGATCTGGGCTTTCCCCTGTCGGTCGTTACACAAATTGTGCGTAAAGAAAAACTGGATTCAATTACTTATTACGGAGCCGAATATATAGAAGTGCCGAAAGAAAAAACAAACGCACTCCGAGCCTTTATTTTAAAAAACCAGGTGGAAATGTATTTCGTGAAAAAGCGCGAGGATAAGCATAAAAAGGCAGTTCAGGAAAAAAAGTTTGTGGCTAACGAATAGCCTGGACTTATTTTTTTTCATTCAATTGATGAGAGTGTGAATTAATTATTTCTGCTATCTCGGCCAAATTGAATTTATGCTCAACCATGTCAACCGCAAGATCCTCGGCTCGTTTTTGCTCCATTTTAAAACTAAACCCATTATACTTTAGAAAAATAACAAGCGCAGTAAACGCAGTACGCTTATTGGCATTATGGAATGCATGATTTTGCCCTAAGGATACAAATAGAGCCGCAGCTTTTTCGAATAGGGATGGATAAGCGTCTTGCGGACGAAACACCGCTGACTCTAACAGGCTTTGAGACTTGACCCCAATTTGTTCTCCTGGACTGTATCTTTGAATTACGGCTACGTTGATGGCTATGACCTCAGATATAGAGAGAAAGCGGATTAAATTCATTATCTATCCTTTAATCCCTTCAATGTTTCATCGTACTCACTCATAACTTCCGCGAGAGTATCCAAAAAATCAGCACTGATTCCCGCAGGCAAAGCTACTTTTTGAATCTTTTTTATGACAATTTCCCCTTCACTTTCACGCACATCAATTCGAACGGTATCACCTAAGTCTAGACCGACTTGTTTTAAGGCCTCGGTCATAGTTAGCCCAAGGCTGTTTCCGAATTTTGATACTTTACGTTCCATCTATATCCCCATCCTCGTTTTATTCTCACTCCATGTAATAATGTTCAACTATTATAACAATTATACATTATTACCGAAAAGAATAAAATACCTGATTTTCAGAGCTCAGGCTGGTCCCCGTGGAAAAATGTTGATATCATGTAATCCTCCATTTTATTGTATAATATAGTTTCAAGGGCCAACTCAAGTGACAACAACTAGAGTCTAATATATAATGTTATAAGTATTTGATAAATGCATATTAAGGGGATGTAACAATAAATGGCTTTAAAAGCAGGAATAGTCGGATTGCCTAATGTTGGGAAATCGACTTTATTTAATGCAATCACACAGGCAGGCGCGGAATCCGCGAATTATCCGTTCTGTACGATCGATCCGAATGTAGGGGTAGTGGAAGTGCCGGACGAAAGAATGCATAAGCTCGTAGAAATGATTGTGCCCAAAAGTGTTGTGCCTACTGCTTTCGAATTCGTCGATATTGCCGGTCTGGTGAAGGGTGCGAGCCAGGGAGAAGGGCTGGGCAATAAATTTTTGGCTCATATTCGCGAGGTGGATGCCATTGTTCATGTCGTGCGCTGCTTTGTAGATGATAATATTACTCACGTATCCGGCAAGGTCGATCCGATTGGGGATATCGAGACGATCAACCTGGAGTTGATTTTGGCCGATCTCGATTCCGTCGAGAAAAAGATAGACCGTTCCCGCAAAAACCTCAAAGGCGGCGACAAGAAATTTGTCGCGGAAGTCGAATGCCTGGAGCGCGTCAAAGAGGCGCTTTATGCCGACAAACCGGCTCGCAGTCTGGAGCTTAGTGAGGATGAGAAGCTGATTCTTCGCGATTTGCATCTGCTCACCATGAAGCCTGTGCTTTATGCAGCTAATGTAAGTGAAGATGAAGTGGCCTCGGCCGACGACAATTCCTATGTGCAGAAGGTCAAAGAATTCGCAGCTCTCGAAGGAGCCGAAGTCGTGCCGATCAGCGCCAAGGTGGAATCGGAAATTGCCGAGTTGGAAGATGAAGAAAAAGAGATGTTCCTGCAAGAACTGGGGCTTCAAGAGTCCGGTTTGAATAGATTAATTAAGGCCGCATACAAGCTGCTTGGACTTTACACCTATTTCACCGCCGGCGTGCAAGAAGTGAGAGCCTGGACAGTCCGCAGAGGGACAAAGGCGCCGCAAGCGGCCGGAGTCATTCACACCGATTTTGAACGCGGATTTATTCGTGCGGAGGTTGTTTCTTATCAGGATCTGGTGACATCAGGCTCGATGAATGCCGCCAAGGAAAAAGGCCAGGTTCGTCTGGAAGGCAAGGATTATGTAGTCAAAGACGGCGACGTAATGCATTTCCGTTTTAATGTGTAAATAATAAGTGTAGACCCAAAGAAAACTCTAAAGGGGTGAAATACCATGTTAGATCGACTTCAATCCGTAGCAGACCGCTACGATAAACTTAGCGAGCTGCTTTGTGATCCGGGAATAACCAGTGATCCCAAGAAGCTCCGGGAATATTCGAAAGAGCAATCCGACTTACAGGATGCTTATGACGCTTATATGCAGTTCAAAAGCATCAGTGAGCAGCTGAATTCCGCAAAAGCCATGCAAAATGAAAAGCTGGACGACGACATGCGCGAGCTCGTCAAGATGGAAATCGAGGAGCTGTCCCAGCAATACGCCGCTTTGGAAGAAAAGCTGAAGGTCCTGATGATGCCGAAGGATCCCAACGATGACAAGAACGTCATTGTGGAAATTCGCGGCGCAGCCGGGGGAGATGAGGCGGCTTTATTCGCCTCTGATCTGTATCGGATGTATACGCGATATGCGGATGCGCAAGGGTGGAAAACGGAAATTCTCGATGCCAGCCTGAATGATTTGGGCGGGTTCAAGGAAATCATCTTCATGATTACCGGCAAAGGCGCCTACAGCAAGCTGAAATACGAGAGTGGAGCCCATCGTGTGCAGCGGATTCCGGTTACTGAATCAGGCGGTCGTATTCATACCTCGACTTCGACCGTTGTGGTCATGCCGGAAGCCGAAGAAGTGGAAATCGAAATTCATGATGCTGATATTCGCGTGGATACGTTTTGCTCCAGTGGAGCGGGCGGCCAATCGGTCAATACGACCAAGTCGGCCGTACGCGTCACCCACGTACCTACAGGGATTGTAGCCACTTGCCAAGACGGCAAATCACAAAACTCCAACAAGGAGCAGGCGCTGAGGGTGCTTCGGGCTCGAATCTCCGACAAGATGCGCGAGGAAGAGGAAGCCAAGTACTCTGGAGAACGCAAAAGCAAGGTGGGAACGGGCGACCGCAGCGAGCGGATTCGCACGTACAATTTCCCGCAAAGCCGGATTACGGACCATCGCATCGGACTTACCTTGCACCGTCTCGAGACCGTGCTGAATGGAGACATGGAAGAGGTTGTGTCGGCCCTTACGATTGCGTCGCAATCCGACCTTCTCGACAAAGGAGAGGCAGTAATGTGAAGCCGCCATTAACGATTCGAGAAGCCTATACAGAGGCTTCTTCTTTTTTAGCAGCGCAGGGCGTGGCAGACAGCGCTGCCTGCACCGATCTGCTGCTCCAGCACCTGCTCGGCTGGAGCCGGACCGAATTGCTCCTGCGCTGGCAGGAGCCGTGGCCGCTCGAGCTGGCGGACCGCTGGCGCCAGCTGATCGAAAGGAAGGCCGCGGGCGAGCCGGTGCAGTACATCACCGGCGAGCAGGAGTTCTTCGGCCTTCCTTTCGCCGTGAATAGCGCGGTCCTCATCCCGCGCCCGGAAACCGAGCTTCTCGTGGAGGCCATTCTCCACGAGGGCTCGCGGCTCTTCCCGCAAGGCGCGCCGCTGCTTGCGGACGTCGGCACCGGGAGCGGCGCCATCCCGGTCACGATCGCCCGCGCGCGCCCGCAGTGGCGCGTGTACAGCAGCGACATCTCCGCGGCCGCGCTGGAGATGGCCCGCTCGAACGCGCAGCGCAACGCGGTTGCCGCGCGGGTGACCTGGCTCGAGGGCGACCTCCTCGAGCCGTATATCGAGCGCCGGCTGCCGGTCGACATCCTCGTGTCGAACCCGCCGTACATTCCGGCGGGCGACGTGCCGGCGCTGCAGCCCGAAGTGCGGCTGTATGAGCCGCACACGGCCCTGATCGGCGGTCCGGACGGGCTGGACCTGTACCGCCGTATGATCGCGCAACTGCCGCTGCTGCCGGAAATGCCCGCCCTGGTGGGCTTCGAGGTCGGCATCCGGCAGGCGGAGGACGTGGCGGCGATGCTTCGCGGCATCGCTGAGTGGACGGAGATCCGCTTCGTGCCGGATCTAGCAGGAATTGATAGACACGTGCTGGCGATACTGAAAAAAAGATAGATTCATAGGTTTAGCCCTCTCGACTTCCGACCATACTGGGTAGTACAAAAGTCGAGAGGGGCTCTACCATGAAGGCACATCATTCTTTTAAACCTTATATATACATAGCATTTGCCATTATGATTCTTATAACCGTTTGGGAGTCCAATCGCATGGAAGCGGCCGTAATCACACCCGCCATTCCGCAGGAATCGATTCGAATCCGGATATTGGCCAATTCCGATTCTGTGCAAGATCAAGCGCTGAAGGGCGTCATCAGGGATGCCGTCGTAGCGAGCATGCAGGGCTGGGTGAACGGTCCCCAGACGATTGAACAAGCAAGATCGGTTGTGACCGAGCACTTGCCTGAACTGGATCTTCTGGTAGGTGACATAATTCGCGACAGAGGATACAGCTACAGCCACGAAGTGAAGCTGGGTGTAGTTCCGTTTCCGGCCAAAATGTTCGGTAATGAAATGTATCCTGCAGGCGAATATGAAGCACTTCGCATTACCATCGGTTCGGGTGAAGGGCAAAACTGGTGGTGTGTGCTGTTCCCGCCGCTATGCTTCGTCGACACCTTCACAGGTGAGTCCGCAGCAGCCAAAAGTACAAGTGCACCATCAAAACCAGGAGATAAAAGCGCACTTGGCGCAACAGCACCAGGAACGCAAAAGAAGGTCATCGTGAGCCTTGCCCAACCCGTCAAACCATCGGGTGCAGCGAATCTATCAACTACTGGTCAGCTCGCTGCGGATGCCTCTGCTGCAGAGAAGCCAGCCGATATTGAAGTGAGGTTCTTTCTCTGGGATCTTTTCGCCAAGGTCGTCTCCTGGTTTAAATAAAAGCTGGAAAGTTAGGATGGAGCGAACGTGACAAACTACTGGAAACTACATGCCCCATCCGTTGATGGGCGGGCAGCCTCCAATCAGATGAAGTCCGACAATGAAGAGATGATCGCAGCTGCGGCATCTCTTCTTCGCCATGGACAAACCGTAGCGTTTCCTACAGAAACGGTGTATGGGTTAGGAGCGGATGCAACGAATTCAGCCGCGGTCAACCTGATTTTCACAGCCAAAGGCCGTCCCTCGGATAATCCGCTAATTGTCCATATCGCTGAGCCGTCCCAATTGGAGGGACTCGTCTCGACAGCGGCCGTAACCCCAATGGTTCAGCGGTTGATGGATACTTTTTGGCCAGGCCCGCTAACCATCGTATTGCCTGCTGTCGCAGAACGCCTTTCACCGCTTGTGACCGCTGGTCTGTCTACCGTGGGCATCCGGATTCCAGACCATCCCGTAGCCTTACAGCTCTTGAGGGCAGCGAAATGCCCGGTGGCCGCGCCTAGCGCCAACAGCTCGGGAAAACCGAGTCCGACTCTGGCTTCCCATGTTCGTGAAGATCTGGATGGCCGTATTGGCGGTCTGTTGGATGGCGGACAGACAGGTGTCGGCTTGGAATCCACAGTCATAGAATGTAAAAATGGTGATATCTATATCCTTCGGCCGGGCGGCGTCACTGGAGAACAACTGGAGGAGGCATTGCCTCAAGCTCGAATTCACGCACCTCAGCATGAGATGATCTCGCAAGCGGATAGGCCAAGATCGCCTGGAATCAAATATACCCATTATGCACCGCAAGGCCGAATGCAGCTCATAGAAGGAAACTCTCATGAACAAATAGCTTTGTGGATTCAGCAGGACTTGAATGCAGCCAAAGCCAGAGGAGAAACGACAGGTATCCTCACTTTTGATGAATATGAGCCGTTGTATCAGGCCGATTTGGTCATTTCCTGCGGGAAGCTGGCTTATCCGCAAAGCATCGCTCACGGCTTGTATGCCGCATTGCGCCGGTTTGATGAAGCTTCCATCAGCTATATTTTGGCCGAGACCTGTCCCGAGGAAGGAATAGGCCATGCGATTATGAATAGACTGCGCAAGGCGGCAGGTAACCAGCTCGTTCGTATCTAATCATGTTTCTGAAGCTGTCCGCATATCTTGAGAGAGAAACCGTGGACAAGGGGGGCATGTACGACATGCACGCGTCATCGTGGGTAATGGGTCAATTTCTAACGATCTTAATTATGGCCATCGCTTTGGGGATGGATGCTTTTTCCCTTGGGATCGGGATCGGGATGAAAGGGATTCGTCTGCTCGACATCCTGAAAATCAGCTTCGTCATTGGAATATTTCATGTCATCATGCCTTTGATGGGCATGTTCACGGGTCAATACGTCGGATCTCTGCTGGGCGATGTAGCTACAGCCATGGGCGGCCTGCTTCTGGTTCTTCTGGGTGCTCATATGGTATACAGCTCTCTGCGCGGAGGCTCTTTCCCCTCCATTGACCACCGAACGCTTTGGGGTTTGTTTGTGTTTTCGCTCAGTGTGAGCATTGATTCCTTCTCCGTGGGTGTTTCGCTGGGGATGTTTTCCACGGATATTGTCGCCACTGTCCTTCTTTTTGGCGCTTTTGGAGCCATGCTTTCCATTGCAGGGCTCTTACTCGGCAGGCATATGGGCGGGTTTGCAGGAGAATATGGAGAAGCGCTGGGCGGGGTTATTTTGCTGGCATTTGGGTTAAAATTTCTCCTGTGATAAAATAGAGATGTACGCAAAACACGCTATTATGCGGGCAGGAGGAGTCTGGAATGGTACGCATTCTTTTTGTATGTACAGGAAACACATGCCGCAGTCCGCTGGCGGAAGGTATGCTGCGACACATGCTGCAAGGAGAGAAGCTCGAAGCGGAAGTTCGTTCCGCCGGTGTTTCGGCCGCAAACGGCTCGTCGATATCCCGTAATAGCGAAGCTGTATTACAGGAAAAGGGGATCGGAGACAAGCTGACCTCCAGTGCATTAAACGAACCCGATGTGGAATGGGCGGACGTTATTTTGACCATGACCATGGCGCATAAAGGAATTGTTATTCAAAGACATCCGCAGGCGCTCGAGAAAACTTTTACACTCAAGGAATTTGTCGAAGACGATCCAGCGATTCTGGAGGCAATAGACACACGGACAACGCTGACGGCTGAGCTGCAATTGAAGCAAGCCTTGTCACAGCCCATTTCCAATGATGAAAGAAGCCAGCTCTCCAAACTGAATAAGCACATTTCCAGCTTTGATATTTCAGATCCGTTCGGGGGCTCTTTGGATGCATATCGGTTAACGGCTCAGGAGATTGAACTCCATTTAAAAAAGCTGGTCATCAAGCTTCAGGGCTTCAGCAGTGACTTGCGCGACCGATAACCAGGCCTTTTCATCTTTACAGACGGCGCAGATTGCGCTAAAATAAAGCTATTCAAGCAGGACTCGATGTAACTGGCGACAAGTGGGAGAAACCACAATGGAGCATCGAGCTATACGGCCGGTCGCCTGGGCAAAAGAGCAACGCGTACTTGTACGTGTCCTGCTCTTTTTTCGTTTTTCCATGCAGTTTGCGTTATAATAAGGATGCAAAAGTGGGTAAAAGGAGCGGATGGACTATGAAGGTTGCGATTGGAGCGGATCACGGCGGTTACCGGTTAAAAGAAGCTGTTATCCCCTCGATTGAAGCGCTTGGCCATGAAGTTGTGGATCTGGGCTGTGATTGTGAAGACTCCGTTGACTATCCGGATTATGCGCTTCCGGTTTGCGAGAAGGTGGCTTCCGGCGAAGCTGATCGTGGGATCTTGATCTGCGGTACCGGGATTGGCATGACGATTGCTGCGAACAAAATCCCGGGAATCCGCTGCGCCTTGGTTCATGACCTTTTCTCTGCCAAAGTTACACGGGAACATAACGATTCCAATGTGCTTGCCATGGGTGAACGCGTGGTTGGACCCGGAATTGCGCTGGAAATTGTGAAAACCTGGCTCGAAACAGATTTCTCCGAAGGCGCTCGCCATCAAAACCGCATCAGGAAAATGAAAGAGCTGGAAGATCGTTACACGCTGCATCCATAAGGAGAAGTGAGATCGATGACAGATTCAGGCATGCAAACGGTTGGACAGGACGTAGGGACCAACCTGCGGGAATTGGTTCGGGTCGGCGGGCTTAAGGCTGGACAGGTACTGGTCATCGGCACAAGCACCAGTGAAGTGCTTGGGCATCGGATCGGAACTTCCGGTACGCTCCAGGCAGCTGAACCGATTTATCAAGCTGCCCTCAAGATCGCCGACGAGTTCGGATTATTTCTTGCTTTTCAATGCTGCGAGCACTTGAACCGGGCTCTGGTCGTGGAGGAGAACATCCTCTCGCGCTATCCATTAGAGACGGTTTCTGCCATACCGATACCCAAGGCTGGAGGCTCAATGGCCTCGTATGCGTTTCGCCATTTCAAGCGGCCTGTGCTAGTGGAAGCTATTCAGGCGCATGCAGGGATCGATATTGGAGACACGCTGATTGGCATGCATCTTCGCCGAGTCGCTGTTCCAGTCAGGCCGCCGATTCGTACCATAGGCCATGCTCATGTGACCATGGCTATCACTCGGTCGAAGCTGATCGGGGGAGCAAGGGCTGTTTATACGGAGGAAGACGCGGGTTTGCAAGTTAAAGATTCATCTCAAACCGACGATTGCAGCAACTTAGGATGACCTTTTTTAAAATATAGAGGATACGCCACTAGGAGGAAATAAAAATGACAGCACATTTAAGCAAGCAAGACCCAGAAATTGTGAAAGCTATGAATTTGGAAATTGGCCGCCAACGCGACAAAATTGAGTTGATTGCTTCTGAGAACTTTGTAAGCCAAGCGGTGCTTGAAGCTATGGGTACGGTTTTAACTAACAAATATGCGGAAGGCTATCCGGGCAAAAGATATTATGGCGGCTGTGAATACGTCGATATTGTGGAAAACATCGCACGTGACCGTGCAACGGAGCTGTTCGGTGCCGAGCATGCGAATGTTCAGCCTCATTCCGGTGCGCAGGCCAATATGGCTGTTTACCTTGCGGCACTCAGTCATGGCGATACTGTTCTTGGTATGAATCTGGCACATGGCGGTCATCTAACGCATGGCAGTCCTGTCAATGCTTCCGGTATTTTCTATAACTTCGTTCCTTACGGCGTAAGCGAAAAAGATTTCCGCATTGATTACGATGAAGTTCGTAAATTGGCGTTCAAGCATAAGCCGCGCATGCTTGTAGCCGGTGCCAGCGCTTATCCGCGAACGATCGATTTCGAAGCGCTTGCTCGAATTGCTAATGATGTAGGCGCCTTTTTCTTCGTTGACATGGCACATATCGCGGGTCTTGTGGCTGCCGGCCTGCATCCGAATCCGGTCCCGCACGCTCACTTCGTTACGACGACTACACATAAAACGCTTCGCGGTCCTCGCGGCGGGATGATCCTTACCCGCAAATCGTGGGCAGCAGCGATTGATAAAGCCGTCTTTCCTGGCTCGCAAGGCGGACCTCTGATGCACACCATTGCTGCTAAAGCTGTTTCATTTGGTGAAGCCTTGAAGCCGGAATTTAAAACTTACTCGCAAAATGTGATCAAAAACGCACAGACCCTTGCCGATGCTTTACAGGCAGAAGGCCTCCATATTGTTTCTGGCGGTACGGATAATCACTTGCTGCTCGTTGACCTGCGCAGCCAAAATATCAGCGGTAAGGATGCCGAGCATATTCTGGACGAGGTGGGTGTGACCGTGAACAAGAATGCAATTCCTTTCGATCCAACCAGCCCGTTCATCACCAGCGGTATCCGCATCGGAACACCGGCCGCCACCTCCAGAGGCATGGATCAGGCCGCTATGAAAACAATCGCGCAAATCATCGCGCTGACTATTAAAAATCCTTCTGATGAAGCAGCATTAAACAAAGCGAGAGGCATGGTCAAGGACCTTACAGCCCAGTTCCCGCTTTATCCGGGATTGTCTTACTAACTCATTTCTTTATGATCCAAGGTCGGCTTCATAGCCGGCCTGTTTCATTGTATAAGGATATTTCCCGGGAAATATACAGGCAATTTCCGAGGTCAACTGTCCGATTGGATACTCAGAATTGCCACTTGTTGTATGTAGAAGATAAGTCGGATAACATATGATATAATAAACAAGGTTTGCCGACGAAAACTCTAGGAGGACGGGTATGGGGAAAGTATTTATTTGTGATCATCCGCTCATACAGCATAAGCTGACGTACATAAGAGACGAGAACACAAAAACGAAAGATTTTCGCGAGCTGGTAGACGAAGTTGCCACTTTAATGGCTTACGAAATAACCAGAGACATCTCGCTTGAAGATGTGCAGGTAAAAACACCTATAACCACGGCCAATTGTCGTATTATATCCGGTAGAATGCTTGGGCTGATTCCGATTTTGCGAGCCGGTCTCGGCATGGTGGACGGCATTTTGAAGCTGCTTCCTGCAGCAAAGGTGGGACATATCGGTCTTTATCGCGATCCGGATACACTTCAACCGGTAGAATATTATGTGAAATTGCCTACTGACGTTCAAGAACGTGAAATCATTGTGATAGATCCCATGCTGGCAACGGGAGGATCGGCCAATGCGGCGATTGAAGTTCTCGCCAGCAGAGGCTGTACCCAGATTAAATTGATGTGCTTGATCGCTGCGCCTGAGGGCATCAAAGCTGTCCAAAACGCACACCCGAATGTAGATATTTACGTAGCCGCGGTGGACGATTACTTGAATGACCACGGCTATATTGTTCCGGGTCTCGGCGATGCGGGAGACCGTTTATTCGGCACAAAGTAGACAAAGAAAAGGTGAACACGATGAAACGATTGAAAATCATTACCATTTTTGGGACAAGGCCTGAAGCCGTTAAAATGGCGCCACTTATCCTGGAATTGCAAAAGCATCCGGAGCATATAGAGCCTCTGGTCTGTGTAACCGCGCAGCATCGTCAAATGCTGGACCAGGTGCTGGACATTTTCCGGATACAGCCGGATTTCGATTTGAATGTGATGAAGGACAGGCAGACGCTCAATGAAATTACGATTCGTGTGCTGCAGGGATTGGAGCCTGTGTTCCAGGAGGCCAGACCGGATCTCATTCTGGTTCACGGCGATACCTTGACTACGTTCCTGGCAAGCTATGCGGCATTCATGCAGCAGATTCAGGTAGGTCACGTGGAAGCGGGGCTTCGTACCTGGAATAAGCAAGCGCCATTTCCTGAAGAAATGAACCGTCAATTGACAGGGGTGCTGGCTGATTTGCATTTTGCCCCGACTCAGTGGTCGGCTAATAATCTGCGCAAGGAGAATAAACCGGATTCGAGTATTTATGTGACGGGCAATACAGTAACCGATGTATTCCAATACACGGTGCAAAAGGAGTTTGATCATCCTGTGCTTGAATGGGCAAGTGGCCGCAGGTTGATCCTGATGACCGCTCATCGCCGTGAAGCTCAAGGAGAGCCGCATCGTCAGATTTTCCGGGCGGTCCGCCGTATTGCCGATGAATTCGAGGATATTGCCATTGTGTATCCGGTACATCCCAGCCCCGCTGTTAGGGAAACGGCTTATGAGATTCTTGGAGATCACCCTAGAATCAGGCTAATCGATCCGCTGGACGTATTCGAATTTCATAACTTCTACCCGCACGCTTACATGATCCTCACGGATTCCGGCGGTTTGCAGGAAGAAGCGCCATCCTTCGGGGTTCCGGTTCTTGTGTTGCGAGAGACTACGGAGCGTCCGGAAGGAATAGAAGCAGGTACTCTGGAGCTTGTTGGAACCGATGAAGAAAAGGTTTACACTAGAGCTCGAGCTCTTCTGACGGACTCCGAGCTTTACACGCAGATGAGCCAAGCTGCCAATCCTTATGGTGACGGAAAAGCGTCGCAAAGAATCGTTCAGGGGATTCTTCATCACTTCGGCCATGCCCAGCAGTGCCCCGAGTCTTTTCATCCGTGACAAAATCATGACAAACTCCATAGCGTACAGTTATACTGTTTGGTTTGAGGAACCGCTAAGCCTTGATTTGCAAGGGTTTTGTTGCGTGCACGCCGCTCTCGCTGATAGGTGAGCTTAATTGACAAAACTCGCTTAGCTTCGTTACAATGAATAAGGATTCTCAGGAGGGTGCTATGAAACCATCAGATCCGAAGGATAATCCGTGGCGAGCTGCTGCATTGACAAGTGCCATCGGGATCGATTTTGCCGTTTGCCTTTTGGCCGGTTATTGGTTAGGCGATTGGTTAAGCCGCGTCTTCGGCGGGCAGCTCTGGGTACTCGGCGGTTTCCTGCTCGGACTTGCATCTGCGGTGTTCAGCATCTACTTCTTGATTAAACGTTACGGAGGGCTATAATGGATGATTTTTCGGCCCATCTGAAAACGGTTCAAAATGTGTTTCTTTTCTTTCTATCCTTTTGTTTAGCCGCTTGGGCATTGCTTGTAGAATACAGGCCCTATTCAGCCGGCTTGATGCTCGGATCCGTTGCCAGCATGATCAATGCGAGGTACCTGGCCTGGAAAATTCATAAGTTCACGGAGGCCGCGTTAGAAAAAAAGGGTCGCAAGGTGAACCTGGGGTTTCTGACAAGGGCTGCAATTGCGGCTCTGGCGGGACTGGTTGCCGTTCGGTATCCGCAGCATGTGGCACTCACCACAACCATTGCCGGATACTTTTTCGCTCAATTGGCAACACTCGTGGTGGGTATTCTTTCTATTGGAAGGTCCAGGAAGTAATTCCATTCGATGAAAGGGGTGAAAATGGAAAAAATGGAACATCACGTACCGATAATTGAACTTTTTGGATTCAAGTTCGATCTATCAGCCATTCTTATGATCCTCGTTACAAGTCTTGCTGTTTTGATCCTTGCGGTATCAGCATCAAGAAAAGCCTCAATGACGAATCCATCCAAGCTGCAAAACTTTATGGAATGGGCTGTCGAGTTTGTTGAAAACATTATTGGAAGCACGATTGGCTCTAAGTATGGTAAACCTTTTATCACGTTAGGCCTTACGCTCATTATGTTTATCTTCATCGGAAACATGCTTGGGCTTCCTTTCTCGTTTATTACCGAGCATAAAGATGTCGCGTCGGCAACGATTGCAGGGCATCCCTTCCTCACCAGCGCAGATTTTGCAGATGCGGCTGCAAAAGGCCAGCATGAAATTGGCGTTTCCTGGTGGAAATCTCCAACTGCCGACATTGCGGTTACGGGCGCATTAACGGCTATCGTTATTTTGCTCAGTCACTTCCTGGGCTTAACCCGGAATACGAAGCATTATATCGCTCATTACTTTGAGTATAAAGGCACGATGCTTATTCTTCATCTGATTGAAGTCGTATCTAAGCCGCTCACGCTTGCTTTTCGTTTATACGGCAACATTTATGCCGGTGAAATTATGATTAGTGTCATCGTCGGGGCAGGCTATTTTGGAATATTGCCTTTGATTGCATGGCAGGGCTTCAGTGTGTTTGTCGGCGCGATTCAGGCATTCGTTTTCACGATGCTGACGATGGTCTACATTTCACAAACGTTGGTGCACGAAGAACAACATTAACAGTAAGACTTACCTCGGGAAGTCTCGAGTCAACAATTACAACTATACTTTTTAATTTAAGGGAGGATTTTCTCAATGGGAGCTTTAGCATTAGTAGCAGCAGGAATCGTATTTGGTTTAGGGGCATTGGGTGCAGGTATTGGTAACGGTTTAATCGTAGGTCGCGCGTTGGAAGGTATTTCTCGTCAACCGGAACTTCGCGGTACACTTCAAACAACCATGTTCATCGGGGTTGGTCTGGTAGAGGCAATGCCGGTCGTAGCTTTGGTTCTTGCGTTCCTCTTTATGGGTCGCGCCTAAGAATTCGTTTGGCGGGGAAGGTCGCAAAAGCCTCCGCGCCTTCGTTTTGCCCATGTTATCAGAAGGGAGTGACGTTACTTGACTATTAATTGGTCCACATTTTTCATACAAATCGCAGCATTCCTTATTTTGTATCTCCTGCTTTCCAAGTATGCTTTTGGCCCTTTATTTGGGATGATGGAAAAGCGCAGACAAATGATCAAGGATCAAATTCAAACGGCCGAGAACAGCCGTAAACAATCCGAGCAGCTGCTTGAGGAGCAAAAGCAAGCTCTGCAGCAAGCAAGGAAAGAAGCCTATGATATTATTGAACAAGCCAAACAAACCAGCACGAAACAAGCTGATGAAATCATTCATGCAGCTCGTGCCGAAACGAACCGTCTGAAAGACGAAGCTTTACAAGATATTGAGAGTGAAAAGAACAAAGCGGTTGCAGCTTTGCGCAGTCAAGTGAGCGCGATGTCCGTTATGATCGCCTCGAAAATTATTGAAAAGCAAATCGACGAGAAGTCCCAGGAACAATTGGTTGAGCATTACCTCAAAGAGGTAGGAGGCGACCTATGAGTGACATCGTCGTAGCAAAACGCTATGCCAAGGCTCTATTCGAAGTGGCGAAGCAGCAAAGCATAATCTCCCAAGTGGAGGAAGAGCTGAAATCTGTAGCGGATGCAATTATCGGCAATGTGGATCTGCAGAAGTTTTTGAATCATCCCGGCGTCGATAACAAGGTCAAGAAAGACCTGCTGAAGCAGATCTTTGATGGTAAGATATCAGAGCCGGTATGGAATATGCTGCAGGTTTTGATTGATAAAGGCAGAGAAGACATTGTGCCTGCGTTGGTTCATGATTATGTGAAGATTGCTAATGAAGCTCAAGGCTTAGCCAATGCCACTGTGTATTCGGCCTTTGCCTTAAGCAAGAATCAAATTGCGGACATAGCGGCACATTTTAAGAAAATAACCGGCAAGACCCTTCGAGTTGAAACGGCCATCGATCCGAAGCTGCTCGGAGGCATTCAAGTCCGAATTGGCGACCGTTTGTATGACGGAAGTATTTCAGGCAAGCTCAGCCGCCTGGCCAAGTCGTTACAACAAACTCAAGTATTGTAGGAATAGGGGTGAATTTCGTTGAGTATCAGACCTGAAGAAATCAGCACATTGATTAAACAACAGATTGAAAACTATAAATCCGATTTGCAAGTTGTTGATGTAGGTACGGTCATTCAAGTTGGTGACGGTATTGCCCGTGCGCATGGTTTGGAAAGCGTAATGGCAGGTGAGCTGCTTGAGTTTTCAAACGGAGTCTTGGGTTATGCGATGAACCTGGAAGAGAGCAACGTAGGTATCGTTATTCTCGGACCTTACACAGAAATTCGTGAAGGTGACCAAGTGAAACGCACCGGCCGCATCATGGAGGTTCCAGTAGGTGAAGAGCTGCTTGGCCGTGTTGTGAATCCTCTAGGACAACCTGTTGATGGCAAAGGTCCTGTCAATACAACTTCTTCCCGTCCTATTGAATCCCCGGCTCCTGGCGTTATGGCTCGTAAATCGGTTCATGAGCCTATGCAAACGGGAATTAAAGCGATCGACGCGATGATTCCAATCGGACGCGGACAGCGTGAGCTGATCATCGGTGACCGTCAAATCGGTAAAACCGCCATTGCAATCGATGCTATCATCAACCAAAAAGGTAACGGTGTTAAATGTATTTACGTTGCCATAGGACAAAAACAATCAACAGTTGTAGGTGTTGTTGAAACACTTCGTCGCGCAGGCGCGCTGGAATATACAATTGTCGTAACGGCTTCCGCTTCCGAGCCATCACCTATGCTGTGGCTGGCTCCTTATGCCGGTTGCGCTATGGGTGAGTACTTCATGTACAAAGGCGAGCACGTGCTGATTGTTTATGATGACTTGTCCAAGCAAGCGGCTGCTTATCGTGAGCTCTCCTTGCTGCTTCGCCGTCCACCAGGTCGGGAAGCTTATCCAGGTGACGTATTCTACTTGCACTCCCGTTTGCTGGAGCGTGCAGCCAAGTTGAATGACGAGCTGGGCGGGGGATCATTAACAGCGCTTCCTTTCATTGAAACCCAAGCGGGTGACATCTCAGCCTATATTCCTACGAACGTAATTTCGATTACAGACGGACAAATCTTCCTGGAATCCGATTTGTTCTACTCAGGTCAACGTCCAGCGGTTAACATTGGTAACTCTGTTTCCCGGGTAGGAGGTTCCGCTCAAACTAAAGCCATGAAAAAGGTTGCCGGTACCCTTCGCGTTGACTTGGCTCAATACCGTGAGCTCGCAGCGTTCGCAGCGTTCGGATCCGATTTGGATAAAGCCACTCAATCTCGACTAAACCGCGGTGTACGTACACTTGAAATTTTGAAGCAGGGCGTTCACCAACCGCTTTCCCTCGAGAAACAGGTAACATCCCTGTATACCGTTGTAAAAGGACACCTGGATGATCTTCCTGTGCAGGATGTTCGCCGTTTTGAGGCTGAATTCCTGGGCTTCCTGGAATCCAACCGTCCGGAAATTCTTCAAAGCATTCGCGATACGAAGGACATCACTTCAGATAATGATAAAGCATTGACAGATGCGATTGGCCAGTTCAAAAAAGGCTTCGCTGCTTCTGAATAACAGAGGGTTCCAGAAAGTCTCGAAAGAGAGGTGAGCAGATATGGCAAAAGGGATGCGTGAAATTAAGCGCCAGATCAAGTCCACACAAAATACCAAACAAATCACCAAAGCGATGGAAATGGTCTATGCTGCGAAATTGAAAAAAGCTCAGCGAGCAGCGGAAGCCGCACGGCCTTACTCCGACAAGCTGAAAGAAGTGGTTGGAAGTATAGCAGCAGGTACCAAGGGTGTGAAACACCCCATGCTGCAAACTCGTGAAGTCAAGAAAACGGGATACTTGGTCATTACTTCCGACAAAGGGTTAGCGGGAGGCTATAACGCTAACGTATTAAGGAAGGTTATGGCGGAGATTAGCGAAAGACATAAGTCAGCCGCTGAGTATTCCGTATTAGTCATCGGCCGCAAAGGAAGTAACTTCTTCCGCAAGCGGAACATTCCGGTTTTGCAAGATGTAATAGGAGTTCCTGATAACGTGGCATTTGCGGATGTTAAATCGGTTGCTGCTGCAGCTGTAGCTAATTTTGAGAACGGGACTTATGACCAGTTATTCCTGGTATATAACCAGTTTAAGAATGCAATCACCCAAATCCCGACAGTGAAAAGGCTTCTGCCAATGGATGACGTACCGGCAGCTGCAACTGCGAGCTACGAATACGAGCCTTCTCCTGAAGGAGTTTTGGAAGTGCTGCTGCCAAAATATGCGGAAACGCTCATTTTCAGCGCTGTTTTGGAAGGCAAAGCGAGTGAATTCGGAGCGAGGATGACTGCAATGAACAGCGCAACGAAGAATGCAACCGAGATGATCAGCAGCTATACGCTCGCATACAACCGGGCACGTCAGGCTTCGATTACGCAAGAAATTTCGGAGATTGTTGCAGGAGCCAATGCGCAAGCTTAAGGATACAATGACGAAAGTTTAGGAGGGAAAACATTGAACAAAGGGCGCGTAGTGAATATTACAGGGCCGGTCGTGGACATTGAGTTTGAACGCGGCCAGCTCCCTGAGATTCTTAATGCAATCAAGATTGTAAGGAAAGCGGCTACCGCTGGCGCACAAGATACCAGCACGACCGTTGAAGCGGCTGTTCACCTTGGTGATAATCTTGTTCGCTGTGTAGCCATGTCCACGACAGACGGGCTGGTTCGTGGAGCTGAAGCTATTGATACAGGAGCTGCCATTTCCGTGCCTGTCGGACCAGCAACACTTGGACGCGTATTTAACGTATTGGGTGATGCCATTGACGGTGCCGGTCCGGAAGATCGCACATTAACGAGCCCTATCCATAAACCGGCTCCCCCATTCGACGAATTATCGACCAAAGCTGAGGTTTTGGAGACAGGGATTAAAGTAATTGACTTGATGGCCCCTTATGCAAAAGGTGGTAAAGTTGGTTTATTCGGCGGAGCGGGTGTGGGTAAAACCGTAACGATGCAAGAGCTGATTCACAACATCGCCCAAGAGCACGGTGGTATTTCCGTATTCGCAGGTGTTGGTGAAAGAACGCGTGAAGGAAATGACCTCTATCATGAAATGAGCGATTCAGGCGTAATTTCCAAAACAGCGATGGTATTCGGTCAAATGAACGAGCCTCCGGGTGCACGTCTTCGTGTGGCGCTCTCCGGTCTTACCATGGCTGAGTATTTCCGTGATGAAGAAGGAAGAGATGTGCTGCTCTTTATCGACAACATTTTCCGCTTCACCCAAGCTGGCTCCGAGGTTTCCGCTTTGCTGGGCCGTATGCCTTCCGCGGTTGGTTACCAACCTACATTGGCAACTGAAATGGGTCAATTGCAAGAGCGTATTACATCGACGAAAAAAGGTTCTGTAACTTCGATTCAAGCGATTTACGTTCCTGCCGATGACTATACGGATCCAGCTCCAGCCACAGCATTTGCTCACTTGGATTCCACAACAAACCTGGAGCGCAGTATCGCAGCAGCGGGTATTTTCCCTGCGGTTGATCCGCTTGCTTCTTCCTCTCGAATTCTGACTCCAGAAGTTCTGGGTGAAGAGCATTACCAGGTAGCACAAGGTGTAAAACAAATTCTTCAACGTTATAAAGAGCTTTTGGATATTATCGCGATCTTGGGTATGGACGAACTTTCGGATGAAGACAAGCTGATCGTGCAACGGGCACGCCGCCTTCGTTTGTTCCTGTCCCAGCCGCTGCACGTAGCCGAGCCGTTTAACGGTTTCCCTGGTCTATACGTGCCGCTTAAAGAAACCGTTCGCAGCTTCAAAGAAATTCTTGAAGGCAAGCACGATGACCTTCCGGAAACAGCGTTCCACAATGTGGGCACGATCGAAGATGCTATCGCGAAAGCCAAAACTTTGTAATAAAGTTTAGTCACGCTTACGAAGAAAGTTTTCCTGACGGAAAACTCAGCTCATGCTTACGAAGAAAGTTTTCCTGACGGAAAACTCAGCTCATGCTTACGAAGAAAGTTTTCCTGACGGAAAACTCTAAGGAGGGGAATCCAAGTGAGTACATTCCTGTTGGAAATAGTAACCCCCGAGCGCAAAGCTTATGCCGAACAGGCAAGCATGATTGTGGTTAAGGGCGTTGCCGGGGAGCTTGGAATTCTGCCGAATCACATTCCACTTGTGACTCCTTTGAAAATTGCTCCGATTACCGTGAAACGGCAGGGTCAAAGCGACCAGGTCATCGCAGTGAACGGCGGCTTCATGGAAGTGCGCAAGGACAAGGTGGTTATATTGGCGGAAAGCGCCGAGCTGCCGGAACAAATCGATCTGGATCGGGCAAGATCCGCGAAGGAACGTGCGGAGAAACGTCTAGCTGAGGCAAAGGCCAAAGATCATGACATGAATGTCAAACGTGCCGAGCTTGCCTTGATGAGAGCGGTCAACCGGATCGATGTTGCGGAGAGAAAATAGAACGATCGAACAAAGGCGAGGGAGTCCATCTCTTCGCCTTTCTTCTTTGTTTGTGAAGCAAACGGAGCAATCCTTGGGACGGTATATTTTGAGAAAATATTGGAAAAGGTAGTCAGCAAATGCAGATACAATTAAGCATCGACGCGAATAATCCTATTTGATATAATTGTTAAGGTGCTTATTACCCAATTGAATGAATTTAATCAAGAAGTCAATTAACCTTGGAGGCGGTTACATACTGATGATGTACACAAATAACTATGTCATCGTGGCAATCTTTGTTGCATTGGGGATTCTGCTTCCCGTTGTTGCGCTGACGGCAGGAAAACTGTTAAGGCCGCACAAGCCGGTGGATGAGAAGTACACCACCTACGAGAGCGGGAATGAGCCGGTAGGGGAAGGTCAAATTCGTTTTAACATTCGCTATTATTTGTTTGCTTTGATGTTTGTGATTTTTGATGTGGAAACGGTGTTTTTATACCCGTGGGCAGTTGCCTATAAGCAATTAGGCTTGTTTGCCTTTGTGGAAATGTGTATTTTTGTTGCCTTGCTAGCCATAGGTTTACTATACGCTTGGAAAAAGAAGGTGCTGCAATGGACTTCGATTTAAATTCCATTTCTCCGGAAGAAAGAGAAGAATTGAACCGCAATGTGTTTATGGGTACGTTAGAGCAGATCAAAGCATGGGCAAGAAGCAACTCGCTCTGGCCTTTAACATTTGGTTTGGCCTGCTGCGCTATTGAGATGATGGGCACAGGCGCTTCCCATTATGATTTGGACCGATTTGGAGTCATTTTTCGTACGTCCCCGCGGCAATCGGATGTCATGATTGTTTCCGGAACGGTCACGAAGAAAATGGCTCCTTTGCTGCGCCGTCTTTATGACCAAATGCCTGAACCCAAATGGGTAATCGCGATGGGCTCTTGCGCAACTGCAGGCGGTCCCTATGTGAGGTCTTATTCCGTGGTCAAAGGCGTTGATCAAATAGTGCCTGTGGATGTATATATTCCAGGCTGTCCGCCGAACCCGGCAGCGCTGATCTACGGGATCAACAAGCTTCAGGAAAAGATTCGCTATGAGGCGAAAACCGGGAAGCGGGTGACCAATCAATGAGCGAGGACAAGAAGCCGGACGCCGAAGAAAGCGTGACTCCTTCCAAGGAAGAGAGTCAAGAGCTTGCAACGAAGGCGGCCTCCGAGGCCGACCCCACCGTAGCGGCGGCGCCTAACACGGCTGACGCGGCAGCTGCAGCGAAGCCTGCAGACGAGCCCGCGGTAGCTCAGGCTGCAGAGGCGCAGGAGCCGAGCGACGCCGAGAAGGAAGCCAAGGCGAAGGCTGCCGCGGAAGCGAGAGCGGCTAGGGCAAGTGCGCGCGCCGGCAAGCCGGCGGAAGAGGCCGCAGATGCTGCACCGAAGGAGCCGTCGCCGAACCAGCCGATGCTGGACAGGTTGGTGCAGATCATCAAAGAGAACGTTGGCGAAGAAGCCGTAGAGCAAGCTTTTATCAATGAAAAAGACAATCATTTGCCCTTGGTCGTCATCAAAAACGATCTGTGGGGAGAAACCGCTCTGCTTTTTAAAATACATGATGAACTGCAATGCAATTATTTGCGAAATGTATCCGGGGTTGATCAGGAAACGCACCTGGAAGTGGTGTATCATCTGCTTTCGCTTTCAAGCAAGAAGGATTACTGCGTGAAGGTCAAAGCCGACCGGGAACAGCCATCCATTCCTTCCGTTACCGCCATTTGGCCAACCGCGAACTGGAATGAAAGAGAAGTATACGATTTGTTCGGGATTCATTTTTCCGATCATCCGGATTTAAGAAGAATTATGATGCCTGACGATTGGGTCGGACACCCATTGCGCAAAGATTATGAACCGCTGGACCCGGAGGTGTAGCTTTTGTTACGGACTGAAGAACTGCTTCTAAATGTCGGACCCCAGCATCCCAGTACACACGGGGTATTCCGCATTATCGTCAAAATCGATGGAGAAATCATACGCGAAGCCATACCGGTCATGGGCTACCTGCACAGAGGCACGGAAAAGCTGGCGGAAGACCTCTCCTATACTCAAATCATTCCTTATACCGATCGCATGGATTATGTCTCGGCCATGACCAACAATTACGTGCTGGTTCACGCCGTGGAAACGATGATGCAGCTGGAGATTCCGGAACGCGCCGAGTTTTTGCGACTTATCGTTATGGAGCTGCAGCGCATTGCAAGCCATATGGTGTGGTGGGGAACCTATTTGCTGGACATTGGGGCAATGAGTCCTTTCTTGTATGCCTTTCGGGATCGTGAAATTATTATCAATCTGTTTAATGAATTGTGCGGTGCGCGCTTAACTTACAATTACATGCGTGTAGGCGGCGTAAAATGGGATGCTCCCGAAGGCTGGATCCAGAAGGTTAGAGAATTTATCCCCTATATGCGCGGCAAGCTTGTAGAATATAACAATCTGGTAAGCGGCAATGAGATCTTCCTCGGCCGTATCAAAGGGATCGGGAAATACGATGCAAAGACTGCAATCGCTTATGGACTTAGCGGTGCGAATCTTCGCAGTACCGGAGTTAAATGGGACTTACGCAAGGATCAGCCATACAGCTTGTATAACCGCTTCGAGTTTGACGTACCTGTACGCGACAGCGGTGATTGCTATGCTCGCTATTTGATTCGTCTGGAAGAAATCACGCAGTCTTTACGCATCCTGGAGCAAGCCGTGGAACAAATTCCGGCTGAAGGGGAAATCATGGGGAAGGTCCCCAGGGTGATCCGCCCTGCCGAGGGTGAAGTCTATTCGCGGATTGAATCGCCACGCGGAGAAATCGGCTGCTACATCATTTCCCGCGGCAAGCAGGAGCCTTTCCGGATCAAGTTCCGCAGGCCTTCCTTTGTGAACCTGCAGATTCTGCCGAAGCTTCTTGTCGGTGAAACGATGACCAACCTCATTACGATCCTGGGTGGAATTGATATTGTTGTCGGGGAGGTTGATGCCTAATGATGACCCTGCTGGAGCAAAACCTGAGCTGGACGAACTTTGCGATTTTTCTCTTCTGGGGCATTGTGATGCTGCTGCTTATTCTGGGCTTCGTGACCTACGCGATTTATTTTGAGCGTAAAGTCATTGGCTGGATGCAGCTTCGGGTCGGACCTAACCGAACAGGGCCGTTTGGCCTTTTGCAGAGCGTTGCGGATGTGTTTAAGCTGCTGATCAAAGAGGACACCATTCCTCGAAAAGCTGAGCGCACCTTATTCATTCTCGCTCCGGTCATCACATTTATCCCAGCTTTTGCGGTGATTGCCACCATTCCTTTTACGGATAAATTGTTTAATGCGGACCTGAACGTGGGGCTGCTCTATTATGTGGCCTTATCCGGTATTTCTACCATTGGTATTATTCTGGGCGGCTGGGCGTCGAATAACAAGTACGCGCTTCTAGGCGGAATGCGTTCCGCGGCACAAATGATCAGCTATGAGATTCCACTTGTCATTTCCGTGATCGGTGTCATCATGATGAGCAGCAGCTTGAATCTTAGAGTGATCGTGGAAAATCAAGCCGGAGGCTTCTGGCATTGGCATTTCCTGCCGCAAATCATCGGGTTTATCGTTTTCTTCATCGCCGGCATTTCCGAGCTGAACCGTACGCCGTTCGACCTTCCGGAAGCGGAATCCGAGCTGGTGGCGGGCTATCATGTGGAATACAGCGGCTTCCGCTTTGCTTTTTTCATGCTTGCCGAGTATGTTTATGTTTTTGCCGTAGCTTCCCTGATTACTGTGCTTTTCCTGGGCGGCTGGCATGCACCGTTTGTTTTCCTGGACTTCGTGCCGGGCATCATTTGGTTTCTGCTCAAATTCTGCTTTATCGTATTCACGATGTTTTGGCTGCGGGCTACCATGCCGCGTGTGCGCATCGATCAATTGATGGGGCTGGGCTGGAAGGTACTGCTGCCTCTCGCCCTGCTGAATATTTTCGTAACTGCGATTTACATGCAACTCATATCTTAAAGACCATGGGGTGATAAAAGTGAAGGGCATAATGAAAGGCTTAGGCGTAACCCTCAAAGGCATGACTCAAAAAAAGGTGACCTATGCATATCCTGACGTCCCGATCGAAATGCCGGATCGCTTCCGTGGGATTCAATATTTTGATCCGGAAAAATGTATCGTTTGCAATTTGTGCGCCAAGGTTTGCCCGACGGAGTGCATTACTCTCGTAGGCAAGCCTAATCCCGACCCTGAGAAGAAGGGGAAGGTCATCGACACGTATGACATCAACTTCGAAATTTGCATTCTGTGCGATCTCTGCACCGAAGTATGTCCAACAGAAGCGGTGGTCATGACGAACAACTTCGAGCTAGCCTCCTACAGCCGGGATGATTTATTCAAGAATATGGAGTGGCTGAGCGAAAACACGCAAAATATTCGCAAAGAGAACAATTCAGCCATGCCGAAAGGGGGAGCCAAAAAGGATGTTTAGCGGGTTCAGCGAGTTTGTTACGCACGGTTCGAACTGGGCTTTCTTCGTTTTTGCTCTAATGGCCATCGGTGGAGCGATATTCACGATCAGCTTCACCAAAGTGGTACACATGGTGACCGCCATGGCTCTGACATTTATCAGTTTAGCAGGCTTGTACGTGATTTTGGAGGCTGAATTTGTAGCTTTTGTGCAGGTTTTGATTTATGCAGGGGCCATGTCGATCCTCATGATATTTGGGATCATGATGACCAGGCACCGTGCAGGTGAAGAAGATGAGCCGAAACGCCCTTGGCATACAGGACTTGCATTTGTAGGCGCGCTTGCCCTGTTCGGTATCCTCTTTTATGCGATTCAGAACACCACTTTCACTCCAGGAGACTACAAAGCTGCAGCAGACAACACCATGGAAATCGGGAAGCTGCTCTATAACGTGCATGTCATACCTTTTGAAATCATGTCCGTCCTGCTGACGCTAGCATTTATCGGCGCGATTGTGGTCGCCAAGAGAGAGGAGGACTAACCTTGATCATCATCACTCCTTACTTGACTCTGGCTGCCATCTTGTTTTGCATCGGGCTCTACGGGGCTTTGTCCAAAAAGAACGGCGTTATCGTGCTTTTATCAATCGAGCTGATGCTCAATGCCGTGAACCTGAATTTAATCGCATTTTCGCGAATGGGCGATCATCCCAATTTGACCGGACAAATTTTTTCACTCTTTAACATAACGATAGCGGCTGCTGAAGCTGCGGTCGGCATAGCGATTCTGATCACGCTGTACCGCAACAAAGGGACTACGGATGTTAATGAAATGGATTCTATGAAGCGCTAGGAGGCTGAAAAAGGACATGGTATCGGACTATTCGCAATACGCATGGCTCATTCCGTTGTTTCCGCTGCTGGCTTTTCTGGCGCTTACGGCAATGGGAAGGCAAATGAAAGATCTCGGCACCAACATCAGTATTGTGGCTATGTTCGCTTCTTTTGTAGTGGCCATGCTGATCTTCCTGGAAAGACTGGGCGGCAGGATCGAGGATTACACCTGGGATAAGATGGGTTGGCTCAAGCTCGGCGATATCACGCTGTCGATGGGCTTTGAAGTGACGAATTTGAACTCGCTGATGCTGGTCATCGTCACCTTGGTGAGTTTGCTCGTAAACATTTATTCCAAGGGTTATATGAAAGAAGATCCGCGAATTAACGTATTTTTCGCATATATTGCTTTATTTTCGTTCTCCATGCTGGGTCTTGTTATTTCTGAAAATATGCTGGAGCTGTATATCTTCTGGGAGCTGGTGGGTGTATGCTCTTTCCTGCTCGTGGGGTTCTGGTATCACAAGCCGGAAGCAAGAGCGGCCGCCAAGAAGGCTTTCATCGTTACCCGTATAGGGGATGTCGGTTTGTTCCTCGGCATTCTGCTGTTATTTTGGTACATGCCGGGTCATGCTTTGGACTTTAGCTCCATACATAATGCCTTTACAACGGGTAAAATTGACCCATCTATCGTCACCTGGATTGCTATTCTTATTTTCGTAGGGGCCATCGGTAAATCCGGACAATTCCCGCTGCACACTTGGCTGCCAGACGCTATGGAAGGTCCAACGCCAATCAGTGCGTTGATTCATGCCGCGACCATGGTTGCCGCAGGGGTATACCTGGTTGCCCGGACATTTGATATTTTTCAAGCTTCGCCGGATGCCCTGCTTGTAGTGGCTTATGTAGGCGGCTTTACGGCCATCTTTGCAGCGACCATCGGGATTGCGCAGAATGATATCAAGCGAATTTTGGCCTATTCGACAGTCAGTCAGCTTGGCTATATGATGATGGCGCTGGGGATCGGCGTTTCGTATTCCTCCGGCATCTTCCACCTGTTCACTCATGCGTTCTTCAAGGCGCTATTGTTCCTTGGCGCAGGCAGTGTCATTCATGCGGTACATACGCAGGATATTAACGAAATGGGCGGCTTGTCCCGCAAAATGAAAATCACCACCTGGACCTTCGGCATCGGGGCCCTGGCTTTGTCGGGTATCCCTCCTTTCTCCGGCTTTTGGTCCAAGGATGCGATTTTGGCTGAAGCCTTTGACCACCATCCTTTATTGTTCTGGGTAGGTGTGATTGCGGCTTTCTTCACTGCCTTTTATATGTCCAGATTGTTCTTCCTGGTGTTTATGGGCAGCCAGAAATCCGAGCATGAACCGCATGAGTCTCCGGCTTCCATGACCTTGCCTTTGATCGTGCTGGCTGTGCTTGCGGTAGTGGCCGGTTTTGTAAATACACCGTTTAACTCTTGGCTCGGAACATGGTTAACTGGGCATGAGCATCATGAAGCGGCCAATTGGACCGTGATGATCATTTCCACACTGGTTGGCCTTCTCGGCATTGGTCTTGGCTACTTGATCTATTTGAAACGTTCCATTCCCAGAGACGTGGTTTCGGCCAAAGCTCCATGGTTGTACACGCTTCTTAACCGCAAATATTATATCGATGAAATCTACGAGTTGATTCTCATAAAGCCTTTAAGAGGCCTTGGACTCATTCTTGATTTCATAGATCTTTATGTGGTTGACGGCCTTGTGCGTTTGACGACTCAAGCTGTAGTAGGCTTAGGCCGTGTCGGATCGCGACTGCAAAATGGGCAAGTACAAACCTACGGCTTGATCACCCTGCTTGGTCTCTTGATTCTGGTGTTGGCTTTAGCGGGAAGGAGGTTCATCCATGTTAGCTAGTATACCGATCTTAAGTCTCATCACCTTCTCACCTCTGCTGGGCGTGCTCGTACTGCTGTTTATTCGCAAGGACAAGGGAAGCTTGATCAAAACCATTGGAATTGCTGCGACTTTGATTCCCTTGCTGCTGGCGTCCTGGCTTTATGTGGCCTATCAAGTGTCAGCTGATCCGCTGCAGTACAAGGAACAGCTCGACTGGATCAAAATCCCGTTGAACCATGAGGGACTCCAACAGCAGCTGACTTCCTTCTTTTTCGAGTTTAAATATACGATGGCCGTGGACGGCTTGTCCCTCCCTCTCGTTTTCTTGACGGCTCTAATTTCGACCATGGCTGCACTCGCATCCGTCTACATCAAAAAGCGCTGGAAGCTCTATTTCATCCTGTTCCTGCTGCTTGAAGCGGGCATGTTCGGTGTGTTTATGGCTCAGGATTTATTCCTGTTCTTCCTTTTCTTTGAGATTACACTCGTGCCTATGTTCTTCTTGATTGGCATATGGGGGTACATGAACAAAGAAAGAGCGGCCAACCGTTTCCTCATTTACAACGGGCTCGGTTCCGCTATTATGCTGATTGCTTTCCTGATTATCGTCAGTACCGCGGGATTCTCACAGCTGGTCGAAGGTCAAACAGTTTCGATATTTTACAGCGGCGATATTCAGACAATCATGCATAACCTGTTTCAGGATCCCAATGCCTATGTGAACCAAAATGCCCCCAACAATCCGTTCTATCTGGGAGGCGGCCTGAAATGGACCGTATTTATCATGCTGCTCATCGCATTCGGGATTAAATTGCCAATCTTCCCGTTCCATACCTGGATGCTGAAGGTGCACACGGAGGCTCCGCCTTCTGTGGTCATGATTCACTCTGGCATTTTGCTGAAAATGGGCGCTTACGGCCTCATTCGTTTCGGCATTCTCTTATTTCCGGAGGAAGCCAGACAGTGGGCTTGGGTCCTTGCCCTGCTGGGTGTCATCAACATCCTTTATGGAGCCATACTGGCATTTGTGCAAAAAGATTTCAAGCTGGTCCTGGCCTATTCCAGTATCAGCCACATGGGCATTGTGCTGCTCGGTATTGCTGCGTTCAACGTTACCGGCATGCAGGGCGCCATCTTCCAATTGATATCGCACGGACTGATATCCGCGCTCATGTTCCTGCTGGTGGGCATTATATATGAGCGGACAGAAACGACGGAGCTGGATAAGCTCGGCGGCCTGTCGGCCTCAGTTCCCTTTATTAGTGGAATTTTGCTCGTTGCGGGCATGGCTTCGTTGGGACTTCCGGGGCTTTCAGGTTTCGTGGGAGAATTCCTCGCGTTCCTGGGGTTGTTCAGTACGTTAAAAGTGTTAACGGTCATAGGAACCTTAGGCATCATTCTTACTGCGGTCTACGTGCTCAGAGGGGTTCTCAGCATCACCTTTGGACCTGCTTCAGAGCACATGCTGGGCTTGAAGGATGCCCGCTTAATCGAGGCGATTCCAATGATCACGTTGGTGGCATTTATTCTGCTCCTGGGCATATATCCCAATGTGCTCAGCCAACCGTTACAGCAAACGATAGGCAGCTTTGATCAAGTGATCCAAAGCGTAGCCGGGAAGATAGGGGGTTAAAAACCGATGGAACAGCTTCGACTCCATGCCGCAGATATGCTGCATCTGCTTCCCGAGATTACCCTCATAATCACGGCAATCATTCTTTCGCTGCTTGATCTGCTGCTGCCTGACAAAATAAGCCGAACCTTCATAGGCTGGCTGTCCCTGCTTGGCGTTCTAGTCTCGATGGTCTTTGTGTTTATGCAGATGAATCCCGCGGAGCCGATTCAGCTCTTGAATCAAAGCTACCGGGTGGATGATTTCGGGAATCTCTTGAAGATCATCTTTCTCACGGGTACGGGACTTGTGATCTTTATGAGCTTGGGTGCCATTAAACCAAAGGACATTCCGCACATCGGGGAATACTATTATTTCTATCTTCCCGCCACACTTGGCGCGATGATTATGGCTTCATCCGGAGATCTCATTACGCTCTATGTGGGTCTCGAGCTGCTGAGCATAACCTCTTATTTATTGGTAGCCATGCGCAAGATGGATGATCAATCCAATGAAGGAGCGTTCAAATATATCGTAATGGGCGGAATCTCATCCGCTATTATCTTGTATGGAATGTCCTTCTTCTATGGAATCGCAGGCTCCACCAATTTGATGGACATCGCTGGATCCATAGGTCCTTCGCTGGCCCATTACGAGTCGCTGATCTATGTCGCTTTCTTCCTGCTGCTGGCAGGCTTCGGCTTTAAGATCGCAGCAGCTCCGTTCCACAGCTGGGCGCCGGATGTCTATCAAGGAGCTCCGACACCGGTTGCCGCTTTTCTGGCCGTTGTCTCCAAAGCTGCCGGTTTCGCGATTTTATTCCGCATCATGTACGTTCTGTTCGCCTTTAACAGCTACCCGGACAGTCATATTCAGGAAGATGTCTTCCTGGCGATTTCCGTGCTAGCCGCTATTGCTATGGTAGCGGGAAATTTTATCGCTCTGAAACAATCGAATATGAAAAGGCTGCTGGCTTATTCCGGTATCGCCAATGCTGGCTACCTGCTGGTTCCGATAGGCAGCTACTTTTCGCTCGTTCATTACAGCAACTTCTCAGAGTTCATTTATTACATGATCGCCTACTTGTTTATGAACATTGGAGCGTTCGCCGTACTAATGATCGTTCAGCCATCCACCGGGAATGATGAAATCAAAGGCTTCGCCGGGCTGTATTATCGGGCGCCTTACACCGCCGCCGCGATGGTTCTGATCATTCTTTCTCTAGCCGGTATTCCGGTAACTGGCGGATTCTTCGGGAAGCTTTACATCATCCTCGGCACGATGCAAACCCATAAATATTGGCTGGGTGCGCTGATGATCATCACGAGTGTTGTCTCATTCTATTATTACTTCGGGATAATCCGTCAAATGTTCATGCGCAGCAATATTGAAGCAAGTGAAGTGAAGAACTCCGATACTCTCTCGATTACAGCTTGGCTGTGTGCGCTGGCTGGTGTCGCGATGGGATTCTTCCCGCAAGTGCTGCTGAATTATATTGAGCAAATATTCAGCTTGGCCAAGGATTTTATTGTACAGTAATCTATTCGATAAAGGCCTCTTTCCCGCTCACGGGGAAAGGGGCTTTTTTTTGGATATATGAGGGTTTGAGGTGTTGTCACTCAAAAACAATGCATTTCATAAACTGTAATTGGTGAGTGTCCTCGAACTTTGTCATGTTAATGAGTTGTATCTCATTTTCTACTGTACGAAAATGCAATGTTCACTCCATCGGACAGCCCTGATACTACTATCACACCCCATTTTCAACGAAACTAGCCACAGCATACACTCCAAAATGGGATCGCACGTTTCTCATCATTAAGGGTCGATGGGTCGAAGTTTCCTCACTTGAGCTGAAGGGCTGCCGATTTCTAACACCGAAGTTGTTTTAAACAGCTGCTAAAATGTGTATATGATACCGAGAATAAGTTTTTCAATTTTTTGAACGGATCAGGAAGGTATCAACGTCTATAATAGAGAATGATTAGGATAGACCTACATATTCAAACAGAAGGACCTGAGCTTATGAATCGCTTTTATCAACTGATACTGCTAATTTGCATCATACTTGCTGTGGAAGGTGCAGGAATCACGGTTCAGGTGCAAGCAGCCCCTTCGCTTTCGACTGATCCCATGAGGGTCAAACAAACTTACCTCGACCTGATTCACATCGATGCAGCTTGGGCTGCGGCAGGTGTAAACTCATCCTCCGTGATTGTAGCGGTTGTGGACACCGGCGTCGATCTCACGCATCCCGACCTGGAAGGCAAATTAGTCGACGGTATCAACCTCATAAATCCGGGTACTAAGCCCTTAGACGATAACGGACATGGAACAAATGTGGCGGGAATCATCGCAGCATCGCTCAATAACGATAAAGGTATAGCTGGCATAGCGCCTAATGCGAAGATCATGCCCATCAAAGCATTGGAGTCTGACGGCACGGGCGGAGAACTGAAGCTCGGCCAAGGCGTCCGCTATGCAGTGGACCATGGTGCCCAAATTGTGGTGCTCTCTTTGGGACTGAACAAGTCCTCAAACGAATTGTCGGCAGCGATTCAGTATGCCGAGGATCATCATGTGCTGCTCGTAGCCGCATCCGGCAACGAGGGCACGAGCATCAAGTATCCCGCGGCCTATCCGACGGTCCTTGCCGTGGGCGGTGTGACCGCCGACAAGCATGCGGATTACCGATCCAACTTCGGGCCTGAGCTGGACCTTGTTGCGCCCTGGGACGTATTCACCACCAAGCTCGGCGGTGGGTATGAATACAAAGACGGGACTTCAATGTCTGCACCGCAGGTTGCTGGGGTCGCAGCCCTTTTGCTGGGCAAATATCCGCAAATGACCCCTTTGCAAGTAAGGGAACAATTGCTGCAGTCCGCTGAAGACCTGGAGACGCCAGGTTGGGATGCTACAACAGGGTATGGGCTGCTCCGCGCGGATTTGGCGCTGACCAAGCCGTTTAATCCCGATCGGTTTGAGCCGAATAACAGCAAGCAGCAGGCCTCCTCCATACCGGTTCAAGCTATTATCCATTCCTCCTTAAGCTCAGGTCAGGATCAGGATTGGTTTGTGATGGACTGCCCCTACGACGGAACGGTGAAGGTGACAATTCGTTCCGCGGATGGCACTGTGATCCTGCTGCGTGCGGAGTCCGCATTGACCGGCAGTGGGATAACCTACTCTGCTGGAACAGCACCGACGAGCATTGAGGTGAAAAAAGGCCGCACCTATCTTCAGCTTCAGACCGCGGACCGACAGAGGCTCACCTCTCTTAATTATTCCCTTCAGACCGAATTCCAAATCTACCGTGATCAATTCGAGAATAACGATAAGCAGTATCAAGCGTTTACTTTGCCGGCTAGAACACAGACGATTCGCGGCACCTTTCATCAGAAAGGGGACGTCGATTGGTTTATGCTCCCGCTCGCAACCTCGGGTACGCTGCGGATCCGATGCTCCGTAGACACTGGACGGATCGATCCCGTGATTCTTTTTCAGAAAAAAGGCGAAAAATCAATGACGATCGACCAAGCCGGCGACGGGGCCACAGAAATAACCCCTGAAATGGAGCTATTGCCAGGTGACTATTACATCCGTATCAGCAATGCAAAGGATTTTTCGGAACCTATTACCGGAGAATATACACTTTCGATTGAGTATACACCCAAGCTTTTGGATCCGAATGAGCCTAATGATAAACCCTATCAGGCTACTTTTGCCGGATTGTTTACGGATTATCCGGGCTTGTTTCATTCGAATCAAGATGAGGACTGGTTTGAGGTTCGGCTCTCTAACGAAGGCTTGACTCAGCTTAGTGTTACCAATATTCCGTTGGACCGAACCCTCTATGGCACACTCTATGACAACAGCTTAAACGAGAAATTTTCGTTCCAGAATCTGACAGGGAATTCCTCGCTTTTCGTCGAACAAAAGCTCCCAGCCGGGACTTATTATATAAAACTTCGAGCCAATGAATCGTTCCTGGATCAAATGTATCACTTTAAGGCAGGTGTCTATTTGCTAAATAGTGGGTATATAGATATTAGCGGACATTGGGCTGCAGATCCAATATCCAATTTAACCCGCAAAGAGCTGATCAGCGGCTATGGCAATTACCGATTCGCACCGGACCGTCCCATTACAAGAGCAGAGGCATCTGCCATGCTGGTCAAAGCCTTTCAATTGACCAAGCTGCGGGACATCCAGTATACCGACCTGAACCCTGAGCATTGGGCCTATTCGTATATCGCCAAAACGGAGCAAGCCGGTTTGGTGGAAGGGTATCCAGACCAATCTTTCCAGCCAGACCGTACTTTAACCCGTATGGAAATGACGCAAATGCTGGCGAAAAGGTTAAACATGGCAGGCAAACGGCGGGGCGATTCTCCTTTTACAGATGTAAGCAATGAGTACTGGGGCGTTGGAATTTTGAAGCAAATGTGGGCGGATGGATGGATCAGCGGCTACCCTGATGTAACCTTTCGTCCCGAAGAGCAAGCCACACGGGCGGAATTTGCCATGCTGCTTGACCGAATTTTGAATCGATAAGAGAAAGAGGAAGAGAAGATGACCTCTCAAGTACCAGGCTTGACCGGAGCCGCAACTACGGCAATACTCTACATTGGGGTTTATTTATTATGCATAGCTCTCTCGTGGTGGGCGCTGCAGGAATTTCGTTTCGACCTGTTTCTAAAAAAGCCCAGGAGTGCTGCGGCCAAGCTGCTTCAAATTCTTTTATCGATCGCGCTCGGACATCTGGTTGCCAGTTTTTTCGTGCAGTATTTGAATCTGTCGATAGGCTTAAAACTTATGTTTTAGGGGATATTATCGAATATTGCGCAGATTACTTGTCTAAAATGGAGGATACGCCTCCAAATTGCAGATTGCATTCGAAGGTTATGAATGGCAACTGTCTTGGGCCAAATGGCAAGCATCCGGACAGGTGTGATTCATTCAATTATAAAATGTTTAATCCATGTTTATAAAACAAAAATTAGTTCGCGGGGGGATCTAAGATGAGCAAAATTATCGTCCGCGGTGGCCGAAAGTTAGCTGGAAAGGTCAAAATAAACGGTGCCAAAAATGCGGTTCTTCCGATTATTGCAGCCTCGATTCTGGCGTCTGATGGAGAAAGCATCATTATGGATGTGCCTCCCCTTGAAGATGTATCAGTCATCAATCAAGTGATAGAGAGCTTGGGCATAGCGATTGAGTACAAGCAAGAAGTGGTTCGGATTCGCGCCAAAAACATCACGACCTTTGAAGCGTCATATGAGCTTGTACGTAAAATGAGAGCTTCTTTCCTGGTTATGGGTCCTCTGCTGGCGAGAGTGGGTAAAGCCAGAATTTCCTTGCCAGGAGGCTGTGCGATAGGAACAAGACCGATTGACCAGCATCTCAAGGGCTTCGAAGCCATGGGAGCGGAAATTGTTTTGGGACAGGGCTATATTGAAGCCAGAGTGAAGGACAAACTCCAAGGCGCCAAGATTTATCTAGACATTCCCAGCGTGGGCGCTACACAGAACATCATGATGGCGGCCACCTTGGCCAAAGGAACAACCACAATCGAGAATGCAGCGAAAGAACCCGAAATTGTAGATTTGGCTAATTATTTAAATGCCATGGGTGCTACGGTACGCGGAGCAGGAACGGGTGTCATTCGGATTAAAGGGGTAGAGAAATTACGCGGGGCCACACATACAGTCATACCAGATCGAATTGAAGCGGGTACATATATGATTGCAGCAGCTATCACTGGAAGCAATATATATGTTGAGAATGCTATCGGAGACCACCTTCGACCCGTAATTTCCAAGCTGCAGGAAATGGGAGTGATTGTCGAGGAGGATGAGAACGGGATTCGCGTTATCGCGGACAAACCTCTTCAAGCCGTCGACGTCAAAACCTTACCTTATCCTGGCTTCCCCACCGATATGCAATCCCAGATGATGGCCTTGCAAATGATTGCAGACGGAACCAGCTTGATGACGGAGACGGTTTTTGAAAATCGTTTTATGCATGTGGATGAATTCTCACATATGAATGCTCAGATCCGAGTTGAAGGCAGAACAGCTGTCGTTTCCGGCAATACCCAATTGAAAGGCGCCAAGGTTTGCGCAACGGATCTAAGAGCTGGTGCAGCACTGCTTCTAGCCGCTTTAGTTGCGGAAGGTGAAACAGAAATAACCGGATTGCACCATATTGACCGTGGTTATGTGGATATTGCAGGCGTGCTTCGCGGGCTGGGTGCAGATGTGTTTAGAGTCACCACACAGGAATCCGAGCAATATGAACCGGAACAGACCTATTTTGCCGTACAACCTTCTCTAGCCTAATAGGGGTTCAATCAGAGCTGATCTCTCAGGGGATCGGCTTTTATTTTTTGTACTTTTCTATCATTGCCATTCATATAATGTTCCAGTAGTGAACAGAAGATGGAGGCACTAGGAGATGCGCAAAAAGAAAAAAAAACCTGCGCCAAGGGTCATCCTATGGGTGGCTTTTTGGTTGTCGCTGCTGCTTATGGTCACTATGATCATTCCAGGATTGCTAGTTAAGAAGATTCCGAGTCACTCGGCCTATACTCAGCCAAGCAAGGAAACTCGAGGTAAAGATGCTCAAACAGCGGAAGCCAAGCCGCCTTTAATGATTCCCGTTTATCTTACGAAGAAAGCCTCGATTGAATCCGTCTCTTTGGAGGCTTATGTAAAAGGAGTCATAGCTGCTGAAATGCCGGTTGAGTTCGAACTGGAGGCCTTAAAAGCACAGGCATTGGCAGCTAGAACTTACATCGTGAGGCGCATAGCGGAACAAGATTTCAGCGAAGTGCCCAGCCGCGATGCCTGGGTTACGGATACAACGACGCACCAAGCCTATATCAGCCAGCAAGATTTATCCCATAAATGGGAGAACAGCCCATCGGCCGCCAATCTGGATAAGATTAATAGAGCCGTGGAAGAAACGAAGGATATGATCCTCGTCTATGACCATAAACCGATCAATGCTACCTTTTTTTCAACCAGCAATGGATATACCGAGAATGCCGATGAGTATTGGAATGTAAAGGTACCTTATCTGGTAAGCGTCCCCAGCCCTTGGGACATCTCTCTATCGCCGCGCTATCAAGAAAAAGTGGCCATCCCCTATAAAACGGTTCAGCAAAAGCTTGGGGTGGCCAGTATATCATCTTCAAGCAGCAAAAAAACAGGAATGAAGATACTGGAAACATCAACGGGACACCGTGTCAAATCCATAAGCATAGGGGGCAAAATCTTTTCAGGCCGCGAAGTGAGAGAAAAACTGGGACTGGCCTCCTCGCAGTTTGATTGGAAATGGAGAGGCGAACAGATAGAGTTCACCACCTATGGCTTCGGGCACGGCGTCGGGTTAAGCCAATGGGGTGCACAGGGAATGGCCCTTGCAGGAAAAACCGCTGAAGATATTGTTAAATACTATTATAAAGGGATTTCAATAGCTAGAGCTTCTGATATTCTATAAAAATATGTTCTTTCAAGTATAAAACTTTTGAAAGTGTCAAGAATGGTTATTGAGGTGATAACCATGAATGATCAAAAACAAGGTTTACAGACGAAGGAAGAAGCTCCTAAAACTGTTCAAGGAGCACCAATCGTCACATCCCCATGGAAGAGATTGCTTGCGAAGAAGTGGGTATTTCCAGCAGCGTATATGGCAGCAGCGGCAATTATCTTAACCTTCATGTGGGTCTATCAAGACGTCGGCAAGAAAGCGGCTACTAAGGATCTTGGGCTTAAAGTGACGAATGAATCAACGGTCGACAAATCCAAAACCCCTGATGCTTTAGCCGTATCGACAAAAGCGGAATCCATGCAATGGCCCGTAAAGGACATGAAAGAATTGACCACTTCGCTCCCTTTTTATGACACTAAGGCGAGCAATGAGGTAAGACAAGCTGCTATGATTGTGTACGGCGACACTCTTACTCCACACGTAGGTGTCGATCTTCAGAAGCCGGATGGCGGAACCTTTGATGTATTCGCCGCTTTGAGCGGTAAAGTCACAGCCGTGGAACAAAATCCAGTCGTCGGCAATTTGGTAGAGATTACACACAGCAACGGACTCGTTACCGTGTATCAGAGCTTGGGTGAAGTATCCGTCGCTAAAAATGCGGATGTGAAAAAAGGCGATGTGATCGCCAAAGCCGGCCGCAATGAATTGGAAAAAGAAGAAGGCATCCATCTTCATTTCGAAGTGCGCCAAGGCGCGGGTGGACCAGCTCTCAATCCGGAAACATTGATAAGCGCTAATTAAAAAAAAGGTTGTCCCCCTGCAGATTTCATCTGCGGCAGGGACGGCCTTTTTTGCTTTTTACAAATAAATGTACGAATTCAGCTTGTCAGGCTTGGCTACGTAGAATATATAGTCCTGCCCCTCATATAATGTACCAAACTATCTCGAGTAGGGAGGCGAGGGGATTGCACGATTACATCAAAGAGCGGACCATTAAGATCGGTACCTGCATTGTCGAGACCAAGCACACCGTTCGTACCATTGCCAAGGAATTCGGCGTATCCAAGAGCACGGTGCATAAGGATCTGACGGAAAGATTGCCGGAGATTAATCCGGACCTGGCCAATCAGGTGAAGCACATATTGGAGTATCACAAATCCATCCGGCATCTCAGAGGAGGCGAAGCTACAAAAATCAAATATCGCAAAACCAAGCATCCCAGACCAGCCGAAGCTCTAATCGCGTTAAAGTCTTGAGAATTTTGTCGAATAAACACCCTAAAAAGAGGAATTCAAGCATTCATAGCGAATTTAGCATATAATTAGGACCAACATACATGGAACGCCGATTCTACTCTTCATGAACGGTTGATTTAGGGAGGATTATTTAGAAATGTTGAGCAAGGACATTGGAATAGATCTCGGCACCGCAAACGTGCTTATTCACGTAAAAGGACGCGGTGTTGTGCTCAATGAGCCATCCGTGGTTGCCATTGAGAGCGATACGAAGCGTGTACTGGCCGTTGGCGATGAAGCCTACCGCATGGTGGGCCGTACCCCTGGGAATATCGTCGCCATTCGGCCGTTACGAGACGGAGTCATCGCCGACTTTGAAATTACGGAAATGATGCTGAGGTACTTTATTACCAAAGTGGGCGGCAAGCGCTGGTTTTCTCACCCGAGAATCCTGATATGCGCGCCGACCAATATTACCTCCGTCGAGCAAAAGGCGATTCGTGAAGCGGCAGAGCGCAGCGGTGCCCGAGAAGTATTCCTGGAAGAAGAACCCAAAGCGGCTGCTATTGGGGCCGGCATGGATATATATCAGCCGAGCGGCAACATGGTTGTAGATATTGGTGGAGGCACCACGGATGTAGCCGTGCTATCCATGGGCGACATCGTGACCTCCTCTTCCATTAAAGTTGCCGGCGATACCTTCGATGCGGCGATCACGAAATATATCAAGAACAAATACAAGCTACTCATCGGGGAACGGACCAGTGAAGACATCAAGGTGAAAATCGGAACGGTATATCCGCATGGGCGTTATGAAGAGATGGATATCCGCGGAAGAGATATGGTGACGGGACTGCCGCTTACCATCACCATTCATTCCAATGAAATTCAGGAAGCCTTGTGGGATCCCGTATCATCCATCGTCACCGCAGCCAAGAGCGTGCTGGAACAAACGCCACCGGAGCTGTCGGCCGACATTATTGATAGAGGCGTCATCCTTACAGGCGGTGGAGCGCTTTTGCACGGACTCGATCAGCTGCTTTCCGATGAGCTTAAAGTTCCAGTATTAATCGCGGAAGACCCTATGCATTGTGTAGTTAAAGGCACGGGCATCATGCTCGATAATTTGGATAGAGTAAGCAAACGGAAGCTGGTCTAGGGGTGAAGGTATGTTAAGAGGCTTATATACGGCAGCGTCAGGCATGATTTCCGAGCAGCGTCGGCATGACACCATCACAAATAATATCGCCAATATCAACTCACCTGGCTTTAAGCAGGGGAATTCGCTCTCCCGTTCGTTTCCGGAGATGCTGATTTCACGCATCCGGGGTGGACAAGACATTCCTGCCAATGCTCAGATCGGCAGATTGAACACCGGCGTTTTTGCTGAAGAGAATATTGCGATACATACCCAAGGTGATCTGCAGGAAACACAAAATCCTTACGATTTTGCCGTTGTGTCCAATCTTCAAGTTCCGAATGTGCAGTTCGATGCCACCGGCAAGTTCATTGATGCTAACGGCAATTGGATACAGCAGCCGCAAGCGCTCTTTACGGTGCAGAATCAAGCGGGCGAACGCCGATACTCCCTTAACGGTAAATTCACCGTAGATTCCACAGGACGTTTGGCAAACTCCGAAGGCCATACTGTACTCGGCCGAGATGGACAACCTCTAATTTTGATCAATCCCGCTACAAACCTGCCGATTCGCAACATTAAAGTAACCAATAAAGGCGAGTTTTTGGATGAGGCCGGTCAACCGATCCTGAATGCGGCTGGACAACCTGTAGGCTTGCTGATCTCCAGAGCGGAAAACCCGAACCTGATGCTCCGCGAAGGGAATGGATTATACCGGATCAATCCGGGTGATGAAGCTACCGTTACAGCCGTGGCCCAAGGAGACCAAGTCGAGATCAAACAAGGGTACATCGAGCGTTCCAACGTAGATGCCGCGCAGTCCATGGTTGATTTGATGTCAGCCCTTCGTGCCTATGAAGCCAATCAAAAGGTCATACAGTTTTACGACAAAAGCATGGAGAAGACAGTCAACGATGTAGGCCGAGTGTAAGGAGGATGCGAAAATGAACAATTCGATGATCAACTCGTCAGTTTCGATGAATGGCTTGCAGCAGAAGCTCGATATCCTGGCGAATAATATTGCTAATTCGAATACCGTTGGTTTTAAAAAGAAGGAAGCTTCCTTTGAAGACGTTCTAACCAACATCAATAATCAGCCGGAAGGCTTTCGGCGGCAGGGAAGACTGTCTCCTCTCGGTTTTAACCAAGGGTGGGGCTCGAGGCTTGTCCAGGTTCAAACGAACATGGCGCAAGGTCCGATCCAACCCACCGGTAATGTGACGGATTTGGCGATTCAAGGGGACGGCTTGTTCGAGGTGGCCGTTTCCGCAATTGACCCTGCTACGGGCAATCAGGTGTTCCAACCGGCTTGGACTCGCAACGGCGCTTTTAGCTTAAGCCCGGATAATCAAGGCACCATGACGATGGCGATGGCTGACGGGCATTTTCTTGTTGATACAACAGGGAACCCGATTCGTATTCCAATAGGCTTCCGCCCCTCAATTGACCAGAGCGGAAATGTACTCGCTTATAATGAAATAGATCATACAGCACCGCCGATCAATGTAGGCCAAATTAAGCTTGTTCGCGTTGTTCGACCGCAGCTTTTACGCGAAGTCGGGGATAATATCTTTTCGTTGCCGGCTGGAATTGCAAATACTCAAGACATTTTGCAAAATCTGAATGGAAATGCTGGGAACGTCGCAGACCGGGTGGAAGTTATGCAGGGCTATCTGGAGCAGTCCAATGTAAATATGTCTGATGAAATGACTGAACTTGTGATGGTACAGAAAGCCTTTCAATTAAACTCCCGTGCGATTACTTCCTCTGACACCATGATGAATATGGCCAATAACTTACGTGGCTGAGAAGGAAAGTGGGGAAAGTAACCCTATGTCTGACAAGCTTGAAACGACAGAAGCTTCATTGAAACCCCAAAAAACAAAAAAAATCAAGCCTATATGGGCGATTATCATCTTAACTATCCTTAAATTTCTTAGAGTTCCCTTCCTCTGCATAGTGGCATTGGCCGTCGGTCTCTATGTGGGTTATGCCAAGATTGGAAAACAACCCGCAGCTGAAATGCTCCATATGAACACCTGGAAGCATTTGTACGATCTGGTGTTTACTCGCTGACCCGAACACATCAAACAACCCGAACAACTCCCGCTAAGGGAGTTTTATTTTTGCAACTAGCAAGTTATAATGGATAAAGGTTCTTAAGGATTACCAAAGCAAAACTCAGTAACGCTTTCGAAGCCAGTTTAGCTAAAGCTAAACTCTAAGGAGTGAAACCGCTTGAATGTCCCCAATTTATTGACGTTAAGCCGATTTATTCTCATTCCTGTGTATTTGATCGTTTTTTTTGAGGGATATCCGAAGACGGCGTTCATTATATTGGTTGTGGCCGGACTAACGGATATTGTGGACGGCTACTGGGCGCGTTCCAGAGGCTTGGTCACACAGATTGGAGTCATGCTGGATCCACTCGCCGATAAAACCATGATGCTGGCGGTGATCATTTCGCTGCTCTTGTCAGGTATGATCCCGTGGGAAGCGGCTTTGGCGATTTTGATCAGAGACCTCGGCATGATTATCGGTTCAGCCTTTATTCACTTTCGCGGCAAACAGACTCTGCCCGCCAATATTTGGGGGAAGCTGACGACCGTGCTCTATTATTCGGCTATTTTATTCATTGTGTTTGAAACCCGTTTTGCCATCGTTTACTTATGGTTCGTGATTGCGATTTCCTTTTTAACTTCTCTTATTTATATCATTCAGTTCGCTGTGTTGAATACAAATAAGATGAAAGTCAAATCATGAAGTAAAAAGAGCATATATCTAGGTTTATACTTTCACCCATACATATGCTCCCTTATATCAACCCTCACTGCTGCAGCATATGAAGGGACACCTTAGTTTCAGTTGTTACCTTCATTTTTATGCAAATTTCGGAAGGAGTTCCTATGCTGGATATTAATCAAATACAAGAGATCATTCCCCACCGACCGCCTTTTTTGCTCATTGACCGCATTCTTGAAGTCGAGGATGGAGTCAGAGCGGTAGGAATCAAGAATGTAACCATGAATGAACCGTTCTTTGCTGGACATTTTCCGGGTTATCCGGTTATGCCGGGCGTATTGATCATTGAGGCGCTGGCACAGGTAGGTGCGGTTGCGATTCTTAAATCTGAAGCCAATCGAGGCAAGCTTGCCTTATTTGCGGGTATTGACAATGTACGTATTCGCGGACAAGTTGTACCCGGCGACACCTTGACGCTTGAAATGCAAATTACAAGGGTCAAAGGAATGATTGGCAAAGGGCTAGCTGTTGCCAAAGTAGGAGATCGCATCGTATGTGAAGGTGAATTGATGTTCGCTTTAACCGATCCTAAATGAGGAGGAGCTGTGCATAATGACGACTGACCGTGTGCAAGCAGGCTATCAATTGTGGCTGGAGGACCCTTCCATAGACCTTACAACCAAGGAGGAGCTCAGATCGATCCAGGCGGATGACAAAGAAATCGAGGATCGGTTTTACAAGGATTTGGAGTTTGGAACCGGCGGTCTTCGCGGTATCATTGGTGCGGGTACAAATCGGATCAATATTTATACAGTGGGACGTGCCAGTCAAGGTCTCGCAGAATATGCGCTGCAAACCACTCCTGCGAATCCATCCATTGTGATCGCTTATGATTCCCGGAACATGTCGCCAGAGTTTGCACTGGAGTCAGCCTTAGTATTTGCCGGCAACGGCGTTAAGGCCTATGTGTTCGAATCGCTGCGGCCAACGCCCGAGCTTTCCTTTGCGGTTCGCCAATTAGGAGCCTCCGCGGGCGTTGTTGTGACGGCAAGCCATAATCCGCCTGAATATAATGGCTACAAAGCCTATGGCGCTGACGGAGGCCAGCTTACGCCGGGTGCGGCCGAGCAAGTCATTTCGTTGGTACAAGGCGTGGACTCCTTCAAAAAAGTAAAGAAGCTGAGTCGTTCAGAAGCGGAAGCTCAGGGCTTATTGGAGTGGATCGGCGAGGATATGGATCGCGATTATCTGGCTGCTGTTACTGCAGTCAGCCAAAATCCGCAAATGGTCAAACAAATGAGCCCGGACTTTCGCATCATCTATACGCCGCTTCATGGAGCAGGCAATCGGCCGGTTCGGCAAGCGCTTCAAGCCATCGGCTTTGAACAGGTTCAAGTGGTGGCCAAGCAGGAACAGCCCGATCCCCAATTCTCTACTGTGAAATCGCCCAATCCGGAAGAAAAGGAAGCCTTTACTCTGGCCATTGAGCAGGCGAAAGCATGGAACGCCGACATCATCATCGGAACAGATCCGGATTGTGACCGGATGGGAGCGGTGGTGAAGGATTCAAGCGGCGAGTATTTCGTGTTAACCGGCAACCAGTCCGGCGCGATTATGGTCCATTATTTACTGCAGAGCAAGAAAGATCGCGGAACCCTTCCTGATAACGGCATCGTGATCAAAACGATAGTGACCAGTGAAATGGGAGCTGTGATTGCCAAATCTTACGGTATTCCAACGCTGAATACCCTGACCGGCTTCAAATATATTGGTGAAAAAATGACGGAATACGATCAAACCGGGGAGCACGAATTCTTATTCGGATACGAGGAGAGCTATGGTTATCTCGCCGGAAAATATGCCAGGGATAAGGACGCTGTGGTCGCATCCATGCTCATTTGCGAAGCGGCCGCTTATTACAAAAAGCAAGGAAAGACACTTTACGAGGTATTGCAGGAGTTATACAAGTCCTATGGGTATTTCCTGGAAAAGCTGGAGTCCAAAACACTCAAAGGCAAAGACGGTGTAGAGCAGATAGGACGTATCATGGAAGCTTGGAGAACAGATCCGCCTGTCGATATTCAGGGTACACATGTCGAGGTGATGGAGGATTACTCCAAAGGCATTCATGGTCTCCCCAAAGAAAACGTGCTAAAATTCAAGCTGGAGGATGGCTCCTGGTTTTGCCTCCGCCCATCGGGTACCGAGCCCAAAATTAAATTTTATTTTGCCGTTCAAGGCTCGTCTGAGCAGCAAGCAGCCGAACAAATGAACAAGCTTATGACATATGTGCACAGCCGTATAGACGGATAACCGGAAAAAGACAGGAGGCCGATTGCCTCCTTTTTTCAAGAGACTGTACCCATGTAGCGACAGCATTAGAACAGGAGTGAACATTTTGATTCAAAAGTATACTGCATGGAACATCTTACTGCGTAAAGTGCTTTGGTGGCTCGTAATCATTGGACTCCTGACCGCTTTGCCCCTTGCCTACGTAAGACATCAGACAGAAAACTCAGCCAATCAGGTGGAGTTCGTTTTCGATTATCGCGATTTGCTGGATATTTCCACTACTAAAACCAATCCCCCCGAATTCGTAAAAGCCCAACTGAAAAGGATGAAAGAGTCGGGAGTAGGGTCTTTAGCTGTGTACGAAGCCACCCTTTCGGAGCTGCAGGAGAGCCGTCGGATCGACTTGTTTGATTCTCATGAAGCCATGGCCTTAACGCAAACCCCGAGCTTGCCTAATGAAAATTTCACTTACATTCTGTTTGCTGACCCAGGGACACAGCAGAAGCTGCAGCCGATAATTGAAAAGGCGTTTGCCGATTTGAATGTGAAAACAAGACCTTGGAGCTATAAAAACAAGCAAGGCATGATCATTGAGCAAAGCAAAGATGAAGCTTCCATGAGACCTATGGATCCTGATCCGCTCACGTTAAACGCGCTGAAAGAGCAAGGCTTTCAAATCGTGGTTCGACTATCGAATCACAGGCCGTTTGTCGCCAAAGACATGGATAGTCTGCTGCAGCAGCTTCAAGGCTATGGGGTAAAACGGATTATTGTGGACGGGGAAGCCGTACCCGGCTATACCGAAGATAAAGCCCAAGCGAACTTGAAACAAATGGCTCAACTGATGAATAAATATCGCATCGGTCTGGCAGCCATTGAACTGCTGAAGGAACCGCAAAGAGGCTTTAGCACGTTAGCCAAGGATATTCAGTTCAATGTGGTGCGGCTGCATTCCTTTACGGAGAAGGATTCAGACAAGCTGACGGATAACGTTTTGAAAAAAGATCTGGATCAGCTGGTACAAGCCACGGCCGACCGCTTTGTTCTTGCTGTAAAAGACCGAAACATCCGGATGGTTTTCCTTAATGCGAGACCAACGAAGAGTGTAGATAGAGCTGTTGTGCTGGATCCACTTGAACCGATCTATGCGAGTTTGCATGGGCAAGATGGTGCCGTACAGCGCATTGAAAAAGTGGGCTTTACTGATGGTCCTGCCCAAGCTTTTAAAGTAGAATCCACCAGCTGGCAAAAAATTGCAAGGGTCTTCGTTTTGCTGGGAGGCGTAAGTTTAATTACATTGCTAGTTGCTTATTTTTACCCCCAAGCAGCCTTATTTGTTTTCGTCATTGGCTTGGTAGGAGCAGCTGGACTGCATACACTTTCTTCCAATATATACGGACAAACGCTGGCGCTTGGAGTTGCTATAAGTTCACCCAGTATTGCTCTTATGCTTGCAATTCGTTCCGTTCGATCCGGGCAGGCGGCCAAGTGGCGATCCGGCCTTGCTTATGCCTTGTGGCAGCTGGTGAAAACAACGGCTATTTCGTTGATCGGCGTCGTTTATCTCATAGCGCTGCTGAATCAGATTACGTATTTCCTGGTGATCGATCAATTTAGAGGAGTCAGCCTCCTGCATACAGTCCCTATTGGAATCGTCTTGCTTTATCTGCTTTTCTTCAGTGAGAATCTGACGTACGAGATGAAGCGGAAAAGGCTGAAAAACATGCTGTCTTCCAACATTCGGGTGCTCTGGTTAGTTCTGTCGGTCGTAGCCCTCGCTGCCGGTTATTACTATCTATCCCGCACAGGAAATGCCGGACAAGCCTCCGCCTTTGAAAAAATATTTAGGTCTTTCCTGGAAAATACACTCGGTATTCGACCGAGAACGAAGGAATTTCTGCTGGCGCATCCACTCTTTCTGTTAGGAGCCTATTTATCCGTTCGCCATAAAAATGCAGTGTATTTGCTGCTCTTTGGCGTTGTTGGACAGCTGTCTATCGTCGATACCTTCGCCCATCTGCATACACCGATCTTTGTTTCCGGAATACGGATTGTCTATGGTCTCCTATTTGGAACATTGTTCGGACTGATATTTATCGCCATATGGGAAATTCTAACGAGGAGTTGGAAACGATGGGTTCCCCCGTTCAAAGGATAGTTCTGTCCGGCTATTACGGATATGGCAACAGTGGGGATGAGGCAGTTCTTCAATCGATTCTCTTCGCATTAGAGGAACAAGGCGCCAAACTCGGCATCCGGATTGAGCCCATTGTGCTCTCGGGAAACCCTGAACAAACGGTTCAAATGTACGGCGTGAGGGTATATCATCGTATGCAGCCCCTGCAAGTGCTTCAAGCCTTGCGGGAAAGCGACGGGCTCATCAGCGGCGGGGGCAGCTTGCTCCAGGATGCAACAAGCGCTAAGTCCATTCCCTATTATTTGGGTATATTAAAGTTAGCCCAATGGATGGGCAAGCCGACGTTTGTTTATTCACAGGGCATCGGCCCGGTGAACCGCCGGATGTTCAACGGCTGGATCCGCTCCGTGTTCCAGCGGTGCCGGTACATCTCGGTCCGCGACACGGAGTCCGCGGACCTTCTGGCTTCGATGCGCCTCCCCCGGGAGCGCATCGAGGTCGTGCCCGACCCGGTCATGGGCCTGCCGCTGGGCAGCGAAGCTGCTGCGGCCAGCCCCTTGCCCGGGGCGGGCTTGCGGACGGTCGGCGTGTCCGTCCGCTTTTGGAACCGGGACCGCTCGGAGCTGGAAGCTCTTTCGCGGTCCCTGGCATCGCTGCTCGCAGCCCGCAACGTGCGGCTGCGGTTCCTGCCCTTCCACCTCCCGGAGGACGAGGTGGCCTCGAGCTACGTGATCGACCGCTTGGGCGGGGATCACGGGGAGCGGGTGGAGATGGTGCGAGGCCTCGCCCATCCCCAGGAGATGCTCCATCAGGTCGCGAGCTGTGACCTGATGATCGGGATGCGGCTGCATGCGCTGATTTATGCAGCCTCGCAGTACGTGCCTATGGTCGGAATTTCGTACGATCCGAAGATCGACCAATTCCTCCATAGGCTGGGTATGACGGCAGCGGCATCTACAGCGAGCTTCGATGCTGCTGCCGTAACGGCGGAGGCCATCCGCTTGCTGGATGGCCGGGAGGCTTGGGCGGCTGACAAGCAAGCCGCCATCGCGCAGCTCAAGGCCGATGCGCAGCGCCCTGCGGCCCAGATCTTGTCTTTACTCTTGAAGTAAGCGAGCCTTGCGGCGCATGCATGTGCCCTTTGCTCTTGAAGTAAGCGAGCCTTGCTGCGCATGCTTTTGCCCTTTCTCTTGAAGTAAGCGAGCCTTGCCCGCGCATACATGTGCCCTTGCTCTCGAAGTAAGCGAGCCACGTCGCGCATGCTTTTGCCCTTGCTCTTGATGTGCGCATCCTTTTGCCTTGCCCTTGCTCTTGATGTGCGCATGCTTTTGAAACATCTGCCGCACACCTTGTGAAAGCATCACTGCCACCCAACTACCTGCAAAAAGTACAGTTCATTTTTCAGGAATCAATCTTTTTAGATAACTAAATGTAAAATGTACAGTTACTTTCTCCACTATTTGATCATTTGGGGTTTTTGCCCCGAATTAGCTGCAGGTTTTACACTTGGATCACCTAAAATCACAATTTCAAACGAAAATACATGTACATTTTACATTTAGTCCGGAGTAGGTCGCCTGAATTTGCCTTTGATTTTCAATGTTAGATTTCAATGTCAAATTTCATAAACCGGTTACTTTTGAAGCTTTATTGGATTATAAGCTCGTTATTTAGAGGAAATCAGCAAGCTCGCTGCGAATATTCAACGTTAAGCACTCGAAAATACTTTTCTTTTCATTGAATATACGCAACTAAATTCTTGATCATAGCGTCAAAAAGGATGAGGGTATTCATGAGCCTAGAGGCCGTATCGTCAGAAATGGGGGCCGCGCCAATTAAGAACTTTCCCAAAGTGAACATCTTCGGTGTTCCCATATCCAAAATGAACATGAAACAAACCGTGTCCTACTTGACGGATGCGATTGAAAACAGGCTTCCGCAGCATGTGATTACAGCCAATCCCATTATGGTCATGTCCGCCGTTGAGGATCGCAATTATTTGGCCATGATGAAGCAGGCCGAATTGATTGTTCCCGACGGTACCGGCGTTGTGTGGGCTGCTGGTTACGTCGGTGAGCCTGTGGCGGAGCGTGTGACAGGCTTTGATTTGGTCCATGAGCTGATGAGGATCGGCGATCGGCTGAATTGGAAGGTGTACATGCTCGGCACTTCGACGGAAATGATTGAAGCCGCAGCAAGTAAGCTGAAGGATATGTATCCAGGCATACAAATAGTTGGGTGTCGAAATGGTTATTTTAAGGAAGAGCAAGATGCTGAAGTGATTCAGGATATTGTACATGCTGCTCCTGATCTATTATTGGTAGGCAGATCGTCTGCGACACAAGAGCCTTGGATCGCAAAATATAAGCATCAGCTCCAGGTTCCTGTTATGATGGGCGTCGGCGGAAGCTTTGACGTGCTGGCGGGTAAACTGAAACGTGCACCGGTACTTTTTCAAAAACTGCGGTTAGAATGGTTTTACCGTCTGCTGCAGGAGCCTTGGCGATATAAAAGGATGCTCACGCTTCCGAAATTTGCAGTGAAAGTGATTCGCGAAAAAGAGAAAGTCACAAAACCATGAAAATAACTTTGAAAATGACCTGAAAACGGTCAATTTGCGTGAATACCGTATTGGTGTTTCAAATATAAGTGGAGTATAATTCTCGGCGGCGGGTCAAACTGCCCAGAGAGTAGAGGGGCTGGAGAAAATGTACTTGTACGGATTATATGCGATCGGGTTTGTTGCATCATGCTTAATGGCACTGCTGTTAACGCCTTTGGTCAAAAAATTTGCCTTTTGGGTAGGAGCCGTAGACGCGCCGAACCATCGGAAGGTACATACCAGAATCATGCCGCGCCTTGGAGGGTTGGCCATCTTTTTGGCTTTCGTCGGTGCGTACTTTGTCATTTCACCTGCACTCGAAGCTTTTTATTCGGATGCCGGCCTTGGAATTCTTGCAGGCGGGTTCGTTATTGTTCTTACAGGAGCACTCGACGACCGTTTTCAGTTATCCCCCAAGTGGAAGCTGCTGGGCCAAATCATTGCCGCATTCATCGTCGTTTCCTTCGGGCTCAAAATTGACCTGGTCAACATTCCGTTCGGTGAAACGAATTTAGATATAGGCTGGTTAAGTATCCCCATCACGATTTTATGGATCGTCGGCGTGTCCAACGCCATTAATCTGATCGACGGATTGGACGGCCTCTCGGCGGGTGTATCCGGTATTGCTACCATAACCATTCTTATTCTTGCTCTTATGATGCCAAATGTGACCGTTGTGCTGCTCAGCGTCATTTTACTTGGAAGCATTGTCGGGTTTATGTTTTACAATTTCCATCCGGCCAAAATCTTTATGGGCGATTCCGGGGCCTTATTTCTTGGCTTTGCGCTCGCTACATTATCGATCATGGGCTTTAAGCAAGCTGCCGTTGTTTCCTTGTTAATTCCTATTATGATCCTTGGCGTCCCCTTGTCGGATACCTTCTTCGCCATCATGCGTCGTTATGTCAATAAAATGCCTATCTCGGCGCCGGATAAGAGCCATCTTCACCACTGCTTGCTGCAGCTCGGCTTTAGCCATCGTACCACCGTCCTTATCATCTATGGGATAGCCTTGGTTTTTGGAGGCTGCGCAGTCGTTTGCTCCGTTCTTTTGTCACAGGAAATGACCTGGGTCGTTACACTCGTTATGGTGGCGTTGCTCCTGGTTATACTGCTTGGTGCAGAGGCCCTCGGAATTATCAGCAAAAGCCGCAAACCAATCTTGGGCTTCCTTCAAAGGCTTGCCGGTAAAAGAGTTCAAAATCGCATGGGCAAGTAATAAAATGCCCCGATAATCCATAAAGTCCTTTCCTGAAAGTCGGAAGGGGCTTTTTGTTTGCGATTTTTAGGTTATTCATCCTATAAACATTCGCGCCAATGGAACCGATATAACACGTATACCAAATTCATGTTTTGTACAAAAGGAGAGGTTTTCAACCATGAAGCAAAAGCGAACACTAGTCTGGGTTATTCTCGCGGCGATGCTCGTATCGCTCTTTCCCTTTGCTCCAGCCGGAGTTGTCCAAGCGGCGCCAGCCTATTTTGTTCCTGACGATAGCGGCATATCTGCATCCAATTCCCTTACTTTGAGCACCTTGCAGCGCTCTGCACTCAGCGGTGGTGCCATTGTTTCTAATGGTAAAGTTACCATTCCGGGTACCCTCAGCTTTGTAGACAAAGATGGCATAACCGTAACCGTCGACCAACTGGTGAATGACCCGACCACTTCAACACCAGGAAATTTGGTGCTTAAGCCAGATCCTGCCCATACATACAATAAAGCCGTATCTGCGACAACAACACGCTTCTCGGCAGATAATCTGGACATGTATCCAGGCTTCAACCGAATCACGTTCACAGGAACTCAAGGCGGAATTCCTAGAACGGCTGTCTTTTATATTTTATATGATGCTGTTCCTTTCATGTCCAACCTTACTGTATCGGCAGGAGGCAGCCCGGCCCAAAATCTTAGCTCGGGCGCCGCCAGTGTAGTTGTATCAGCGGCTCAAATTCTGCTTCAAGGAACCGCACAAAATACCACTCAGCTTACAGTAGATATTAATGGAAACGCGAACTCCAAAGCCTCAGTTACGGTTCCGGCTACAGGTAACTTTAATGTTCCGCCTTTAAGCTTTACGGCGGGACTTAATACCGTAAACATGACTTTGTCTAATGGTGCAAATACAATAAGTTTAACTCGTTCCTTGTATTACTATGATCTAAACAATCCTATTATTGATATGAGCATTACACACACGGGTGACCCAACGGATCCTCCTAATCAACCGATTATGAATCAAACTGTAAAACCAGTGTTAACGGGTACCACCGGGGCAAAAGGCGATTTAAAAGTAAAAATGTTGATTCCTTTTATGTCACCGACATTTAATACGGCGAATGCAACCTTTACTTTGAATGGGATCAATGTTACTTCCAAAGTAACCCCAGCGCCGGTGGAAACCGTTATACCAAGTTCACCTTCCTATAAATTAATCGATTTTACAATCTCGGCCTATGATTTTAATACGACTTCAACTGTACCAGATATTGATCAAACGGTGAGCCTTGATGTGTATTATAACGGCTTTCACTTTGTAACCAAGCCGCCTCTTCCCTCATTTAATTATTATCCGGGAAGCAATCAAATACAGAATGTATGGCAAATAACGGGATACCCATCAACGATTACGACTTACGATGTTGATCCAACCATTAGTGTTAAGCCATTAAATAACAGTGAAGTTACTTCGCCCAATTTTTACATTTTAGTAAAAGCTCAAAAAACTTTAACAGATACTAAAGGAACCCCAGCAACTACACCTTCTTATAATTCAGCACTTAATTTAAAGGCATTTTTACAGCCAATTGGAACTAACGTTATCCTTGAGTCTGTAGGATACTATTATAATAGCTCAGGAACCAGAGATGATACCTATCAAGTATATAAAGTGTCCGGAATCCCATCAGGAACACAGCAGATCAGATTTCAGGTGGTAGGTAGCGCTGCCAGTCCAACTTTTGATACGACAGTTACTTATGTCAATAAAAACTATATTAATATAGATACGTTAATTGATGGTCAGACTATTAAGTATGACTCCAAGATAAGTGTTGCTCCAACAGTAAATGTCCAAGGGTCTTTTACTGGCAGTGACCCCATACTTAGCGGTACATTGGATGTAAATGGGACTACCCGTACACTATATTCGTCCTCATCATCTTCACCTTCATTTAATCTTAATTTGGCCATACCGAGTGAACTGCATGTAGGAAAGAATACACTTACGTTCACAGGGAAATTTTCGCAATCAGGTTCGGTAGTTCTTACAGTAACTAAAGTAATAACCTTATATGTAGTGGATACCTATGTTCCGGTGATTACTCAGATACAGCCGACTATAATTCCAGCAACACGAATAGGTCTTCCTCCTATGAGCAGTTCTACTTTAACAGCTATTCTATCTACAATCTTTGTGAGTCAACCTGATATTCTATTTCAAAATAACCATTATGTCACAAGCCTTAATTCTCATGACTTTACCTTTAGAGCTACTGGAGCTACACGCGCAATCTTGAAGCAAGGTTCTACAGTGATCATGGATGCAGCAATTCCTACTTCTGCGATAAACACACAAATACCGGCTGCTTCACCATTGTATGCTTATGACATTACTGGATCGGAAACTGACTTTGTTATCAGGGTCAAGGATCTGCAGTCTACGGCTCCAGGTACTCAAACCTATGTATTGCAATTATATAATGCTGCTGGAGCAAGCATTAGCCAGACCCTGCAGGTGGAGCGGATATATTCGGATTCCAGAGTTATCTCACCGCAGCCTAATTCCGGCAATCAAATTGTGGTCACCAAGAACTTTGTCCATTTTGATGTTGAAGCCGAAGGTGCTACTGAGGTTCAAGTTGACGGCAAACCGGCTGTAGCCCGAACAGATATTAGTAATCGTTTCATCCTTGATTATATTGGATTAAAACCGGACAAAGAAACCCCAATCAAAATCACAATTAAAAGAGGAGCCTTAACAACAACGAAGACGGTGAGTGTATTTTATACCAGCACCGTAAATGTAGATTCTGAATTTATGGAAAAGCTGTCAGCTAAGCATACAGTTTTTAATAAAGACCTCGAGCTTTCCTTTCCAAGAGGAACAGTTTTAAAAAGAGTAATCAGCGCACAATATCCAACGACAAAAATTTATAATCAGACGAACCTGCTCTTTGGCATCGCCGATCCAACTGACGGTGTGGTAGGCCGCGTTAATGATTATGGAAATATTCTTAACTCTTCCAACGACGGACGCTCCTTCCAGGGGAGATTTCCAGTCTTGGTATCACCTGTTCTGAAATCTCGCTTTACAGATCCTACGGATCGCCTTAATTTCTCAAGAGTTTCTCAAATGTATTGGATTTCTGGCGGCTATGCTGAGGATTCCACTTATGGTCCTACAGGCGGCTTAGAGCCTTATACAGTTAACGCTGGAGGAGATCCCGCTAATGCGAGCATGACCTACTCTGTTGATCCAACTGTAAGGATTAATAGAACGCTAGTCCCATCCAATCGGGGCACATTAAAAATAAGCTTTAATGATAATGTCGTAGAGGCTGTTGCTTCGAACTTGACCGTGTTTTATTTTAATGATTTAGGAAGATGGGTAAACCTCGGCGGTGAAGTTGACTCGAAAAATCATACCATCTCGGTCCCTTTTGATAATTTCGGCTATTATATGGTAGGAAAATTAAACAACAGTTATCCGGATGTAGAAAAACATGATTGGGCCAAGAATGTGCTAGAGGCTCTTTATGCCAAAGGGTATATGAACAATCTATATGCAGGTAATTTCGGAGCTTACGATAAGACGAGCAGAGGCGAGTTTGCTACCCTATTGGTTAAATCTCTGAATATTCCACTAAATTATGATAATAATAATTCTTTTATTGATGTTTTCCCGGGCTCCTTAGCCCAAACCTGGGATTATAGGTACATCGAAACTGCGGCGAGAGCTGGTATTATTAACGGCAAAGATGGACGCTATTTTGGGGTTGTCGAGAATCTGACTCGCGAGCAGGCTGCTACGATGATTGCAAGAGCCCTGGATCTGAAAATGTCCATTAACGATGCCAAACTGAAAACAGCATTATCCAAGGTCTATGGCGATGTAGACAGTATTTACTTCTATGCGTTACCTGCAATAGATGCCGTTACCAAAGCAGGAATAATGGTAGGAAGAACTACAGCACCCGCGCCAAACCAGAAAAAAAGCACAGTCTTCTTTGATCCCAAAGAAGAATTAACTCGCGACCAAGCAGGACAAATCGCCATCCGATTACTGCAGAAGAGTTCCAATGTTTTTCCAAAAACACTAAATTAATAAAAGGCTGCAAACCATCAATATGGATGGGCTTGCAGCCTTTTTTTCCTTCGCGCAACTATGGTAAATACTTCAACGTGACTTGGAAGGTTTGAAAGTAGTATACTAATTCTCGCAGAGGTATACATAGAAATTTTAGCAAGAGAAGAAAATTCTTTTAAAAAAAATGAAAATTTTTTCTTCATTTCGCAACTTTTTCTGGACTCCTGCGTTTAATACTTTGAAAACAAACCACAAAAGGATTATGAAATTGGAATGATTTCACAAAATAATTCTTTACGATACTATACCGTCATTGTATAATGTCATAGTGGTATGCCTTTATTTACCTATTTTTGTTTACTAGTTTCTTCTGCGGCTATAGACCGCGAATGAAAACTTGTTATAATTACGCTCAACTCTGGAAAGGGGGTGAATCGACCAATGAGTAAACCGGGCTTGAATAATTCAACAAACACTCAAAATATGAAAGATATTCAAGGAGGAGAAAAAAAGGTTATGAAAAAAAGTTTAACAGTAATTCTTTCTTCAGCTATGGCATTATCCATGTTTTCTTCCGTAGCCTTCGGTAAAACATCTGCAGACTTTACGGATTTGAAAAATCTTCCAGCAGATCAAAAAGCAATTTTTGACGCAATGATCAGCGCAGGTATTTTTGATGGAGTAACTGACACGAATTTCGGTCTTAACGACGACATGAACCGTGCACAATTCGCAAAAATCGCAGCTAAGATCTTGGGTCTTGATGCTTCGGGTACTGTATCTTCTTTCACAGATGTTAAAGCATCTGATCCAGCTAACGGTTATGCTGTTGGTGCGATCGAAGCTCTTAAAGCAGCTAAAGTAACTGATGGTGTAACTGACACAACTTTCGATCCAGCTGGTAAAGTAACGAAAGAACAACTTGCTGCATTCTTGATTCGCGCTCTTGGTAAAGATGCAGAAGCTAAATTGACTCCAGCAGTTAATGACGCCACAGTATCCACTTGGGCAAAAAGTTATGTTGCCTTTGGACTTCAAGCTAAGCTTGTAACTAACGGAGCTGACGGCACATTCGGTGGTACAACTAACGCACCTCGTTCGATGCTTGTTATTTCTTCAGCCGCAGCTAAAGCAGCAGTTGACGCAACGAAAAAAGCTTCTGTAACTGAAGCTAAAGCTACTGGCGTTAAAACAGTTACTGTAACTTTAAACAAAGCAGTTGATGACACTAAAGCAATGATTGCCTTGACTAAAGGAGCAACTGCTGTTGCAACTACAACTGTTTGGTCCGCTGATAAGAAAACTGCGACTCTTACACTTACAGATGTAAAAGTTAGCGAAGGTAAATACACTGCAACTCTTTCCGGCTTAGATGCAGCAGCTATTGATAAGGCAACTGCTGAGTTTACAGCTGAAAATGAGAAAGTTTCCAAATTGAGCTTCGTTAACGCTAGCGACAAAATTGCTAAGTCAACTGCTGTAACTGTTAAGATTAAAGCCGAAAACCAATATGGTGAGAACGCTGCTCTTACAGCTGGTAACTACACAGCATATGTTGCAGGAACAACTAAATCTCTGAAGAGAAATGATGACACTGGTTTATTGGAGCTTACTTTAGATACCAAAATTAAAACCCCGGCTTCTGGATCAACTCCAGCTGTTGAATACCAATCAGAAATCGATGTTATTCCAATTAACATTTTCTTAACTAACACATCTATCTCTGTTCAAAAGACATTCAAAATTGGTACTGAACCTTTCGTTAGCAAAATTGAACTTGGAGCAGTTAAATATCCTGCTACAAAGACAGCTTTGACTGCAAAGGATGACAATGCTGAGTTGGCTATCACTAGATATGACCAATATGGTGATGTTGTTGCAGAAGGTTCTGTTGCTGCAGACCGTACAAATTATGATGCTGTAATCACTCCATTCTCATTTGATGCACTTGAAATTATCAAGCCTGCTGCAGGCGGCGCATACGATAAAGTTAAAGTTCATTTGAAAGACAATGTTGAAAAATCAGGTGATTATACTGTTAACGTTTATGTTGGGGCAGCTTCCGCAACTGGAACTGTAAAAGTACAATCCACTAAAGTTGCTAACAAAGTTGAGATCGGTAGCTTCACTGGAACATTTGCAGAAAAGGATACAAAGTTCCAATACATCCCAATCGTAGCTTATGATGCAGACGGCAATAAATTATCTGCTGATGACATTGCAACAAATGCTACTAACAAAAGATTTACTGTATCGATTTCCGGTGCAGCTTATGCAGCAGGAAATAACGGTAATGATGCTATTGAAAAATCAGGTGAGAACAAAGGTAAAATTAAAGTTGGTGCAGTGAGTGGTACTGCTAGAGGTGTAGTATATGTTAATGTAGGAATTTACACAGCCAACATTCAACAAAATACGCAAGCAAGTTACACCATTCAAGATGTTCGTAAGCCAGAAACTTTAGTCATGGACGGAAGCAAACCGGCTCAAAAGGCTATTGCTGGTGCAACAACTACTATTAAGTGGTTTGTAAAAGACCAATATGGCGATCAGCTTGATGCAGTAACTGATGCTACATTGAACACAAAGTATGGTGTTAAGTTAACTGTAACAGGTGCAACTTATGCAACTCTTAGCGGTATAACTGCTCATACAACTGATGCTGGAGCAACTTATAATTTTGACGCAAATGATTTTGCAGCAATCAATAAAGTAGGCCTTGTATTCACACCTGTTACAAGTGGTGGAACAGCTAAAGTCGTTGCTGAACTTATTGATAAGTCAGGATCAACTCCTAGTACTATTAAGTCAGTTGACAACTCTATGACAGTACTTGCAACTACAGAAAAATTAACTTACAGTGTAACTGCACTTAAAGATCTGTATGCTGCACTTGATAGTTCTTTAACACCGGCAGCAGACAAAATACTATCTGTGAGTGATGCTGTCTATGGAAACTGGGCATTCAACAGCAAACTAGGTCGAGTAATTGAAGTAAAAGCAAAAGATAAAGTTGGAGACGATGTTGCAATTCCAGGCAGCCGTGTTGTAAGTTCATTCTCCAATAACCAAACTATCGCTAAAACAATTCAAAGCGGTAATGATGTTCAAGTAATTGGTAACAAAGCAGGTACAGCACAAATCTTAGTAGTTTATAAACTTGTGGATGGTACTACTGCTGATGCTACTCTTGATGTAAATGTTAAAGCAGATCAAGTTGTTGCAAACACAGTAACTGTTGATGCAACTAACAAAACTTTGACAATTGCAAATGGTCAAAATGGATATGACTTAGCAAAAAACATTAAAATTGTTGATAACTACGGCGTAGAGTACACAGGAGCAAATACTGCTAAATATGCTAGCTTCCTTGGACTTCAATACGTAGTAAGCGGAGTTAATACTGGTGGATCTGTAACTGTTAACAGCAATGGAACTATTGATGTAGCCTCAGGTACAACTGAGTTTACACTTAAAGTAATTGCTGGTAGCAAATCCGCTTCAATTCTTGTAACAACACCATAATACAAATACTCTTATAAATAAAGGAGACCCGTAAGGGTCTCTTTTTTTATTTTTGGTGTTAGGAGAAATTATGTGCAGACAGACTAATTGAACTTACTAACTCTACTCACAGCCAAAGCTCTAGCTCCAGGTTCTGCCAATGAGCCTGTTATCAAAGAAGGTACCTCGATTTGAGACTAGAAGAGTTGTTCAACTCATTTGAGCAGACAAATTGGGATGAACAGAGAGATGATGATTGGACTGCAATGATCATAAATCTGGAAATCAATTGATGGTTCACTTTTGTCAATTTTGCAATAGTTTGCTTCTCTTTATAGTTGTAGAAAGAATGACCGACCATTATAAATCTAGTCAGTCATCATTGTTATGTTTTTTCATTAACCATTTAATTGGATGTCAAATTAATTTCGGTTTCTTTCAAAATCATTTGATGTATAATTTGCTTTGTATTAGAAATGTTTTGTTGTGCTACTTGTAAGGAATTAAGAATGCTTAATTTTAGGTTAGAAGCAAAATCAGATTTGTTACTAGTGCTAATCCATGCTTTAAGCAAGTTTTTAGTTTGATTTATTTGATCCATTGTTTTACTTTCGTTAAAGATAATATCATTAATGCTCGTAGCAGATGAGACAAGTTTATTTGTTTTTAGAGCAAAATCCATAGAATTGTTATGAAGATTTAAAAGACTCTGATAATCTGTGTCAATAACAGTTAAATAATGTTCAGGGTTATCTAAATTTGTGTATTGCTGAAGTTTTACAGAAAACATCCACATAGCATTATCTGTGTCACTCAGCCATTGATATGTATCTTTAAGAAGTATTTGTTCCTTTTCGTTAGAGTCTATTTTTTTAACGTTATTCGTTAATTTAACATCTACACTGTAGGTTTCAGGATCCCAATTAACTGTAGCTCCTAATTGTTTCAATAAATAAATGGGGACTAAAGTCCGATCTTTATAATTTATTGCGGGGATATCTTCCACTTTAAGATCTTGACCATTTGACTTTAAAGTAACAATTGGATTTCCTTCAAACTCACCATGAATACTAGAAGCATTGACAATACTTGACGTTGAGAATAAAAGCATAGTAACGATAAGCCATTTTTTCATTAGATCACTCCGTTTGTAAATAGATTTAATATGACTTATCTCTATTCTACAAAACGAAAGAAGTTCCCTTTATTTGTAATAATAATCGATTACTTGTTATAATTAATTAACTAAACAAGAAAGGTGGCTATTTATGAACTTGAAATTAAAGTCTCTCTTAATCTCAGCAGGAATTATGCTTATCATACCCATATATTCAATATCTCAAGCCGACGCCCCAGCACCAGGATCGGCCACTGATCCGGTCATCACCAAAAGCTACTTCGATCAAAACACTTTAACCCAAGATCAAGTGAAACAACTTATCGCGCAAAGCGGTGGATCGGGCGGCTCTGCCCTCATGGTTGTCCAACTCCAATCCGGACAAACCCTATACGCTAGCTCTGGCTCTGAATTCATCGTCCGCACAGGCAAAACCGTAGCGGTAAGCAAGGACGAAGACGGTATTCCTGACGTTACTGCTGGCAAAGATATTCGCGCGGGAGCAGCAATTGAAAATAATCATCATCTGATTTTCCCTAGGGATACTCGTGGTATTAAACCTGCGACGAACAATACAGCCGAAATTTTCGTCATGGTTCGCGGCAATTATTCACTTTTTAATGCTGATGGCAGTAAAGTTACTCCATAATTTTACCCTTATTGACAAGATTTTATACGGCTTGAACCTTGCTGTGAAGCCATACTAATGCTGAATCCAAATAAGGAGGGCATTATTATGGCTAGAAATTCAAACGTCAAAGTGGTTCCCGAGTCGAAGAAGGCTTTGGACATTCTCAAATATGAGATTGCTGCAGAGCTGGGCTTGCCTGTAGGTAAAAATTCGAACTTCAATGCTAATGCAGAGTTCGCATCCGAATTAGGTTCACTCCCAGCCTCTTCGGTAAAAGAAGATTACTGGGGATTCATCGCATCCAGGGATGCAGGAGCCGTGGGTGGGCATATTACCCGACGGTTGATCCAAAGCGCGGAAGAAGTACTTTTTACCCTTTAAATCGGCTATTCCTTCATCTATCTTTGTTTGACAGCACCCGACAAATGAAGTATCATTTCATATTGAAGGTTAACCCCTCAAGAAACCTTTTCCCACCGGAGAAGGTTCCTTTTTCTTTGTGTAGATTCGTACTTTTATTTACATACTATGTTTATTGGAGGTTGATTCAAAATGGCGATTGTACGCGGAAAGCGTTTGTTTACGTCCGAGTCGGTTACAGAGGGCCATCCGGATAAAATCTGTGATCAGATTTCTGATGCCGTGCTGGATGCTTTTCTTCAAAATGACCCCAATGCCCGTGTTGCATGCGAGGTTTCCGTTGCTACCGGTTTGGTGCTGGTGATTGGTGAGATTTCATCTCAATCTGAATATGTAGATATTCAATCCATTGTCAGACAAACGATTAAGGAGATTGGCTATACTCGCGCGAAATACGGCTTTGATTACCAAACCTGCGCAGTTCTGGTTTCCCTGAATGAACAATCTGCGGATATTGCGCAAGGCGTTAATCAGGCACTTGAATCCAGAGAAGGACGTATGTCCGATGATGAGATTGAAGCTATTGGTGCAGGTGATCAAGGCATGATGTTTGGTTTCGCTGTGAATGAGACTCCTGAACTTATGCCACTGCCTATTTCTATTTCCCATCAGTTATCCCGTCGATTGGCGGAAGTTCGTAAAAACGGTACTTTGACTTACTTACGTCCCGATGGAAAAACCCAGGTTACAGTTGAGTATGATGGAGATAAACCAGTTCGTGTAGACACGATTGTTATTTCGACTCAACACAGTGAAGAGATCACTTTGGAGCAGATCCAACGGGATGTCAAAGAGCACGTCATTGGACCCGTGGTTCCAGCTTCGTTGATCGATGCCGATACGAAGTATTTTATCAATCCGACAGGCCGCTTTGTGATCGGAGGTCCTCAGGGCGATGCCGGCTTAACGGGTCGTAAAATCATCGTTGATACATACGGCGGTTACGCTCGTCATGGCGGGGGCGCGTTCTCCGGTAAGGATCCGACCAAGGTTGACCGTTCTGGCGCTTATGCAGCCAGATATGTAGCCAAGAATATCGTCGCGGCCGGCCTGGCTGAGAAATGCGAAGTGCAATTGGCCTATGCCATCGGTGTTGCGAGACCTGTGTCGATTAGTGTAGACACTTTCGATACCGGTAAGGTCAGTGAAGAGGTTCTTGTCGAATTGATCCGCAAGCATTTTGACCTTCGTCCAGCGGGCATTATTAAGCAGCTCGATCTGCGTCGTCCTATATATAGACAAACTGCGGCATATGGCCACTTTGGTCGAACAGATGTGGATCTGCCTTGGGAGCGTACCGACAAAGCAGAGCTTTTAAAAACAGATGCGCTGAAATAATCTTCTTTTTTGATTTTTAAAAGGGCTGCCCTATCAATGGGTTGGCCCTTTTTTGCTGTGTGTCTGCAATAAAATTGTAATATATCATTTTCGTAACTTTTTCCATAGTAATAGAGTCTATAATAAAGAACATTCTAGTAGTTTGTTGATATTAAAGTAAAAGATTGGAAGAATGAGAGGAGAAACAGCATGACTTTACAAAAAAAACTGGGATTAGGCGCGTTGGCATGCGCATTGTCCTTGCAATTTCTTGCATCAATACCCAGCGTTACTCTGGCTGCCGACCCTAGTTTAGCGCTCGGTTCGCAGGAGATTATTACATCAGGGGCCGTTCTCAAAAAATATGTATGGAGTACTACAAGAAACGACAAAGTGGTTACAGCCAATGCTAGTGTCATAGAAGTAGATTTAAGTAATCCCAATGTAAAATTGGATCCCATTTCAGGAGCTCCCGCGGATCTGTTGAACAAAAAGCAAAGTGTTTCACAGATGGTAGCAGGCAAAGGCGCGGTAGCAGGCATCAATGCCGACTTTTATAATACGCAAGGTGAAGGTGCTCCGTTAGGCCCGCAGATTACCTCAGGTCAGCTCATTTCCACCACATCGACTCTATTGAACGGCATGTATGCTTTCGCAATAACGAAAGAAAATGTCCCTATTGTGGATCAGTTTACGTTTACCGGTTCATTGACTGCCCTGGATGGGATTAGTTTTCCCTTAGGAGGAGTAAATAAGACAGCCTACTGGGGGGATGATAATACATTTAGCCACCAAGATGCCATTTACATGTATACCAGCGCATGGGGACAGATTAATCGCTCCAATGACGGGACAACTACGCCTACTGAAGTGTTGGTGCAAAATGGCAAGGTCATGCAAATCGCAGTTAACGGTGTGGTCAATTTGCTGCCTCCAACAGACGGTTACATACTGAGAGCTTCAGGCACAGGTACCGATTATGTAGTTAAACACCTTAAAGTAGGAGATACAATTACATCTAAATATGAGATGGTGCCCAAGGACGCATGGAACCATTATGATGTGAAAACTTTCAAAATGATGGTAGGCGGCGGCTCGCTGCTTGTTTTTGAGGGGAAGCCCAGTTATTTTACTCGTGATATTAATAGTATTGACGGGTATCGTTACCGTGCGAGATCGGCTATTGGTTTTTCGCAGGATTTAAAAACAGCTTATCTGGTCGCAGTGGATGCGAGCGGCAGCGGCAGCGGAATCAGCTTGCCTGAATTGCAGCAGTTCATGATTCAAGCAGGCGTGTATAAGGGTATGGCGCTGGACGGCGGCGGTTCTACTCAAATGGTAGCTCGTCCGCTAGGTGAATTTGATTCCCAGCAGGTCATCAAGACGGAAAATGGCAATGAACGTAAGGTTGTCAATGGAGTGGGTGTTTTCTCGACAGCGCCTAAGGGTGAAGTGAAGGGGATTACACTCAAAGGGCAGAATGTATTGTTTTTGAATGAATCCAGCACTTATTCGATGAAAGCTTATGATGAGTATTATAATCCGGTTGCAGTAAATTCCATGACTACACAGTGGTCTAGCACCGCGCCTCTTGGCACTTTCAGCGGCAATACGTTTACGGCCACCAGTGCGGGGCAAACCAAGCTTTCGGCCCAATCGGGCAAAGGGCTTGCGACTATTGATGTCGAGGTCATAGGCCGTGCTCAGATTACAACGATGAAAATCAATGCGGGCGACATCTCCTTGTCTGAGGGACAGAACTTTAAGCTTCCAGTACTGGTTACGACTCAAAGCGGCAAAACTCGAGAAGTACCTGCAAACTTGGTTCAATGGGAAGTTAAAGGCATTGATGCCAATGTCAATACAGATGGAGTCCTGCATGTAACGAATCTGTCTGGCAAGCAAAGCGCGCAGTTGATCGCCAGATATGACGGATACAGCACCATGCTGACGCTTCCTATCGGGATTGAGAAGCTTTGGTATGATCTAGATACAACCGGCGTTATGACCAGTGCTGGGAAATATCCGGCTGAGGTGGGTTCCAGTGTTACGATCAACTCATCTACCGGCAATAAAAATATAGAGATCGCCTATGACTTTACCAAGGGTAAGGGAACGAAGGCCGCTTACGCTTTATTCAATGACAAATGGGGAGCACCTATCGAAGGTGAGCCGCAATATATGAAAATGAAGGTGTTTGGCGATGGGAGCATGAACTGGCTACGTGCTGAATTCAATGATGCCGACGGCAAATCCTACAAAGTGGAGTTAACCCGCAACATGAACTGGAAGGGTTGGAATTTGGTCACCGCCAATCTGACGGACTACAACATGAAATATCCGATTGTGATCAAGAGCATCTATATTGCCAACCCGGAGCAAGGACAAGATGAGAGAGCGCTGCAAGGCAAAATCAACTTTGATGATATTCTCTTCGTTTATAAAGGGCAGCTGCCCGCCTTGCCACAAAACAAGGTTAAGCTTACCGTGAACAAAAGCACCGCTTCTTTAAATAACAAAACGATGACTTTAGAGCAAGCTCCAATAATCATGAGCGGGAATACGATGGTCCCGGTTCGCTTTGTGACCGAAGCGCTTGGCGGTACGGTTTCGTGGAGCGATTCGGAACGAAAGGTCACCATTACGCGGGGAGATAAGCTGATCGAGCTGTGGATCAACAATCCGAATCTGCTTGTAAACGGGGATACGGTGACCGCTGAAGTAGCTCCATTAATCGTCAACAATCTGACGTTGGTACCGCTGCGTATTATTTCCGAGAAGTTAGGCTGGAAAGTCGGATGGGATCCGAAGGGCCAAATCATTACACTGGAATAAAACTTATGATAGAATAAGGAATAGACCCATATTTGGTATTCGTGAAAAGGAGTCTGTGCCTATCTTGCAACCTGATTCTATAGATCGCGTAATTAAGAACGCTATAAACGTTGTTGAGAGCAGCAAGTATCAAATCTTTGAGATTGCTGAAGCATCAAGGGGGGAGAGGGAATCTCTGACCCGTGAGTTGGCGGATGTCAAAGAGGAGACAAGCCTCACGATCGATGAAGTGGATAAGCTGGAAAAGGAATACAAGCGATCGCGCATTCGATTGACGGAGGTTAGCCGGGATTTCAATCGTTTCCGTGAAGAGGATATCAAGGTCGCTTATGAGGCTGCGATCGCTTTTCAGCTTCAACTCACCATTGCCAGGGAGAAAGAAAACAACCTGCGGACTCGACGCGATGATCTGCAAAAGCGGATCAAGAATGTAGAGAAGCAAGTGGAACGCGCCGAAACGATCGTTTCCCAAATGAATGTTGTGCTTGAGTATTTATCAGGCGATTTGAACCAATTAACCCGGATCCTCGAATCCGCTAAAAATAGACAGCTTCTCGGTTTAAAGATTATTCTGGCTCAAGAGGAAGAAAGAAAACGTATTGCCCGGGAAATTCATGATGGTATGGCACAGACGCTAGCCAATGTCGTGCTTCGCACGGAAATAGCGGAGCGGATGCTGACCAAGCAGGATTTTAAGGCTGTGAAAGAGGAATTGGTAGATTTGAAAGGGCAGGTTCGGAACGGGCTTGAGGAGGTTCGCAAGATTATCTTCAATCTCCGTCCGATGGCTCTGGATGATCTCGGTATCGTTCCTACTCTACGTAAATACGTGCAGGACTTTGAGGACAAAACCAAAATTCATACTATATTCACCCTGGTCGGCCGAGAGAATCGTTTTCCATCAGGACTGGAAATTGCGATTTTTCGCTTGGTGCAGGAGGCGTTCTCTAATGTTGTAAAGCACTCGAATGCGTCTTTTGTCTCACTCGAGCTTACCCTTGAGAATGAACACGTGAAAATCTATATCGTGGACAACGGTATCGGGTTTGATGTTGAGAAGACACAGCAAATCATCACGAAGGGCAACAACTTCGGCCTGCTCGGCATGAGAGAGCGTGTGGAACTGCTGGAAGGCAATATGGAGATCGTCTCAGAAAAGAATTCAGGCGCCAAAATAACGATGGTTATCCCTATCGGGAGTCCAGATCATAAGGAGGAATAAAACAGATGGACAATACGGTTACACTGAAACGAAACGTAAGAATCATCATAGCGGACGATCACCAGTTATTTCGCGAGGGTGTAAAGCGGATAATTAATATGGAAGAGGATATGGAAGTTATAGCCGAATGCGGAGACGGTATTCAAGTGGTTGAGCTTTGCAATCAGAATACTCCGGATGTCGTGCTAATGGACATTAATATGCCGCTGGAAAATGGAGTTGTCGCCACAGAACGTCTAAGGTTGATCTTTCCTGAGGTAAAAGTCATTATTTTATCCATTCATGATGATGAGAGCTACGTATTTGAGACCTTGCGAAAAGGTGCTTCCGGTTATTTATTGAAGGATATGGAAGCCGAGTCTCTGATTAATGCCATTCGTTCGGTAGTTTCAGGCTATGCATATATCCATCCTAAGGTAACCGGCAAGCTGATCAATCAATTAAGAAGAATGACTTATCTCGATGATGTTGGCGTTGTGGCTCCCAGTCAAGCAATTAAAGAAACAGGCATGAAATATATACATAATGACAACAGCCCTTTAACCAAGCGGGAAGCGGAAGTGCTGCGGCTTATGGCAGAGGGCAAAAGTAACAAATTGATAGGAGAATCCCTCTTTATCAGCGAAAAAACGGTCAAAAATCACGTCAGCAGCATTCTTCAAAAGCTGGAAGTGGACGATCGTACCCAAGCGGTTATCGCAGCTATCAAGAATGGCTGGGTGACATTGTAGGAACCTCCCCTCCTCCCTCGGCATAATATAGAGGTAAAGGAGGGAGCCGCAATGTGGATTGGGTTGCTCTGGATCGTAGGCTGTTACGGAATCAGCATAGCTTTGCTTCATCTTTGCTTCGGCAAGCGGCAAGAATTAAGGGGAAAAGCCGTCAAGGTTCTTCTAATTACCAAAAACAATCAATCCCAAATAGAATGGTATATTCGCTCTTTGTTCTTTGTTTCACGGCTGCGGGGAAGAGAAATAACCGCTACAATCCTGGATGAAGGCTCCACGGATGAGACCCTGAAGATCATAGAGCGGCTATCCCGTACGCATCGTATGGATTTGGATTGGTGCGGCCCGGATCAAACACTGGATGATCTGCTTGTTGCATATGAAAGCGACCCGGTCATCCTTGTGAATTTAGGCGGCAAAGAGGAATTATCGAAAATTCCGTTATTCGATCACTAGAACGCTTACATTAAAAAGAGAGCAAGGTGAAGGATGAAGGCCCGTTTATATGCAGTATTCTTACGTTCCAAATGGCACTGGCACCTAACACTGGACATCCACACGGATATGCATTATTGGTTCGGCCAACATGGCCCCGACACAGGCATGCTTATTCTGGATACTCCTCTTTCGCTTGGACAAGCCCAGCGGATTCGGGATCAAATGAGTTTAGACCCCTTGCAGAAAGACCACCAACTGAAAGACCACCAACTGAAAGACCACCCCTATGCTTTAAACCGAGAGTTTCACTCCTCTAAGATTACCGCTTCAACGAAAGCATCGTTGACAGCACTAGCCCGGAAAATCAAACTTACTGCAGCTCGCTGCGGAATGCGCAGTTCAATCGTGGAGGCCATTCGGCTTACTCCTCTTTCTTATGAAAGTTGGAGGGGAGATCGCGAGTTTACTGATCTTCAAATGGATCAATCCGCTTATGATCAAATCGTTCGAAGCCCTTTCAGGCAGGTCATTGCTTGTCGAAGAGATCGCGCAGCTGCTTGAGTGAAGAAGATAACGAGACTCACGAGACATGACCTATCGAGCAAGGAATTCACAAGCCATCACCTCTCGAGTAAGGAATTCACGAGCCCCTACCCGCCGCGCTGCGAAGTTTTTGATCTGGGCGGTTACGGGAGTGGGGAAGACGGAGATGATCTTCCCTTTTATCCAGCACATAGTCGCTAATGGCGGCAAGATGCTGGTTGCAACCCCGCGCAAGGACGTTGTGCTTGAGCTGCAGCCTCGCGTGATGAAAGCTTTCGCGGGTCGATCTGTAGTTACGCTGTATGGAGGCTGTTTAGGCAGGAGATCTCCATCCTGCCTGGAGATCGAAGCGGCACGGACGAGGTGTCGCCGATTGAGGGGACCTCGTCAAAGAATTCGCTTCGCACCGAGAAAGTACAGCTTTTTCGAGACAGAGTGATTCGAATTCTGGTCACGACTACCATTCTGGAACGAGTAGTGACAATTCCTAAATCGGATGTCTTCATCTTAGATTCGGACTCACCGCTTTTTGATGAGGCGGCGTTGGTCCAGATGTCCGGACAAGCAATCCGCTCGAAGGAAGACCCGGTGGGCAAAGTTTATTTTGCAGCCAAAGAAAAAACCAAATCACAAATCGGGCGATCCAGCAGATCAGCAGATGGCTATAGAGTTTGGAAAAGCTGTGAATCTCCCGGTGATTCCGCTGCTGCAGCGAAAGAGACACACGGATAAGCAGAGCTTTAAAAGCAGAAATCAAAGGATCGAAGATCTGGAGCACGTATTTGAGCTGAATGAGGCGGATTTGCAGCAAGTATTGGATTTGTCACAAAAGAATGAAATGATGCAGATTTACATAGTTGATGATGTTTATACGACCGGAAGTACATTAAACCAATGCTCAATGGTGCTGAAAAAAAGCTTGAATTGTGAGGTTTTTGGTCTCATCTGGGCGAGATAAAGGTAACTTTTAACATATTTTTTAAAAGGGATTATACAAAGTAACATGGTTGAGGTAAACTGGAATTAATGTTTTGGGATATGGTACTATTTGTAGGAGGGGTCGTACGTGAGTTTGAATGTGGCCAATTGCCCGCGGTGTGGACGAGTTTTTGTGAAAGGCATACAAGAGGTATGTCCTAATTGCTTAAAGGAAATTGAACTGCAGTTTGATATATGCTCGAAATATTTAAGGGAAAACATTGGCACTGGTCTTAGAGATCTAAGCGAAGCGACCGAGGTTCCCGTTCGACAAATCACCAAATTCATCCGTGAGGGCCGAATCTCGATCAAAAACCACCCTAACATGGGCTATCCATGTGAATCGTGCGGCAATGACATTCGTGAAGGTCAGATCTGCGATTCCTGTCGAAGCAAGCTGGTCAAAGGTATGTCCAACTCTTTAGAGGATGAAGCCCGCAGACAAGAGAGGCTACGAGAAGATAGTAAATCGAGCTTTTACATAAAGGATCGTCTAAAAAACAGATATTGACATTCAATTGATATAAAGTTTCATATGCATCATGCCGATAATAAAAGTAATGATTATCGGTCTTTTTATTTTATCCACAAATGTATAGGGGTGGAAAACCATGAAAATTAATGACAGTCAGCGCATAGGAAATGTGAATCCGTATAAAAAAACCAATGAAGTTACAGCTGCTAATGCTGCAGGCAAGAAAGATAAGCCTAAGGATCAAGTGCAAATCTCACCTGAGGCCAAGGAATTATTGAGTGCTCAGGGAGCTGGAATGAGTGAGGAGCAAATACAGCGCCTGAATGATTTAAGGGAATCCGTATCTTCCGGTAGTTATCAAGTTGATGCCAAAAAAGTCGCAGAGAAACTGTTGCCTTACATAAAATAAGATAGTCACTATCCAACTATAGAAACAGGTGAACGATTGTGTCTACGATACGAGATCTTCTTGATTCGATGAATAAGCTGCGAGACATTCATGAAGCTCTTCTTGAGCTTGCCAAGGACAAGACACCGGCACTTGTTCACAACGAAGTGGATGCGCTGAATCAGGTCGTCAATAAGGAAAGCAAGTTGATGCGTCTTATTGGTGAAGCCGAGCAGCAGCGGATTCAAATCATTAACGAGTATTTGCTGTCCAGGGGATACAATCCAAATCCCCAGATTACGATCAGTGATTTGATCAAAATCATTTTTAAGGCGGAAGAAAAGCACGCACTCTCCGAAGCGCAGTTCAGTTTACTTCATGTTCTTCATGAGCTCAAGGAGCGAAATGCCATCAATCAGCAATTGATAGAACAATCACTAGCTTTTATCGATTACTCCCTCGACCTTGTGATGGGATCTTCGGAAGATGAAGCGGTATACCATAATCCTAACCAGCAGAAGAGCGGAAACCGACTGGGTGTTTTCGATACGAAAGCCTGATATAGATTGCCATTTGCTTCGCAAGGGAGAGAACCATAATGAGATCCAGCTTTGGCGGCATTGAGATTTCCAAACGCGCTATATTCACGCAACAAGCAGCCCTGACAACTGCCGGACATAACATAGCAAATGCCAATACTCGCGGGTATTCCAGACAAACCGTGAATATGGTTGCAGCTTCCCCAATGGAGGCTATAGGCTTAATGAGGTCCACGGTTGCAGGACAAATGGGACAAGGCGTCACCTTTGACCAAGTGACCCGAATCCGGGAAGGCTTTCTCGACAAGCAATTCACGAATGAAAATAAAAGCTTGGGAGAATGGACCGTCCGTCAAGATACATTGCAAAAGCTCGAAGCTATTATCAATGAGCCGTCCAATTCCGGTATTAGAAAGGTCATGGACGATTTTTGGAATTCCTGGCAGGATCTCAGTAAGCAACCGGATAACCTCGAAACTCGAGCAGTAGTCAAAGAGAGAGCACTTGCTGTTACGGATGCTTTTAATCATGCTGCCAAGCAGGTCAACGACCTGGCTTCTGACCTTAATGGAAACGTTAGTGTTAAAGTAACACAGGTAAATTCAACCCTTAAACAAATTGCAACTCTGAACAACGAGATTTTCAGAGTTGAAGGTTTGGGGAATAATGCCAACGATTTGCGCGATCAGCGGGATGTCTTGATTGACGATTTGTCTAAAGTAATCAACCTCACAGTTCAAGATGAGAGCGGTGGTTACCACGTAAAGATGGGAAATGTAGATCTGGTGCAAGGTCAAACAGCTACAACGTTTACAGAAAATCTTGCGCGTACTTCCTACCCGACTGATCTGAACAGCGGAGAGTTAAGCGGACTGTTGCTCTCGACTGACCGATATATAACCGGATACAAGAATCAATTAAATTCTATGGTTTCTACCATGGTTACAGCTGTCAATGATACTCACAAGCAGGGGTATACACTCCAAACCCCGGTAATGCTAGGCGGCGATTTCTTTGTTCCCATTACTGATTTCAGTACAGCAGCAGCCAAAATGACAGTTAGCACAAATATAACGGATCATTTGGAGAACATTGCGGCTTCTATGAAAACATTCGTCGATCCAAAGGATGGCATAGTCAAAGTTGTGAAGGGCAATAACGAATTAGCCTTAAAACTGGCTGATATCAAAAATCAAAAGTACAATTTTGATGGCTCCGGTATAGGGAACGGTGGAACCATTAATGAGTTTCTTCGCGCAGTAGTTTCTGAAATCGGCGTTCAAACACAGGAAGCGCAGCGTCAAGCTGCAAACCAGAAGATATTAGTTGATCAGGTTGATTCCAGAAGACAAGCTGTAAGCGGTGTTTCGATGGATGAGGAAATGGCTAATATGGTTAAGTTTCAGCATGCTTACAATGCTGCCGCACGCTCCATGACTACCTTTGACCAAATGCTCGATAAAGTGATTAATTCAATGGGTCTTGTAGGTAGATAATTGATTGTAAAATAATGAGGTGAAAGCTATGCCAAGTCGTATTACGCAAACGATGTTAAACAGCCAATTGCTTCGTAATTTGAATAATAATATGGATCGAATGGATAAGCTTCAGAATCAGCTGTCAACAGGGCGAAAGATTAATAAACCGTCCGATGATCCAGTCGGAATCAGCTTTTCATTGCGTTACCGCAGTGAACTGGAGGCTAATGACCAATATCAGAAAAACGTCGATGCTTCAGTTTCCTATCTGGATTTCACGGATAGCACGCTTAATCAAATGGGCAATGTTATGCAGCGTGCTCGTGAGCTGGCTGTTCAAGGTGCGAATGGAACTAACACCAAAGAATCGTTAAACTCTATTAAAACAGAAATTGACCAGTTGTATTCACAATTGACCAATCTCGGAAATAGTCAATTTAACGGTAAGTATGTTTTTAACGGGCAAGTTACGGATCAACCCCCTTTTCCAGATCCCAATAATCCTGAGAATGCTGTAACGAACAAAGATGAAATTCAGTTTGAGATTGGTGCTGGCGTGAAGATGGCCATCAATAAGACAGCGGAGCAGATTTTTGGTGCATCAGGTACACAGAACAATGCTTTCCAAATTCTAAAGAGCTTGTCTGCTTCACTCGGAAGTCAAAATCAACCCGGTATCCAGAATTCTATTGCACTCATTGATCAGAGAATGGATGGTTTATTGGGTGTTAGAGCAGATGTAGGGGCCAAAATGAATCGCATCCAACTTGCTGAAAGTAGAATAAAAGATATAGGCATTAACATTACTAGTCTGCAATCTAAGACTGAAGATGCTGACATGGCAGAGGTCATTACAAAGCTTAAAATGGATGAGAGCGTCTACCAGGCTTCTTTATCGGCAGGAAGTAAACTTATTCAACCTACACTTCTGGATTTTTTACATTAAGATCAATTACGACTCAATAGGGGGTGGTTGATATACAGTTTCCACAAATACAGATTCGGCAGCAGCCGGCCATTATGATTATTAATTCGGAACCAGGGACTCAAGACATAAAGCAGCCTGGGCCTACAATGGAGATGCAGATTGAACGACCCAAGCAAGAGATCCGGCAGCCCATGGGTGATCTTGAAATAGACCAAACTCGTGCATGGGACGCTTTAGGACAAGGACCGATTCTAGAAGCTATGACAAGGATTTATTCTCAAGCCAAGAATGAAGCGTTACGTGGTGTCGCCAGAATTGTAGAAAATGGAAATCTGATGGGAGATCTGCGTTATAAAGGAAATCCGATTGCAGATATTGCGCTACAGTCAACTCTTGAGCATTCTGAAATTAATTATTACGGTGAAGCGTCCTATGATAATGTTGATATTAGGTATACAATGCATAAACCTGAGATCAGCGTTGAAGATGGTAAGGTAAATATTTATACTCGTGTGAATCCACCAGAGATTCATTATAATAGAGGCAAGCTTGATATTTACATGAAACAGTATCCTAAAGTTGAGATTATTCCTCCACAAATTGATTTGCAATTGTAAAACGATATAATCAAGCTATAGATAATGTTCTATAGCTTTTTGTTATTTTAATTTTAAATGCTAAGGGAGATCTGATGATGAATATTAGCACATTGTTTTTTGGAGAACTAGAAGTAGAAGAGAAGGATACAATAACCTTTATACAGGGAGTGCCTGGTTTTGAAGATTTAACTCGTTACACGAGGATTCAACCTGAAGGAAATATTCCTTTTTTATATTTACAATCACTGGAAAAAGGTGAACTATCTTTCTTGGTCACGAATCCTTTTTTGTTTTTTAAAGAATATGATTTCCAACTGCCAGAACTTGCTCAGGATGAGTTGCAAATTGAACAGCCTGGAGATGTCGAGGTTTGGAGTATTGTTACAGTTAATGAGGATTACACGAAAGCAACAGTGAACTTGCTTGCTCCTATTATTGTAAACAGCAAGAATCAGACTGCTAAGCAAGTTATATTGAACGATACAGAGTATAAAGTGAAACATGATCTTGTTCTCAATGACGAGACAAATCAGACAGAGGGGTGACGAGGATGCTTGTTTTAGCTCGAAAAAAAGGTGAATCGGTCATGATTGGCGATCAAATAGAGGTTGTCATTCTCAGCACTGAAGGAGATACAGTTCGCATTGGTATAAAAGCTCCAAAGCAAATTGAGGTTTATCGCAAGGAAATTTACGAGAATATTCAAGAGTCGAATAAGGAAGCTACTATTAGACCGGTGAGTCCGATGCATTTGGGGAGATTGATGAAAAAAGAACAATAGAAAAAAGTCGACATAGAGTCGACACAGACTGTCGAGAAAGTCTCGACAGTCTTTCTTTTTGCTCAAATAATTTATCACGACACCGCGTTAATATGATATAATATAGATAGTTAATTTACTAGAAAGAGCGGTGTTATCCATGTTGTATTCTCATCAACCAGACCCTCAATTGGACTTTGAACTTGTCTGCATTGAGCATATGGTCCCGCAAGATCATTTGCTGCGCCATATTTCTAAATACATGGACTTTTCATTTATCACAGAAAAAGTTCGTCCTTATTATAGCGAATCATATGGACGCCCATCCATTGACCCTATCATGCTCTTCAAAATGCTGTTCATCGGATACTTGTACGGAATCCGTTCGGAGCGTCAACTCGAACAAGAGATCAACATGAATTTTGGCTACCGCTGGTTTTTGGGCATTGGCTTGTCCAATAAGGCACCTGACCACTCCACCATCAGTTGGAACCGAAAGAAGCGCTTCAAAGATACGACGGTATTCCAAGACATCTTTGATGAAGTTGTCCGATTGGCAATCGAAAATCGGATGGTAGCCGGTCGTGTACTCATCACTGACTCTACCCACCTAAAAGCAAATGCGAATAAGCGAAAGCACAACGTTCAGGTGGTAGAACGTTCGCCACAAGAATACATAGAAGAACTGGAGAAAGCAGTTGAGGAAGATCGCAGGAGCCTTGGAAAAAAGCCGTTGAAGGCTCGGGAGGAGGTGGCGGAAACTAAGGAAATCAAGGTAAGCACCACAGACCCGGAAAGCGGCTACATGGTTCGTGACGGCAAGCCGGAGGGATTCTTCTATTTGGATCACCGTACTGTCGATCACAAATTTAACATCATTACTGACGTTCACGTTACAGCAGGTAATGTCCACGACTCCGTTCCCTATGTTGAGCGGCTTAAATACCAAATAAAGAAGTTTGGATTTGACAAATCACTTGAGGCAGTTGCAGTTGATGCTGGTTATCTAACAGCCCACATATGCAAAGAATTGCATGAAATGAAGGTGTTCGCGGTCATCGGCGGCCGTGCATTCACACCCGTAAAAGGGCTTATGAAAAAGTGGCAATTCAAGTTCGACGTTGAAAAGAACGTATATGTCTGCCCCGCTAAACACGAATTGAAATATTCTACGACGAACCGTGAAGGCTATCGGGAATATAAGTCGAACCCGAAGCACTGCAAAGATTGCCCGCTTCTAGAGAAGTGCACACGAGGCAAGAATAAGCAGAAAGTGATTACCCGGCATGTATGGGAAGACAGCAAGGAATGGGTTAGGCTGAATCGACTAAGTAAGTCCGGCAAATATTTGTATCGACTGCGATACCAAACTATTGAGCGAAGCTTCGCGGATGCTAAAGAGCTCCATGGACTTCGCTATTGCCGTTTGCGCGGCAGGGATAACGTCCAGGAGCAAGCGTTGATGACCGCAACCGTTCAGAATATAAAAAAGATCGCCCTCCACCTTGCCAAGAAGGCAAAGTAGAGGGCGATTGTTGTTTTAGGAGATAAGGCGTGAGCAAAAACAAGCCCTATTCATGTTTCCTTTGTATCGAAAAGTAAAATAACCGCTTTTCTCGACAGTCTGAGTCGACATAGAGTCGACATTTTTTGTATTTACTCTTCACTTTTCCAAATGATATTACGATATATATAGTAATGGCGTTAGAATAGGGCGGCCGACCTATATCGAAGCCTACTAACATCCACATGGACGTGGATGAAACGAACCTTCAGGAGGAAGAAAAAATGAGAATTAATCACAACATCGCAGCATTAAACACGCATCGTCAGTTAACAGCATCTCAAGAAGAACAAGGTAAGGCAATGGAAAAGCTATCTTCCGGTCTTCGTATCAACCGTGCGGGAGACGACGCAGCAGGTCTTGCTATCTCCGAAAAAATGCGTGGACAAATTCGTGGATTGGACATGGCTTCTAAAAATGCACAAGATGGTATCTCCATGATTCAAACTGCTGAAGGCGCAATGAATGAAACTCACTCCATTCTTCAGCGTATGCGTGAGTTGGCAGTTCAAGCTTCCAATGACACATCTACAGATGCTGACCGTTCACAAATCCAAAAAGAAGTTGGCCAATTAAAATCAGAAATTGATCGTATTTCGGCATCAACAGAGTTCAACTCCAAAAAATTGTTGAATGGTTCTTTAGGTGGAGCTTCTGCCTCCCAAGGGACTGTAGAAAATTCAAATCAGTTTAAATCTGCTATTATTGCAGCAACTTCAGGTTCAGTAATTGCCGGGGCAAATCTTTTAACTCGGGATGCGGTAACCGCTGTTGCAGGCACAGCAGCTTCAACAACTGGTAGTACAGCTGTAGGAACAACTACCGTTATTACTGCAACTAATCAAAATTTCAAAGTAACTGTCAATGGATTTGCTCAATCTGCTGATCTTCCTATTGCAACAGGGACGTATGACAGAGCTGGGTTCCTAACAGCTGTCAATAATGCATTAACTGGCTATAATACTGGTAAAAACTTATCTGAACAGGTAGCAGCTTCTTATACTGCTGATTTTAAGTTGGTATTTACCTCTAAAGTTACAGGGGCGGGTACAAGTGTTGCGGTAGCCTCAGGTAGCACCAATGATGCATTTGCAACGATGGGCATGACTGGGGCAACAACAACGAACGGCACGGATACAGTGAAAGCTGTTACCGCTGGTGTGACCAAGATTGTTTCTAGTGTTAATGATCAGTTTCAGCTCACAGTTGATGGAGGCACTGCTCAAACTTTAACCCTTTCAGCGAAGGATTATGCTAAACCACAAGATTTGTTAGCTGAAGTAAATGCTCAAATCCAGAATAACAACGCGTTGAATGGAAAAGTAGCAGCTTCCCTCGATGCCAATAACAAAATTATCTTTACTTCCGCATCAACAGGTTCAACATCAAGTGTTGCCGTTACTGATCCAACTGCTGCAAGTCAATCTGCCTTGGCTGCTCTAGGATATAAAGGTAAAGCTAGCACGATTGATTCCGTTTTAATTGATAACTCAGCAGGTACAGTATTTGATTTGAACACCGTAGGAACTGATGCAAAATTTGATTTAACTATTGGTAATAAAACGGTAACAATTGATTTAACTGGGCAAGCAGGCATTGACAAAAATGCAACCCGTGATTCTATTCTTACTGCATTACAATCTAAAATCGATGGTTCTTTTTTTGGTGCTGGAGCAGTTACAGTAAAAACAGATGGCACAAAAATTACATTAGTTAATAATACAGCTAGTGATACGTTTAAGATTGTAAATGGTGCCAATACTGGAGCAGCTAAAATATTTGGTAATGCTACAACTACTGCTGTTGTGGGAGCATATAATAATGGTGCCACAGTAACGGGTTCTGATGCAACTGGCGGTACTTTATCAAATGCAACAATGCTAACTGGATTAACGGATAAAGATGGTAATAATCTCAATTTAACTGCTGGTAATGTGATTACTATTGCTGGAACACAGAATGGTAGTGCATTCTCCACTAATCTTACAGTAGCCAGTGGTTCTACAGTTAATGACTTGATTAATCAGTTGAAGACTGTTCCAGCGCTCGCTAAAGCAAGTATATCTTTGGATTCAACTACTGGCCAAATCAACATCATTGGTGAAAATGGAGCCGCTAAAGATATTAGCAATCTTAAGTTTAGTGCTACGAAGTCTGCTACTGATACTACTGCTGTAGCTAATTTTAATAAATTATTTACTAGCTTTAAGGTTACACAGGACGCAAAGGATGCGAAAACAGATTCTTCCGTAGCCATGCAGATTGGTGCAAATCAAGGGCAGAATGTGAACATTGACATCAATGAAATGAGTACGCAAGCTCTTCGTATCAACTCTGTCGATGTTTCTACCCAACAAGGTGCTCAAACTGCTATTAGTGTCATCAGTAACGCAGCGGATAGTGTATCTACTGAACGTGCTAAGTTGGGTGCTTTCCAAAACCGCTTAGAACATACCATTGCGAATCTGCTAACTTCTTCCGAGAACTTAACTGCAGCTGAGTCCCGTATCCGTGACGTAGACATGGCGAAAGAAATGATGAACCAGACAAAGAACTCGATTCTTGCTCAAGCTGCTCAAGCTATGTTGGCTCAAGCTAACCAACAACCACAAGGTGTTCTTCAACTTCTTCGTTAATATTCACTTAAGTAAAGGAGACCTTAGCGTGTCTAAGGTCTCTTTTTTTTAAACGAAATGAGGAAAGGCAATGATTGATCGATACATTCAAGTGATTCAAAGGACGATGAGTCTGACTAGTTCCTCTTTGGAGTGTATTCAATACATGGTATATCAACTAGAAGCAGGTAATCTTCAACAGACCATTCAACACTTGCATGACCTGGTGAATGCCTTTAGTCATATGGAACGATCCCTCCTCCTTTATCTTGTTGAACTTCCGCCGAATGAAATCGAGTCCTTAACCGATGATTTACGAGACGCCATTGATTCTTTAGTAGCTGCTTACGAGAAACAAGATGCAGGAAAGGCTTTTCATTGTATACAGGAATTATTACTTCCTGCATATCTATCCTGGAAGCATGAATTAGAGAGATCCATGCTTCGCTATACCTTGTCATGAAACTCTAAAACCAGTCCTGTCTGTAGTACATAGGAAAAGGGGAAACCATCATGAGTAGCAAAAAACGTCCATTGCTAGTACCGCAATATATGAATCAATTTTCATGTATTGGATCGGCCTGTGAAGATAGCTGTTGTGTAGGATGGCGTGTAAGTATAGATGATTCTTCTTATAAGAAATATAACAGAGTGCAGGATAAAGAGATGAAGTCTTTACTAGATAAAAATGTTACCCGAGTGAGATCCAATTCAAGCTCGGAGAATTATGCCAAGATTAAAATGGATGACAAAGGCTGTTGCGCTTTTCTCACAGAGGATAAGCTTTGCACCATTCAATCAAAGTTAGGGGAGGAATATCTCTCTAACGTATGCAGTACCTATCCAAGGGTGAGCAACCGGGTGAACGGGATGTTAGAGAAGTCGGCAACGATGTCTTGCCCCGAGGCCGCCCGCCTTGCTTTGTTAGATCCAGATGGGATTAAATTTGATGAAATTGAAGAATCCTCGGAAATTCGCAATATGATTGGAAAAACTATGGATACCCATGATAAGCGAATGATGAATAAACCTCAGCGGTATTTTTGGGAGTTGCGTATTTTTACCATTCAAGTAATACAAAATCGAGAGTATATGCTATCTGAACGGCTTATCATTTTGGGGATGTTCTACAACAAGTTGCAAGACCACATTTCAAATCATGAAATTCATGAAATCCCTCAACTTATTGCTTCGTACACCAATATGATGTCGGGTGGGGCATTACGAGATCTACTTACTGATATTCCTGCGCAAAAGGTTATCCAAATGGAAATTCTCAAAGAGCTTGCAGATGAACGGATCATTCGGGGTATAACGAGTAATCGCTATCTGGAATGCTTTATCGAGTTTTTACACGGTATTCAATACACAGAAGAAGCATCCGTAGATGAAATTGCTGAACGCTACCAAGAGGCGTATGATCAATACTATCAGCCATTCATGAAAGAACATGAGTATATTCTAGAGAACTATCTAGTCAACCAAGTATATAAAAACATGTTTCCCTTTGGAGATTATCCGACCGTTTTTGATGAATATATCATGCTGGTTATCCATCACGCCTTGATTAAAATGCACCTTATTGGTTTGGCTGGATTCCATAAAGGGATGGATATAGAACTGGCAATTAAGCTGATTCAGTCCTTTGCTAAGACTGTAGAGCACAATAAATTGTACCTAAAGCAAGTCTATGACTTACTTCATAAAAATGGATACACAAGTCTTCCGTATATGACTATTTTTATAAAGAATTAATCAGCCTGTCCGTGATGAAGATGGCATGGATACCGCGAAAACGAATGCGTCCAGAATGACGGAAATGCTGAGCCAAACCAGTGCCATGGAGCAGTCCGTTCAGTCATATCTGGGGGCCATATATACATTAGGGTGTAGGGCATTTTCGAACCGTAGCGCATGTAATCGAATCAAATGTAATGGAAAACATATATCATATAATAGAACAAGCGTTTGGGACTTCTCTTCGGAGAAGTCCTTTTTGCTGTCCGAAAGCAACTGTTGGGGAGGGATGGAAAATGATTGTTGTCAAGACATACACCGATGTGCAGGCATTGAATGAAGCCGGGGCTTTTCCAGAATCGTTCCGCGGCTACGTCGAGAGGGACTGGATCGATCTGTACGAGGCTTATTCGGACGAGGAGGACATTTCAGAGTTTAGCCTAGAGCCGCATGTCCGTCAGGTCTGCCTGGAGCCCGGGGATAAGGTTCCGGTTGGTATCGACTGGCCGGAATACGTGGAGCGGTTTTGCCTGGACGATTTCGAGATCAATCGGATGTACGTGCCGGAGACGGAGGAGTTCGGCGTTCTCTACTACTCGATCGTGGGGACTCTGGACAACCATTCCGAAGACTTTCTTAGAGAGAACGTGGAAATGGGCGAAAGATGACAAACAGCAAGCCGATTTTGTATCGATGGCACCAGTTTGAGTAAGAACTGAATATTGACAGAAGACTCAATCTCCGTTGAAGGGGATTGGGGCTATTTTTGTTTTCCTGAACGAAAAGCTCAAATAAGGAGAGAAAAAGGAATGTTTAGGACAACCAAATTGATCAAAATGCACTTAATAGGAATGGCGGGCTTCTATAAGGAAAACATTAATACTGATCATGTCATTAAGTTAATCCAGTCTTTTGCTAAGACTATTGAACATAATGCCCTATATTTACGTAATGTGATGGCACTTCTTAAGAATAATGAAGTAACGACTATGGCTTATATGGCTATATTCATTAAAAACTAGCATGTACAAGGAGAGACGTAGGATTGTTATAGTCTTTTCTTATGCCCACCCCTTTTCCTGTTCGACTATGGTAGGCTGTCTGTAAGGTTTTTTGTTCTTCATGATACTGAATACATTTTTCACCAGTCTTCTGGCTACTTGGACCATTGCTTGCTTTTACTACCGCCCTTAGCACCTTGTTGGGCTTGCTTGCGGCTTGATAGGTCATACATAAAAGGCGATATTAACCAAATAATGTCCGCCCCTATTCAAAATAAGAAAGAGGAAGCCGATATAAGTAGAAGGACTCACTCACTTAAAAGACTAGGGGTGGTAATTATGGTACAGCGTATTACTGGTTTAGCTAGTGGTATGGACATTGATACTATGGTTCAAAAGATGATGGCGGCTAGACGTATTCCGGTTGATAAAATGAATCAGAATAAGCAGACTCTACAATGGCAAACTGATGCTTATCGTGATATTAACCTTAAACTAAATGACTTTCGTAATAATAAACTATCTAACTACCGTTTGGAAGGAGCATATTCAGCTAAAACGGTTGCTGTTACCGGGGATTCGGTTATTGCAAAAGCAACTTCTAATGCTACACCTGGAACTATGGACATAAGCGTTACTCGTGTTGCTATCGCGGCTAATACTGTTTCCGGTGATATTAGATCAACTGTAATCGGAGCACCTGCACTTGACCAAACTAAAGATCTTTCTACTCAATCAACGGCATTGGCTAATCCGGCAAGTGCAACAGATACGTTGACTATTAATGGGAAAGTTATAATGTTTGATTCTACAAGAACAGTAAATGGAAGTGATTCCTTAAATATCATTATCGATGCTATTAATAAGTCGGACGCTGGAGTATCAGCCTTCTACGATTCTTTAAGTGGCAAGTTAGGTGTTACCGCTAAAAATACTGGTTTAGTTAACGGAACATCTGCTAATAGTGATACTATTTCGTTCTCTGGTAACCTCGCTACCACACTTAAGTTGAATACTACTAATGGAGCGGTTAATAAACTAGCTAACAACGCTGACTATACTCTAAACGGGGTAAATATTACAAATAGCACTAGTAATAATGTAAACCAACTTAATGTTAATATTACACTTGTTAAATCGGGAGTCTCTACGATTACCGTAAAGAGTGATGCCGACGCTATTGTAAATCAAGTAAAGAGTTTCGTTACCGACTATAACGATATTATTAAGACTTTTAACGATAAAATCAATGAACCAACTTACCTCGATTTTAAACCTCTCACTGATAATCAACGTAAGAATATGAAAGATGTTGATATCACAAATTGGGAAACCAAAGCAAAAAGCGGTTTATTAAAAGGCGATAACGGAATTCAGAAAGTTCTTAGTGATATGCGTTTCGACGTAATGACTCCCGTTAATATTAACGGTAAAGACACTACGTTAGCTTCTATAGGTATTACAAGTGGAACTTGGCAAGAGAAGGGTAAGTTGTATATCGATGAAACGAAGCTGCGAAAGGCAATTGAAGATAATCCAGATGTTGTTAGTAAATTGCTTGCTGGAAAAGGTTCAGATTACGCACATACCGGAGTAGCGGTACGAATGTATGATGACACTAAGAAAGAGTTAGATACGATAACAGCAAAAGTAGGTACGGCGTATTCCTCGTTTAATAGTGTCATTGGTAAGCAACTAACCCAACTTAATACTGAAATCAATAAGCAAAATATAAAGATGACGTCTCTCGAAACTATGTATTATAATAAGTTCTCTGCTATGGAGAAGGCTATCAGTAAATTTAATTCTCAATCAGCGCAACTGGCAAGTGCATTTAAGTAATAGTTAAATAACGAAACCTAGCAAGGTGGTCATCCCCCTTTTAAGTAGACATTCTGAAAAAGACAGTCGTTAAGCGGCGAGCGCTTCCCGGAAGGCAACCAGCGATCGGTCGCCTAGTTTATTCTGAATACTCCAGTCTATACCCAGCCGTACTATGAGAAATAACGATATTTTTTAATATTTTATCTAATAACTCATGCCGCTCTATCCGATATATAATCTATATATAATCGGATGGAGGTTTGTGCTATGAGCTTCAGTGCATCGATTGGCGGAATAGGGAATTCGGGAGCAGATAGACCAGTGGAACAAATAAGTAGGCCTAAAGAGGCTAGCTCGGAAACAACCGATATTGGTTTACCACTACCAACTAGTATTAACAACTTTCAAGAATTGAAACTAGCTGAGTTAAAAGGAGAGAACGTCTCGATCAGTGACGCACAACTAGTCAGAGCTATCGAAAATGCCATTAAGGCTGTTCAAGGGAAATCAACTTCACTGGAATTTTCCATTCATCAAAGAACAAAGCTTATTTCTGTGAAAGTTCTTGACAAGGATACAGGAGAAGTTATACGGGAAATTCCACCTGAAAAGTCTCTCGATTTTGTAGCCAAGCTCTGGGAAATGGCCGGTATTCTCGTGGATGAACGCAGATAAATCGGTGGTTTGAGGTAAACGAATAAATTAGGAGGAACACCCATGATTCAAACACAACGGAATAAATATCTGGAATCGACAGTACAGACGGCAACTCCTGCACAATTATTAATTATGCTAAGTGATGGTGCTATTCGTTTTTGTCGATTGGGTATTGAAGCGTTGAAATCGGATAACTTTCAAGAGGCCAATAACAACCTTGGTAAGGCTCAAGATATAATCAGCGAATTTGTGATCACTTTAGATCGAACGTCTCCAATAGCAGAGCATTTACTACGCTTATATGAGTATTTTGGTTATCGCTTGATTGAAGCTAATACTCAAAAATCATTGGTACCAGTCGAAGAAGTGCTTGCTTACTTAATCGAGTTGAAAGAAACTTGGATACAAGCTGCTAAGCTATCCCAAATACCTGCAGCAGTTAATTCGGGATCTCTAAATGGATAAGCTGATTGAAGAATTGGAAAATCTTACTCTGCTAGGTTTGGCAGAATTGCCTGGCATGTTGGAGGAACAATTAACAAAATTTATGGAACAACGCACAAAGATTATAGACATATTACTTCAACATACTCCGAGTCAAAATGAAAAAATGCAATATATAGAACGACTGGAAGCCATACTGTCTCATGACACTGCTTTTATTGCAAAAATGAATTTCTTTAAGGAAGAAGCCCAAGATCAACTAAATAAGATAGAGGCAAGTCGTAAACAACGAAACGTATACGATTCTGGGTATAATGGAGAAAGCTTCTTTTTTGATAAAAAGAAATAGACCAGGGGAACAAAGCCACCGGGTTGAATTCATACCTGTCGTTCAGATCCCTTTCTGTACGGCTTTTTTCAGTATGTTTTAAGATTTATTTTCCAAATCTCGATCAATCCTGTGTATAACTTTGTTGACAGAATAGCCTCTAACCTGTGGATAATGTGTACAACTTTGTGCATAAGTAATGAAAACAAGCTTTCAAAGGTCGAATTCGACCCAAGAAATTGTGAATACCCAAATTTTCTAAACATTCCGTCTCCATCGTGCTGGAAAATTGACAGGTCAAGCCTGGGAATGTTATATTCAAAAAGTAAGGGCTTACATTCATTTTGGAGACGAAGGGAAGTTGTCAAATGCAAGGTAAAGTAAAATGGTTTAATGCAGAAAAAGGCTATGGATTCATTGAGCGTGAAGACGGTGGGGACGTATTTGTTCATTTCTCCGCCATTCAAACGGAGGGCTTTAAGACCCTGGACGAAGGTCAATCCGTTGAGTTCGACATCGTTGAAGGCGCACGCGGTCCACAAGCTGCCAACGTAACCAAATTATAATCATCCGGCAGCGGGCCGTTTGAATAGATGAATCTGAACGTTTTTTACAGCACCCTGAACTAGGTTTCGGGGTGTTTTTTTGCGCTAATAGAAATGTTAACAAATTTTGAAGGTCCAAGTTGATTGTAGTATACTGAAGTTCAGAAGGGAGGCGTTATCAATGAAATTTGGTATTCGCGGTGAACATCTAGAAGTGACGGAAGCTCTCAGGGATTATGTGGAAAAGAAACTTAGCCGATTGGAAAGGTATTTTGACGCTCCACTGTCATCGGAAGTGCACGTAACTCTAAGCGTGGTCAAAGGTTTACAGACCGTTGAGGTCACCATCCCCCTAGCAGGCGCTATTCTTAGAGCCGAAGACAAGAACAATGACATGTATGCTTCAATCGATCTGGTAGTTGACAAGCTGGAAAGACAGATTCGTAAGCTGAAAACCAAAGCAAACCGTAAAATTCGACAGGAAGGCGGAAAACGTGATCTTTTTAGAGCGGATCCCTTATTCAACGCAGATTATCCGGTTGAGGAAGATGATTTTGAATTGGTGAGAACGAAGCAGTTTACTTTGAAGCCGATGGATGTAGAGGAAGCTATTCTGCAAATGAACATGGTAGGACATAATTTCTTTGTATTTTCCAATATGGATACTGCCCAAGTGAATGTCGTTTATATACGCAATGACGGCAAATATGGCCTTATTGAACCTGCTTTATAAGAGTACTTATAACCATTGAAAATGTTAGGAAAAGCTTGATCCGCTTCTTGGGTCAAGCTTTTTTGAATGTGTCTTATGCTTAATATTTTGCAACATAGGACAATTTTATACGTATTAAGGTAAATATGGATGAAGGTAGCAGGAACGCAAAACCATGGGTTTTGTTGCGGCATGACCTTCAAACTGATACAATTTAAGGATACGAAATGATTGGGGAAAGGGGTTCACCGATGCTAGGACTTGTTAAAAAGATTTTTGGTGATTCCAATGAACGAGAAATCAAGCGCATGTGGAAAACTGTCGATCAGATTAATAGCCTCGAGCCATCCATGGAGGCTTTATCAGACGAGGAACTCAAAGCCAAAACCACTGAATTCAAAGAGCGTTTGGCATCAGAGGAAGAGGATTTGGACGACATTCTTCCGGAGGCTTTTGCAGTAGTTAGGGAAGCATCCAAGCGCACATTGGGTAAGCGCCATTATGATGTACAGCTAGTAGGCGGTATGGTGCTTCACGAGGGCCGTATAGCGGAGATGAGAACCGGGGAAGGTAAAACCCTCGTCGGAACATTGCCGGTTTATTTGAACGCTTTGCTTGGGCAAGGGGTGCATGTTGTTACCGTCAATGATTATTTGGCTCAGCGTGACAGTGCGGAGATGGGCCAGATTTATGATTTCCTGGGCTTGACTGTAGGTGTGAACCTGCATGATTTATCTCATGAAGAAAAACAAGAGGCTTATGCCTGCGACATCACATACGGAACGAACAATGAATATGGCTTCGACTATTTGCGCGATAACATGGTGCTGTATAAAGAGCAGATGGTGCAGCGGCCGCTTTATTTTGCCGTAATTGATGAAGTGGATTCGATTTTGGTCGATGAGGCCAGAACGCCGTTGATTATTTCGGGACAAGCAGCAAAGTCTACAGATATGTACTATGCGGCCGATCGTTTTATAACCAGGCTGACTCCCGATGAGGATTATACGGTGGACATCAAGGTCAAATCCGTCGTTTTAACTGAAGCGGGTGTGACCAAAGCTGAGCGGGCTTTTGGCATCGACAACTTGTTCGACCATAACAACGTGACCATCAACCATCACATCACTCAAGCTTTAAAAGCACACGTCATCATGAAAAATGAAGTGGATTATGTGGTGCAAGAGGGCGAAGTGATCATCGTCGATGAATTCACCGGACGCATGATGACAGGCCGCCGTTACAGCGATGGATTGCATCAAGCGATTGAAGCCAAGGAGCAGCTGGAAGTGCAGAATGAAAGCATGACGCTGGCTACCATTACCTTCCAGAACTATTTCCGGATGTACCGCAAGCTTGCGGGGATGACCGGTACGGCGAAGACGGAAGAAGAAGAATTCAAGAAAATTTACGGCCTGGAAGTCATCATCGTTCCAACCAACCGCCCGATGATCCGCACGGATCTGCCGGATGTGGTCTACAAGTCCGAAAATGGCAAGTTCAGTGCCGTCGTCGACGAAATTGTAAAACGGCATCAAAAAAACCAGCCGGTCCTTGTCGGTACAATTTCGATCGAGAACTCCGAGCGTTTGTCTCAAATGCTGAAGAAAAAAGGTGTGCAGCATAAAGTCCTCAACGCCAAATATCACGCCGAAGAAGCAGAAATCGTTGCTCGCGCAGGTGAACCTGGGGCGGTTACGATTGCAACGAACATGGCGGGACGCGGTACCGATATTGTGCTCGGTGTAAATGTACCTGATGTAGGGGGACTGCATATCATAGGTACGGAGCGCCATGAGAGTAGAAGGATCGATAATCAGCTGCGCGGCCGCGCAGGACGCCAAGGCGATCCCGGGTCCTCCCAGTTCTACCTCTCATTAGAGGATGAACTGATGAAGCGTTTTGGCGCCGATAACATTATGGCGATGATGGAACGTCTGGGCATGGAAGAAGACCAGCCGATCGAGAGCAAGCTGATCAGCCGGGCTGTTGAATCCGCTCAGAAGCGTGTCGAAGGCAATAACTTCGATGTGCGTAAAATCGTCCTCCAATACGATGATGTCATGAACCAGCAGCGCGGGATTATTTACAAGCAGCGCAAAGAAGTGCTGGAATCGGACAACATCCGTAAAATTGCGGAGGATATGATTGCTTCGGTGATCGATCGTGTGGTCAAGGCGCACTGTCCGGTCGAACAGATTCCGGAAGAGTGGGAGCTGCAGGAAGTTGCAGATTTCGTTAACAATACTTTCCTGCAAGAGGGACAGCTTACAGACAAAGACATCTGGGGCAAAGAGCAGGAAGAGATTATAGCGTATATTCAAGATTTGGTCAGCAAGCGCTATGACGAGCGCGAAGAGGAAATCGGCCAAGAATTCATGCGTGAATTCGAGAAGGTTGTCGTGCTTCGGGCTGTTGACAGCAAATGGATGGATCACATCGATGCGATGGACCAGCTGCGTCAAGGGATTCATCTGAGAGCTTACGGCGGCACGGATCCGCTTCGCGAGTATCAATTCGAAGGCTTCGAGATGTTCCAGGAGATGATCGGGAACATTCAAGAAGAAGTGGCGACCTACATCATGAAGGCGCATGTGGAAAGCAACCTGGAACGGCAAGCTGTGGCGGAAGGCCAAGCGGTCGATACCAAGAATGAAGCAGGCGGCAAGAAGCCTGTCGTGCGTGACGACCGTATCGGGCGCAACGATCCATGCCCTTGCGGAAGCGGCAAGAAATTCAAACAGTGCCACGGGAAGTAAAAGACCTGCCTGCGGGTGTTGTAAGGTGAACGTAATTTGCGAGATGACATAGATGAGGTGTAAGGCATGCTGGAACCAGAAGTGAAACACGATTTAAGGGAAACGGCAAAGCGACTATCCGAATTACGGGGGTCTCTTTGACTTGGATCACAAGCTCGAAGCGATTGGTGATTTTGAAGAAAAGATGGCGGCTCCGGACTTTTGGGACGACAATGAAAAGGCCCAAAAGACGATTGGTGAGCTGAATGCGATCAAGAGCGTGGTCGAGGAATTTCAGAAGATGTCAGGGGAGTATGAAGACCTGGAGGTCATGGCTCAGCTCGTCGATGAGGAAGCCGATGACAGCTTGATCGGCGAGATCACAACGGGTATCGCGGCTTTGGTCAAGAAGCTCGAGGGCTTCGAGCTGGGACTGCTGCTTAGTCAGCCTTACGACAGGCTGAATGCTATCCTGGAGCTCCATCCGGGAGCAGGCGGCACCGAATCCCAGGACTGGGCGGAGATGCTGCTGCGCATGTACCGCCGCTGGGCGGAAAAGCGCGGCTACATCGTCGAGGTGCTCGACTACCTGCCGGGCGATGAAGCCGGCGTAAAGAGCGTCACGCTGTTAATCAAAGGCTTCAATGCCTACGGATATCTGAAGGCAGAGAAGGGCGTGCACCGACTCGTGCGCATTTCGCCTTTTGACGCGTCGGGGCGGCGTCATACCTCGTTCGTCTCATGCGATGTGATGCCGGAGATCGAGGACGATACAGAAGTTGAGATCCGTACCGAGGATCTCAAGATCGATACGTATCGCGCTACCGGAGCGGGCGGTCAGCATATCAACACAACCGATTCGGCGGTGCGTATCACGCACATCCCTTCAGGTGTGGTGGTGAGCTGTCAGCAAGAGCGGTCCCAAATCAAGAACCGCGAGAAGGCCATGAAGATGCTGCGTTCTCGGCTCTATGAGAAAAAAATCGAGGAGCAGGAAAAGCATCTGGCCGAGATTCGCGGCGAGCAGTCGGTTATTGCTTGGGGCAGCCAGATCCGTTCCTATGTCTTCCATCCATACAGTATGATCAAGGACCATCGGACTTCCGAGGAAACCGGCAATGTTGGCGCCGTGATGGACGGTGATCTGGATCCTTTCATCGATGCATATTTAAGATTTCAAATTAATCTGAACAAAGATGCGGATCGGCCAAGTTAACAAACAAAAATCCTACACTGGAAGCGGTGTAGGATTTTTATTAAAGGAAGCTTGAGCATGTCATTCAATCATTTTATGCATGTTTGGATGCATAGAGTGCATAAACATATTTAAGAAGGACTTATAAATCAAAAGATATATGAAATACCAATTGTATTATTATACTATCGAATGTATAATAATACATATCTTTAACCGACATTGGAGGAAGTATACATGAGTAATGAATTAAGAGCGGCTATTGTCGGAGCAACCGGCTACGGCGGCGCAGAGCTGATTCGGCTATTGCAGGCTCACCCCTTCGTGCGCCTCACGTCGGTCATCTCCACCTCTAGCGCCGGAGATCCGATTGTAGATGGCTTTCCGCATTTACATAATATTGTATTGAATACTCTTGATGAGCTGGAGGTTGAATTGATTGCCGGCAAGGCGGATCTCGTCTTTCTTGCCACACCGGCGGGAGTAAGCATCGGCTTGTCCCCCAAGCTTCTCGCCGCGGGACTTAAAGTCATTGATCTCTCCGGCGATTTCAGGCTCAAATCACCGGACGTGTATGAGAAATGGTACAAACGCAAAGCAGCGGACGAAGCTGACTTGGCCAAAGCGGTATACGGTCTTTGTGAAGCCTTCGGAGATGAGGCCCAAGGGGCGGACTTCATTTCCAATCCGGGCTGTTATGCAACCTCAACCTTATTAGGGCTGATTCCGGCTGTGAAAGCAGGATGGATCGATCCGTCCTCGATCATCATTGACGCAAAATCCGGTGTTTCCGGAGCGGGTCGCGGTGTGAACCTGGGTGTGCATTTTGCCGAGGTGAACGAGAATTTCTCCGCTTATAAGCTAAATAAGCATCAACATGTACCCGAGATTGAGCAAGCCTTGGGACGTATTGCCGGGCATGAGGTGGTGACTACCTTCACGACTCACTTGGTTCCCATGACGCGCGGCATTATGTCGACGATGTATGCAACGATCAAAGGCGAGCGATCCGATGAGGATTTTATCCAGCTGTATCGGGAGTATTATGAAGGTCGCCGTTTTGTGAGAATCCGTCCGCAGGGCAAATGGCCGTCTACCAAGGAAGTGTGCGGTTCGAATTACTGCGATATTGGTTTTGCGGTTGATGAGCGAACAGGTAGGGTGACGATTATCTCGGTCGAAGACAATATGGTCAAAGGCGCCGCCGGGCAGGCCATCCAGAATTTGAATTTGATGATGGGCTGGGATGAAACTACAGGGCTGCTCTTTGCACCGATGTATCCATAATTCAATTATTCATAAAAAAATCGAAACAGATCATTCATCAAAATAAAACAGATCATTCAAAAGGTTAGGTTAGGTGGAGCAATGATGACGGTTCAGGGGAAATTTACCATACTGCCGGAGGGCACGGTCACCACGCCCAAAGGATTTACTGCAGGAGGCCTGCACTGCGGCCTCAAAAAAACGGAGCGCCATGACCTCGGCGCCATTGTTTGTGAAGTGCCTGCGTCAGCGGCGGGCGTCTACACGCTGAACGCGTTTCAAGCGGCGCCGCTGCGAGTGACGCAAGAAAGCATCGCTGCAGGCGGCAAACTGCAGGCGATGATCGTCAACAGCGGCAACGCCAACGCGTGCACCGGCCAGCAGGGCGAAGCCGATGCGCGGGCCATGCGGGCCGCTGCCGCCGAGGCGCTGGGCGTCGCCGAACACCACGTGGGCGTCACGTCCACGGGGGTGATCGGCGAGCTGCTGCCGATGGCGAAGGTCTTAGGCGGCATTGCGAAGCTGCCGCAAAGGGTCAAGGCGGACGGAGGCGACGACTTCTGCCAGGCGATCCTGACCACGGATCTCGTGCAGAAGATGACGTGCGTCCGCTTGAGCGTGAACGGCAAAGCGGTGCATATTGCCGGAGCCGCCAAGGGTTCGGGGATGATTCACCCGAACATGGCCACCATGCTCGGCTTCATCACCACCGATGCCGAGATCGAAAGCGAATACCTGCAGCTGCTGCTGAGCAGGGTTACGGACAATACGTTCAACATGATCACTGTTGACGGCGATACGAGCACCAACGACATGGTCGTGGTGATGGCCAGCGGCCTGGCGAACAACGAAGCGCTGCATCCAGAGCATCCGGATTGGGAGGCGTTCGCCGCCGGTTTTCAATACGTGGGCGAATACCTCGCCAAAGCGATTGCCCGTGACGGCGAAGGCGCCACGAAGCTGATCGAAGTCAGCGTCAAGGGCGCTGAGACCGACAATGCGGCGCGGGCGATTGCCAAGACCGTGATCGGCTCCAGCCTTGTGAAATCCGCATGCTTTGGCGCGGATGCGAACTGGGGGCGGATCATAGCGGCGGTCGGCCGTTCCGGACAGCGGGTGAACCCGGACACTGTGGATATTCGACTGGGCGACATCGCTGTGCTGGAGCAGTCGCGTCCTGTGAAGTTTGACGAGGAAAAAGCGGCCGAATATTTGAAAGGCGACACGGTGAACATTCACATCGATTTACACATGTCCGCAGGGCAAGCAACAGGCTGGGGCTGCGATTTGACCTATGATTACGTGAGGATCAATGCCGCTTACCGGACTTAGGATCATCAGGCATTTATTTCTTTAATATACTCGGATTTCTCTCAATAGCAGTTCGAAAGTCTATGATTCCGTATAGGTTTCAACTCTTTAAGAAAGGAGCATGCAAGTCATGAGTCATAGTTGTTTTGTCATGAAATGCGGCGGGAGTACACTCGCAGCCCTGCCGGACAGCTTTTTTGCCGATATGAAGCAGCTGCAGGATGAAGGCTTGGTGACAGTAGTCGTGCATGGCGGCGGTCCGGCTATCTCGGATACGCTGTCCAAGCTGGGCATCGAAACGGAGTTTGTCGGCGGTTTGCGCAAAACGAATGAAGCTGTGCTGGATGTGGTGGAGATGGTGCTGTCCGGGCAGATCAATAAGGAGATTGTGCGACGAATTCAGCTGGCCGGCGCCAAAGCGCTTGGATTGTCCGGCGTCGACGGGCAGTTGATTCAGGCGAAGCCGGTCAGAAACAGTGATGAAGTAGGCCTGGTTGGCGAAGTGACGCATGTGAACGCAGAGCTCATCTTCGGTATCGTAGACATGGGCTACATTCCTGTCATTGCACCGGTCGGACTTGGCTCCGATGGAGGTCAGCGATACAATATCAATGCCGATACGGCAGCGGGAGCCGTAGCTTCCCATTTGGGCGCGGAGCGGATGATTGTCGTGACCGATGTGCCTGGCATTTTGAAAACTGTGGACGGAGAGAAGCAGGTGCTTACTTCTGTAACAGTAGCCGAAATAGAACAAATGATTGCGGACGGTGACATTTATGGCGGCATGATTCCCAAGGTTCGCGCTGCCATTGCCTGTATTCAAGGACAAGTGCAAGAGGTCGTGATCGTCAACGGTTCGGAACCGGGCGTGCTGAGCAAGGCGTTAAAAGGAAACCGCATCGGAACGAGAATCGTTAAGTAAGTATTGGTCTTATCTTTCAGTTTGCTTTTATCTTGTAAGTCCTTATCCTATTTTTCATCAAAAAGGAGTGAATATGTTTATGAATGATGTTCAAAGCTCGTTATTTCCCACTTATGCCAGATACCCGATTGCTTTTGTAAAAGGCGAGGGAAGCCGCCTCTGGGACGACAAGGGCAAGGAATATATCGATTTGATGAGCGGAATTTCCGTCACCAATCTGGGTCATGCCCCCAAGCAGGTCAAGGAAAAGCTGATAGCCCAGCTGGATCAGCTGTGGCATACGAGCAACCTGTTTCACATACCGAATCAGGAGAAGCTCGCCAAGCTGTTGACGGATAACAGCTGTGCGGATGCCGTGTTTTTCTGTTCTACCGGTGCGGAAGCCAACGAAGCCGCAATCAAGCTGGCCCGCCGTTATTCGCAAAAGGTCAAGAAGACGGAGCGGTATGAGATCATTACGTTTCAGATGTCCTTTCATGGACGGACTTTGGCTACATTGACCGCTACAGGACAGGACAAAGTAAAGGAAGGCTTTCATCCACTTCCGGACGGCTTCGTTTATGCCGATTTCAATGATATCGAATCCGTAAAAAGTCTGCTTTCGGATAAAACGTGCGCCATCATGCTGGAGCTGGTACAGGGAGAGAGTGGCGTGCATCCTGTTGAGCCTGCTTTTATCAAGCAGGTAGCGGAGCTTTGCAAACAGCAGGATCTGCTGCTCATTTTGGATGAGATCCAGACGGGTATGGGACGTACGGGCAAGCTTTTTGCCTATGAGCATTACGGGATTGAGCCGGATATTTTCACCCTCGCCAAAGGGTTGGGCAGCGGATTCCCGATCGGGGCCATGCTGGGTAAAGCCAAGCTGCGGGAAGCTTTCAATGCCGGCAGTCACGGCTCTACTTTCGGAGGAACGCCGATCGCTACGGCTGCAGGAATTGCCACTTTGGAGACGATTTTGGGCGAAAATTTGGTTGAGCGCGCTGCAGAACTCGGCCAATTCGCACTGGAGTCTCTGCAATCCCAGCTGGCTGGAAATCCACTGGTACAAGAGGTTCGAGGTCAAGGCATGCTGATCGGCATTGCCTGCACCCAGCCCGTATCGGAAGTGATTAGCGAGATTCATGAGCAAGGTGTGATGGTCATTACGGCAGGGCCGAATGTGATTCGTTTGGCGCCAAGCCTGGCGATCCCCAAAGAAGATTTGGAAAAAGGGCTTGCTCTCATTTGCTCCGTTTTGGCCAACAAGGCTTTAACGAAGGTTCAGTAGATTTTCGGTAGAGCTCGCATACGAATGAGAGATTTATAGACAGAAAGGCGGATGCAAATGGATACGAGCGTGAAGGAGCAATTGGCCGATCAGCTGAAGGGAAGAGATTTCCTGGCATTGGTAGACTATACAACGGAAGAAATTGAATATTTGCTGCAGCTTGCGCTTGATTTGAAACACAGGCAAAAGGCGGGCGTGCCGCATGCCTTTTTAGAGGGCAAAACCTTGGGTATGATTTTCGAAAAATCATCAACTCGCACCCGGGTTTCTTTTGAGGTGGGCATTTACCAGCTTGGCGGCCGTGCTTTATTTTTAAGCAAAAATGATATACAGCTTGGTCGTGGAGAAACGGTATGGGATACAGCGCAAACGTTGTCCCGTTATCTGGACGGCATCATGATTCGCACTTTCGGCCACAGCAGGGTCATTGAACTGGCAAGAGGGGCTACCGTGCCGGTGATTAATGGATTATCGGATTCCTCCCATCCTTGTCAGGCGCTGGCGGATTATCAAACCGTGTTGGAGAAAAAGGGTACCTTGTGTGGTCTGAAGGTCGCTTACATTGGGGACGGCAACAACATGGCGCATTCCTTGATGATGGGCGCATGCAAGCTGGGAATGGACTTTGCCATTGCGACTCCCGAGGGGTACGCTCCGGATCGGGAGATGGTCCAATCTTCACAGGAAAACGCCAATCAGTCCGGCTCCAAGCTGCTGGTTTGCACGGATCCGCGTGAGGCCGTTGAAAATGCTGATGTGGTCTATACGGATGTGTGGGCGAGCATGGGCTTTGAAGAAGAGCAAAAAGAACGCGAAATTGCTTTCAAGTCTTTTCAAGTGAACGAAGCCTTGACGGCCTACGCGAAAAAGGATTATTTATTCATGCATTGCCTGCCTGCGCACCGCGGGGAAGAAGTGAGTGAAGGCGTTATGGATGGCGCGCATTCGATTGTTTTTGACCAGGCGGAGAACCGTCTGCATGCACAAAAGGCCATTATGGCCGCGATTATGTAAGGAAGAATGGAGAGAACTCATACATGGCTAAGGAAAAAATAGTGCTGGCCTACTCGGGCGGCTTGGATACATCGGTTATCCTGAAATGGCTGAAAGAAACATACGATGCGGACATTATAGCTTTTACAGCGGATATCGGGCAAAAGGATGAGCTTGACGGGTTGGAAGCCAAAGCGCTGAAAACTGGAGCCTCCAAGGTGTACATCGACGACCTGCGAGAAGAGTTTGCCAAGGATTTCATTTACCCGATGTTCCAGTCGGGCGCCCTCTATGAAGGGCAATACCTGCTGGGAACCAGTATTGCGCGTCCGCTGATTGCGAAGCGGATGGTGGAGATTGCCCGCGCTGAGGGCGCAATAGGCATTGCTCATGGAGCAACGGGCAAAGGCAATGATCAGGTGCGTTTTGAGCTGACCGCGGCTGCGCTTGCCCCGGAGCTTGGGGTTATCGCGCCGTGGCGCCTGGATGAATTCCGTGAGGAATTCCCCGGCCGTGCGGAGATGATTGCCTATGCCGAGAAGCACGGCATTCCTGTCACCGCTTCAGCGGCCAAGCCGTATTCGACGGATCGCAACCTGCTGCATATCAGTTTTGAGAGCGGCATGCTGGAAGATCCATGGTTTGATCCTAGCGCTGACAGCAACAAGGATATGTTCGTACTCACCGTTGCTCCTGAGGATGCACCGGATCAAGGGGAGTATGTGGAGCTGGATTTTGAGCAGGGGAATTGTGTGGGATTGAACGGAGTCCCCATGACGCCTTTGCAGGTCATGGACGAATTGAATGACCTGGGCGGCAAGCACGGTGTGGGTCGGGTGGACATGGTCGAGAACCGTTTTGTCGGCATGAAGAGCCGCGGTGTATATGAGACTCCGGGCGGAACGATCCTGTTCACGGCTCACCGCAAGATGGAATCGCTGACGATGGACCGCGAAGTGATGCACTTGCGTGACTCCTTGCTCACCAAGTACAGCACGCTTGTTTACAATGGTTTCTGGTTTGCGCCGGAACGTCTGGCGATTCAAGCGCTGGTCACGGAAAGTCAAAAGAACGTAACCGGCACTGTGCGCGTCAAGCTATATAAAGGCAACGTCATCGGAGCCGGCGTCAAGAGCCCGGTCAGCTTGTACAATCCTGACATCGCTACGATGGAAGCAGATCCGACCAAAGCCTATAACCAAGGTGATGCCACTGGTTTTATTCGCTTGAACGCGCTGCGTTTGAAAGTAGCCTCCGGCGTGGAGCAAAACGCAAAGCGAGAGTTGACCGCGGTAGAAGCTGGCCGCCGCTAAATGCAATGACCGCGATCGCGCTAGAGGTTTGACCGCCGCAGCCACAACGCGCGCTGGGAGCTGCGCGCGTTACGAGCTGTCAATGCGCGATGCGCTGGGAAGTTGCGGAGCTTTCGGGCGAGCGGGCTTGCACTGCAAGGATGAAAAACATGCTTCCAGCGTGACAAAGTTCCTCGCCGCACTCTGGAAGAATGAAATACAATCTTCCAGCATTAGGGTAGTCGATATAGGGTAGTCGATAATTGAAGGAGAGATCCATGTGTCCAAGCTATGGGGCGGACGATTTACGAAACAAACCGACAAATTGGTCGAAGAATATACAGCTTCCATCAGCTTCGATAAGGAGCTGGCGGAAGAGGATATAGAGGGCAGCATAGCCCATGTCACGATGCTGGGTAAATGCGGCATCCTGCCATTGGAAGATGTGGACAAAATCAGAGACGGCCTCCTGGCCGTTCAAGGCATGATACGCCGCGGAGAGCTTGAATACAATGTGCAAAATGAAGATATTCACATGAATATCGAAAAAGCGCTGATTGATCTGATCGGCCCAGTCGGCGGCAAGCTGCACACAGGCCGCAGCCGCAACGATCAGGTGGCGACGGACATGCACCTGTACCTGCGCAAGCGGGTGGTGGAACTTGTAGGCTTGCTGATCAAGCTGCAGGAAGCGCTGCTGGAGCAAGCCAAACAAAACCTGGATACCATCGTGCCCGGGTATACGCACCTTCAGCGGGCGCAGCCCATCCTGTTCGCCCATCATATGATGGCATATGTGTCGATGTTCCAGCGCGATGTTGAGCGCCTGCAGGACAGCTACAAGCGGATCAATGTGCTTCCGCTGGGTGCAGGGGCACTCGCGGGGACGACGTTCCCGATCGACCGCCATTTTGTCGCGGAGCAGCTCGGCTTCGACCGCGTGTACGAGAACAGCCTCGATGCGGTCAGCGATCGCGACTTTATTGTGGAATTTCTCTCCCATGCGTCGCTCATCATGATGCATCTTTCCCGCATGTGCGAGGAAATGGTCATGTGGTCGAGCACCGAGTTTGCCTTCATCGAGCTCGATGATGCCTTTTGCACGGGCAGCTCGATTATGCCGCAGAAGAAGAACCCGGACGTTGCCGAGCTCGTTCGTGGCAAAACCGGCCGCGTCTACGGGAACTTGTTCGGTCTGATGACCGTTCTTAAAGCGCTGCCGCTCGCTTACAACAAGGACATGCAGGAAGATAAAGAAGGCATGCTGGATACGGTTAACACCTTGCAGGGAGCTCTGCAGCTTTTTGCTCCCATGGTGTCCACCATGAAGGTAAACAAAGAACGCATGCGCCAAGCTGTGAATCAGGACTTTTCCAATGCTACGGATATTGCCGATTATTTGGTGAACAAGGGTCTGCCCTTCCGTCAAGCTCATGAGGTTATCGGCAAGGCGGTACTGTATTGCATCCAAAATCATAAATACCTGCTCGATCTCAGCATGGATGAATTCACAGAGTTTTCCACATTATTCGGCGATGACATCTATGAAGTCCTTCAACCGGAGCATGTAGTAAACGCCCGTAACGTCTACGGCGGAACGGCTTCCAATCAAGTTGCAGACGCAGTCAGCCGTGCCGAAGCAATAGTCCGTGAGTCGAGCGACTGGTTTAGCCTCTATTTGGAAAAAAGCAAATAACGCATCAAACACATAAAAAAGGCGCTTATTCCTGTTTTCAATCACAGGAGCTAGCGCCTTTTTCCGCAGCTCTTATCTGACTTGAATGCTGCCAGTAGCTGTTTGAACACGAACCGAGCTGCCGCCGCCATTTCCGATGCTTGCAGTAACTGCATGCTTTTCATTTTGCTTATATTTCGCATTAGGCAAGGTGAAATCAATGTGTCCTGTATCATTGCTGATTTCAAAATTAGCAGAGCTGGGAAGATTTAAGAAGCGAAGATTCACACCTCCTGTATCCGTTTGGATGTTTACTGTATCCCCCGCGCTTCGGAGAGCGGCTTCAATGCTGCCGGTACTCGTCTTCAAGTGTACATTTCCTTCGCCTTCTCTCATTGTGATTCTTCCTGTATCTGTTCCAAGGTTGATGTCTTTCCCTTGAAAGCGTCCGATGGAGATAGAGCCAGTATCGGCGTGTGCAGTAATTCTATCAGCTTGGATATCCCCCAAATCAATGGCTCCGGTATTCGTAGTTACTTGGATCTCATTATAAGCTTTTTGCGGCAGTTCAACCTCTACACGGAATCTTTTCTCTTTTTCAATCAAAAAGAGGCTTTTGATATCCGTAATATGAAATCCGAAATTGAAACCAGATTTCGTTTTTACTTTCACTTTCCAGGTTTCCTTTCCACTTAGAGAAGCATCGATTGTGGTATTTTTCAACTGGTCTTCACTAACCAAGCCGGTCAAATGTGCACAGATCTCATCAGTTTGGCTGGGAATAAAAACCACCCCCGTAATATCGGTATCCACACTCAAATTTTTAATCTCTGCGGCCGACACCTTTTTTTCCAAATCGACGTTGGCCAGTCCTGTTTCCATATTTGTTGTTTTTAAAATCATGGCTGCGCCCATTACACCGACGATCAGGCAAATAAAACCGGCGAGCAGGATCATTTTGATGGTAAGTTTCATGATTATGCTCCTTTAATAATTTTCATGTTGAATCGAATGTAAAGCCCTGCCAGCTTGAAGAATAGCCTGGAAAACCACAGGGTAAAGACTGTGAGCAGAATACCTAAGCCGAAGACGGCCAGCGCGGTGAAAAATACGAACTGCGTATCCGTCCAGGAACCCGCCAAGCTTTCTCCAATAATCAACGCTACAGGTGAAATGAGGCACGCCGCACTCGCCACATACAAAGCAAAGATGAACCCGCATATGGAGATAAAAGGGCCGAGAACAAACACCAGATTGAAAAATCCAAGTGCAATGCTGGCGATGATGGCCTTAAAGCCAGTTTCCTGTTTTACGGTGTAATGTTCGGGAAAAGGCTGTTGATAGCCCTGGTAGGGGTTCGTATTCGCATAGAGATTCGCCATAGGCTGCTGTTCTCTGGAACCATCCCATTGCGGAATTCTCGGATAACCGAGTGATTGTGCGATTTCTTCTTCGTGCTTGCCGTTTTGGGCAGCTTTTTGAAAAAGCTCTTCGTATACGGATAATATATTTTGACGTTCTCTCTCAGGGAGCCCGCGAAGTCGATATGTTAATTCTCTGAAATAATCTACCTTGCTCATGTGCTGCCTCCTTCAAATCGATTCTGCAGTTCTTATATCCTAAGAATATACAAAAAAAGTCATAGTGACCTAGTATCTAGAGTCATATGACCTGTCATAACTATTATGGAGTTTTTTTGTTAAAAAATGGGGCCGGCTATGCCGTCTTCGATGACCGTCGGTGCGGGAGGATTTGTTGGCTGCGGTTTTTTGGGAGTAGAACTGTTATTGACAGCGATTAGGGTGGGTTCAGGTGAGTAGGTATCCGTTGAAATGAGCTCCTTTTGAACCAAATTTCCATTCTCTCTCTTATAGCGATAGGTTTCAACTTTATATCCGGGCTTCCCATTCATAAGCTTGACCGTGGATCCTCGAGCTAATGCAGGATTATGCACGTATTGGATCGGAGGAGTGATGGTCTCGACGATTGAAGATTGTACATCATAGGAAATGGAATCAGGGATATCGCCAAAAAGCTTAACCGTCATCTGCGTATCCGTTGCTAATGTTCTAATTAGAAGGGATTGCTGGGTATTATTGCGAAATATAAAATTAATGTAGCCGCTGGCATAGGTTGCATCTTGACCAAGAGGCACATAACGAATGGGTAGAGAATGATTGCGGCGCTCCACGACCTCGAGACCTGATCTAAGAACGGCATTATATAATGTAGTGGAAACTTGGCATATGCCTCCGCCGATACCGGGAACCAGCTTGCCGCCAACAATGACGGGGGCTTCTTTGTATCCATAGTCAGCAGTCGTTTTTTGAATAACCTTGCCGAAATCGAAAATTTCACCAGGCTTCAGCAGCATGTCCTGAATAGAAGCTGCGGTCGAGCGGATATTGTAAATCCGGCCCTCCCCGGATGCAGCGATTTCAGTTGTAAATTCGACGATTTTGCGCTTGATGCCCTGCTCTTTCAAAGACTGGAGCGTAACGGGAGGAGGTTGTTCATAGATAGGGAGTTCCATGAGGATAGATTCTCCCGATTCCGAAAGTGATCCAATCGGCGGAACATGGGCTGCTAATCCGGCGTTTAGCTTCTCTATGTCGATACGCAGGGCGCTGCGCTCTGCTTGATATTGAATCTCATCATTGGCGAGAATGATGCGTTTGGCCGAAATCGGCTTTTTCGCATAAAGCTGCTGCCAATTTTGCTGGACAGCCTTGGCAAGCTGATCGTTATCAAAAGTGATGCTGAGCTCCAAACGGGCATTTCGCATGTTCCATCTATATTTCAATCGCTCCATGATGGACCCTTGAAATAAAGGCTCCAAGGCAGCATTCAGCTCTTTGTCGTGGATCACCATGCCCAGCTTGCCGAAGGTTAGCTGCCTGCTTTCCACTTCTTTCACGGATGAGCGCAGCTTCACCTGCTGCAGATTGAGCCTCTGCAGCTTCTCTTGAAGCTGCTTTTGGAACTGAGAATAGGCCATGCCGCTGACATTCCAGCCGGATATCGTAACTCCAGCAGGCAGCTTCTGCTGTGTCCCATACGCATACAACGCCCAGACCGCAGACCCTAGGATCAAAGGGATCAGGAACAATGCCATTCCATAGTACCGAAATTGCGTGAGCATAGCCGAAAGCTCCTTCATTTCATTAGCGTTTCGATAGACGCCTGTACTATCATATGTATCCCCGCATATCTTGAATTATGACTTTGAGCGATGAAGGCGGGTCCATATTTTCTGCGATCTTGTTGAGTGTTTGGTCTTGAGGCTGCTTCAAACGTAAATTTTACTGAAAAAAAACGTAACATGTGAAAAGCTGTTGAACTTTGCGCACATTGTAAAGGAATTTCAACTATAGTGTCGAAGTCATAGGAGTTATATATAAACTTAGGATGTGATAGTGTGATTGAAATGCAGGACGTATGGAAGACCTATTCCAACGGCACGCATGCCTTACGCGGGATTAGCGTGAAAGTGGATCGCAATGAATTCGTATACGTCGTCGGACCCTCCGGCGCAGGTAAATCGACTTTTATGAAGTTGATGTATAGAGAGGAAAGGCCTACCCAGGGCCACATTTTTGTCAACGGATTTAACCTGGAGAAGCTCAAAAATCGCAAAATCCCCTATGTTCGCCGTAATATCGGTGTCATTTTTCAGGATTTTCGACTGCTTCCCAAGCTGACTATATTCGAAAATGTCGCTTTTGCCATGGAAGTCATTGAAGCTCCAAAAAAACATATCAAAAAGCGCACCATGGAAGTGCTCGAGCTGGTTCGATTGAAGGATAAGGCGGGTTCGTTCCCTAATCAGTTATCCGGAGGCGAGCAGCAGCGAGTAGCTATTGCCAGGGCAATAGTCAACAGCCCAACGGTCATTATCGCCGACGAGCCCACCGGTAACCTTGATCCTGAAACTTCATGGGGCATCATGAAATTGATGGAAGAAATTAACTTTCGCGGCACAACTATCCTTATGGCAACCCACAACAAGGAAATCGTTAACACGATGCGCAGGCGAGTCATTGCGATTGAACACGGCCTCATTGCCCGTGATGAAGCACGGGGGGAATACGGCTATGAAGATTAGCACTGCCCTTCGCCATGTGCGCGAAGGCTCGAAAAATGTAATCCGTAATGGATGGATGTCCTTTGCTTCAATTAGCTCCATGGCCATCTCCCTGTTTATTTTGGGTGTCTTTCTTTTATTAACCTTGAACGTGAATTATATAACCGCACAAATTGAAAAACAGGTCGAAATTCGTGTCTATTTGGAAGTCAATACACCTCGCGATCAGGTCACTGCTCTGGAGCAGGATATGAAGGCAATCCCGGAAGTGAAGACGGTCAAGTTCGTATCCAAGGAAGAAGGCCTGGTCTATCTGAGGGATAAGCTGGGTGCAAGCAACAAGGAGCTGCTGGACGGCTTTGACGGAGAAAATAATCCGCTGAACGATGCATTTACCATAGAGGTCGACGATCCTCGCAATGTGGGAACGGTCGCTGACAAAATTACCGCACTGAATCTGGGTAAAGATCCGATGCCCATTTATAAAGTCAATTACGGCAGGGGCACCGTAGAAACGATGTTTAAAGTCACGGAAATCATTCGTTACATCGGGTTGGGTATTGTTATTTTGCTGTCTATCACGGCCGTATTCCTGATTGCCAACACGATAAAAGTGACTATTTTGGCAAGACGCAGGGAAATCGCGATCATGAAGCTGGTCGGAGCGACGAATTCATTCATCCGCTGGCCCTTTTTTATCGAAGGAGCGCTTCTGGGCTTTTTTGGTTCCATGATCCCGATTATTTTAATCCTTGTTGGCTATTGGAATCTTATGAATTTGAACGGATTGAATTTAAATTTAATGATGATCAAATTAAAGCCATTTAACGAAATAAGCTTGACATTAACCTTTCTTCTATTGGGAATTGGGATGGTCATCGGAATATGGGGAAGCTTGCTGTCGGTTCGCAAGTTTTTGAGAGTTTAACTTATATTTTGCTGAGAAGATGTATCCATACTTTGTTGGATGGATGTAAAGGGAGGCAGCTTACTTGAATAAACAGATATTACCCTTCATAATAACTTTAACCATGGCAGGCATGCTGATGGTTCCTTATGCCGGTTTTGCGGCTACGAGCACAGCCAAGATCGATCAAGAGCTCAATCAGTTGAAACAAAAGCAAGCAGACGCCAAGCAAAAAGCGGCGGATACATCCAAGCAGATTAACCAGGTGCAAACGGAGAAAGTGCAAACGGCTCAGGATATGAACACACTGCTGGGACAATTGAATGATGCCGGCAAAAAGCTATCCGACCTGAATGGTCAGATCGATACCGTAACCGAGAATCTGCAGGTAAACGGAAAGCTGCTGGATGAGGCCGTAGACCGTGTGGCGAAGCGCGACCAAATGTTGAAATCGCGTTTGCGATTGATGTACATGAACGGTTTTGTGTCCTATATGGATGTGCTGCTGAGCGCAACCAGCTTTTCCGATTTTTTGAGTCGATTGGACGCTTTGAAATCTATCGTTAATCAAGATAAAGAGATTCTGGCATCCAACAAGAAAGATAGAGATACCGTGGCTCTGAAAAAAGATCAAACCGAAAAGCAGCTTGCCGAGGTCAAACAGCTTTATGAGCAGGCGGACCAAGTTCGAAATGAACTGCAAGTAAAAGAAAAAGAGAAGGAAGTCAAAATCGCGTCCCTTAGCAAAATGGAAAAGAATCTCGAGCAAATTTCCGAAGAAAATGAAAAGCTGCTGATCCAATTTGCCGCACAGGAAGCTGCGCTTCAAGCTAAGAAACGGGCAGCGGCCAAGGCTGACACCAGTAATCTATTTACTTACAGCGGCGGCAAGTTTGGCTTCCCGCTAGTGATTAAGGCACCTCTAACCTCTGATTTCGGCTATCGCGTCAACCCGGTCACCGGGAAAAAAGATGAATTCCATAAAGGGATTGATTTTGGTGCTCCCAATGGGACAAGCATTGTGGCTGCTGAAAACGGAGTCGTGATCGTGGCTTCATGGTGGAGCGGTTACGGCAATACGGTCATCATCGATCATGGCAATGGAGTTTGGACGCTTTATGGGCATATCCGCAATGATGGCACCGTAGTCAAGAAGGGCGATATCGTAAAACGCGGACAAAAAATCGCCGAGGTCGGCTCAACCGGACAGTCTACCGGAAACCATCTGCATTTTGAAGTGAGAAAAAATGAACAGCCTATCGATCCCAAGCCTTTTCTGAGATAATAGGAATAGATTACTAAAAAAGGAATCTCTGTCATATACTAAAAGGACGAGCTTGCTCGGTTGAAGGTTAAAAGGTGGTGTAACCGCAGTGCAATTTAAAGGACGTACCGTATTGGCATTTATCATTATGGCGATGTTTGCCAGCAGTATTTTAACACTGACCATCACGGATTCAACCTCTTGGGGATTTGTGAGCAAGTCTGCGGGAAGCGCCTCGAAAGCTCCTGCTGCTTCATCGGGTTTAACCGACAAGGATATGAGTAAGCTTGCGACGACTTACCAGCTGATCGAAAGCAAGTTTCTGAGCACGGTCGATCACGACAAGCTGGTTAACGGTGCGATTAACGGCATGCTGAATACACTCGACGATCCTTTTACCGTGTATATGGATCAGAAGGAAGCCAAGCAGTTTGACGAAAGCATCAGCTCTTCCTTTCAGGGAATTGGCGCGGAGGTTTCTGTAGAAGAAGGCAAGGTTGTCATCGTGACCCCGATTAAAGGCTCTCCCGCCGAGAAGGCAGGGATTCAGTCTCACGATGTGATCCTGTCGGTCAACGGTGAGAAGCTGGATGGGCTGACACTCAATCAAGCGGTCGCCAAAATTCGCGGACCCAAGGGAACGCAGGCCAAGCTGGAGCTGCTCCGGCAGGGTAGCGGAGATGCCATTCAGGTCATCGTCGTCCGCGACGATATTGATGTCGAAACCGTATTCAGTGAAATGCTGCCGGACCAAATAGGTAAAATCGAGATTCGACAATTTTCCTCCAATACGGCTAAGCGCTTTGAGGAAGAGCTGAAGAACCTGGAGTCCAAAGGGATGAAAGGTTTAGTCATCGATGTGCGCAACGATCCCGGAGGCTTATTGAATGTGGTCATTGACATCGTAAATCCTTTTGTGAAAAGCGGGAAGGCCATCGTGCAGGTGGAAAATCGGCAAGGCAAGCGCGAGCCTACGCCATCGACAGGCAAAGGCAAAAATTATCCGGTCACCGTGCTTGTCAATAAAGGCAGCGCAAGCGCCTCCGAGATTCTTGCCGGAGCTTTTCAGGAAGCGGTGGGCAGTAAGCTTGTAGGGGAAACCACCTACGGGAAGGGAACCGTGCAGGTAACCTTTGAGAAGGAAATGGGTGACGGCAGCAATATCAAGATGACCGTCTACAAATGGCTGACGCCTAACGGCAACTGGATCCATAAGAAGGGAATCACTCCGGATATTCCGGTGCAGCAGCCGGCTTATTTTAAAGCCGCACCGTTAACCAAGAAAACCACGCTAAAAGCGGATACCAACAGCGACGATGTCAAGAATATGCAATTGATGCTGGCTGGCGTCGGCTTCGAGCCTGATCGAACGGATGGCTATTTCAGTGAGAAGACTGTTCTCGCGGTAAAAGCGTTCCAACGCATCAATAACTTGCCGATGACGGGAGAAGTGGATACAGATACAGCCAATAAGCTGGAAAAAGCGATTTTGACGCAAATCCGGGATCCCAAAAACGATTTGCAGTTGAAGAAAGCGATTCAAGTCATCAGCGATCAGATCAAGAAATAATGGGCATTACCAAGAAAAGGTTAAAGGCAGGAATAACGATCTAGAGGTCGAATGTTTATTAGGGGGGTTGCTGAAGCAGCCTTCCTATTTTCTTTTGGTGAGGAGCAGTAAAAAAATGGATCTATTCTTTCAACTGTTAAATAATCTTGGACATGCAGGGTTGCAGCTGTTAATTAACCCTTTTTATTATATTGCTATTTTGTATATTGTCTTGCAATATCGCAAACAGATCCAGTTTGAGCGCAAGCTGTTTCACACCCGGCTGCATTCGCTTTTGAATGAAACGTGGCGTACACTGCTTTGGGGTTTGGTCGGTGGCTTGGCGATTTCATTCGTGATGCTCTTTCTCGGGATTACCCTTGCGCGGGAAGTTATCGACTTGATCTGGCTGGTTACGCTCGTCATGATTTTGGCGCGAGTCCGCTTCCTGTGTTTGGCCTACTCGGCAGGTGTAATCGGCATAGCCCATGTTATTGCGGACAGGATACCTTATACCTCCAACCTTCCCGGCTTAAGCTGGCTTCTGAAGCAAATTGCAAATGCAGATATACCGTCATTGCTTATGATTGTTGCTATTCTTCACCTATTGGAAGGCATATTGATAGGCTGGCAGGGAGCGAGAATGGCAACTCCGCTGTTCCTGGAGGGGAAGCGAGGCAAAATTATCGGCGGCTTTCAGCTGCAGAATTTCTGGCCGGTTCCTATGTTTGTGCTGGTGCCGCTTCAAGGAGCAAGTACGGGGGCGATCCCGTGGGGTACGCTGCTTGGCGCGGATTTCACTTCAGGCTGGAGTCTGCTTGCTTTTCCAGCGATGATTGGCTTCATGGAGCTGACGACCTCCAAACTGCCCGATGATCAAGCACGCTCAAGCTCAAGGCGTTTAATCCTGTATGGGGTCCTTATGCTGGTGTTAGCCGCTGCTGCTCATTATTGGTCTCCGCTGATTCTGGTTGCAGCCCTTCTTAGTATTGCGCTTCATGAAGCGTTGATTTGGTACAGCCGCTGGTATGAATCGAAGCAAAAACCGCTATACGTCCATTCCCTGCGCGGCCTTACTGTACTGTCAGTCATTCCTGGAAGTCCTGCCGCCGAGATAGGGATACATACCGGAGAGATCCTTCATAAAGTGAATGGACTAAAAATCAAGAATAGGGCCGATCTTCATGCAGCCATGCAGCTGAATGCTGCTTTCTGCAAGCTGGAGGTCGTGAATTTACAGGGTGAAATCAAGTTTCTGCAGCGCGCCCTTTACTCAGGCGAGCATCACCAGCTGGGGATTATTCTTGCTCCGGATCAAGAGGCGATGTACGTTATGGAAGGCAAACCGGTGCATTTATTGACTTACCTGCGTAATAAGCTGGGCGGCTTCCGCTCTAATGAATCGGGCAAGCCGATGTAGCCGCAGAAGAAAGAAGACTCTGTACCTCTATTTCTGAGGGACAGGGTCTTTTGCTGGAGTGACAATTGGATCATTACGCAGCACGATAATTTCCACTCTGCGGTTTTTGGCGCGATTTTCTGCGGTGTCGTTTGTAACCTTCGGTTTGGTATCACCATATCCGGTTGAGATGAATTTTCGATCATCCAGCCCGGCTTTATTTTTAAAATAACGCAGTACCGACAAGGAACGGGCGCCGGATAAGCCCCAGTTGTCTATTAAGGGAGACCCCGTATTCAGCGGAAGGTTATCTGTGTGCCCTTCGATGCTGATCGTAGAATTCAGCGTTGGGAACAGGGTAGCCAGCTTTTGTAAAATCGGGAAGGACGCCGGTTTAAGATCCGCTTTACCTAAATCGAACAGGAACAAATCGTTCAAGGTAATGGCTATGCCTCTGTCCGTATTGACAGCCGACAATTGAGTTTGCAAATTTTGTTCCACGATATAAGTATTGATTTTTTGCAAAAGGTCCTGGAGTTCCTTCTCTTTCTTGTCCTTGTCTTGCTTTTCCTTGTCTATACTGACATTGTTTAAATTGCTCAGATCTTGATTGCTGGTGCCATGTCCTTCCGTCTTGCCATCACCATTGGTGGGGGTGATCTGTCCGCTAATGCCATTGCCCTTGGGAATGATGGAGTCACCTTTGGTAAATTGCAAATTTAAAGATTGGGCTAAAATGGTGTATTTCTCAGTGTCAATTTTACTCATGGCATACATGATAATGAAAAAAACGAGGAGCAAAGTAATCAAGTCGGCATAGGTAATCAACCAGCGCTCGTGGTTGATGTGTTCTTCATGCTTCTTTTTCCGCGCCATTATCGAATCCTGCCTCTCCTTTGGCTTTCTTGTCATGGATGAAGGAGGCCAGCTTTTTCTTGATCAGCTGAGGATTTTCACCGGCCTGCAAAGCGAGAATTCCTTCAAGCATCAGCTCCATCTCGGCAACCTGCTCTTTTCCGCGAATTTTCATCTTATTGGCAAGTGGAAGATAGATCACGTTCGCACTCATGACACCATATAGGGTAGCTGTAAAAGCAACTGCGATGGCAGGTCCAAGAGTGCTTGGATTGTCTAAATTGCCCAATACGTGAATCAGCCCCATAACCGTTCCGATGATCCCCATCGTAGGGGCATAGCCGCCGGCGGCTTCAAATATCTTGGCCATGCCTTCCACTTCATGCTCGATAGCATCCATTTCCAGCTCGAGAATCTGACGCGTCAAATCCGGATCTGTACCGTCTACCACCATCATTAAACCGTCTTTAAGAAACGGATTCGAATGCTCTTGAGCGCGCCGCTCCAAGGCCAAAACGCCTTCTCTTCTGGCAATGGAAGCCATATCGACGACTTCATCGATTGTTGAGCCGGGATCACGCTTGGTTTGCTTGAAGGCAATACCGAGAGCTCTGGGGATTTTGGCCAAGGTTGACATTGGAAAGCTGATGGCTACAGCTCCGAACGTTCCGCCGAATACAATGACCATGGCGCTGGGAACGAGCAATGAGTTCAGATGGCCGCCATCCATCATATAGCCGCCAATCAAGCCCGCTAATCCCAAAACCAATCCCAAAATTGTTGTCAAATCCACTTGAAAACCACCCCTAGATTAGCATAAAAGAAGAATAGGCAGCTTTATATCAAGAAGCCCTTATTCGCATTAAAAAATCCGTGTGCAGATGAGGATTGATGTTTGCATCAACGGATCAAAAAAGGTATAATGAAACGGGAACAAACATTCCTATTCATCTCTTTTTTTACAGAATACCTAATTTAATATCGGATTTAAACGATAAAAAGTTTAGAGATAAGTTTCTACTTCTACTATACGGGTGATGATAATGATGAGAGATCTTGAAGTGAGTCACAAAAAATTTGAGCTCGTATCGGATTTTTCCCCACAAGGGGATCAGCCTCGAGCGATTGAAGAGATTCTGCGGAGCATTAAGGCCGGCAACAAGCACCAGACGCTGCTCGGCGCGACAGGAACCGGGAAAACCTTTACGGCTGCTCAGGTTATCGCACAATTGAACAGGCCGACCTTGGTCGTCGCGCACAACAAAACACTCGCCGCCCAATTGTGCAGCGAGTTTAAAGAGTTTTTCCCGAACAATGCGGTAGAATATTTCGTCAGCTATTACGACTATTTTCAACCTGAAGCCTACATAGCTTCATCGGATACTTTTATTGAAAAGGACTCGAGCATCAATGAAGAAATCGACAAGCTTCGCCACTCTGCGACAAGCGCTTTGTTCGAACGGCGCGACGTCATTATTGTAGCCAGTGTGTCATGTATATACGGTTTGGGTTCGCCGATGGAATACGGTTCATTGCTGATGTCCCTTCGGGTGGGAATGGAAAAATCACGCAATGAGATTCTGCACCGGCTTGTGGATATTCAGTACCAGCGTAATGATATGAACTTCGTGCGGGGCACCTTCAGGGTGCGCGGAGATGTGATTGAAATTTTCCCCGCCTCTCATAGCGAGCAAGCGGTTCGTGTTGAACTGTTCGGTGACGAGATAGAGCGCATCACGGAAATTAACGTGCTTACGGGTGAGATTATTGGAGAACGCGACCATATTGCCATATTCCCGGCCTCTCACTTCGTAATGCACGAGGACTCCATGAAGCGGGCGATTGTCAATATCGAACGTGAGCTGGAAGAGCGTTTGGCGGAGATGCAGGGCCAAGGCAAGCTTTTGGAAGCCCAGCGGTTGGAGCAGCGTACGCGGTACGATTTGGAAATGATGCAGGAGATGGGCTTTTGCTCCGGGATTGAGAATTATTCGGGGCCGTTAACCTTCCGTGAGCGGGGGGCTACCCCTTATACGCTGCTGGATTATTTCCCGGAGGATATGCTTTTTATCATTGACGAATCACACCAGACGCTTCCGCAGATTCGTGCTATGTATAACGGCGATAGAGCCCGTAAGGAAGTGCTCGTGGAACACGGCTTCCGGCTGCCTTCTGCACTCGACAACCGTCCGCTGAGATTCGAGGAATTCGAAAAGAAAATTACCCAGATGCTCTTTGTGTCAGCGACACCGGGACCTTATGAAAAGGAGCACTGTCCGAAAATGATCGAACAAATCATCAGACCAACGGGTCTGCTGGATCCCATCATAGAAGTAAGGCCGACAAAAGGCCAGATTGATGATTTGATCCATGAGATCCATGAACGGATCAACCGGGATGAGCGTGTGCTGGTCACAACCTTGACCAAGAAAATGTCCGAGGATCTGACGGATTATTTGAAGGAAATCGGCATTAAGGTCCGCTATTTGCATTCGGATATCAAGACGTTTGAACGGATGCAGATTTTACGCGATTTGCGGCTGGGTACCTTTCATGTTTTGGTTGGAATCAATCTCTTGCGGGAAGGGCTCGATCTGCCTGAGGTTTCACTTGTGGCCATATTGGATGCGGATAAGGAAGGCTTCCTGCGTTCGGAGAGCTCTCTCATTCAAACGGTCGGGCGGGCTGCCAGAAACTCGGAAGGACGCGTCATTATGTATGGCGATAAAATCACCAATTCCATGAGTAATGCGATTTTTGAAACGACCAGGCGCCGGGCAACTCAGGAAGCATATAACACTCAGCACGGTATTACACCGCTTACCATTGCCAAGAAAATCCGCGATGTGATTGAAGCAACCAAGGTAGCCGAGCAAAAGGCAGACTACTTATCCGATATCAAAGGTTCGAAGCTGTCCAAGAAGGATCGCACTTCCTTGATTGAACGCCTCGAAAATGAGATGAAGCAAGCTGCGAAGAATCTGCAATTTGAAAGAGCGGCTGAACTGCGCGATGCGGTTATGGAATTAAAAGCGGAGGCATAAGCGGCCAGAATACTATAGATATAAAGCCCGGAGAGGATGAGTTTCACTGTGGTCAGAGATAACATCGTCATTAAAGGAGCGAGAGTTCATAATTTGAAAAATATTGACGTTACCATCCCCCGGGATCGTTTCGTTGTGCTGACCGGTCTAAGCGGATCGGGCAAATCATCGCTCGCTTTTGATACCATATACGCGGAAGGGCAGCGCAGGTATGTGGAGTCTTTATCGGCGTATGCGCGGCAGTTTCTCGGCCAGATGGATAAACCGGATGTGGATTCCATTGAAGGACTGTCTCCTGCGATTTCTATTGATCAGAAAACAACAAGCCGCAATCCTCGTTCCACAGTCGGAACCGTTACGGAAATTTATGATTACCTTCGGCTTCTATTTGCCCGAGTAGGCCGCCCTCATTGCCCTACACACGGCATTGAGATCACTGCCCAGACCGTTGAGCAAATGGTCGACCGCATCATGGAATATCCCGAGCGCACGAAGCTGCAAATCCTGGCTCCGCTGATTTCAGGCCGTAAAGGGGAGCACACCAAGCTCCTAGCCGATATCCAGAAGCAAGGGTTTGTCAGGGTGCGTGTCAATGGGGAAATCATGGACCTTTCCGAGAAAATCGAGCTGGAAAAAAATAAAAAGCACAACATCGAGGTTGTGGTTGACCGGATTGTTGTCAAAGACGATGTTCACACCCGGCTTGCCGATTCCTTGGAAACTGCTCTGAAGCTTGCCGAAGGAAGAGTCCTCGTCGATGTCATGGAGCAGGAAGAGCTGCTCTTCAGCCAAAATCTGGCATGTCCGGAATGCGGATTTAGCATCGAGGAGCTGGCTCCACGGATGTTCTCCTTCAATAGCCCTTTCGGGGCTTGTCCGGAATGTGACGGGCTTGGCAGCCAGATGATCGTGGACCCTGAAATGCTCGCTCCGAATAAGAAGCTTTCCATCGAACAAGGCGCATTTGAGGCGTGGGCCGGAAGCACCTCCAATTACTACCCTCAATTTTTGGCTGCAGTTTGCCAGCATTACGGTATCCCGCGTGATGTTCCGATATTCGAACTTACGAATGAACAGATGAAGATCATTCTCTATGGGACAGGCGGAGAGAAGATTCGCTTTCGCTATCAGAACGATTTTGGCTCGACCAAAGAGGCTTTGGTCCCTTTTGAAGGGATCATTCGCAATCTGGAGCGCCGCTATAAAGAAACATTCTCCGACGGCATACGCGAGCATATCGAAGCCTATATGAGCTCCAAGCCTTGTCCGAAATGCAAAGGGGAACGGCTTAAGCCGGAGACACTGGCCGTCACAATCAATGGCAGAAATATCGCCCATTCTACAGCTTTGTCCATTGGCGAAGCCCAGTTGTGGTTTGAAGGACTTAAGCTTACAGAGCGGGAGACGGCCATTGCCCACTTGATTCTCAAGGAAATTAATGCAAGGCTCGGCTTTTTGGTCAACGTTGGACTGGACTATCTAACCCTGCATCGGGCGGCCGGAACTCTATCCGGTGGCGAAGCGCAGCGGATTCGTCTTGCCACACAGATCGGGTCAAGCTTGATGGGCGTGCTCTACATATTGGATGAGCCCAGCATCGGACTCCATCAACGGGATAACGCCCGCCTGATCAAGACACTCGAGCATATGCGTGATCTGGGCAACACGCTAATCGTTGTGGAACATGACGAAGATACGATGATGGCGGCGGATTATATCATTGATATTGGCCCGGGAGCTGGGATTCACGGAGGCCAAGTGATTGCCCAAGGAACGCCGCAGGAGCTCATGGATGATGATAACTCGTTGACAGGCCAATATCTGAGCGGCAAGAGATTCATTGCGATCCCTCCAAAGCGCCGTAAGCCGAATGGCAAATGGCTGGAGGTCAAGGGCGCCAAGGAGAATAATCTGAAAGGCGTGTCGGCCAAGGTGCCGCTCGGCGTATTCACCTGCGTAACCGGAGTTTCCGGTTCCGGAAAGAGTACCTTGATCAACGAGATCCTCTATAAGACATTGGCCAAAGAGCTCAATGGCGCGAAGGTGCGACCCGGGGATCACAAAGAAATAACGGGCTTGGAGCATGTCGATAAAGTGATTGATATCGATCAGTCTCCGATTGGCCGAACACCTCGTTCCAATCCGGCGACCTATACCGGCGTGTTCGATGATATCCGCGATTTATTCTCGGCGACCACCGAGGCCAAAATTCGCGGCTATAAGAAAGGACGCTTCAGCTTCAATGTGAAGGGCGGACGCTGCGAAGCCTGCAGGGGCGACGGGATCATCAAGATTGAAATGCACTTCCTGCCGGATGTCTATGTGCCTTGCGAGATCTGCAAGGGCAAGAGATACAACCGTGAAACACTGGAAGTGAAATATAAAGGCAAAAATATTTCCGATGTGCTGGGATTGACCATCGAGGATGCTTGCGATTTCTTTGTGAACATTCCGCGCATTCACCGCAAAATGCAAACCTTGCTTGATGTCGGGCTGGGCTACATGAATCTCGGCCAGCCTGCAACTACGCTCTCCGGCGGAGAAGCGCAACGCGTGAAGCTCGCGGCGGAGCTGTACCGCCGCAGTACAGGCAAGACGATCTACATCCTCGATGAGCCTACGACAGGGCTCCACATCGATGATATCGATCGTCTGCTGAAGGTGCTTCACCGCTTGGTCGACAGCGGTGAAACCGTGCTGGTCATCGAGCACAACCTCGATGTCATCAAGACCGCCGACTACCTCATCGATCTGGGACCGGATGGAGGAAGCCGCGGCGGCGAAATCATCGCCGTCGGCGCACCGGAGGACGTTGTGAAGGTCAAGGGCTCATACACAGGCCAGTACCTGAAGCCTGTGCTCGAACGGGACCGCAAACGGTCGGAGGACTATGCGAAGCGTGCTAAGGTGATGGAAGAATCGGTAGGGTAACGAGCGAGAATGGAATAGAATGTGTTCTATAAAAAGCTGTTCTAAACTAACAGGGCTTAGGGCCATGTTAGTTTGGAACAAGCTCCATTTTTTTATGAGCAGTCGCTATTGACAACGCTTTCATTCATTGCTAAGATATGAATAAGTTAATCGCGTGTTGGAGAACAGGAGATGCACATCGGTTATTTACCCATTTTGGGCGAATAATTTGTTGTGTTTTTTTATGCCTGAATATGCTTTAAAAATCGATTTGATGGAGGTCAAACTGTTCTTATGAAAAACTTTTTTTCCAGATGGGTGTCGATTGTGGTTTCACTGCTCATTATTTTGGTTAGCTGCTTGGTGGCGAGCAATGTTCAAACGGATGGCGGCAAAGTAGCCATTTCCGATGTAAGGTTTGTCGGTGACTACGGGAATATGCTGAGTGCACTGCTGTACAAACCGGCGAACATGGATCCGGCTAAGCCATTGCCTGCGGTTCTGACCATGCATGGATATATCAACTCCAGAGAAGTGCAGGATGCCTTCGATATTGAATTCGCCAGACGCGGATATGTTGTGCTCTCCATGGATATGGAAGGCCATGGGTATTCAGAGCAATCCCCCAAAGACCCAACCATGCGAGGAGCATTGGCCGGTCTTAGCTACTTGAGAAATCTGGGATTTGTGGATAAAACCAAGGTTGCATTGGAAGGCCATTCCATGGGGGGCTGGTCCACCATCACCGCTGCTGCTGCCAAACCGGAATGGGTGCATACCGTCATTCAGGAAGGATCATCTCCGGAAACCTTTAGTTCAGGTAAAGTGTTGGCCGACACGCCGTTTAACTATGCCATTGTTTTCAGTAAATATGATGAATTTGCACCTCTGATGTGGGGAGTACCGATAGCTTCACAAATCGTAAACACGGATAAACTGAAAAAGGCGTTTGGCACAACCGAAACAGTAGTTCCGGGTAAACTGTATGGCTCATTTGAGGCCAAATCCGCTCGCATGCTTTACATTCCAAGTGTGATTCACCCCGCAGATCATTGGTCGAAAGAAGCTGTGGGCTATGCTGTAGAGTTCCTGCAAAAAGCCATGCCTGCTCCTGCTCCCATCGATGCCGCAGATCAAACTTGGCGTACAAAGGAGTATGCGACTTTTGTGGCAATGATTGGCGCATTCCTCTTCCTGTTTGCACTGGCAGGCAATTTGCTGCGTACGAACTTCTTCCGCAGCAGCGTGCGACCGCTTCCTGCTAATAAAGGCATCAAAGGCGGAGCCGGATGGGTCATTGGAGCGATAATCGGAACGGCTATCCCGGCGTTAACCTTTTTCAAATTCCAGACATGGGGCAGCACCTGGTTTCCGGTAAACAGCTTCTGGCCGCAGTCTCTAACGAATGGATTTGTGATCTGGGTCGTATTCAATGCTTTAATCTCTTTGATTTTATTCGCTTTGTGGCATATGTTTGCAAACAAAGGAGCCAGTATGCATGATTATGGAATTTCCCACTCGAGAAAAGGGTACGGCATTGAATTGTCGACGCTGGGAAAATCCGCTTTATTAGCTCTATATTCGATAGGCGGAGTTTACTTCTTAACCGTGCTGATCGATGCGTGGTTCCATCTTGATTTCCGCATATGGATTCTCGGACTTAAAGTGATGAACTGGGCTCAATTCCTCCTCATGCTCAAATATGCGCTGCCTTTCTTGTTGTTCTTCTTGGTCAACGGACTTATCCTGCATGGGCAATTTCGTTTAAAAGAAAGCAGTTCTGAAGCCAAAACAGCTTGGAAGTGGTTTCTCGCGAACGCCGGAATCAATACACTCGGTATTTTGGTCTTGATTCTGATTCAATACATCACGATGTTTTCAACTCAAGAGTTGTTTTGGAAATCCCAATCTTTACTTGGCATTGTCGCCTTTCAGTTCGTCCCTGTAAATATTGTCATCTCCCTAATCTCCACCTATTTCTTTAGAAAAACAGGCAATATTTACGCTGGAGCCTTTGCCAATACGCTTATTCTGACCTGGTACATCGTTGCAGGCCAAGCGGTTCAATACGCAGGCCAGCCAGTATCCAATACAAAGGCCATCGTTACCTTCTTGATCATTCTTATCGTGCTGGCAGCAGTCTTCTTTATGAAAAGAAGCAAATCAGACCCAGCTTCCACAAGCTATTCAGCTTAAGCATATGCAATAAAAAAAGAAGATGGCTTACGCGGATCATTAAAGATCAAGCGGAGCGGTCTTCTTTGTTCATGCGAATTAAGGGCGTATTCTTTCAAAGCCATTCAAGAAACTCCAAACGATTCCCGAAGGGATCATTCAGATAAAAGCGGTTAGCCCCGGGCAAGTCTCCATCTTCGATGACGGGTAAACCCTTGGCAAGCAGTTGATCTCTTAGCGAAAGCAGATTCTCAACGTGAAAAGCAGGATGGGCTTTAGTTGCCGCCACGAAGTCGGCTTGCACACCAATATGCAGCTGATGGTTCCCGGCTTGAAACCATACGCCTCCTCGTTTGGCCAGAGCTTGCGGCTTTTGAACCTCAGTCATGCCCAGAAGCTCCCCATAAAAATGTCTGGCTTGTTTTTCGCAGCCTGGGGGCGCGGCAATCTGGACGTGGTCCAATCCGGTATAAGTGAAGCTCATAATGACTCATCCTTTCAAGATTATGTAATAAACAAACAGCTTCTTGGAGATTTTAATAATGAGCAAAGCGGTTACAGATTTACTTGAAAAGGTGACAAACTTGTTACACATCGCGCCAATCACTTGCAAACACAAGCCAATCAAGCTAACATATAAGTAAAATGAACAGTGGTACGAGATACGAAGAGGAGGTCTCTCAATGTTATACGCAGCAGAGGCGGCAGCAAAAACAAGTACATTCACAGCTTTTGACCCTTTTGTTATCATTTTCACCATAGTTATTGCAATTGGATTCCTTCGATTGTTAAGCGCCAAGAAGAAAAATATGTTCGCTATCGGATTTAGCTTTGTTGCATTAGCTGTCTTTGCTATCATGAGTGTTGTTGCAGTTTCCGGCTGGTAATTGCGGCCTGACACAAATAGCCCCCGGATCACTTCAGATCCGAGGGCTATTTTTAGTTGATCAGAAAGTATAAGTTTTTCTAAACTTATCTTGCTTCGCATCAACCTTGACAAACGCGCTCGTCTTTTAAGACGGCTTAGCCGTTTATCCTTGGTTTAAACCCACCACATATCGCCAAGCGGCTCTTTGATCAGAACCTGCTGAAGGTTTTGAACAGCCTTTGTGAAACCTTCATTCACTGACATAAAGCCGTCTTCATGCTCTATGCTCACAGTATGGTCATAGCCGACCAAACGCAGAGCACTGATGATATCAGCCCATACTTTCATGTCATGTCCATATCCAACTGTGCGGAACTGCCATGCACGGTCCATCATGTAGGTATAGGACTGCATATCCGTGATGCCATAACGATTCACATTGATCGGATCGATGGAGGTGTCTTTGGCATGGAAATGATGGATCGCGCCGGCACGTCCGAGAATGTTGACAGCTTGCACAGGATCAATGCCCTGCCACCACATGTGGCTTGGATCCAGATTAGCCCCGATGACATCACCTGCAGCCTCACGTAAGCGCAGCAGCGTTGCCGGAGTATGTACCGAGAATCCGCCATGGAGCTCAAGACCAATTTTGATGCCGCGATCCGATGCGAATTTGCCGGTCTCCGTCCAATAGGGGATCACTTTGTTTTCCCACTGCCAGGCAAGCACATCCTGGAAATCATTTGGCCAAGGAGCAACCGGCCAGTTCGGATATTTGGCATCCTCGTGATCACCAGGACATCCCGAGAAACCGACTACAATGGGCACTTCCAAGCGCTGGGCCAGTTCAATCGTTTGGATAAAATCATCATGAAAGCTTTTTGCAATTTCTTTCTGCGGATGCAGGGGATTACCGTGGCAGCTTAATGCGCTGATGGTAAGCCCTCTTGAAACGATTGCTTGCTTGAAAGCCTTGAGCTTACCCCCATCAGCCAACAGCTCAGCAGGCTTGCAGTGAGCATTGCCGGGATAGCCTCCTGTACCGATTTCGACTGCATCAAGCCCTTTGGCTGCAATGTAGTCGAGGGCTTCCTCGAAGGGCTGGCTGCCGAAAAGAACCATAAAAACGCCTAAATTCATTAAATGACACCTCCAATAATAGTTCCATCCAGCAAAAGTTGCGCAGAAAAAAGAACGCGCGATCATCTCAGATTATAACATTGTTTTCCACTAAAATGAAGGGAAGTTCAGAAGCCCGCGATAAATCCGCAAAACGGCCTGATGATCAGGGCTGTATATAATGACAGCCAGGGTAACAAGCACTTGCGTCACCAGGCAACGAGTATAAAAATAAGCCTTGGAAACCTTCTTTTTGTTGACGATAGACAATTGAAACAGATTTTCCATGGCGAGCAGAATGCCGTGATACAAGCCCCATACCAGATACAGCCAAGTAAAGCCGTGCCACAATCCAATGAGCACCATGATCAGTACCGATAGACAGGCGGCCGTGAGACGGGAAGGTGTTTTACGTGAGAAGAACATAAAGATATGATCGCGGAAAAAATCCCCAAGCGTAGCATGCCAATTGCGCCAATACTGCGTTAAAGTTGGGGAGAGAAACGGCCGCTTGAAGTTTTCAGGCATCGTATAGCCCATGAGCCGTCCGAAGCCGATAGCAATATCCGAATAACCGGAGAAATCGAAGTAAATCAAAGCATAGAACCAAACCATCAGGAAAAGCGATTGGTGAGTATATAAATCATGCCCGAGGACTTGATTAAAAATGCCTGTCATCCAGGTGACCAGCACGATTTTCTTAAATAGACCGAGAATAATCCGTTTGATGCTGTCCGCAAACAAGGCTGAATCCACCTGATAGGGCTTCTTGCTGTCAGCCATAAAATCTCGAAACTTGAGAATCGGACCCGAGGTAAAAGTGGGAATAAACAAAATATAGTTGCTGTAATCGAGCAAGGGAACAAGGCCTTCTTTTTCGAAAAAATAGGCAAAGTAGTAGGCATCAATCACTTTCAGCACATTGTAGATAAGTCCCAGATAGATAATCGCGTCAAACAACGGGTTATGAAAAATGCCCATGATAAAGAAACGCACCCCGAAGAATACGGCGGCTATGTTAGCTCCAATCGCAAACAGAAAAGCAGCTTTACGCCAGAGCTTCGTCCGGCACAGATATACAAATCCGAGGTAGTTAAGCAGCGTATAGACCGCATAAAATAAGAGCAGCTTCTTGCTGAATAACAGCAGGAAAAAGAGGCTGAACAGCAGGGTAAGCACTCTTTTGTTGTTGGGCCACCAGCGAGTCAGCATTAGAACGACAACCATCCCTGTGATGGCCATGATTGCGTTCATGTTCAAATAAAACATAACGTCAGTAACTCCCTTGCTTAGAATCCCTCGTAAATGAACAAGCCTTTTCCCGTAAAATAGATAAGCACCAGGTAAAGCATAATCAGGTAGACTATGATTTCGACGATTTTTTTAGTGATTCGAGCCATGCGTCTACCTCCTTCGTAAACAGCGGTGCGCCATCGATGCGGTTTAAGTGAACCAGATCCGAGAAATACTTCGGTTCATATTTATCCATCAGGTCCAGCGTAGGAATCCGGGAAGCCTGGAGTCTGCGGTTTACATCTTCCTTAAGAGAAGCGGTATAGGGCGGATGTGGGTATCCGCTGTGATACGGCATCCAGATCACGCGAAGCGGCAGATGGTGCTCAGTCGCATAATTGATGACCCACTGCAGGGCATCGATACTTGCTTGCATATCCTTCAGCTGCATCCATCCAAAGCGTTTATCGTAATCCTCCCATTTCGCTTTCAACCACGCCGGATCCTTATGTTCAAAATAAAGCTCTTTATCGATCCAGCGAGGCTGGTAAGCGAGACTGCCCTTGCTCAAATTACGGGTAAATTCCTCACCGGAGTCGCGAAAATAATCTCGGTACGTGTAGACATAGGGCTGATACCAGGGCTTGAGCCATTGGTAAGTGGGATCGGTGTCGAGCTTGTCAAGCATGGTCTGCACATCGATGCCAATGACGAGCTCGTCATTTACCTGATAGAGATTACGTTGAAGTATCTCTTTTAAATCAGTGGGCTTTCCATAAGAAAGTCCCATTTCTACCAAATGCGAAGAGGATTTCTCCTCGATGTACGCACCGGTGACGGAAGAATTACCGAAGAAAACCGGCCCCGACCGGGACCAGTTGTGATGGTAAAGCGTTTTGGTAAAATCATTTTTATAGAAGCGCAGGGAGCTTTCCATGGGATTCCACCAACTGATCCATGCATTGGTTAGCCCTACTGCTATCATTAATCCTAGTACGAAACCGTTTTTTTTGAGAAAAGACAGCATCTTCAAATCTCCTTAAGCCAAGCTCACAGTGATTTGGCTTGCCAATCGGCGTACTGCTCACGGAAAGCTGCAGGCCATTGTTGGTCATCCAGGCCGTATTGAGCCAGGAAAGCGAAGGCCCAGCGTTCGATGCCGAAGCCTACACAGCCGGTTACGGCGTTGCGTTTGCCCATTTTGATATTGAAGGCATTGCCGAAGGTGTTGCTGTGGAAATTGACCGAGCTGCAAGCGATCGATTTATTTTGATAAGGGACGGTCAGGCGAAGCTCGTATTTCATTTCCTGATTCCGTTGGAAGGAAGCCTTGGTTTGGAAATCGTTGGTAAAGAAAGGATCGTTGGCGATTTCCATGAAGCTGTCGACTTTCCATTCCATGGCGAGTTCCTTGAGATATTCAATCGATTTCAGGCGATTTTCTTTGACAAAGTCCGGCTTGCCGACGAAAATGATCTCGCGCATCGAGAAGTCCAGCAGGCGGCCGAAGTCGCTGTGGTTTTTGGATTCGAAGCGGTGGCATTTGGAAATAGCGGTAACGACAATGCCTTCGCCTTCCAGAGTTTCATCCTGAAGTCCCTCATAGCAGTGATAGCAAGTAGAAGGATTCATGGTAAAGTTCGGCTTAGGCATATGGCGGTCCAGATCCAGGGGCTGATCTTGCTTCCAGCCTCCGGCATCGCGAATCGATTGCGAGAAGCCCTCGATCACATCAAGATCCTCACGCAGGTGAGTAAGAAAATGAATATGCTCCGGAAACGAAGTAAAATGGTTCGTCTTGTTCAAGGTTTCAGTGTGAATGACAGCGGGATACGATTCTTCCTGCAGACCCTCGAAACGCTGGGCGATTTTGTTCACGAAGGAATAATCCAGAAAACGCATCAGGGTAGAGAACGGCTCGCGGAAAATAAAAAGACCGGGCTCAAGCACCTTGATGTTTTTGCGCGTAACCAGCTCGGTGATAATATCTCCTTGGTAAGGAGTCGAAACTCTATGCTCAAACAGGATGTTTTCTTTGAAGCCGAAGTCACCCTTGGAGAAACGGTCCACCAATCGGTTCACACGCTCGGCAATGACCTCATTACCTGCAGGAGAATCGTGTTCAATCCGAATATGGCCGTCTTCAATGCGAATATCGCGAATATGCTCGTCGACAAAGGCGGAGGCATACTTCAATTGTCCATGCTGGCTCTCGGCTAAACGCTCGAGGGAGATTACACATTCCATGATCGGTTACCTCGCAGTCTTTTTGTCAATAAAATCGGCTATTTCCCGTACAGTATTCATCGAATAAAGCATCAAATCCTGATTGGTCACTTGAATGCCATACTTTTTCTCAATGTGAGCTATCAGCGCCGTAGCGCCTATAGAATCAATATAACCATAATCGAACAGATGAACATCCACGTTAAAATCATCATCGTCCGCTTCAATTTCATAACGCTCTCTGATATGCTGCTCCAACTGCTGCAAGTAATCTTCATTTGACATCGGTGAAGGCCTCCTGTTTGGATATAGTAGCTATTAAGTGCCTGCTGGACTGATGGTTATACTGGTTTTATCTCCATAATGGGTAACCGTGTAGGTGTGATTGTCCGGCTGGGCTTCGATTTTGAGGTCGCTGCCTTCAATCCGGATGGCTTCAGGGCTAAAAATCTTGACCTGCTGCATACCCGCTGCCTGTAAATCAATGCGCTGCATGTTATTTTCCTGATGAATCTGAAAAGGCACATTGACCCGAACCACATGCAGGCGGTTGCCGCTTGGTCCGATATGGACATGGACGGGCTTCGACAAACCTAGATAAAAGCTGCCTTCACGCTGTAAATATACATCGGAGTTGGTGCTTAGGGAGTAGTCGTAATACTTGATCCCTTTTTCAATGACCACGCCTAGTGTGCCGGCATACTCCTCCGCTTGCTTCGGGATATGGCTTAAATTCGGCGTGATGTCCACACTCCAATGGGGGTTGCCGCGAACGAGCCGGTTTTTCAGCTTGTCCCATAAATAAGAACCCCAGGAATGGCTTACTGTGACTTCACCTTTGATCGCTGTAAGAAAGGATTGGGCCATTTGGTCTTCCGTCACGAAGTTGTAGTCCTGCTCGTTTCTCAGCTTATCGAAATAGGAGGCAAATTCGGTCAAATCGGCAATCTTCGCCGGAATCGGGAAATGGTACTCAATATGTTCAAAATAATCGATAGGCATATCCAGCTTGGCCATGCCATCAAAAATATCCGTTGAAGGAAAGGTATTCACATTCAGCACAGGTGTCGGAGTATGCAATAGCATGAGTGATCCTGGCTTGCTGTCCTTATTCTGCAGGATAAAAGGAAGCGACCAAATCGACACCGGCCGGGAAACTACAGGAGAATGCGCCGGGAAAAAGCCAAAGTTGAACCAGATGCCTTGCTCGCTCTCGTCACGCAAAGTTTGCATGCGGTCCGGATAATTGACGCGCCAGGTGTGTTGATTGGTGCCTGGATTGTTCCACGGAATGCCTAATGTATCAAAAGCCTTCTTATGAAGGGCGATTTCTTCGCGTTCCTGTGCATCGCTTTTGAAATTATGCACGAACAGGTGCGGGTCCAGCTTTAAAAAGTGGTCATGCGCGTAGGTGATGAACTCTTTAAGCTCGGTTTTATAGGGAAACTTCGGATCATCAATCGCAACCGGAGAGCCGAATTCAACAGCGCCCACGATCAAATCGTCTTTGCCATCATGATTGATATCATACCATAAAGGCACCGAGTTATGACCCGCTACCAGCGCTTTATTTCCAACTTGATTCAGCGTTGCTCCCTCCAGGGGACCTTGATTCTTCCAGGAGCCGTCGGCTTCCTGAAGATACAGAAGCAGGTCCCCCTCATTACTGCCGACCACCAGGTCCGGTCGGCCGTCGCCGTTCATGTCGCGCACCGCAGGCGCTGCATGCTTGCGCGAGTCGGGCAGCTGAAACAGCAGCTGCCCCGGTTCAAAGTCGCCGCTCCCGCGGATGCCGGCGAACAAGATCACGCGCCCGTCGCCGTCCCCGACGACGAGATCGCGCACCCCGTCGCCGTTCACATCGGCGACATCCACGGCTGCAGGGCCTTGCACCTGCAGCGGCTTTCCGCCCGCGCTAAGCGCAGCAGGCGGCCCGAACTTGCCGCCGCCGCGGCCCGGCAGCAGGCGCACCACGCCGGACTCGTCGGCGACGACGAGGTCCGGCAGGCCGTCGCCATTCACGTCCGCTGCGTGAATGGCGGCGTAAGGCTGCAGCTTGAGGGGAGTCCCCGACTCCAGCTGCAGCTTGCGAGCCTCGCCGAAGGTGTCCGGCGGGGCTGCGCCCTGGGGAAGCGGCTCGCTGGCCGAGTAAGCCGCCGGGTTCGGGCCCAGATTCGTGTAGGCATACACGAATCCGTCGGCGCTGCCGGCGAGCAGATCAAGGCGGCCGTCGCCGTCCAGATCCGCGAGCGCCGGGTAGGCGCGGTAGGGCAGCTCGATCGCGCTGGCGAGATCGCGGTACTGCGGGAACAGCGCGAGCCGCAGCGGGCTGCCGCCGCTCAGCAGGTGCAGGCCGCCGCTGTAGCCGGAGCCCGGCAGCTCGCCGACGAACTGCGGCTGCGCGTTCGTGCCGACGTTCAGCTGGGTCGTCAGGCTTTCGCGCCATTGCCCCCAGTTGAAGGAGGATCGGATCAGCGTGAACGAGGGGATCTCATTGTATTTTTTGAGCAGCTCCGCCCACTGGATGCCGTCTTTTTGGCCAATGGCCGGCATCGCCTCAAAATGGTTTTGATACGCCATCGCGGGCCGCCCATTTGGACCCAGCACCTTTTTGATGCTGTAGCCAAGCTTTTGCTTGGAGACGAATCCGATATAGGCATTGCGGAATTCGGTATTAGCCGCAGCGAATCCAAAATCAAAATAAGGCTCAAGCGGCAGCGCTCTTTTATTGAAATAAGCAGTCCCCGGAATATTTGGGCTGGTTTGATTATACTTTTCAGCAAACTTGGGAAAGCCTTGAGCCGGGTCCATACCGCTTTGCAAATCATAGCCGGTAACGAAATATCGGTTGGGCATAAAAGTGCTGCCAAGCACGACCGTCCCGCTGCCTATCTGATTGAGCGAGATAAGGGAAAGCTGGTTGATGCCGACAAGGGTTTTGGCTGTAGAAGGAACTAATCCGTAGCCCCAATCGAAGCCGGGAAGCTCTTCCATAGCCGTTCGCTTAAAAAAGCTCTCCGTGAAAAGACGAAAAACCTGCTGCATTCCGCCCATGTTGACATCCGCATCCGGAAAGGTAAACGCAGGTACCCCGCGGGTCACCGCTGGAATTTTCACGACTTGCTGAGCTCCAAGGAACTCGGCTTTAAAGTCAGGGGCAAAGCCATTTTCCAGAAATAAATGTCCGCCATGCCGCACGAAGCTTTCCAGCTTGGGAATATCCTCTTTGAAAGTCGCGCTCTGCTTCAGCTCAGGATCCAGATAGATAGAATCGTAGGCCTCAAGCTCGCGCTTGCTAAGGGTATGCAGATTTTTTCGTTCCAGCCGCAGATTGGCTTGCAGCGACTGCTCAAAGTCGCCAAAGGCAGAGGAATCGTAAGCTTCTCCCCCTGTGGCATAGAGCAGCTTGACGGTATCTTCCTTCTGAATAACAAATAATAAGGAAAGGGCCGCAATGAGGAGAATCAACGCAGCTATTCCTGCGTTTCGCAGTTTAAATTTCGACAAAGACAAAGGAATCCCTCGATTGCTAAGTTGGTAACTACCCTCGCCATTATAGCATTTATGGCCTTATTTGTTAACTTTGTCGAATGAGCTTTTACTGCTTAACCTATCATCAGAATTTCCCGGATTTCCTGCTCCGTCAGGCTGGACAATGCCTCCTGGCCAGGCTGGACCACCTCATCGATCAGATTCTTTTTTCTCAGCTGAAGCTCGTACATCTTGTCTTCCACGGTGCCCTGTGTGACTAGACGGATCACCTGCACAACGTTTTTCTGCCCGATACGATGTGCCCGGTCGGCTGCCTGCTGCTCGACGGCGGGGTTCCACCATAGGTCATAGAGGATAACCGTATCGGCCCCTGTCAGGTTCAATCCGGTGCCGCCGGCTTTCAGCGAGATGAGAAATAGGTCCCGTTCTCCATCGTTAAATCGGTTGCAAAGCTCTACACGTTCGGATGCTGGAGTTTGGCCGTCCAGGTAAAAATGCGGGATGCCCTGATCACCAAGCTCTCGCCCGATCAGACCCAGCATCTCGGTAAATTGGGAGAAAACCAGCATCCTTTTCCCCGAGCTCCGGCATTCCTCGATAATTTCCATCAGCTGCTCAAATTTGGCCGAACCTCCGTCATAGCCTTCGACGAACAAGGCGGGGTGGCAGCAAAGCTGGCGAAGCCGGGTTAAGCCCGCCAGGATTTTGATCCGGTTTTTCTGAAAATCATCCTTGCTCAGATGCTTCAATGTTTCCTTTTGCAGTTTGGCCAAATAGGCCACATACAGCTTCTTCTGCTCAGGCAGCAGCTCGGAGGCTTGCAGCGACTCGATTTTATCCGGCAATTCCTTGAGAACGTCCGTTTTCAAACGACGCAGCAGAAACGGACGGACCCGTTTAGCCACAGCTTCCCGGGTTAGTTCATTAAATGCCCTTCTACCCGTAAATAACTCGGGAAACACAACGTCGAAGATTGACCATAATTCCTCAATTCTGTTTTCCACAGGTGTTCCGGTGAGGGCGAAACGGTAACGCGCCTTAATGGCCTTCACGGACTGGGCTGTCTGGGTTGTGTGGTTCTTGAAGGTTTGAGCCTCATCCAGGATTAGCGTATGGAACTTTTGCTCTTCATAGAGATCCATGTCCTTTCGCAGCAGCGGATAGGAGGTAATGATGACATCTACTTCAGAAACATCCTTAAGAATACTGCCGCGCTCCATTCTGCTGCCGTCGGCAATAACAGCTTGAATCTCCGGTGCGAAACGCTTCAGTTCATTGCGCCAGTTATAGAGGAGAGAAGCTGGACAGACAATAAAAGCCGGCAGCTTCTGTTCTCTGATCTCGGGCAGCACCGAGACGATAAAAGCGATGCTTTGCAGGGTTTTGCCAAGGCCCATATCGTCTGCCAAAATGCCGCCAAAACGGTAGTTGGCCAATGTTTTCATCCATTGGAACCCATACTTCTGGTAATCCCGCAGAACAGGAGCCAAACGGTCTGGTACCGGAAAATCCAGATTGTCCGGGTTTCTCATGTTGTCCAAGAGCTGACGGAAAGGATTACCCAGCTTGACGGCATGGCCTTTCTCCGGGGAATCCAGCAAATGGAGTCCGCGGACTACCGGAAGATGGATTGTCGTCCCTTTCACATCCATATTACGGATGCCGGTCTCGTTCATAAATCGGATGATTTCCTGAAATTCCGCACTTTCCAGAGGTAATAACGCTCCATTCGGCAGCCGGTAGTATTTGCGCTTCTCCTCGAGGGACTTCAGCACCTTGCGAATCTCCGATTCGGGGATTCCCTCCATTTCGAAGCGGAATTCCAGCCAATCGGTTCGTTCATCCAGATTCACCTTTACCTTTGGGACGGTTTGTCCAGTGTGAAGTCTTGCTTTCACGGCGGTGGTGGCGAAAATTTCTACAAGCTTGTCCAGCTGTGGAACGATGTGAACTAGAAAATCATATTCCGCATCTTCACCATCCATAAAAAATCCGCTTTCGGTTTTGACGAAGGCACCTTGCTCCATAAGCTCGAGAATTCGCTCTTCCTGATCCCGGTCTCGCATCAGAATGCGCTCGGAGCCTCGATTCCTGGTGATTGCATCCAGCGGATTGATGATGATATCCCCATATTGAAACTCCAGTCCGGCCAGCAGTCGATCCTTCACGCGATCCAAGTACAGCCTAGCCTTCAAGCCGGGCTGAACGATGCGATCGGAAACGGCTTGTCCTATAGTCACACGACCCAGCTTCATCAGACCGGGTATGACCTGTTCCATAAAAGATTCCAGCTGTTCTGTCGGAATCCGGATTTGGTGCCTATGGGATGATTCGAGCATCTGCTGCAGCTCGGAGAGGCGTTTACACAGATGGGCATGCAGCTTCAGCAGCGTACCTTCGTGAAGCACAAGCCCGTAAGCTTCCATGACGGTAATTCCGTCCAAACCTTGGACGTCCAACTGAAAGCTCTCGGACTGTGCTTGGTCGAGCTCAAAGTGGAGTGGGATCGGCTCATCGGATAAACGGAATCCATTATATATAAGGCTCCCTTGCTCAAGTTTTACCAATGGAGCTTCTCCAAGCAATTGAAGAAGGTTTTCCCATGATAAAGGGGGAATCAGGAGCATCCGGTCACCGTTATAAGAGTGAGTTTGAAAGGAATAACGGCTTGAACTTTCGCGGTATATCTTTTCGTTGCGATAAATTTGGATGAGCTGCCGAATGATTGCCTCATTTTCTTTTTCAAAACGGTGGAGCTTTGGATCATAGGTGAAATGCCTGGATAAACCATAGGCCTCTCTTCGGTCAATATGGTCAAGCAATTCTCTTATTTTCTGCACGACATACAGTCGTTTCTGACCGATTTTGATCTCAATGCCGAACATCCATTTTCGATTACCGTAAGTGAAGGGCCTGCAGATGATCTCCAAATCAAGCGGTATCCTTGAATCAAAACGAGTATGGGTATTGCTGGCAAGCAGCGCCTTGTCGCCGAATAACTCAAACATCCTGCTCGTCAGCCCCAATTCGACCGCCGAATTCTCTGAGGGTTGAGTTTCATGGATATTCAGAAGCACGGCCGCGATATGTTTGCAGAATTGATCATCGGGATGGAATTCGGGACAGGAGCAATGAGCATCAACTTTCCCTTCTCGATTTATTTTGATCTTAACCCATTGGGGACTTCTGGTTTCTTTGACAATGGCATCGTAGTTGGAAGATCCTTGCTCATGATGGATGATCTTCACTTTTCCATCCCGATTAAAGACTTCTCCTTCTTCATAGGCGAATCGACCGCATAATAATTTAATGGCTTGCTCAGTCAATTGAATGCTCATGTCTTGATCCTTTCTTGGAATATGCAAATTGGATGCCTGAATTGCTATATAAGCTATGATAACAGAATTCATGGGAAACAGAACAACAGCGTTTTGCCATATTTTCCTGATCGCAATAGATTCCCACCCTCCAATTCTGTTACACTAGATAGGTATGCAGATTGCCTTGAAGAGAGGAATACCCGATGAATCCAATACGCAGAGAAGATATAGAATTATTAGCCCCCGCAGGGGACTGGGATTGTTTAAGAGCCGCCGTGGCAAATGGCGCGGATGCCGTGTTTTTTGGAGTGGAAAAATTCAATGCCCGAGCGAGAGCGCACAACTTTGTCATGGATGAGCTGCCGGATATTATGTCGTTCCTTCATCTATATGGTGTAAAGGGCTTCTTGACCTTTAACATCCTTGTGTTTGAAGAGGAATTGAGCGAGGCTAAGCTTTTGATTGACGCCTGTGTCCAAGCTGGAGTGGATGCGGCCATTGTGCAGGACCTCGGTCTTGTGAAAATGATTCGTGAAATCTCCCCTGATTTCCCGATCCATGGATCGACGCAGATGACGATCACTTCCCCTGAAGCTGTCGAGTTCACGAAGCCGTTCGACATTGAACGGGTGGTTTTGGGGCGCGAGAATAATCTCAAGCAGATCAAGCAAATCGGCGATCAGGCGAAGCTGCCGATGGAGGTTTTTGTCCATGGCGCGCTGTGCGTCTCCTACTCGGGTCAATGCTTGACCTCCGAGATGTGGGGCGGACGCTCCGCGAACCGCGGGGAATGCGCGCAGGCTTGCCGCCTGCCGTATGACTTGATGGTCGACGGCGTGCACAAGCCGATGGGCGACATCACTTACCTGCTGTCCCCGAAGGACTTGGCAGCGCTGGAAATCGTGCCGGAGCTGATCGAAGCCGGCGTGAGGTCTTTCAAAATCGAGGGCAGGCTCAAGTCCCCCGAATATGTCGCCAATGTCGTGAGCAAATACCGCAAGGCGATCGACCGCTTTTTTGACTGCGATGATGCCCGCCCATCGAAGAAAGAGCTGCGCGAGCTGGAGCAAAGCTTCTCGCGAGGCTTTACGTTCGGCTTCCTGAAAGGGACGAACAATAAGCAGTTGGTCGAGGGGACGTACCCGAAGAGCCGCGGGGTTTTTGTCGGGCGCGTGAAACAGATTCTGCGCGACGGCGTGGTTTGTGAGCTGGAGGCTCCGCTCAAGCGCGGAGACGGTATTGTATTCGACGCCGGAGATCCGACGAAGAAGGAAGAGGGCGGCCGGATCTATGATCTTCGCCGCAAAGGCGTGAAGATCGAGGGCGAGGCCGAAGGCGGGCTGATCGAGATCGTTCCGGGTCGCAGCGATGTGGAGCTGGGCCGACTGCATGTGGGCGACCGCATTTGGAAGACCAACGACCCGCATCTGGATAAGCGATTGAGGCAAACGTTTGAGACCGACAAGCCTTACCGTACTTTTCCGGTGAGTGTGAAGATCACCGGTGGGGAAGGGCAGCCGCTCAAAACATGGTGGACGGACATTAAGGCGGGGAATACCGTATTCGTAGAGTCCGAGCTGCTTTTGGTGCAAGCCGAGAAGCGTCCCATGGATGAGGCGTTATTTCAAGAACAATTCGGCCGTTTGGGCGGAACTATATATGAGCTGAGCCAAATGGAGCTGCAGCTGGATGGAGAGTTGATCGTTCCGATGCGCGAATTGAACAGCATCCGCCGTAAGGCTGTGGAGCTGCTGGAAGAAGAGCGCCAAAGACCGCGTATCTATCAACATCGCGATATAGAGGTTTACGGCGATGTTCCGGAAGCTGCAGGAACAGCTGGAACACCTGGAACAATCGGAACATCCGGCTCCAATGCTGCACAAGCCAATCTCACTGCACTTTGCCGCAATTTGGATCAAGTTCTCGCCGTGCTGGACACAGATATAGAACTCATTTATGCCGATTTCGAATTCATCAAGCAGTTCCCTGCAGCCGTTCAAGCGGTCCATTCTGCAGGCAAGAAGATTGCTCTGGCTACACCGCGCATTCATATGCCGGGAGAAACGGGCTATTTTCGCAACATCCTGAAGCTTAAGCCTGATGCGGTGCTTGTGCGCAATACGGGTGCCTTATATTTCTTCATGAAATACAAATGGGAGCATCCAGGTGAGCATCAGCCAGAGCTGATCGGGGATTTCTCGCTCAATCTGGCTAACCACAAAACGGTGTCCCTGTTTCTGGAAGCAGGACTGTCGAAGGTAACTCCTTCCTACGATCTGAATATCCAGCAGATGGTCGACTTGCTGCGGCGTACGGATACCTCCAGGCTGGAGGTCGTGATTCATCAGCATATGCCGATGTTCCATACGGAGCATTGTGTGTACTGCACCTTTTTGAGTGAAGGCACAGACTATACCAACTGCGGCCGCCCTTGTGAAGAGAAGCGGGTTTCGCTTCAGGATCGAATCGGAATGTCTCATCCCGTTCGTGTGGATGAAGGCTGCCGCAACACGGTCTACAACGCGGTAGATCAGTCAGGCGCGGAGTATTTGAGCCATTTCATGGACCTAGGCGTACGTTCTTATCGGGTTGAATTTTTGGAGGAATCTCCGGAAAAAGTGCAGGAGGTACTTAACTTGTACCGACGTGCGTTGGATGGGAAAATCAGCGGAACGCAGGTTTGGAAATCACTGAAAGCAACAAATCAACTCGGTGTTACCCGGGGGCAGTTGGTTAAATAGAATTGAAGCTGGATTAAAGAAGAAGCACCTGCGAATTGTACCCTGACCGGACGCTGGAACGATGAAAAACATCCTTCCAGCACCGGCTTTTTTTTTCTAGATTGCTTGAAGAATGAAAAACATTCTTCCAGAGGTAAAAAGAGGGCCATCAGGCCTAGAACTGCCCCTGGAACGATAAAAAACATCCTTCCAGCGCAGGTTTTCTTTTTCTAGCGTTCTGAAAGAATGAAAAACAACCTTACATTGTCTAATTGATCGGGCTATGACCAAGAAGGGCCATCTTTACGTTGCAAACGTTTCCCGTTCATCCGACCGAAAAACTAATTCAACTTGCCTCAACTATACTCTTGAGTGCAGACAAAACCGACTGACCATCGTCGCCATTAGATTCCTGAACGCCAGCCTCAGGTCTGTTATCATTCTGTTCGATAGTTAATAAGGTATTATTCCCTTCTTCGTTCAGTACATAGCTCATGACGAAGTAATTTTCGGGCTTGTCCTCCAATCCTGGGCGAGGTGCAAATAGAGTATACTTGATCCGATTATACTGTACCATTTCCAGTACCTTTCCCCATTGTTCGTAAACTGTACCCTCCCACTCACTGTGGAAACGAATGTCACTGCCGACTTGCCAATCCGTTAGAAGATCGCTGCCGTATTGCCACTGCTTAACCAGTTCGGGTTTCGTAAGTGCACCAGACCTTGTTCGCAGGTGCATGGATCATAATTCGGGAAATGTGCGTAGACATAATATTCCTCCTCATCGATACACAAAATCACTTTCTTCGTTGGTAACAGACGGGTTTCCATCTAACAAGATTTAGCTATCTTGTCTTTTAAATGAGCCAATTTTTTAAACCTTCTGTCATAACTTTGTCGTGTGAGCAGATGATCTAACCAATAAAGGGCTTTTTCCGTCTCCATGGCTTTTATGAAGGTCACAATCACTTTTTCGTAATTATTGTTGTATTTAAATTGTTCATCTGACATCAATTCAAGAGCTTGATGGTAATAATCCGACGCTGTATGCCACTCCTTGATTTTTGAATATAAATTTCCTAAATAAGCTAACGCGCTAGCTCTTTCCCTTTTTTCGAACGATTATTGAAGTGCAAGATGAATGACGTCAATTGCTTTTCGTCTAAAGAAAATGAACTCATAAGTACTTGCTCTGAAAGCATAATCCTCGTACCTTTTTAAAGGTTTAAAAAATGATCTATATATTACTACAAGTGCAATTGCCAGTGTAATTATGCCCATATTTAACGCACCCACCTTTCTCAAGGAGTAAGAACGATAATTATATAGTCTTGCCATAAACTAAATAAAAAGAAATGCCGTCGAGATTTTCACGGCAGTTTGAGCACCTGCGAGGTGTTTTTTCTTTCAATAAGGGCTACGTTAAAGAAAATGGCAGTTTTAATATGTAATTTATGTAATTTTAATTAATTATTCATATGAAGCGTTTACAGTTAGTTAGCAATGAACAAGGGACAACAATTGAAAATAAGGAGGATTCACAAATGGAATATTCACGAGACCGGCAGATGTTAAACAAGGTTCCAGAAATTATGATCTTCTTCTGGATCATCAAGATCCTGGCAACGACGGTGGGCGAGACAGCCGCAGATTTCCTGAACACCAACCTGAACCTGGGCTTGACTAACACGACATTTGTCATGAGCGGCCTCTTGCTCATCACACTGTTCTTCCAATTCAGATCGAGAAAGTATGTGCCAGGGATCTACTGGCTCGCGGTCGTACTGATCAGCGTTGTCGGCACGCTAGTCACGGACAACCTCGTAAACAACTTCGGGGTTTCTCTGGAGTTGACAACCATCATCTTTACCCTCGCGCTGTTGGTGACCTTTGCGGCTTGGTACGCGAGTGAGAAGACACTGTCCATTCATTCCATCTTCACCGCAAAGCGTGAGGCCTTCTACTGGTTGGCCATCTTGTTCACTTTCGCCTTGGGTACTGCGGCCGGTGACCTAGTAGCAGAAGGTCTTAACTTAGGCTATTGGAAGTCAGCTGTCTTGTTCGCAGTACTGATTGGGGTTGTGGCCATAGCCTACTATCGCTTCAAGCTTAATGCAGTGCTTGCCTTCTGGATCGCCTACATATTGACGCGTCCTTTGGGCGCTTCCATCGGTGACTACCTGTCACAAGACGCTGAAGCGGGTGGACTTGAACTGGGAACGGTGGGGACCAGCGTGATCTTCCTTGTAATTATCTTGAGCTTGGTTGTCTATCTGACCATGACAAGAAAAGACGAGATCCAGCTCCCGAATACGATCCAGAAGTAGTCATTGGTTTGGTAAAAGCAATGTCAACGTTCAAGCACCCTCTGAGGTGCTTTTTTCTTTTACATACCGCTTTTTCCACGTGTAAAAGGGACCCCCCCATGTTTTGGTTCCACCAAATCGAGTTAATAAGTAATAGTGGACTTTTTCCGACAATCGATTCCGACAGAATTTTACTCGAGGGGGGAGCAAGTACATGCTAAAAAGAACTTTTACCGTATTAACGGTTATCTCTATGCTATTCGCGTCTGCGGGCTGCGGTCCCAAGGATCCTGGAGCGTCATCCAGTTCAAGCGGAGCGAAATCCACAGGTGCAAGTGCAAGCTCAAATGCAAGCGCAAGCAAGCTGGTCATCTGGGACAAAGCCGAATTCAACAAAGATTATAACGATATGGTCAAAGTCCGCATCGAGCAGTTCGGCAAGGATAATAACGTACCCGTAGAGTACGTGGTCATTGCACCAAATGATCTGAAAGCCAAGCTTCTGGCTGCTATCGAAGGGAAAAACCCGCCGGATCTGGTCGTTACGGATGATTTCTCAGCCAAGCAGTTTGCAGGTATGGACCAGCTTGTGGACGTCTCGGACATTGCGGGCAAAATCGAATTCACGGACGCTGCCAAAAAGATGAGCATGGTCAAAAAAGGAAACTTCTTTCTTCCGCAGGCTTTCCTGGCACCAGGAATGTATGTAAGAAAGGATAAGTGGGAAGCCAAAGGCGCGAAAATACCGGACACCTGGCAGGAAGTTAAGGATACCGCCAAGCTGGTGAATGATCCTAAAAACGGCTTTTACGCGTTGGGCTTTCCGATGGGGGCTTCCGGCGGAGGGGATGCAGAGGGTATGATGCGTTCACTCATCCTTGGTTACGGCGGTGTGCCTGTCGATAAAAACAACAAAATCACGATCAATTCCAAAGAAACATTAGAGGCCTTGAAAATGGCTGCTTCCTTTTATAAGGAGAGCTTAACCCCGCCTGCTGCCGTCACTTGGGATGACTCGGGTAATAACAATGCTTATTTGGCAGGAACAGCAGGGCTGATTATGAACTCGGGAAGCGTCATGACCGCTATGAAAAAAGATAAGCCGGACTTGATGAACAATACAGTGGTCGTTCCATTTCCCGCCGGTCCCAAGGGAAGATTTATTCCCGGAGGAGGTAACGTCTTCGCCATTTTTAAAAACGGGAAAAACACGGAATCCGCCAAGAAATTTGTCGCAGCTTTCTATGATAAAGCTTTCTACCAATCCTTGATTGAAAAAATGAACGGGATGTGGCAGCCGACCGTAAAAGGGTTTGAGGACACGGAGTTCTGGAAAAAGCCGGAAAACAAAGGCTGGCTGGAATCAAGTAAAAATATTATTCCGAACACGTATCCCGCCGAATCGGATGATCTGTCTAATAAAGCGTTCAGTGAACAATTGATTGTAAAAGCGGTTCAGAAAATCGTCGTCAATAATGTGGACCCCCAAAAAGCATTGGATGAATTGGAAGCTGATTTCAAGAAAGTCTACGGACAAAAATGAGGGTGAACTCTTTGCAAACCAGGCAGAGGATGTATGACCGGACATTGGGCTACCTGCTTATTGCACCCGCGGCTGTTGTCATCTTCGGTGTAGTCGGGTTCCCCTTTGTCAATGCTTTGTTCTTAAGCTTCACGCATAAGGTTGTCGGATCACAGGCTCAATTTACGGGACTTAGCAACTATTTTAAAATTTTTTCAGATCCCGAATATTGGAAAGTGCTGAAAAATACGTTGATTTTCACGGTGACGACGGTCGTGTTCAAGCTTGTTTTCGGCTTGATCCTGGCTGTCGTGTTGAATGAATCATTTTTCGGCCGATCCGTGATACGGATGCTCCTGTTAATTCCATGGGCGCTCTCCGGGATGGTGGCCGCGATGACCTGGAAATGGATGTTTGACGATACGTATGGAATCATCAACTCACTGCTGCTGGGGTGGGGCATTGTGCCGGCTCCGGTTCCCTGGCTGAGCGGAGTCAATATGGCTCTCTTCTCCGTCATTATCGTCAATATTTGGCGAGGGATTCCGTTCTTCATGTTCTCTCTGCTTGGCGGGTTGCAGACTATTGATAAAGGGATGTACGAGGCAGCTCGCATGGACGGGGCAGGCGCCATCAGGCAATTCTTTTTCATTACAGTGCCGTCCATTATGCCAGTTATCCTGATCAGTACCTTGCTGTCCACGATCTGGACCTTCAATGATTTTGAGAACATTTATTTAATTACTGGCGGTGGTCCGCTTCATGCATCTGCAGTCATCTCTACCTATACTTATGAAATGGCATTCATGCAGAACGATTTCGGCAAGGCTACCGCTGTAGCGGCTTCCATCATTCCGCTTCTCATTCTGCTCATTTTCTTTTCCACCCGTAAAATGGACAGAGATCATGAAGGAAGGTGAAGAAGGTTGAACAAAAAAACGGTTAACCGGATCTGGAAAAACGTGCTTATTTACGGCATCGTGATCGTGGCTTTGTTTTGGACGCTGTTCCCTTTTTACTGGATGATCAAATCTTCGATCACTCCGAACGAGCTTATGTATACCGCAAAGCCCACACTCGTACCGGAAAAGGTAACATTGGCACACTACAGTGAGCTTTTTCAGAAAACCACATTTATGCGCTATTTGTACAACAGCTTATATGTCGCGTTTATGGTGACGATTATCTCCTTAATCATAGCTATTCTTGCCTCATTCAGCTTAACTCGGCTGCAGTACCGGGGCAGGACGTTTATGGGCAAAAGCATCATCTACACCTACCTGCTTCCCACAGCCATTCTGTTTATTCCCATGTATGTCCTGGTCAGCAACCTGGGCCTCGTGGATAATAAAAACGCGCTGCTGCTGGTCTATCCGACCATCTCGTACCCTATTGCTGTTATATGCTGATCTCATATTTTAGAGCGATTCCGGAATCCTTGGAAGAAGCAGCCTTGATCGACGGCTGCACCAGTTTGCAATCGCTGTACAAAATTATTCTTCCTATCGCTGCACCCGGTATAGCGGTTGTGGCTACATTTGCCTTTACCATGGCATGGAATGTTATCTGTACGCACTCGTCATTACAACCAGCCCGACAGAGCAAACCGTGACGATCGGGATTGCCAGCTTCAAGCTTTCCGATCAGCATATTTGGGGCTTATTGATGAGCTCCTCGGTAATAGCCTCCATCCCAACAGCCATTCTTTACCTGGGTGCACAGCGCTTCTTAATATCCGGGTTGGCGGAGGGCGGCGTGAAGTAGGCTGGAAGAAGCTGGATTTATGACGACATCCTTGATAAGATGGAGAGCAAAAGGAGGCTTTCCATGACATTCGAATCCAATCTCGAAAAATACGCTGAGCTTGCTGTTAAAACAGCGCTGAATATACAGCCCGGGCAAACGCTATGGATATCCGCACCTATTCATATCCCTCAGTTTGTCCGGTTAATCGTAAAAAACGCTTATGAAGCTGGAGCGAAAAATGTACATATAGAGTGGATTGATGAAATTTGTACACGATTAAAATATACCCTTGCACCAGATGATTCCTTTGACAAATATCCTTTATGGAGAGCTAATGCACTTGAAGAGCTCGCTAAGGAAAATGGGGCTTACCTGCATATTGAATCCAGTGATCCGGAGCTTTTAAAAGGTGTAGATACAAAGCGAATTTCTGCTTATTCCATAGCAGCAGGAACTGCACTAGTAAAGTGGCGAGAATATACGAGCACTTACAAAATGACTTGGTCGATTATAGCAGCGCCTTCCGCCGGATGGGCAAAGAAAGTCTTTCCAGCCATGGATGAGGAGAACGCAGTGAACGCTCTTTGGGATGCTATTTTCAAAGCTACTCGGGCGGATCAGGAAAACCCTGTCCAAGCATGGACGGAGCATAACGCCACTTTTCGTGACAAAAGGGATTATTTAAACCAAAAGCAATATAAGAGGCTTCATTATCGTGCTCCCGGTACGGAGCTGACGGTTGAACTTCCAAACGACCATTTATGGAGAGGCGGAGATGCCAGTAACGCACAAGGAATCTCTTTTAACCCCAATGTGCCAACTGAAGAAGTGTTTACCTCTCCCAAAAAAGATGGCACTCATGGGTTCGTCAGCAGTACTAAACCTTTAGCCTATCAAGGTAATCTTATCGAGAATTTCACCCTGAAGTTTGAGAACGGGCGAATTGTGGACTATCAGGCTGAAAAAGGTTACGAAGGGCTGCAGTCCATGATTGAAATGGATGAAGGATCCCATTATTTAGGGGAAATTGCCCTGGTGCCTCACCATTCGCCGATTTCAAGCTCGAATTTGATTTTCTTTAATACCTTGTTTGATGAGAATGCCTCTAATCATTTGGCTGTGGGAATGGGATTTCCTACTTGTATCCAGAATGGAACCTCCATGTCTAAAACGGAGTTGGAAAATGCGGGAATCAATGACAGCATCATTCATGTCGATTTCATGATCGGCTCCTCCCATATGGAAATTGACGGTGAAACGGCTGATGGCCAGTTGGAGTCCATCTTTCGAAACGGGAATTGGGCATTTTAAATTCGGTAAGTTAAGCCCAAATGAGCACAGCTGAGGTGCAAATATGCACAAAAATCAAGGGGTAGCAGCAGGATTGAGGGAATATGGTGCAGGAATGCACCTTGATTCAGTTATTTTCAAAGATTGAACGAAATTAGGTGCATTACACGTCTTATTTTAAAAGAAAATTCTTAAATCACAGCTGTAAGACGTAAAATACGTCTTATCACAGACAAGCTACCGTTACCCATACTAGAGTCACCCACTGTTCATCCACAACTGACCCTCACTTTTCAAACATACATTTACTGTCACCCTTTTCCACGCTCATACCCTTACTTTTATCCATTTACATTCTCATATCAATTCCTTCACATTTATCCCTATACTTTCTCACTACCCACACCTTACCTTATTCACAATTTAGACACATTTTTTTAATCTAAAATTCAGATTTGTTTAAGGTAGGCTTATTCTTTCTTGGATATATTGAGTTTGGTTAAAGTACTCGTATAAGAATCGGGGGGTCATATCGTGCTTGAAGTCAAGCAGGTTAGTAAGCTTTACGAAAATCAGCGTGGTGTGCAGCATATTGATTTTTCCATGCAGCGCGGGGAAATTGTCGGCTTCCTCGGACCGAACGGGGCGGGTAAAACGACAACGATGCGGATGATCACCGGCTATTTGAATCCGACGCACGGCAGGATTGAGGTCGACGGCTTGTCCATGGCTGACCATCCCAAGAAAGCGCGCAGAAAGATCGGCTATTTGCCGGAAACGCCGCCGCTTTATCCGGAAATGACCGTGCACGCTTATTTAAAATTCATCGCTGACCTGCGGGATATCCCGTCGCGGGAGCAAAAGAAACGGATCGGCGAGGTCATCGCCAAGCTCGGCCTTGAAGGCCGAGAGAGGCAGGTGATCCGCGGCCTCTCCAAGGGCTACAGACAACGCCTGGGACTGGCCCAGGCGATCCTGCACGAGCCGGATCTGCTTATCCTCGACGAGCCCACGTCCGGGCTCGATCCCAAGCAGATCATCGAAATCCGCCAGCTCATTCGCGAGCTGGGCGAGAAACATACTGTGCTGCTCAGCACGCACATTCTGCCCGAGATCAACTCGCTGTGCAACCGCGTGTTGATCATCAACCAGGGGCGCGTCGTGCTCGACGAGCGCCCGGACAATCTGGGCCGCACGATGGGTGAAACCTTCGAGGTCTCCCTCGAAGTGAAAGGCCCGCGTGAGCAGATTCTGGAGCAGCTGCAGGGCATCGACGCCATTGCGTCGATAAAGGACCTGCAGCCGGGTTCATCCAGCGCGAGCGAGCAATCCGAAGCCGTGAAGCTGTTGGTCACAGCTGCCAGGGGCACAGATATCCGCGAAGCGCTGTTCTTTCGCATGGCCGGAGCGGGCTATCCGATCCTGGAAATGAAACGCGAGAGCCTGAGTCTCGAGGATATCTTCCTCAAGCTGACGACGGACGAGCCAGCGGCCCAAGCAGACAGCTCCAATAGCTCTAATCCTGCAACCTCGGACACCCCGGAAGTTGCGTCTCCAATATCCGACAAATCGGAGGTGGATCGCGATGCGTAGAATGTGGGCGATTTGCTCAAAAGAGCTGCAAATGTATTTCTATTCGCCAGTGGCTTATGTGGCGTTTGCCTTTTATGTGCTGCTTTCAAGTTTCTTTTTCTACGTGAACTTTGTAGCCGCCCAACCGGCGATTGTGGATGTGCGCTACGTGGTAGGCAATACGACCTTTATTTTCCTGTTCATCATTCCATTGCTGACGATGAGGCTGGTGGCGGATGAGTTTCGCCAAGGTACGGACGAGCTGCTGCTCACCTCGCCTGCCGGGATCGGAGAAATTATTTTAGGCAAATACCTGGCTGCTTTGGCCGTCCAGCTTTTGCTTGTAGTCATCAGCTTGATCTATCCATGGATCATGTCGGGCTTCGGAAAGCTGGATCAACCGATTCTATGGCTTTCTTATTTAAGTATGTTTTTGCTCGGAGCCTCGATGATGGCTATTGGCTTATTCGCTTCAAGCTTAACGAGCAATCAAATGGTCGCGGGTATTGCCGGATTTGTCATCCTGCTGATTCTTTGGCTGGTCGATTGGCTTGGCGGCACCTTGGGAGGAAAGCTCAAGGATTGGGTAAGTCTGCTTTCTATAAATAGCCACACGGCTAATTTGCAAAAGGGCATACTGCACGGCGGCGATATTCTTTTCTACATAACGCTCGCTGCCGTATTTATTGTGCTTAGTATTCAAGTCCTAGAAAGAAAGCGGTGGAGGTGAGACCATGAATAAATGGCTACGTGGAACTAATGCGGTCGTTCTTTCTGCCGCCGTCATCGGCATCTTTCTTATTCTGACGATCTTCCTCAATTCGGTAAAAGGCTTCCAGGTGGATTTAACGAAGAACAAAAGCTTCACTTTATCGGATCAAACCATCAGCACGCTAAAAAATCTGAATAAAGACATCCATGTTATTGCCTTTACCAACTCTGGCCAAAATACGTTTGCAACGCGCCAAGTGACGGATATGATCCAGGAATATAAGAAATACACCAATAAGATTACTTATGACGAGTACGATATGTTGAAGCAGCCGTCTATGGCCAAGCAGTATGGCGTGGATGCCAGCGGTACGCTGGTTTTTGAGAGTGGAGCACAAAAGCAGCTTGTTAATTTCTATGATGTTTTTATTCCCGGACAGCAGAATGACGGTTCCTATCAGTTCAGCGGGGAAGAGAAGTTCACTCAAGCGATCACCAGCCTGAGCTCAACAGAAAAGTATCCAGTTTACGTCTTATCGGGCCATCAAGAAATTCCTTTGACTCAGATGAATGTGCTCAAAACGAGCCTGGAGGGAGCAAATTACACAGTCAATGACCTCAACCTCCTGCGCGATGGCAAAATTCCGGCTGATGCGCAAATGCTGCTTTTATTAGGACCGCAAAACGATCTGAGTGATAAAGAAACAGAGCTGATTAACGCTTATCTCAAGGACAAGGGTAAAATCTATATTGCGCTCAGCTTCAATAAAGATATGGCGACCAAATGGAAAAATATTGACTCGATTATGAACACGTATGGGGTCAAAGATGAGCATGCGGTTGCAATAGAACCCAAGCAAACCACTCTGTACGATCCGTTAACCATTATTCCGCAGTATGGATCCCATGTGATTACGCAGAAGCTTTCCGATTACAACTTGCTGATGATGATGTCGCTGTCGATCTCCCTGAATGCCAATCCGGATAACAAGGACTGGACCACGACGGCGCTGCTGAATACTACGGATAAAGCCTACGGCGAGACAGATATCAATCTGCTTACTCAGTCCAAAACGACACAGGATGCAAATGATGTAAAAGGTCCCCTTCACCTTGGCTATGCTGTGGAAAGTGCAGACAAGAAGCCGAAAGCCGTCATTCTCGGAAGCTCCAATTTCTTGGTCGATCAGGAAATTCAGAGCCAGGGCAATAAGGATTTCGCGATGAACAGTGTAGGCTGGCTGCAGGAGAAGAAGGATCAAATCACCATCCGTCCGCGCCAGGGCGACGCTTATCAGGAAGCTTTGATGACGCCGGCCAAAGCAAACACGATCTTTTACAGCACGATCATACTTCTTCCGCTCTTGTTCCTGCTGCTTGGGGGCTTCATTTGGTGGAGGAGGAGAAGAGGATGAAGAAACTCATTCCTACTCTTTTGCTGGTGATAATATGTATTGGAGCATTCTGGTACGCGTCCAGTAAGGACTTTTTCAGGGAGAAGCCGGTACAACCGACCACGCTGGCTTCAATTAAAAAAGATGAGGTTCAGACCATCGACATTCAGACTCCTGACACTCAAGTTGAGCTTGCGCGTAAGGGTACCGGGTGGGATATGACAAAGCCATCTGCGCTGCCGCTGAACAACAATCTGGTCGAAGGCTGGATTGATGCTTATGCGCTCCTTACGTCCGATAAGGTTATTGAAGAAAACGCGTCCGATCTTGCCAAATATGGCCTGGACAAGCCTGCCGAGGTGTATAAGGCCACAATGAAGGATGGTTCTGTCAAATCGATTCAGGTGGGAGCGGCGCTTCCGATTCCAGCCTACTTTTATGCAAAAGTGGAAGGCTCACCTGCCGTTTATCAGGTTGGAGAGCAAGCGTTAAGCGGTTTGAAGAAGACACCGCTTGATTTTATGGATACTGCTCCCTTGAAAATCGAAAATGACAAGGTGCAAAGTGCCAAGGTCACATGGAAGGGCCAATCATGGACTCTGACCAAAACAGATAAGGATAAACCGGCAGCCGGAGCGGCTTGGAAGCTTGGGGATAAGGATCTTAAAGGTACAGATGCGGTTACATTACTGGATAAGCTGACTTTACTTCATACAGCCGAGCTGGCTAAACCGTCTAAAGATATTGCCATGACAGCTCCTGAGCTGCAAGTAGAGGTAACGATGGCGGATAACACCAAAGACACTTATCAAGGAAAACTGGAACAAGACAAGCTTTGGCTGGTGAAACAAAGTGGAGCATGGGCATTTGCCCTGCCTGCTGCAGATATTCAGGCAATGGCGGATGCATTCGCAGGAAAATGAAACTAGCATTTTGAAAGCAGGGGAAGGCAGAAATGTCTTTTCCCTGCTTTTTCATTTATTTTTTAATAATAACTGCTTCCAAATATTCGGACGGGAGCAATAAGGTATCATCCCCAGAGCGGTTGAAGCTGTGCAGAATCTGCTCGAAATCGCGATCGAACTGAGCTTTCAAGTTTTCATCCAGAGTGGGATACAGCTTAACCATGGGTCCGAGGTATTTTTATTAATCTCATCGGCATGCGTGTAAGAACGAAACCGAAAATGGAAAATCTTTTTCGTCATGTTAATTGTCGCCGAAGCGTCTGCAAATAGTTCAAGGAGCCGCTCTTCCGTCCCCCAAAGAATAGGTGGAACCAATCCGCTTGGCGTCGGCGGAGCATACCTGGCGAAAGTTTTTAATAGCTGCCCGACATAACTTTCCGGAGTCCAGCTGGCAATTCCTATCTTGCCGCCAGGCTTACAAACCCGCAGGAGCTCATCTGCTGTTTTTTTCTGGTCAGGAGCAAACATGCAGCCGAACGTGGAAAGGACAACATCGAAGGCATTGTTCGGAAAGTTTAAAGCCTCGGCATCCCCTTCCTCAAATTGGACGGGCAGCCTCTCGGCTGAAGCTCTTTCCCGTGCCCGATCCAACCATGAAGCTACAAAGTCGATACCCGTTACATCACAGTAACGGCGTGATGCCGCGAGTGCCGTGTTCCCTGTACCCGTTGCCACATCAAGTACCTTTTGCCCCGCATGAAGCTCGATCGTCTCGCAGAGCTGCTCACTAACGGGAACAAAGCCGACCCCAATCATCGAATAGTCTCCACTGGCCCATGTCGCCTGTGATCTTTGTTTCATCTGATCAAATAATTCATTCACAATCTTCACTCTCCTTCAACTTCTACATTTATGTACACACGCTCAACTGCACAGATGTATTATATTTCATGTGAAATTAGAAGAATGTCGAATGAGCAAGCAGACCCATCAACTTTTCCTGCCGACTATAAAATTTGTGGTTGACAAAAAATGAATGCAACATTATCGTTATCGATAATGATAATAAACTTTATATATGAGGTTGGTGAGTAAACTGAACGAATCAAAAGCGGATTTGATTCTTCATCCCATACGAATGCGGATTATTCAATCCTTGGTCGGTGGAGCGCGGCGTACAACACAGCAGATTTCAGAGTTCATGACGGACATCCCGCAGGCAACTATGTACCGACATTTAAATAAGCTGCATAAAGCCAAATTGATAGAAGTGATCGAGCATAAACAAGTCCGTGGAACTATGGAAAAAGTATATGTACTTGCTGAGCATGGGGCCGAGATTTCAATAAAAGATATGGAGAAAATGACTTCTGAGGAACATATGGAATTGTTCATGAAGTTTATCGCCAACTTGATTGGAGACTATGGAAGATATCTTCAACAAGAGCAGTTTGATTTGGTCAAAGATGGTGTTTCGTACCGACAAGTAGAGCTTCATTTAAGCGATGAAGAATATTTGCAATTGCTTCAAGGATTGCGAGAGCAAATGATGCAGCATGTTGGGAATGAACCGAGTGATGTACGCAGGAGGAGGCTTATTGCAACAATCGTGATTCCCGAAACGAAGCATAGTACAAATCTTGTAGATACAGGGGAGATGAATGATTGATGACATCGATCATCGTAGATGAAAGAGATGTTACAGAGCAGCAGTTCGATAAAGCACTGAAAAAAGCTAAATACTTTTTACCATTGTATATTTTTGTACCTGCGGCGTTCTGGGTGGCTTTCCACTTTAGCGGTACAGAGATAGAATGGAGGGCCTACGGATTAGGGGCACTTGGGTGGCTGATCGCGTTATTTCTAAGAGGTCCCCTAAGCGCTATTGTAATGAAATTGTCGAAAGAGAAGGCGACCACGATCGTAGTAAGCTCTTCAGGCGTGTTTGAGGAATGTGTTCGAATCGCAATTTTGATGTTAACCAGCACGACGTATTCCTGGTCGGTCTCAATAGGTCAAGGCTGGGCGGCGGTTGAAGTGCTGTTCGTTATTTTGAATGTGATCATCATAGCCTCGCTTTCCAGACGTACCGATGAAAAGGCGATGCAGGCCAAAGAAATGCTCAAGATGCAGGGAAATTTGACTGCAAGCCCTCTGTGGGGCGTGATTGAACGTATTTTTGCAAGTGCGTTTCATATCGGCTGTACATTGCTGGCAGCAAAATATCCATGGTTGGTTGTTCTATTAATTCCTTTACATAGCTTCGTGAATTTAACGGCTCTCAAATTAGCGAAAAAATCCATTGTTCAAACGGAATTACTCATAGCTGCTATCGGCACAATCGTGCTTGTTGCGGGAATTAGCGTTCTACATTAATTTTAATCACCTTCTATGGGCGTTAAGGAAGCTAAACACAAAGCGTTTATGAGACACCATATGTACTGCTTGTAATGATATCCCTCAACTCCGATTTTTGCGCTTCATATTGCTGAAGGGTAAGGCTGCCGCTGGCTAGTCGCAAGTCTAATTGCTCTGTCAACTGTGCAACTTGCAGATCGACGACGTTATTGACATCAACCTGATTGTCATTTGCAATGTCGGCAAGAGATTTGCCGTCATATATGGCGTTATAAATTTCTTCATTTGACGATACCTTCAGGATTTGTAATAAATCATCTTTGACCGCAGTTGTAGCGTTATGGGATTCAGTTATTGAACTTGCACTTACTTTATTACTTAAGGAGCTTCCGCCGAGTGTCATAGCGACAACCATGGTACCGACAATGATAATTCGCTTCGGATTCATAAAGCAACCCTCTTTCCATATATGGTTTCTTTTCATTAAGGACATTGTAACAGATACACCTGAGAACCCCCTGAAAGTTGGATTAAAACAAGCTGAAGATTATGCAGCGTGAGGCAGCTCTCGATCTGACGAGGACTCAACTTCATATACAAAGCTTCCTTTGGCAGGTTGCCTAAGGATCGCTTAAAAGGTATTGTTAAAAGATATTGTAAATGGGAAATTTGTTGAAGGCAGGTAACCTAAATGGTAAAAGATCATCATCAGCTCCTCGACGAAGCGGCAGAATTCATTCGGACCTCTTATGCGGAGCTCGCTAAAGGGCAAGTGGCTGCTGAAGCACGGATCGCCGAAATCGCTGCGTGTATCTCGCGGACAGGCTCCTATGCTCATACGACTGAGGAATTGGCTTTTGGAGCAAAGCTGGCATGGAGAAACAGCAGCCGCTGTATCGGCCGCTTATTCTGGACGTCTCTGGAAGTATTCGACGAGAGAGTACTGAGTCGAGAAGAAGAGATTGCTTACGCTCTCTTTCGCTATATGGAGTTTGCGACTAACCAAGGGCGAATACGTCCGGCGATTATGATATTCGCTCCCGCTGCGGAAAGCGGGGAGATTCGGATATGGAATCATCAATTAATCCGTTATGCAGGCTACGAGAAGGATGGCATTATTGTAGGCGATCCTGCGTCCGTTGTGTTTACCCGCCAATGTCAGCAGCTGGGTTGGCTAGGAAACGGCACGGCTTACGATATTTTACCGCTCGTCATCCAAGTCTGCGGACGCTCTCCACGTTGGTTTGAGATTCCTGCGTCCTGCATACTCGAAGTGCCTCTGACTCACCCTGACTTGACTCAATTTGCCGAGCTCGGTCTCAGATGGTATGCCGTCCCCTTTATATCGGATATGCGCTTGGACATAGGAGGTCTCCAATATACCGCAGCGCCTTTTAACGGATGGTACATGGAAACCGAGATTGGTGCACGTAATCTGGCCGATACCGATCGATATAACATGCTTCCGAAGGTTGCGGCAATGATGAATCTAGACACGACAAGAAACTCATCACTGTGGAAGGATCGTGCCTTGTTGGAACTGAATGTGTCCGTACTGCATTCTTTCAAGAAGTATGGCGTGAGCATGGTGGATCACCACACGGCATCCGAGCAGTTTCTTAGATTCGAGAAGCAGGAATGTCAGCACGGGCGTGAAGTGAGCGGCACATGGTCTTGGCTCATCCCGCCGGTCTCCCCTGCCACAACGAACATATGGCATAATGAGTATCGCGATTTGGACCTTGCGACGAATTACAGGTATCAGCCTGCACCCTATAACTCAATAAGCAGCCGCAGCCAGGAGCAATGATCCAAAAAGCCCGGCATCTAATCATTCTCATTAATGATGGCTAGTACCTGATGGTCTTGCCATGTTCCGTCGATCTTCACATTTTTTCTTGCAATACCCTCTTTGTGAAAGCCTGCTTTCAGTAATACTTTCATCGATCCAAGGTTATGCGGCATAACTCCAGCCTCAATACGATGAAGCTTTAAAACTTCAAACGAATAGGTAACTAATAACCGGACCGCCTCGGTCATATACCCTTTTCCATTTTGGTCTTTATCAAGGAAATAGCCGACAAAACAGCTTTGCAGATGCCCTCTGAGTACTTCGAACAACCCAATAGTTCCGATCATTTCCCCGTTTTCAATTAAAAAAATGCCGAATGTATAAGCCTGATCTAGATCTTTCTTGTCCAGGCCCCTCTGGATTCGTTGTATTTGACCTTCCAAAGTATAAAATTCTTGTTCTCGAGTACCGGTATACATCTGAAAAAAACTTTGATTTCTGGACTCTAGTTGTAAAAGTGCTTCTGCATCTTTGGTCTCCAAATATCTTATATTAACCTTTTCACCTAAGAGGTCCATTTGGCATCCTCCTTCCTGAAATCATACTACTTGGGTGAACGGAGCTGTGTCCAGGTGAGTCCACCGTCATGCGTTCCAAAGACTTTTCCAGGATAAGCGTCAGAAATCCAACCATCCGAAAGGTTGAGAAACTGCCATGTGTATAAGTTTTGAAGGGATGGAATATCGAATTCACTTTTTAATGTCCATGTTTGACCGGCGTTTTCTGTGAGATACAATTGATATTTGAAATTATTTTTTGCTTTTTTCCTACTAAGCATATAGACAGTATGGTCATCGATTATTTTCATCTCTTCGGAATCACTGACTACATTTTCACCAGATGGGTTCCAAGTTTTCCCTCCATCACGAGTGACATACAACAGAACAAGAGAGCCCTGGGAAGACGAAATTGGTACCTGTAAAAAGCCAACCTGAGGGTCTGTTCCAAAAAATTGAGGTGCTATGTCAAGGTAACAGCGATATTGGTTATAAGCGCTTGGAAGCGTGATGGACATGGCTGTCCAATTTTTCCCGCCATCTGTAGTGTGCATGAGCCTGTTACCGGTCGCAATCCATCCGTTATGGCTGTCCAGGAATGAAATGCCTCTTTGTGTAAAAAAAACCAAGCCTGTTACCTCAGCAACCCGTGTCCACTGATTGCCGCCGTCAGAAGTAGAATATATGGAATATTTCCTATTTTCACCGTCTCTCGATGCAAGAAACACAAATCCGTTTTTCTCATCGATAAAGTTCATTAGGGCGCTGCTGGATTGCTCCCAATTCTCGGTGATCGGCAGCGTTGCGCGTTTCCAGGTTTGGCCCCCGTTGTCCGTATGCCATACAGTCACTTCAGACTCTTCATAATAGCTTATTGGAGGCTTCGCCACCCAAGCATGATTTCCCACGAATGCAGAGTCATGGTTCGCTATACTGCTGCCTGCCCCGTATAATTGCAGCCCTTGAGGCGTAGCGATCAGCCATGTTTTGCCCCCGTCTGTTGTACGTAACACAGTACCATCACCTTTTGCCCATCCGTATTGCGCGTCAGTCATCACGATCTGCAGAATATATGTAGATTCTGTCAGCGGGATCAACCGTCCGGGCAGCTCACCAATAACGGCATCATGTGAGAGACTCGCGGTAATTTGACTGGCATCCAGGGTCGGCACGAGGGCATCCAGTTGGACGAACAACGTTTGAACGCCGCCTTTTCCATGAGCATAAAAGCTTAAAGTCACCGCCTGTGAATAAATAAGCTTATGCTGTCTATCAAAAAAAGAAAGATTCAGAAACGGCTTTTCCGCAGGCAGTTCCTTGTTCTGTTTCATTTGAAAAGTCAGCATGGTGCCGCCATGTTTAGGGATGAATTGAAAATTCCCAAGGGAGATGATACCGTCCTGGTCTTTCACAGTCAAACCTTGATTGTCGGCACTATCGATGGTAATCCTGTTTCCATTAAGATGTACCCAATCCGTTCCTTCAGGTTTGAAATTTACCGTCGCTCCCAGCTTCTCGGCTACATACCGCAACGGTACATAGGCCTGGTCGTTATAATTCAGCACCTGCACCTCATCAGGATTTGAAGTCGTTAGCAATCCATTCACATTAATTTGTATGGGAGTCGGCCACAGCCATGCCTTTATCTCCATCAACGGTTTGTTCGCAAATGCTGTAGTACTTAACATGAGCAATGCACCAAAAACAGCACCGATTATGTACTTCCTCAAATTCTCCACCCCAATAAATAAGAATATTTTTCCATTTCTTTTTGTTAGACGTTCGTATCTTTGGAAAGTTTTGTTGCTGTTAAAACTCACATCATTTTGAACCAAACCACCTACTTTTCTTTGTTTACATGCGCGTTAGCCACTCCGAGCAGACCTTGTCTGTATTTCCTTATGTTTGATGCTGTATGTAAGTGGGTATGAGTACTTAAGATTGATTGGTAAATTTACTCAGATTATCAGTCAGACTTTATTATCATACGAGGAGGAAAGTGAATGAAATTGAGATCATTAGCACTCATTGCTGTTCTTGTCATCTCTACTTTGGGCGCTGCACTATCCCCGGCAGGCGCTGCCACTCAGATCCTTTCTGCCAAAATCGATACCCAATTGACCGATGCGCTTACCAAGAGTTCGACACCTGTTGAAGCGATTGTCACCTTTCGAGGGAATGACGCTCCGAGTAGTCCGCAAGTTGGTTTACTCAAACAGGTTGGGATCACATCAGGTATTACATTAAAATCCTTGCCTATGGCTGGCGTGCTGGTTACAGCAGACCAGGTGCAAGCTCTTTCGAAGCTTCCCGATGTTCGTTCGATCTATCTGAATAAAAAATTAAAGTATAGTAACTATGACGCCACAGCTCTGACCGGTGTTGATCGCGTTCGTATGGACGCATCCATGACCAAAGAAAATAAGGGCTTGCCTGTTTCCGGTAAAGGCGTAACTGTCGTAGTGAATGACAGCGGTGTCGATGGAACACATAAAGATATCCAGTACGGTACACATTTGATCGAAAATGCAACAGGAGCGACTAATCTGCATTCTTTGAGCAGCTTATTTCCGATAACATATCTAGAGGGGGTTCCGAACACCGACTCTAACTCCGGTCACGGTACGCATGTAACAGGAACAGTAGGCGGGACAGGAGCCATGTCGGCGGTTAAATATGAAGGCGTGGCACCCGGGGCCAATTTAGTAGGATATGGTTCGGGCGCAGCGCTTTTGATTTTGGATGCCATTGGCGGCTTTGACTATGCCCTCACCAATCAAAGCAGGTTTGGCATAAGAATCATCACGAATTCGTGGGGTTCTTCAGGGGGATTTGACCCGGAGGATCCGGTTAATGTCGCAAGCAAATTGGCTTATGATCGAGGTATGGTGGTAACCTTTGCGGCTGGAAATGAGGGCCCTGGCGAGGATACACATAATCCATATGCCAAAGCACCATGGGTCATCTCTGTCGCGGCTGGGGATAAACAGGGAAAACTGGCGAACTTCTCATCCCGGGGAGTGAGCAACGGCGGCGGCACATTTACCTTGAACGGGGAAACCTGGACCTGGATGGATCGTCCTACCATTACTGCACCGGGTGTTGATATCATCTCCACTCGCGTTCTGGCGCCGGTTTCTTCTCTTTCCCTTACAAAAGATGCAAATCAGATTGAGCCTGCTTATCTGCCTTTCTATACGTTAATGAGCGGGACATCCATGGCGACTCCGCATGTAGCCGGTATTGCTGCTTTGATGCTGGAAGCCAATCCATCATTATCTCCGGAACAGGTTAAGCAAATCCTTCAAAATACGGCTACCAATATGCCCGGAATGGAACCATGGGAAGTCGGCGCAGGTTATGTTAACGCCTATGCGGCTGTGGATCGGGCCTTTCAGGTGCGAAATTACGGCACAACAGTTAATATGAACAGAAGCTTCAATAGCCATGTACAAGTTTCTGTGAGCCGGACGCCATTTGTTGTCAATTACAATCCTGTAACATTAGCCTCAACCAATAAATATCCGTTTACCGTTCCAGCTGGATTAACCGAATTGGCAGCACGAATCAACGCGGCAGGCGTACTGAGCTCGGGAAATCCGGTTAACCTGGTGTTAATCGCTCCGGATGGAATTGAATATAGTTCAGGAGTCAGTCTCCTTTTTCCTCTGTATTATGACCGAACGGTTTCGGTAACCTCGCCGTTGCCCGGTAACTGGACACTTGAAGTTCGGGGCTTGCGCGGAGCCGCAGCGAATCCAACTGGCGGCGCTGGTTTGCCGGAAGATATCCCTGGTACATTAAGCTTCAAAACAGCCGGCGGTTTCACCGGATTGAATGATATCCAGGGACATCCGGCTGAATCAGCGATTAAGCTGGCGGTTAATGAACGTTTGGTGGATGGATATTCGGATAAAAGCTTTAAGCCAAATGACTACATTCAACGTCGGGAAATGGCCGACTATTTGGTTATGGGCGCTGAGATCAGGCAATTTCTGCCGAGAGACGGATCCATTTCTTATCCGGATGTGAGCGCAGCGGATCGTCCATTCGTTGAAGCGGTAACCGCCAAAGGAGCCGCACTCCGAGACGGCAAACAAATTCAGCAAGGGGTCATGATTCCAACAGCCGTTGGCACATTCTCGCCGAATGAGGCGGTACAACGGGTGGATCTGGCTTATTCATTCGTGCAGAGCCTCGGACTGCAGCAACAGGCATTAGACAAAAATGGGACCGCACTCACCGTACAGTACGGAACACAGCGCGTTGCCATCGATGATGCCGCTGAAATCCCTGCAGAATTAAGAGGTTATGTGCAAGTGGCTCTTGATATGAATATTTTGAACGCTTACTTTACTGCCACTCAAGGACCTTATGACCTCAACCCAACGGTCCATGCGACTTTTAATCCAAAACAAAAAGTAACGAGAGGCGATTATGCAGTTGCAGCCACTCGATTTTATTCATCCTATCTGATGCCATAAACGATTGAGATATTAAAAATGGAGTGCAAACTGGCATCAGCTTTGGCACTCCATTTTTGTATTTACGAAGTAATACCTGCAGCCATTTGTTCATAATCCAATAACCATGCAGCGCGTGAGAGCGATTGCTCCGCTTCAAATCGAAAGCATCATATGAAATTTTAGATATTCCCCTGTCTTTTTCGCATATACACATAAAATGGAAACAAAATGGGAACCCTATCCTTTAGTCAGAAAGGAGGGGTATTTCGCATGTTCAATCAAGCGGTAACCATGAAAGAATTTTCCTACATAGCCGATTCAATCAAGAATGAAGAAATGTTGACCAAGCTTTGCGTGCAAGGGGCTGTAGAAAGTCAAAATCAGGGATTGAAGCAGCTTTTTGCTCAATTATCTCAAGACCATTTGCAAAATGTCAGCTTGCTCATTAATACCCTGCAGCAGCAATCCGGCATCACCCATTAAAAAATCCGTAATGTAACCAATAGGAGGTGCACGGCACTTGAATCAACAAAATTATTATCAACAGCAAGGCTATGGCGGTCAGCAATCGCTTCAGGGCATGCAGGCACATTTGCAAGAACAGGATTTGGCTCATCTGATATTATCCGAGTTAAAACGTGTGGCCAGAGAGTACACAACAGCGGTACTGGAAGCCAATAACACGCAAACGCGGCAGACCTTTCAGTTCCTTTTGCAAAAAACACTCCATGATCAAGGCATCCTCTATGAAGTCATGCAGCAGACTATTGGTTATGGAGAAATCCCGACAGCCTCTCAGCAGGAAATTCAAAAGGAGCTGCAAAAACAAAGCCAGTCAGCCTCCCAACTACACGGCTTTGTTCAGCAAAATAGATTCGGCAGCCTAGGCGGCCAAAATCAAATGCAAAATCAAATGCAAAATCAAATGCAGAATCAGCCGCAAAATCAAACCTTTGCATTTAATCAACAGCCTCAAGGCATGGGTCAGCAGCAAATTTACCAGCCGTCACAATCGCAAACGAATTCGCCGTTATTTCCCAATGGAAACTATGGCCCGGCATCGCCTATAAATTACACAAGCTCTCAAACGCCCAGCGGAGCAAAAAACAATTCGACTGCACCGGAGTCTTCTGCATCGACCAGCTTTTCAGACAAAAATGAAGCTTCCGACGAAAAAACAAAATTGAGCCAATCCCCTAATGAAGGCAGCAAATTCAGCTTTTAAAAGATGAGTCCGCAGGAAGCAAATACAAGTAAAGCTGTTCCAAAACATGGAGCAGCTTTTTTTAATGGAATGAAAAGGGCTTGTCACTCATATACAAGGTAGAAAGGATGTCCACTATGAATAGAAGAGGGTGTAATGAATGACATTGAAAAAATCTTGGGTTCTTGGCGTCATCTCCTTGACGGTTTTAACCGGAATTGGGACGGCCTGCGGCGCGAAGAAGGATGCTTCTCTGGACACCAGTGCAAAGACGATTACGACTTCATCCCAGACAGGTGGATCAGCCCTTCAAATGGGAAGCAAGCCTTCGCTTGACGCACAGTATGTGGTCGTTGGCAACAGCGTTACCATTACTTACAAGGTAAGCAATCTTCAACTGTCCGCGGATCACATGGGCGGAGCCAAAGTACCGGGTGAGGGACATCTTCATCTGACTGTGGACGGCAAGCAAAAGGCTATGCTCAAGACGGAAGCTCCGGTTAAGCTGGAAAATCTGACAACCGGCAAACACACGATTAAATTGGATCTGCAGCAAAATGATCACACAGCCTTGAATGTCGAAAAGATTTTTACCATCGAGGTCAAGTAAACCTCCAAAAGACGGGCCGAGTGCCCGTCTTTTGCTATTTGACACACCTGCGAGGGTAGCATAGACTGAGGGTATTATGGCATAATGACCGCTTAATCGGAGGGGCTCTTTTTGATCGTCGACATACGTCAGTGGAAGCATGTGTTTAAGCTGGATCCGGACAGAGAGCTCTCGGATCAGGCGCTTGATCAAATCTGCATGTCCGGAACCGATGGCATTCTGGTAGGTGGCTCCACCGGAGTCACTTTTGACAATACAGTAGATTTACTTGCCCGCATCCGCCAATATGAGGTCCCCTGTGTACTTGAGGTTTCCAATCAAGAAGCGATCGTACCGGGGTTCGATTTGTTTTTGATACCCGTTGTGATGAACTCGAGTGACCCCAAATGGATTGTCGGTCAGCACCATGCGGCTTTGAAGGAATACGGAGCGATTTTGAACTGGGATGAAATTTTGGCAGAAGGCTACATCATTCTTAATGAAGATTCCACGGCTGCGCGGGTAACCTCGGCGAATACTCACTTGGAGTCCAAGGACGTAACCGCTTATGCGCGAATGGCGGACAAGCTGTTCCGCATGCCGATTGTATATATAGAATACAGCGGACAATATGGCAATATGGAACTCGTCCGCCGGACCAAAGAAACTCTGGAGCAAGCCCGTCTATTTTATGGAGGCGGTATTGACAGCCTGGATAAAGCGCGTGAAGCCGCGCTGGCCGCCGACACGATTGTTGTCGGCAACATCATCTACAGCGATTTGGAGTCGGCGCTTCAAACCGTGAATATCGATAGAACAGGAAGGTAAGGCAATGAACGAAACTATAAACATCATGGAAGCGATCAAGCGGCTGAATCCAGAACAACGCAAGGCCGTTCAAGCTGTGGATGGTCCTCTTTTGATCATGGCAGGAGCGGGTAGCGGGAAAACTCGGGTGCTGACACATCGGATCGCTTATCTCATAGCCACACAAAAAGCAGCTCCCTGGAGCATTCTGGCCATTACTTTTACCAATAAAGCAGCACGGGAAATGCGGGACCGGGTAGGCAAGCTGATTGGCCCTTCGGGCAATGATATATGGGTGTCCACCTTTCACTCCATGTGTGTGCGCATTTTGCGCAAGGATATCAATCGGATCGGATTTACTTCGAACTTTACGATTCTCGATTCAGGCGATCAGCTTTCAGTCATCAGAGCCTGTCTCAAGGAACTCAACATCGACACCAAAAAGTTCGAGCCCAAGACATTCCAGGCTGCCATCGGCAACGCTAAAAATGAACTTATCACTCCCCAGGCCTATGAAAGTTCAATCGGCGATTATTTTGAAGGCTTAGTGGCTAAGGTGTATGCACTCTATCAGAAAAAATTAAAGAGCAACAATTCGCTAGATTTTGACGATCTCATCATGACCACGATCCAGCTTTTTAAAGATGTGCCCGAGGTTCTCCATTTTTATCAAAATAAATTTCATTATATTCATGTGGACGAATATCAGGATACGAACCGTGCGCAGTACATGCTGTGCCAGATGATTGCAGATAAGCACAAGCGCATTTGTGTGGTGGGCGACAGCGATCAATCCATTTACCGTTGGCGGGGCGCAGATATTTCGAACATTTTGAACTTTGAAAAAGATTACCCGAACGCCACTGTCATTTTCCTGGAGCAAAACTATCGCTCGACCTCGAATATTTTACAGGCTGCGAATCAGGTCATCTCTAATAATACGGGCCGCAAGCCAAAGAATCTGTGGACGGATAAAGAAGGCGGCAGCAAAATCAAGGTATATCAAGCGGACTCCGAGCATGCTGAGGGTTATTTTGTAACCAATGAAATCAACAGCAATCGATCTCGCGGTAAAAATTTCGCAGACCATGCGATCCTCTATCGCACGAATGCGCAATCCCGGGTGATCGAGGAAATTTTGATCAAATCCGATATTCCTTACACGATTGTTGGCGGCGTCAAGTTCTATGATCGCAAAGAAATCAAGGATATTCTCGCCTATCTTCGCTTGATCTCCAATCCTGACGATGATATCAGCCTATTGCGAATCATCAATGTGCCTAAGCGCGGTATTGGAGATACTACGATGAGCAAGCTGACCGATATGGCCGGCCGCCGCGGCGTTTCCCTTTACGCTATGCTTGAAATGGTCGATGCGCTGGAAATCAGTCCCAAGACCAAGCATGCTTTGGCGGATTTTCGCGAGTTGATTGAGAATCTGAACCGTATGGTAGAGTATCTTTCCGTCACGGAGCTAACCGAGAAGATGCTTGAGCTTACGGAGTTCAGGCTGGAAATGCAGCGGGAGAACACGCTTGAATCTAAAGCCAGACTGGAGAATATTGATGAGTTTCTCTCCGTGACCATGGATTTTGAAACCCGCAACGAAGACAAGACACTGGTCGCTTTCTTGACAGACCTTGCTTTGATCGCGGACATCGACACGATGGATAAAGAAAAGGATGACAGTGATGCCGTTGTTCTGATGACTATGCACAGCGCCAAGGGTCTGGAGTTTCCTGTCGTGTTTATCGTCGGCATGGAGGAAGGCGTGTTTCCGCACAGCCGGGCCTTCACGGATGAGGAAGAGCTGGAAGAGGAGCGGCGCTTGGCTTATGTAGGTATCACCCGAGCCGAAGAGGAGCTGTTCTTGTCCTGCGCGCGGATGCGGACCTTGTTTGGACGGACGGCTGCAAATGCGCCGTCCCGATTTCTCACAGAAATTCCGCAGGAAATTCTGGAGAATTTGTCCGCCGCCGGCGGAGAGGACCGCTACAGCCGGGCTACACGCCAGGCATGGGCACCGAACGGCGGAAGCCGATTCGGTGCGGGTGCCGGCGCAGCCAGTTCGCGTTCAGGCGGCGGCTCCATAGCCTGGGGACAGCCCTCATCGTTTGGTAAGCCGTCAGCAGGTGCTTCGCAAGGCACGTCATCGAGCAGCTCTGCCGGGAAAGTCACGATTACAACCAGGCAGCCTATTGGTGATAATAAGGTTGTGGATTACAAAATGGGCGACAAAGTGTCGCATGGCAAATGGGGTATAGGCACTGTGGTTTCCATTAAAGGAGCCGCTGATGATACCGAGCTGCAAATTGCTTTTCCTGCACCTGTCGGTGTGAAGAGACTGCTTGCCAAGTTTGCTCCGATCACCAAGGAAAATTGATTTAATTTAAAAGAGAGGAAGATTCCTTACATGTCCGATGCCGTCTCAGCCATGAAAGCCCTCATTGATGAAATCAGCCGCCATAACTATCATTATTACACTCTCGATCGACCCACGATCTCCGATAAGGAGTGGGATGCTTTATATGATAAGCTTCTGGAGATGGAAAAGGAGACGGGTATCGTGCTTCCGTCTTCCCCTACACAGCGCGTTGGCGGCGAAACCTTGAAAGGCTTTGTTCCGCATCGGCATTTAGCTCGACTATGGAGCTTGGACAAAGCCCAGAATATCGACAGCATGATGACCTGGCATGCTCGCGCAGTGAAATTGATTGCTGATTACAACAGCAAGCATCCGGATCAACCTCTACCGGATCCATCCTACGTGGTGGAGCTGAAGTTTGATGGACTTACGCTCAATCTTACCTATAAAGAAGGACGTTTGGCTCAGGCATCAACTCGCGGTAACGGCGTTATCGGCGAAGGTATTCTTGCTCAAGTGAAAACCATCAAGTCCATTCCCTTGGAGATACCCTATACCGGCGGAACACTTGAGATCCAAGGGGAAGGCATGATGTTCCTGTCCGTGCTGGAGGAATACAATAAAACGGCCGTGGAGCCGTTAAAAAATGCCCGCAATGCCGCCGCAGGAGCACTCCGCAACCTGAATCCAAAATTGACTGCCGAGCGTAAGCTGGACGCTTTTTTCTATAACGTTGGTTATTCGGATGGCATTCAATTTGCAAATCACCAAGAGATGGTCCAGTTTCTTCAGGCTAATTACTTCAAGGTCAGCCCGCACATCCATTTTTTTGACAAAATCGAGGATGTGGCTGCCGATCTGGAATGGCTGGCCGAGCAGCGCCACAGCTTTGACTTTTTGATCGATGGCGGTGTGGTTAAGCTGACCGATATGCGTACCCGGGAAGTGCTGGGCAATACCGATAAATTTCCGCGCTGGGCGGTAGCCTTTAAGTTCGAGGCGGAAGAGACGACCACGATTCTGCAGTCCGTATCCTGGGAGGTTGGCCGAACCGGCAAAATCACACCTTTGGCCCGCGTTGAAGCCGTTGACCTTGCGGGGGTAACCGTTCAGAACTGCACGCTCAATAATATAGGGGACATTGAACGCAAAAACCTTAAATTCGCACTCGGCAGTCTTGTGTTTATCCGCAGGTCGAATGACGTCATTCCGGAAATTTTGGGTAAGGTGACGGAGGAACAGGACGGCGAAGAGATCGTTTACCCGACGCATTGTCCTGCCTGTTCCTCGGAGCTTGAGCTCAGGGGAGCGCATTTATTTTGCCCCAATCGTTTGGGATGCAGTCCGCAGCTTATCGGAAGGATCACTCATTTTGCCTCCAGAGACGCCATGGATATCGAGACTTTCAGTGAAATGACCGCCGCGCAGCTCTATCAGGAGCTTGAGGTGCGTGACCCTGCGGATCTCTATGATTTGCAATATGAGGATCTGATCAAGCTGGAACGATTCGGCGAAAAGAAAGCCAGCAATCTGCTTGAATCCTTACATAAAAGCAAATCGCGTGATCTGGCATCGTTCCTCTATGCTCTGGGCATTCCCAATTCGGGCAAAACCACAACCAAAGTTCTCGCCGACCATTACGGCAGTCTGAGCAAAGTGATGGAAGCGAGTCCGGAGGAGCTTATTGCCTTGCCTGATGTCGGAGGCATTGTCGCCGATAGCATTTATTCATTCTTCCGGGATCCGGTCATCGCGGACAGCATTGGGCGCATGCTAAACGCGGGCGTGAACCCGATAGTTGAAGAGACGCATGCTGTTTCGGCCGATCCGGACAATCCTTTTTACGGCAAAACGGTTGTTCTTACAGGTACCCTGAGCACAATGGGACGCGATGAAGCTGCCAAAAAGCTGGAAGCTCTAGGCGCAAAAATAACGGGCAGTGTGTCAAAGAAAACAGATATGGTGATCGCCGGGGAAAGTGCGGGCAGCAAGTTGACCAAAGCACAGGAACTGGGGATTCGCGTTATCGAGGACGAACAGGAGCTGCTGCGGCTTTTAGGGGAAGTTTAGTCCCTGCGCATCGAAAATGGGGACTCGACTGTTGGGAAACAGCTTCATTTGGCGGTGGAACATTGGGGAATTGCAGCTCATCAGCAGTAAAAAAATGGATGTATTTTTTGGGTTGCAATTCATTTTGAAACCTGATAATATATATTCTTGCCGCCACAAGTTAAGACATGCAGCGGTGAGTCATAAAGCTCCTTGAAAACTGAACAAATGAATGATGAATCAGCAAAAACTAGTTGTACATTTTGAGCTGTTTAAGCTTGAGAATAAAAGCCGCATGGACTTATGGTTCGTGTGCAACTTTATTGGAGAGTTTGATCCTGGATCAAATCACCAATTCGGAACTTTTATTGGAGAGTTTGATCCTGGCTCAGGACGAACGCTGGCGGCGTGCCTAATACATGCAAGTCGAGCGGATTTATTCCTTCGGGGATGAGTCAGCGGCGGACGGGTGAGTAACACGTAGGCAACCTGCCTGAAGGATCGGGATAACTATCGGAAACGATAGCTAAGACCGAATAATTGGCGCTTTCGCATGAAGGCGCCATGAAACACGGAGCAATCTGTGGCCTTTGGATGGGCCTGCGGCGCATTAGCTAGTAGGTGAGGTAACGGCTCACCTAGGCGACGATGCGTAGCCGACCTGAGAGGGTGAACGGCCACACTGGGACTGAGACACGGCCCAGACTCCTACGGGAGGCAGCAGTAGGGAATCTTCCGCAATGGACGCAAGTCTGACGGAGCAACGCCGCGTGAGTGATGAAGGTTTTCGGATCGTAAAGCTCTGTTGCCCTAGACGAACGAGTCAGAGAGTAACTGCTCTGGCTGTGACGGTATAGGAGAAGAAAGCCCCGGCTAACTACGTGCCAGCAGCCGCGGTAATACGTAGGGGGCAAGCGTTGTCCGGAATTATTGGGCGTAAAGCGCGCGCAGGCGGTTCAGTAAGTTGGATGTTTAAAGCCGGGGCTCAACCCCGGTGCGCATCCAAAACTGGTGGACTTGAGTGTAGGAGAGGAAAGTGGAATTCCACGTGTAGCGGTGAAATGCGTAGAGATGTGGAGGAACACCAGTGGCGAAGGCGACTTTCTGGCCTATAACTGACGCTGAGGCGCGAAAGCGTGGGGAGCAAACAGGATTAGATACCCTGGTAGTCCACGCCGTAAACGATGAGTGCTAGGTGTTAGGGGTTTCGATGCCCTTGGTGCCGAAGTTAACACAGTAAGCACTCCGCCTGGGGAGTACGCTCGCAAGAGTGAAACTCAAAGGAATTGACGGGGACCCGCACAAGCAGTGGAGTATGTGGTTTAATTCGAAGCAACGCGAAGAACCTTACCAGGTCTTGACATCCCCCTGAATAGTTTAGAGATAAGCTAGGCCTTCGGGACAGGGGAGACAGGTGGTGCATGGTTGTCGTCAGCTCGTGTCGTGAGATGTTGGGTTAAGTCCCGCAACGAGCGCAACCCTTGATGTTAGTTGCCAGCGAGTAAGGTCGGGCACTCTAACGTGACTGCCGGTGACAAACCGGAGGAAGGTGGGGATGACGTCAAATCATCATGCCCCTTATGACCTGGGCTACACACGTACTACAATGGCCGGTACAACGGGAAGCGAAGGAGCGATCTGGAGCGAATCCTTAGAAGCCGGTCTCAGTTCGGATTGCAGGCTGCAACTCGCCTGCATGAAGTCGGAATTGCTAGTAATCGCGGATCAGCATGCCGCGGTGAATACGTTCCCGGGTCTTGTACACACCGCCCGTCACACCACGAGAGTTTACAACACCCGAAGTCGGTGGGGTAACCCGCAAGGGAGCCAGCCGCCGAAGGTGGGGTAGATGATTGGGGTGAAGTCGTAACAAGGTAGCCGTATCGGAAGGTGCGGCTGGATCACCTCCTTTCTATGGAGACTCGAGCGCAGCAGTGTGCTCAGTCAAGCGCGTAAGCGCAAAAGCATTACAAATCGCTGATTCATCAATTCATTTGTTCAGTTTTGATGGAGCTTGCTTTGAGCTTTCGAGTTCAAAGTAACTTAAGGGGCCATAGCTCAGCTGGGAGAGCGCCTGCCTTGCAAGCAGGAGGTCAGCGGTTCGATCCCGCTTGGCTCCACCATTTACCTTTAAGCAAGCGATTTCCATTTTTTGTGGATTGCATGCAGCAAGGCAGTATGATAAGATATACTTCCACCGCCGATAAGGCGGTGTTGCTTACTCTACTTCAAATAAACAGTTTTCATTCTGTTATATGGATGTGGGCAAGCTAAGTATCATTGTTTATAACCACGCAGCGCCTTGCGCCCTACTGGTTACAACGATTGTTCCTTGAAAACTAGATAGCGAAACGAACAAAAGCGTGAAACTTAGAATTCCTTTAAGCATCATTTGTGTCACAACAAATGAATGTTTCTAGAATAAACCGTAGCCGCAAGGTTACATTGGTTAAGCTAGAAAGAGCACACGGAGGATGCCTAGGCACTAGGAGCCGAAGAAGGACGTGGCGAACGACGAAATGCCTCGGGGAGCCGTAAGCAGGCTTTGATCCGGGGATGTCCGAATGGGGGAACCCGGCTGCGGTAATGCGCAGTTACCACTATCTGAATTCATAGGATAGTTGGAGGCATACCCAGGGAACTGAAACATCTAAGTACCTGGAGGAACAGAAAACAAAAGTGATTCCGTCAGTAGCGGCGAGCGAACGCGGAGAAGCCCAAACCAGGGAGCTTGCTCCCTGGGGTTGTAGGACGTCAACATGGGGTTAGCTTGGTAGGTGAAGAGGTCTGGAAAGGCCCGGCAAAGAAGGTAAAAGCCCTGTAGCCCAAACCAAGCGAAACCCCTAGACGGATCCTGAGTACGGCGGGACACGTGAAACCCCGTCGGAATCCGGCAGGACCATCTGCCAAGGCTAAATACTCCCTAGTGACCGATAGTGAAGCAGTACCGTGAGGGAAAGGTGAAAAGCACCGCGGAAGCGGAGTGAAAAAGAACCTGAAACCGTGTGCTTACAAAAAGTCAGAGCACTTTCTATGTGTGATGGCGTGCCTTTTGTAGAATGAACCGGCGAGTTACGTTTGCATGCGAGGTTAAGTTGAAAAGACGGAGCCGCAGCGAAAGCGAGTCTGAATAGGGCGCATGAGTATGCAGGCGTAGACCCGAAACCGTGTGATCTACCCCTGTCCAGGGTGAAGGTGAGGTAACACTCACTGGAGGCCCGAACCCACGAATGTTGAAAAATTCGGGGATGAGGTGGGGGTAGCGGAGAAATTCCAATCGAACTCGGAGATAGCTGGTTCTCCCCGAAATAGCTTTAGGGCTAGCCTCGGAAAACGAGTTGTGGAGGTAAAGCACTGATTGGGTGCGGGGCCCGCCAAGGGTTACCAAGTCCAGTCAAACTCTGAATGCCACAAACTTAGATCCGGGAGTCAGACAGTGAGTGCTAAGATCCATTGTCAAGAGGGAAACAGCCCAGACCATCAGCTAAGGTCCCCAAGTGCGTGTTAAGTGGGAAAGGATGTGGAGTTGCCCAGACAACCAGGATGTTGGCTTAGAAGCAGCCACCATTGAAAGAGTGCGTAATAGCTCACTGGTCGAGTGACTCTGCGCCGAAAATGTAACGGGGCTAAACACGCCACCGAAGCTATGGCTGGCGCGAACAAGATTCGCGCTTGGGTAGGGGAGCGTTGTATGTACGTTGAATTCTGACCGTGAGGACAGGTGGAGCGCATACAAGTGAGAATGCCGGTATAAGTAACGAAAAGATCAGTGAGAATCTGATCCGCCGAAAGCCTAAGGTTTCCTGAGGAAGGCTCGTCCGCTCAGGGTAAGTCGGGACCTAAGGCGAGGCCGAAAGGCGTAGTCGATGGACAACAGGTGGAAATTCCTGTACCACCGTAGCCGTTATGAGTGATGGAGTGACGCAGAAGGGGAAAGACGCGAGCGGATGGAAGAGCTCGTCCAAGCAGTGAGGCTGGTGTGCAGGTAAATCCGCACATCGAAAGGCTGGGCTGTGATGGGGAGGGAAAATTACAGTACCGAAGGTCATGTACTCAAGCTGCCAAGAAAAGCTTCTAGCCAGGCGAAGGTGCCCGTACCGCAAACCGACACAGGTGGGCGAGAAGAGAATTCTAAGGCGCGCGGAAGAACTCTCGTTAAGGAACTCGGCAAAATGACCCCGTAACTTCGGGAGAAGGGGTGCCTCGGTAGGGTGAATAGCCCGAGGGGGCCGCAGTGAAAAGGCCCAAGCGACTGTTTAGCAAAAACACAGGTCTGTGCGAAGCCGCAAGGCGAAGTATACGGGCTGACGCCTGCCCGGTGCTGGAAGGTTAAGAGGAGTGGTCAGCCGCAAGGTGAAGCTATGAATTGAAGCCCCAGTAAACGGCGGCCGTAACTATAACGGTCCTAAGGTAGCGAAATTCCTTGTCAGGTAAATTCTGACCCGCACGAATGGCGTAACGACTTGGGCGCTGTCTCAACGAGAGATCCGGTGAAATTTTAATACCTGTGAAGATGCAGGTTACCCGCGACAAGACGGAAAGACCCCATGGAGCTTTACTGCAGCTTGATATTGGACTTGGGTACGATCTGTACAGGATAGGTGGGAGCCGTAGAAGCCTGAGCGCCAGCTTAGGTGGAGGCGCCGTTGGGATACCACCCTGATCGTACCTAGGTTCTAACCTGGTACCGTGAACCGGTATGGGGACAGTGTCAGGTGGGCAGTTTGACTGGGGCGGTCGCCTCCTAAAATGTAACGGAGGCGTTTAAAGGTTCCCTCAGAATGGTTGGAAATCATTCGCAGAGTGCAAAGGCATAAGGGAGCTTGACTGCGAGACAAACAGGTCGAGCAGGGACGAAAGTCGGACTTAGTGATCCGGTGGTACCGAATGGAAGGGCCATCGCTCAACGGATAAAAGCTACCCTGGGGATAACAGGCTTATCTCCCCCAAGAGTCCACATCGACGGGGAGGTTTGGCACCTCGATGTCGGCTCATCGCATCCTGGGGCTGAAGTAGGTCCCAAGGGTTGGGCTGTTCGCCCATTAAAGCGGTACGCGAGCTGGGTTCAGAACGTCGTGAGACAGTTCGGTCCCTATCTGTCGCGGGCGCAGGAAATTTGAGAGGAGCTGTCCTTAGTACGAGAGGACCGGGATGGACGTACCGCTGGTGTACCAGTTGTCTCGCCAGAGGCATAGCTGGGTAGCTATGTACGGAGGGGATAAGCGCTGAAAGCATCTAAGCGCGAAGCCCCCCTCAAGATGAGATTTCCCAATCAGTAAGACCCCTTGTAGACGACGAGGTAGATAGGTTCGAGGTGGAAGTGGGGCAACCCATGCAGCTGACGAATACTAATCGGTCGAGGGCTTAACCTAAGAGCTTTCCGGAGGAAAGCTGGCTTCGGAAGCAAAATCTAAGTCAACACACACGCTAATGTTCGTTTCGCTGCTAGTTTTCAAGGAATAATATTTCCTGTATGTATCTTTCCGTTTGGTGACGATGGCGGAGGGGAACCACGCGTTCCCATCTCGAACACGACCGTTAAGCCCTCCAGCGTCGATGGTACTTGAACCGCAGGGTTCTGGAAGAGTAGAACGTTGCCAAGCCCAAAACAAAAAGAACTCATTTGATGAAAAATCAGATGGGTTCTTTTTCTATTGGCTGCACTGTTTTCAAGAAATACTGCTCAGATACAGATTGTACATCTCAGAAGGCGCGGCTAGTTGATTATTGTAGTGAGAAATTGCTCTGCCAAATGTAGGTTCTGCATGCTATCCCGTCGATAATAGTCTAAACAGTGTTACGAGATGTATGAAATACCATCTTGTCCAATCCTTCAGCTAAGGTAAGTAGCAAGATGTGTCTTTGCGGCTGATCCGAATGAGTCCGTTTTTGTGAAAAGAGCGAAAAAGGAAGAGTATAACCAATCGGGGCAGCATCGCCCACAGATGAAAAACCAAAAGATTCACCGCAAACATGGCACTGATCCAAGGGGAGAGCACGCCAAGAAGAATAAGTGTACTCCAAAACAAATGGAGCTGCACTTTTTGCACCAATCGAATTGTCGCATGGCCTTCGGGGAGGATCCCATTCCAGAATAAGCCCCATTGAAAGGACCATCCCCGCATGGAACCGCCGACGGTAAAATAGAAATACAGCCAAACCAGGAGGAAGTGGAGGCCCAGTAGCAGGGGACTACTCACAATAAAAAACCACCAGAATTCTTCGCTGATATCTATGGCTAGCAGCAAGAGAATCAGCCCCGAATAAAAGAACTTCATATAGGGTGTATGTTGTACTCGTTTCATCAGTCTGTAATTATATATGGTAGTTTCCGTGGAATGAAATGGATCCCGTTGAGACATATGGACCTCCGAGTCGAGAATTGAGCATTAATCCATTTATCGGCATGCATAAGAAAGATTATAAGAATAGTTTGAGAGAGATCCGATCCGGCAATACTGGGTACTACCCATACATGAAGAGGTGGTTCCATGGAAAAGAAACAGGTAAGTCCTTGCATGATCTGCGGACAAAATCAAGAAAACGGTATTTTCATATTATCTGGATTTTTATGTGACGATTGCGAGATGGAAATGGTTGAAACGGATGCACAGGATGAGAGATACCGTTACTTCGTCCAGCAAATGAAATCGCAGCTTCTTTGTTTTTTTCGGAGCAATCCTCTAGTATAAGAGTAAGCGGCACGACACTTACCGGCTGGGGGAATGGACAAGTCCATGAGAGAGTTGTGGAGTAATAGCAAAAAACACCGAGCACCGCTGTTCGAAGCAATGGCAGCTCATCACCGCAAGAAGCCGGCGAGCTTTCATGTTCCCGGCCATAAATCGGGGATGGGGGCAGATGCGACGGCGGCTTCTTTTTATGAACAAATATTATCGATAGATTATACAGAAATAACCGGACTTGATGATCTGCATCAAGCAGATGGCGTCATTCTTGAAGCGCAGCACCTGGCGGCGGATTGTTTTGGGGCGGAGGAGACTTTGTTCCTGGTAGGCGGCAGTACAGTTGGCAATCTCGCCATGATTTCAGCCGTCTGTGAACCTGGGGATATTCTGTTCGTGCAGAGAAATGTACATAAATCGGTGATCCACGGCCTGATGTTAGCCGGGGCTAGAGCGGTATTTTTGGCTCCGCAATGGGATCCAGAAGAAGGAATGGCAGCAGGCGTAGATGCGAAAGATGTAGAAAAGGCGCTTCAAGCCTATCCAGAAGCCAAGGGACTCCTTATAACAAATCCGAATTATTACGGAATGGGTATCGATCTTAAGCTACTGGCTGAGCTGATGCATAAGCACAATAAGCCGCTGCTAGTAGATGAAGCACATGGAGCGCATTTCGGATTTCATCCAGAATTGCCGCCTTCCGCACTCTCCCGCGGTGCTGATATCGTAGTGCAATCCACGCATAAAATGTTATCCGCCATGACCATGGGTGCCATGCTTCATATGCAAGGAGAGCTGATTAACCGCGCGGCCGTCAAGCAGCGATTATCCATTCTTCAAAGCTCAAGTCCTTCCTATCCGATAATGGGATCGTTGGATTTAGCAAGAAGGCAGATGCATGTACAAGGTAAAGCTCTGCTTCAAGAAGGATTGCTGGTGGTAAAAGCATGTATAGCTGAGCTGAAGAAATTGTCGTGTTATGGATTGACGCACCCAACTTCCGCAGCTGCTGCATATACATATCAAGATCCATTTAAAATCGGTATTTATGATGCTATGGGGACATTATCGGGACCAGAGCTTCGAGATCAGTTGGAAGCATATGGATGCTATGCAGAAATGGCGGATGAAAAGCGAGTCCTGCTCGTTTTTACCTGGGGGACAACTAAGGAGGATGCTGCTAGAATTGTTCAGGCTTTAGTCAACATATGTGAGGAGCGAAAGCTTCAAAAGAAGGAAAAATCAGAACGAATCGCGAATAAAATAAAGATGACCCCGTTTATCCAATTTTCAGATCCGGTTGCTTTTCAGCTTTATCCAGCTAGAGAAACCAATGGCCGGGAAAACCAAGAAACGGAATGGGTCAGCATCAAGGATGCTATAGGCAAAAGGTCAGCAAGAATGGTCATTCCTTATCCCCCAGGAATTCCTCTTTGGTACCCGGGAGAATGGATAACCGCTCGCAGTGCTGAGTATTTGCAGGAGCTTGCTGCATCAGGCATAAAATTTCAGGGAATGCCCGGCGGTAATTTGCAAAACATCGAAGTGTTCACATAAAAAGCTGGTTCAGCAGGTTTCAGGAGGATATCGTGAAAGGAATTTTCATCACATTTGAAGGACCGGACGGAGCCGGAAAAACAACCCAGCTTCAAAGATTAGCGAAGGAATTGCAAGATATGGGACATGAGATCTTAGTGACCAGAGAACCTGGGGGTACAGCAATCAGCGATAAGATCCGCAGTATTATTCTCTCGCCGGACAACCAAGAGATGGTGGACCAAACCGAAGTCCTGTTATACGCCGCTTCCAGAGCACAGCACGTTCATGAGCGGATTCTTCCCGCATTGCAAGAAAGTAAGATTGTGCTTTGCGATCGATTTATTGATGCCAGTGTCGCATACCAAGCCTGTGGACTTGGAGTCGACATCGGACTTGTGAAAGCAATAAACCGGTTCGCGAGCTCCGGACTTCAAGCCACTCGCACGTATTTGCTTGATGTTCCGGTTGAGGTTAGCAAAGAGCGGCTGTTGCAAAGATCTCAGGCCTCCGCTCAGGCACCGCTGGATCGTATTGAGCAGAAGGGCTTCGAGTACCATAACCGCGTCCGGGAAGGTTTTCACCGAATAGCCGAAGATGAGCCCAGCCGGGTAGTCGTCATTAATGCGCATCGTACCGAGGATGAAATCGCGATTGATATTTTAGCGGATTGTAAGCGTTTATTGGAAGGGTTATCTAAATGAAGAGGGTGAATAATTATGAAATTAGTCATAGCCGTTGTTCAGGATAAAGACAGCAACCGTTTATCCAATGCTTTGGTCAAAGAAGGCTTTCGCGCTACCAAGCTGGCTAGTACGGGAGGGTTCCTTCGCGCGGGAAATACCACCTTTATGATTGGTACAGAGGACGAGAGGGTGCCAGAAGCACTTAAAGTGATTAAGGCTAATTGTAAAATCCGTGAGCAGCTTGTAACCCCTGTTTCTCCAATGGGAGGTACTACCGATTCCTATATTCCGTTTCCAGTGGAGGTTCAAGTGGGCGGGGCTGCTGTATTCGTGCTACCGGTAGAACGTTTCGAGCATTTTTAAGTTGATATGAAAGTATAAGTTATTCTAAACTTATCTTGCTTCGCATCAACCTTGACAAACGAGCTCGTTAATTAGGACGGCGCAGCCGTTTATCCTTGGCAAAAAAGGGTGGGATCGTCCTTGAAAATAAATCCAGGGTGGCAGCCGATCGGGAAAAATGTCAAGATCAGCGATAATGCGCCGCCGCCCCAAATGGCTCCACGCAATTTTTCGGACATCATGCAGCAGAATAACGAGAAATTCTCGCAGGAGCAGTTAAGCCAGATGATGCAGCAGATCTCCTTGCAAGGAGATCGTCTCGCCAAATCCATGACGGTTCGCGAGCTTAGGCAATACAAGCTGCTGGTAAAGCAATTTTTGGAGGAAACCGCAAGACGCGGGGTGAGCATCAAAGACACAAGGGGCTGGGATCGCCGCGGGCGTGCAAAGCGATATAAAATTTTAGAAGAAATAGATAAGGAATTGCTGGATCTTGCGGATGATATGCTGATAAGCGAACAGGGCCGTATTGAACTATTGCAAAAAGTCGGCGAAATTCGAGGTATGCTGATTAATCTTTTATTTTAAGGTGGCGCATTTGAGATTATGTCTTTTCAAGCGATTCGCGGACAAGCTGCTGCAAAGCGTCTTTTGCAAAGCGGGCTGAGAAACGATACATTGTCGCATGCGTATATATTTAGCGGACCCGTTGGGACGGGTGGCTACGAGATGGCAATAGCGTTGGCAAAAGCGATTTATTGCAAGGTATTCGTCGATGATTCCTGCGGGGAATGTTTGGAATGCCGCAAGGTGGAGCATGGCAACCATCCCGATTTGCATATCGTGCAGCCGGAGGGAGCCTCCATCAAAATCGAGCAGATTCGCGAGCTGCAAAAGGAATTTGCTTACAGGGCAACAGCCTCGGAAACGAAGATTTATATTCTGCAGCAAGCGGAAAAAATGACCGTTCCAGCGGCCAACAGCCTGCTGAAGTTTCTAGAGGAGCCGACCTCGAAGGTCGTCGCTATTTTGATCACAGAGAATGGGAATGCGCTGCTGCCGACAATTCAATCGAGGGCTCAATGGATTTCTTTCAATCCCATGCCAAGGGACGAGATGATCAAATCCTTACTGGCGGAGGGTCATCCGGCGGTGCTGGTTCAGCCTGCGGCCCATATAACAGCAGGACTAGCAGCAGCTCGAGAGCTTATTGGGGCAAATTGGTTTGCAGAAATGCGAAATGTAATGTTACAATTAGCAAAGGAGACGCTGACAAGATTCCCGTCTTCCATCGTGACGATTCAACAAAAGTTGATCAAAACTGAACTGGCGGATCACATCTCGAGCTTGTTTGATTTGTTGATTCTCTGGTTTAAAGATATGGTGCAGCTGCGTTTGGGACGCAGAGATAATCTAGTATTTACAGACCAGCTGGACTGGATGGCTGCCCTTGCATCAAGTCGCGAAGTACTAGACTGGATTCGAATGATGGATCAGGCCGTGAGCCTGCAAAAGCGTCTTCGCTTTAATGCCAATCCACAGCTGGTGATTGAAAAGATGTTGGTTGACATACAGGGGGTGTAATATGTATTCGGTCGTAGGCGTCCGCTTCAAAAAAGCGGGTAAAATATATTATTTTGATCCGATTGATCTGCCTATTGAGCATGAGAGCGCGGTGATCGTGGAAACAGCGCGCGGAGTAGAGTACGGCAGGGTGGTAGTTGGCAAGAAGACGGTTCAGGACAACGATGTAGTACTTCCGCTCAAGAAAGTTATTCGACTTGCCGACCATTCGGACGCGGATCTGGTGGAGGAAAATAAGAAAGCGGCAAAAGAGGCTTTCCAAACCTGTCAGGAAAAAATCAAAGACCACAGCCTCAAGATGAAGCTGGTCGATGTGGAATATACGTTTGACCGCAATAAAATTATTTTTTATTTTACGGCCGAGGGTCGAGTTGATTTTCGGGAGCTGGTTAAGGATTTAGCCAGCATTTTCCGTACAAGAATTGAACTGCGCCAAATTGGTGTCCGCGATGAAGCGAAAATGCTTGGCGGCATTGGCCCTTGCGGTCGAATTCTGTGCTGCTCTTCTTTTCTGGGAGACTTTGAGCCTGTATCTATCAAAATGGCCAAGGACCAAAATCTCTCCTTAAATCCGACCAAAATTTCAGGCTTATGCGGCCGGCTGATGTGCTGCTTGAAATATGAGCATGATAATTACGAGAGTGCGAAGGACTCCCTGCCGACAGTAGGCAGACAGGTCATCACTTCTTTGGGCAATGGTAAATTGCTCGGTCTCAATCTGAATGAACGTACAGCCAAGGTTCAATTGTTTGAGCAGAAAAAAGTAATGGACCTTCCCTTGGATGATGTAGTGGAACAAGAGTAGCAGGAAGTGGCTTCTAGAGGTGAAATCGTGGAGAAACCGGATATTTTCGCTCAGATTGGCGATATGGAAAAACGCATAGGTGCTGCGCATATCGAGCTTGGCGATTTAAAGAAACAGATTATAGGTCTAATTGAAGAAAATAAGCGGCTCAGCATTGAAAATCAACAGCTGCGCAAATTGATCAGGCAGGAAGAAGCGTCTTCCGACCCTTCAGGAATGTTCAAGGAAGCCTCCATGATTGGCGAAGGTTATGATAATCTGGCCAGACTGTATGTCGAAGGTTTTCATATATGCAACGTGTATTACGGTCATTTGCGAACTGAAGGAGATTGTCTATTCTGTCTATCCTTTTTGAATAAATAAACGTATAGCCGTAGGGAGGCTCTCTCTACGGTTTTTTTTCATCAAACCCTGGAAAGGATTACGGTATGAAGGATATTGCTTTAGCAAGCAGTGAACGGATCGACGATCTGTTAACACATGGCCTGCACATCATACAAAGCGAGGAAGTATTTAGCTTTTCGCTGGATGCGATATTGCTCGCAAGGTTTTGCAGCATGCCGCCTCGGGGCAAAGTGTTGGATTTATGCACCGGCAATGGGGTAGTGCCGCTGCTCTTGACGACTCGCACTAAAGCTGCGGAAATCTGGGGCGTAGAGATTCAAGAAAGGCTGGCGGATATGGCCGTACGCAATGTTCAGTTGAACGAGCTGGAAGGCAGGCTGCATATGATCCACGGCGATCTTCGAACCATCCATCTCAGCTTGGGACATGGGCAGTTTGATCTCATTACGGTCAATCCTCCCTATTTGCCGGTTCCGGCGGGGGAACAGAACATCAATGAGCATGTGGCGGCAGCAAGGCACGAGATTCATTGTACGCTGGAGGAAGTCATCTCAGCCGGTGCTAAACAAACTCGCGCAGGCGGTAAATTCGCGATGGTGCATCGCCCTGCGCGATTAGTGGACATCCTTACCCTGATGAGGAAGTACCGGCTGGAACCCAAGCGGATCCGTTTTGTCCATGCGAGGGCTCATGAAGAGGCGATGATGGTCCTGGTCGAGGGGGCCAAAGACGGAAAGTCTGAGCTTCGCACCCTGCCGCCGTTCATTGTGTATAACGACCAAGATCAGTACTGTAAGGAATTAATGGAGATTTACTATGGCGGCCAAATATCAAGTAAAGAGGGGTCAAGCCCGTGAACCTGCAAAAAAGCTACGCGCCATCCGGCGCCGCTCCCGCCTCCGGCACGCTTTATCTGGTTGCCACACCCATCGGCAACCTCGAGGACATGACCTTCCGCGCGATCCGCACGCTGAAGGAGGTCCATATCATCGCTGCGGAAGACACGCGGCAAACCCGCAAGCTGCTGACGCACTTCGAAGTCGCTACGCGACTCGTCAGCTATCACGAACACAACAAGCAGGCAAGCGGACCGGAGCTTGTCCGCTTGCTGCTTGAAGGGCAGAGCATCGCGCTGGTTAGCGATGCAGGGCTTCCGGCCATTTCCGATCCAGGGTTCGACCTGGTGAGGATGGCCGTAGAGCAGTCGGTGCCGGTGGTACCCATCCCCGGTGCGAATGCGGCGTTGTCTGCCCTGATTGCATCGGGCCTGCCCACGGACCGCTTCACCTTCGTCGGCTTTCTCCCACGGGAGAAGAAAGACCTGACGAAAGAGCTGGAGCGTCTCGCTCCCCTGCCGGAGACGCTGATCTTTTACGAGTCGCCGCACCGAGTCGTCAAGACGCTGGAGCGCATGGCGCAGGTGTGGGGAGCACAGCGCCGCATTTGTCTCGCTCGAGAGCTGACGAAGAAGTTCGAGGAGTTTGCCCGCGGCACGATTGAGGAGTGCCTCGCGCATTTGGCGCAGCATGCGCCGCAGGGCGAATATTGCTTGATCGCCGAAGGTGGACAAGCAATGGAATCGCCGGCGAATGGCGCTTGGTGGGAGGCACTGACGCTGGCCGAGCACGTGGAGCGCTATGTCCAGCAGGGCCAGGACAAGAAGGAGGCGACCAAGCAAGCAGCAGCAGACCGCGGAGTGCCCAAGAGGGAGGTCTACAACGCGCTGCTGGAGAAGGAATAAATCCAGAATCCATGTCTCTGGCACAAAAAAAGATCTCTAATCCGTTAGGCCGAAGCCAAGGATTAGAGACTAGAGGAGATATGAAAAAGGTTAGAATTACCAATTGAAATTTGATACTTTTATTATACTCTATATTTCTTATTTTGTCACAGGAGTTGGCATTTCGGATAAACAACTATTGCAGACAATTTTACCCTTGAAATAAGTTACATTTTCTGCATTACCGCAGAAGATACAGGCAGGCTCGTATTTCTTGAGCATGATGCGCTCGCCATCTACATAAATCTCCAAAGCGTCTTTTTCGCCAATGCCCAAAGTACGGCGCAGCTCGATTGGAATAACAACACGACCTAATTCATCGACTTTTCTAACAATACCAGTGGATTTCATCATATGTGAGTCCCCTTTCAAATAAATTAAAATTTTCCGTCAAAATTCGACATTTTTCTCATATTTATGATACCAACGATTCCCAAATAAGTCAACCGAGAGCACATTGAAGGATGCTTTTTGCAACGCTTCAAGCAGAGGATCGAACTCTAGTATAAATCAAAAAAACCAATAAAATCAAGTGTTCCGTATGTCATATATTACATAAAAAAGGGTTTTTAACTAATATTTGCGTCCCGATGCAAACTTTCTGCATCGGGACGCAAATTGGAAATTATTAATCGACAATATTCACCATAATTCGACAAACTCAGAAATCAATTCATTCAAATGTGACAAAAAAGTGAAAATGAAAGGGGAAGCAGCAAATCATGATGAAAGAAGAAAAAGTTTTTAAGGATCCGGTTCATAAATATATTTATGTTCAGGATCAAACGATTTGGGATTTGATCAACACTCGCGAGTTTCAACGGCTTCGCCGCATTCGTCAAATGGGGACCTCGTTTCTCACCTTTCATGGGGCGGAGCACAGTCGATTCTCTCATTCCTTGGGCGTTTATGAAATCACCCGCAAAATTATTTCTCAGTTCGAACGCAATGCTTATGAGGATTGGCCTCAAGAAGAGCGCTTGCTCTGCCTCTGTGCGGCACTGCTTCATGACTTGGGCCACGGTCCATTCTCTCATTCCATAGAGAAGGTTTTTGGCACGAATCACGAAGAGTGGTCCTGCCGGATCGTGCTTGGAGATACCGAAGTTAATGAGGTGCTTCGCCGGGTGTCGCCGGATTTTCCGAATCAAGTGGCCGGGGTCATTTGCAAATCTTATCCTAAAGAAATAGTGGTCAGTCTCGTATCCAGCCAGTTGGATGCTGACCGAATGGATTATTTGCTGCGGGATGCTTATTTTACGGGTGTCAATTATGGAACGTTTGATTTGGAGCGAATTTTAAGAGTCGTCAGGCCATACAAAGGGTATATTGTTGTCAAGGAGAGCGGCATGCATGCTGTTGAGGATTATCTCATGTCGCGTTATCAGATGTATTGGCAGGTTTATTTTCACCCGGTTACGCGCAGTGCGGAAATATTGCTGCAAAAGATTTTTGGACGTGCCAAGCATTTATATGAAGAAAAATTTCCGTTTAACTATTTACTGAATCCATTGGAAAAGCTGTTCCTCAATCAACTATCCGAAAATGACTACTTTCTGCTCGATGAGTCCTTTATGCAAACCATGCTGATGTTCTGGAGCAGGGAGGAGGACCCTGTGCTGGCGGATCTATGCAGTCGGTTTCTGCATCGCAGGTTGTTCAAGTATACAACCCAGGAGCAGCCGTCCAATTCTTTCATGCTTCGGCTGGCGGAGATTTATTCGGACGCGGGTTATGATCCGGCTTATTATATGGCGGTCGATTTCTCATCCGACCTTTCTTATGATGTTTATCGCCCAGGCGAAAATGATGAAAAGCTGCCCATCTACCTGCTCGATGGGCATGAGGAGCTGACGGAAATTTCAGTGAAATCCGATATTGTCAGCTCCATCAGCGGTCTGCACATGGGCAAGCATCATATTTATTATCCAGAGGAGCTGCTGTCGCGGGTGAACCGAATTCAATATCCGGATATTTATGCCGCCTTGGCAGGTAAACCTTACTAATGATTCGTACAAAAGGAGCCGCATATGCTGACTGATACACATACTCATTTGGATGCAAGCCAATTTAATGAAGACCGGGAAGAAATGATTCAAAGAGCTTGGGATGTTGGAGTGACTCGTATCGTTAATGTGGGTTTTAATCGGGAGACAATTCCGACCACCATGGAGCTGGCAGAGAAATATGATTTTATTTATGCCATCGTCGGCTGGCACCCTCAGGATGCGAAGGATATGCTGCCGGGAGATTTGGAGTGGATTGAAGAGCTCAGCAAGCATGAGAAGGTAGTAGCGATTGGGGAAATTGGATTGGATTACCACTGGGACACATCACCCAAGGATGTACAAAACCGAGTCTTTCGCGAGCAAATCCGTCTGGCCAAAAAAATCGGCAAACCGATTGTAATCCACAATCGCGAAGCGCACCATGATATTATTGAGGTCCTGCGAGAAGAAAAAGCAGCTGAAGTCGGCGGCATCATGCACTGTTTTTCCGGCAGTTGGGACACAGCGAAAATGTGTCTGGATATGAATTTCTATATTTCCTTCGGCGGGCCGGTTACCTTTAAAAATGCCAAACAGCCCAAGGAAGTGCTGGCACAGGTTCCCTTGGACCGTTTATTGATTGAAACCGATGCACCTTACTTGACCCCGCATCCTAATCGCGGCATGCGCAATGAAAGCTCTTATGTGAAGCTTGTTGCCGAAGCGGCAGCCGAAATCCGCGGTATGAGTCTGGAGGAGCTGGCCCAGGTGACAACGAATAATGCTATTCGACTTCTTGGGCTTCGATGAACGTGCTCACTCCTCTACAAATTTACGGCGCAAAATGACGCCGCAAATGAAGCTGCTGAGCGCGATACAAACCAAAGGCACCAACGCATAAACCCAGGGAGTGCGAATCAGAAGCGGAATCGCAAGCAAAAGGGACTGAATAAATAAGGTTGTCCACACAATCCAGGCTATAGAAGCGGGCTTTAAGCTTTTATCCAGGGGATACATCTCCAGCCAAAAGGTGTAACGATGGGCTTGTCCAAGGGATGAGAGCTGAACCGTAGTGATTAATAAGGCGGCTAAAAAAACAACGGTTCGCGCCGCATCGCTGCTGAGTACGAAGATGGCCAGAGCACCTATGAGCGTGATGCGTTCCACCATTCCGAAGAGCTCCGTGCGAAGCAGGGTTTTGCTGTAAAGGTACAAATAGGTTGAATCTGAGGCAAACGGAAGAGTTTTGGTAATTCCGCTAATCCAGCTCCGATGACGAATGCGTGTTGATAAATGCGGAACGTCAATAAACCAATTAAAGAATGTATACAGCCTGCCCTGATGCTGCTTTTCTCTGTCGATCAAATAATCCCAACCCACTCGGTATCGGGTTAATTGACTGAACACAGCGAGCCATATACAGATAAAAATGAAGGTGGCGGCCAAAGTTTCCAAAGGGCTATGTAAAAACAACAAAAAGATGATAACGAATACAGCAATCCACCTGTACGAAGCGGAGAGAACTCGGGCCTGCGTCAGCACAAATTGGCTTTCCCGCCAGCTTGCCTGAAGGTTCGCGGTTTTGAGGATAAGCAGAAATCCCAATACGAATAAGAAGGGCTGCGATGCATCCCCCGCACAATGCCGGTATAACGGCCAAAGCGCGGTCAAAGCAAGGAAGCTGAAAAAGCTTTGCATGAACAAGCTGTATAGAAAGCCTCCGCGAAAATAAGCTCCCATCTTCAGCTCGACCCGAAGTAAAAACATGCGGTCAGGTTCCTTCAAAAGTGTCCGAATCGGACTCCAAACGAGCAGGGGGACCAGCACTAAAGCCGTTATCCATATATAAGGATAAGATGTCGGAAGATGCTGTAGAGTTTTGGCATAATAATAGGAAGAAACAATTATAAGAAAAAGCAAAAACCCGATAAAATTGCTTCTTGCCGCATACTGCCAGTAGCCGATCGTCTCCCTCGCATAGCGCTCAAACCGCTGCTTCCAAAGAGACTGAACATCCAATTCCATGAGGCTCATGGCGTACCGCCTTCACCTTGCACCAGGTTGTAAAACAAATCATCAAGGGATGCACCGGGCAGCTGTGTTTGCAAGCGAATTTCATCCAAATCGCCATAAGCGACTATATGGCCGCGATGAAGCACGATGTACCGGTCACAGTATTTTTCTATAGTCGAGAGAATGTGAGAAGAAATCAGGAAGCTGGCGCCCCTTCTCTTCATTTGTACCATTAGATCGAGCAGTGAACGAATCGCCAGCGGATCGAGACCGAGAAAAGGCTCATCAATTATGTACAGCGAGGGCTCAATCAGAAAAGCATTCATAATCATCACTTTTTGCTTCATGCCCTTGGACAGATGATTGGAAAAACTGTTCAGTTTATCCTTCATCTGAAATTCGCCAAGAAGCGCCTCCGAGCGAGCTTTGAAGACGTCTTTCGTCAAACCGTAAGCCATCGCGGAAAGCTCCAGATGCTCACGGATCGTGAGCTCTTCGTAGAGCTCAGGACTTTCCGGTACATAAGCATAAGCGGACCGATAAGCAAGCGGATTGTCCTTCAAGGTTAATCCGTTGATGCGCACGTTTCCTTTTTGAGGATGAAGCAAGCCCAATATGTGTTTGATGGTCGTGCTTTTGCCTGCTCCATTGAGTCCAATCAAGCCGATCATCTCACCTGGACGGACCGAAAATGTGATATCATGGAGCACAGGCTTGCCCGGAATATATCCTCCATACAGGGTGTCCACTTGTAAAATGGGCTGCACTGTACTCGCCTCCCTTTTCAGCAAATCTTTGCAAATCTATGTAATTTTCATCCAATAATATTATAATCGAATTCGCAAACAAATCATAATTTAGCACCGTCAAAGTTGTAAATGGGCAATTGAGGGCGTTATAATGAGAAAAACGTACCAATTAGTTTGATTAGCCCTATAAAATCCTTAATTTTCCTGTTTCACGTCGTTTTTAGCTGGATTCAGTCCCTTTACATGTCGGACATTACAGCGTACTATTTTCATAATAACTTAATAAACCACTTTCAATTTTCCATTCGCTGAGTTCTTTTTATGGGAAACGGGGGAACCGCTGTGAAACACCAGGAAGACCACAAGTCATCTGGATGTGCACAGAATGTTTATCAGGGGTGAATCCAAAGACGACAAGCCAAGCTTGCGTACTAGGTAGGGCGACTCTCACGTCCGAATCCGTCAGCTAACCTCGTAAGCGTATCGAGAGAGGAACGATTGTCGTGCCTTGTTGTATGTTACATGCAAACTGTGCCACGGGAAGACTCCTCTTTCCGCGGCTTTTTTATGCTCATCTCCAGAGTAAGACGTAAATACAGCAGGACCTTTGGACTATATGATGAGGAGGTGGAACTACCGGAATAGAGCGGTAATGGCTGTTCTATGGCTGGGAAAGCTCGGCTGCGAAGCTGAAGAGATTTATTAAGTTAACTAAAAAAACTTAGTCGCGTCATATTTAAAACCAAGCGTTACTCGACGGCGAGGCTTTGAAGGAGGACCGAAATAAGTGGGCACAATTTCTACACTTGAACCCCATGTAAACCGATCATCCAGCATGTCCTTGGCATTGCGATGGAAGCGTGAAAACTTACGTATGATCTTAACCATAGCAGCTATCACATTCGTAATGACTTTCATGTTTTTGGTGTTGTTGTACGGTACGGCTACCAAGAGCGTATCCGTAGTTGTGAATGGACAAGAAACCGTTGTACAAACCAAACAATGGGTCCTTCAACGCCTACTGGATGAACAAGCCATAAAGATTGGCGAGCACGATCTCGTTTCCGCATCTTTGACCTCCAGGATCAAGGGAGGGGAAACATTTACTATTGATCATGCCACACCGATTCAACTGACTGCTGACGGACAGACCACAACTGTTTATACAACTGCAAAAACGGTGGAAAGTGCTTTACAGGATTTACATATCGCACTTGGAGAATTAGATCGAGTCTCCCCTGAACGGAATACAGCGTTAACCTCAAACTCCGAGATTAAAATTGTGAGGGTTAAGAAAGAAATAGACCAAATCAATGAATCGATCGCTTTCGAAACCGAACAAAAAAACGACAGTACCTTGCTTAAAGGCAAAGAGCAAGTCGTCCAAGAAGGCGCAGAAGGCGTGCTGGTTAAAAAAACAGAGAAGGTCTATGAGGACGGCCAACTAGTTTCGGAAAATGTAGTAGATCAGCAAGTTCAAACCGAAAGCGTGAAGAAGATCGTCGCTATCGGAACGAAAAATCCGGTGACGATTTTATCGGCTGCTTCGGAAGACAAAGCCCAAATTTCCAAGAATGGCATCAACTTCGGTTATAAGCAGGTACTAAACAATGTAACGCTCACTGCTTATTCTGCAGGGGTTGCTTCTACAGGCAAGAGTGAAGGCGATGCCGGATATGGCAAGACCTTTACAGGAACCACAGTGTCTGAGGGCAGAACCATTGCCGTAGATCCGAAGGTCATTCCTTTGGGTTGGTGGGTGTATATCGAAGGAATAGGCTTCCGTAGAGCTGAAGACACAGGAAGTGCTGTCAAGGGGCAGAAGATCGATGTTTATTACGATAGCCATGAATATGCCAACAGGTTTGGCTTAAAGCGAGGCTATACCGTATATGTGATCGGACCCACGAAACCTTCCGAGAATTAATCGGATATCATCTGCCTGGAAGGGCAGAATGAATAAATATATGTACCTTCTGCAGCAAGGTGAAAGAAGAGGAGCCTCCTCTTCTTTTTCTGCGTTGATAAGATATAAGTTATTCTAAACTTATCTTGCTTCGCATCAAGAGGGAAGAGGTGCGTTTATGATTAAAGAAATCATTGTGGTTGAAGGCAAGGATGATACGGCTGCGATTCGAAGGTCGGTCGAAGCGGATACGATAGAAACCGGAGGCTCAGCCATTGGGGCTGCCGTTTTGCAGCGGATCACCCTGGCGATGCAGCGCAGAGGGGTGATTATCTTTACAGACCCTGATCATGCAGGGGAGCGGATTCGTAAAATCGTAGCTGCCAAAGTTCCCGGCTGCAAGCATGCTTTTATCACCCGGCAGCAGGCAGAGTATAATGGCGATATCGGGGTTGAGAATGCATCGGCTGAAACGATACGAGAAGCGCTTGCCAACCTGAAGACCGAGTATGAAGGTGCCGTTTCCGAGCTAACCCTGGCCGATCTTATGAAGGCTGGGCTCCTTCATCATCCCGATGCTGCATCCAGAAGGCTGGAAGTGGGTAACACATTGGGCATCGGGTACTGCAATGGCAAGCAATTTTTCAAACGCTGTGCGATGTTTCAAATATCGCGCGAAGAGTTTGAAGCGGCAGTAGAACAATTGGACAAATGAGGGCTAGAACATGAATATGAATCCACTCAGCAAGGCAGCATCTGAAGATGTAGCTACACCCAAAAATACGAAAAACCTGATCCAGAAGCATGGTATCGTGCTCAAGAAAAGCTTGGGTCAAAATTTCCTGATTGACCAGAATACTTTACACAAGATCGTCGGCGCCGCAGAGCTGAGCGGCGACAAGGGTGCGCTGGAGATCGGCCCCGGCATCGGGGCGCTCACCCAGCAGCTGGCCAAGGCCGCGGGGCGCGTCCTGGCGGTCGAGATCGACCAGCGGCTGCTGCCGATTCTGGCCGAGACGCTGGAGCCCTATCCCCATGCCACAGTCGTGCATGGGGATGTGTTAAAGCTGGATCTGCCGGCGCTCATCCGGCAGCATTTTGACGGCATGGCCGGCGTGAGCGTGGTCGCCAACCTGCCGTATTACATCACGACGCCGATCATCATGAAGCTTCTCGAAGAGAAGCTGCCGCTGGAGAACATCGTCGTGATGATCCAAAAAGAAGTGGCCGACCGCATGGCGGCACGTCCTGGGGGCAAGGAATACGGCAGCCTCAGCATTGCCGTTCAGTTTTACTGCGAGGCGGAGCTGGTCGCCATCGTGCCCCGCACCGTCTTCGTGCCGCAGCCGAACGTCGATTCCGCCGTAATCCGGCTGCGCGTGCGCAAAGAGCCGCCTGTGCACGTGCAGGACGAGGACTTCTTCTTTGAAGTCGTCCAGGCCTCCTTTGTGCAGCGGCGCAAAACCATCTACAACAACCTGGCGGCGAGGTTCTTTACCAAAGAGACCAAACCCGAGCTGGAGGCTTTGCTGCACAGCATCGGGATTGATCCGATTCGCCGCGGCGAAACGCTCAGCATGGAGGAATACGCGCGCCTCGCAGCTGCGCTCAGCGCCCGCAATTAGCGGACGTCTGCGACTGGACGCTAGCTAGCATTGCTGTCTCCCCGCTCACAAGCCGCCCATCCTGCCTCCGGCAGTAGGCACCATTTGCCCATTCCTGCCATACGATAGTCGAGGAGGGGATGGCGCAATGAGGCAAGGTGACCTTGTTACCAGAAAATCCTATGGCGGAGACCTTGTATTTAAAATAGAGCAAGTGGAACGTCTGAGGGCAGTGCTGCGTGGTATCGATTATCGACTGATGGCGGATGCACCCCTGACCGATTTGACAGCTGTCAACTCTACAGTTGTTTTTGAACATGCGAGATCCGTGACACCGCAATTTCGGGAATCCATGCGCAGGCTGGAGCAATATCGGGTTGATCTGCAATTGAGGAATCAGCAAGCTTTTCGAGATAAGCAGAAGGCTGGATCCACGTATTTCGAAATGCCGGGTAAAGTGCTGCATGTGGACGGGGACCCGACTTATTTGCGAAAATGCATGCAGCTTTATGGCGAGCTTAGAGTACCGGCGGAAGGGTTTTATATACCCGAGCCGCAGATGGCGGATGGTCTCTATCGCCTTCTTCCGCAAATTAAGCCCGACATCGTGGTGATTACCGGCCATGACGGCATTATTAAAGTTCGAAAAGACCGGGATATTAATAACTTAAGCAACTATAAGAATTCGCGAAACTTCGTAAATGCTGTACAGATGGCTCGTCAATATGAACGCAGCCGGGACTCGCTTATCGTCGTCGCCGGGGCCTGTCAGTCGCATTTTGAGGCGCTTCTTCAAGCAGGAGCCAATTTCGCCAGTTCGCCTGCCAGAGTTCTGATTCACGCCCTGGATCCGCTTTGCATAGCGGCCAAGGTGGCTTATACGTCCATTAAAGATACAATCTCCATGCTGGATGTGATGGATTTAACCGTCACAGGCTTGGACGGTTTGGGCGGTGTAGAAACCAAAGGGAGCTACCGCTTGGGAATTCCAGGCATGAAGGAAGCTGAACAGCACACATAAGCAGGTTCTTCTGTACCAAACACAAGGCTCTTCATGCTCTTTTTTAGAGTGGAGGGCCATTTTTGTTGTGTAGGAAAGCTATGCATAATTGTCAGAATACATAGGCATCCTATAAGAATTGGAAATGCAAAAAATTAGGCAGATCTTCCGTTGACAATGGGATTGTCGTACTGCTATAATATTGGTCCTTGATTTGACAAATCCAGTCAATTGGTTTATAATTGACAAGGAAAGAGGTGGTAGCTGACAATGGCAAAAAATGCGCTATTGGAAATCAAACGCAGTTTGGAACCCCACGTTGGGCAGAAGATCATGTTAAGAGCAAATGGCGGCCGCAGAAAGACGATTGAGCGGTCTGGTGTTTTAGAGGAAACCTACCCTTCCGTGTTCATCGTGAAGCTCGACGAAGAACAACACGCTTTCAAGAGAGTGTCTTACAGCTACTCCGACATTCTTACACAATCGGTGGAAGTTACCGTCTGTAATGATGACGGACAAGTTCAAATTACTTATATTCAACATTAACCAAATTGATAGTGCTTGAAATACAGGCAGACCTTAGGGTCTGCTTTTTTGCTTGCCGTATGAAGGCTCGAAGCTTGAAGCATACTAAGCCCATAAACGAAGGGAGGCCTGTCGTGATGGGGCGAAGACGTCGTGGTTTAATGTCGGAGAGCTTTAAAACAGAGCTGGCCAGGGATCTTGGTTTTTACAATGTTGTGCAAAGCAGCGGCTGGGAAGGAATCCGAGCCAAGGATGCCGGGAATATGGTGAAGCGTGCGATTCAAATTGCAGAGGAGCACCTGGCCAAACAAAATCAGCAAACAATGCTCCCACAATCGCCTGTTCAAAGGCGATATCGTCCTTAATTCCGTGTATTTACATGGCTGCACAATTACAAGCTGAAGCATTTTTGCTTTAGCTTTTCTTTTGCGCTTTTGTTATAATATGCTGATGGCAAAAGATCAAAGAAGGTGAACCCCCTGAAGGTTTTTGAGAAAGCGCCTGCGAAAATCAACCTTTCCCTGGATGTTTTACATAAAAGAGATGATGGCTATCATGAGGTGGAAATGGTCATGACGATGGTAGATCTCGCCGATCGCATCGAAATGCAGGAGCTGCCCCGCGATACGATTATTATCTCAAGTCAGGCTGGCTATATCCCGCTGGATGAGAAGAATTTGGCCTTTCAAGCAGCGAGGCTGATTAAAGACAAATACGATGTCCATCAGGGAGTTTATATACATTTGGATAAAAAAATTCCCGTAGCTGCCGGATTAGCTGGAGGGAGCAGTGACGCGGCAGCTACGCTGCGCGGACTAATCCGTCTCTGGCAGCTCGATATCCCTGAAGCGGAGCTGCAAGAGCTGGGAGCCGAGCTGGGATCGGATGTGCCCTTTTGCATTAGCGGAGGAACCGCTGTAGCCCGAGGCCGCGGAGAGAAGCTGGAATCGATCGGTTCTCCGCCTCAATGCTGGGTAATCTTGGCGAAGCCGCCAATCAACGTATCAACCTCAGAAATTTACGGAAAGCTTGTAGCCAAAGAAATTCGGCAGCGGCCTGCCACATCGGCTATTCTGGAAGCCATTCAGGATAAGAATTTTGAGAAGCTCTGTGAACGACTTGGCAATGCGCTGGAGGAAGTTACACTCGAGCTCTATCCGGAGGTTAGGCATTTAAAAGAATGCATGCATAAGCTGGGCGCGGACGGTGTTCTGATGTCCGGGAGCGGCCCTACGGTTTTCGGATTGGTTTCCAAGGAAGCAAAGGTACCGCGGATCTACAACGGGCTGCGCGGTTTTTGCAAAGATGTATTTGCGGTAAGGATGTTAACTTAGAAAGCATCCTTTTTTTTCTACGACAGCAAGATTGACTAGCAGGAATTTCCAATCTTTTATCGAAAGTATAAAGGTCAGAATTTATTGTAGGAGATGACCTTAATGCTTGAGAAAAATAGATTGGGTGCTGCGCCCAGAGTTTACTTCAGACCTGAGTTTAAAAAATGTCCGCACTGTGAGTCAAAATTGCGGAGAACCCATACAGCATGGGAGAAAAAGATTGTCACAACAAACGGAATCATCCATGCATGGAGTATGGCTTATGCTTGCAAAAATCTAGATTGTACACATACAGGAGTTGCGTATAAATCTGCTGAAGCTGAGATGCTTAGCATGAAGCATTCCTCATATGGATATGATGTGCTTGCTCTCGTTGGAGAACTGCGCTTTAAGCAGCATCGAACAGTTAAAGAAGTTGCTGATGCGTTGAATGAAGGAGGTATTCCAACGAGTGAAAGGCATGCTCAAAATTTGTACGAACGCTATCAGACGTTGCTTTCTGCGAGTTTGGATGATCATGTAAACAAAGTACTTGCAGAGACTACCGAACAAAATGGCGGCGTCATCTTATCGATGGATGGCGTTCAGCCTGAGAAAGGGAATGAAACTCTATATGTCCTACGCGAAGTATTCAGCGGCACGGTACTCGCTGCACAAAACATGAAGAGCGGAACGGCAGAAGAGCTGAAGACGCTCATTGAACCCATCATGGAGTTGGGCTATCCAATTGTAGGTATTGTAAGTGACGGGCAAAAATCCATTCGGCTGGCATTTGAGACCTTGTTACCGGATGTGCCTTACCAATACTGTCAGTACCATTATCTGAAGGACATAGCCAAACCCATTGTCGAAGCCGATCGTAAATTAAAAATGGAACTCAAAAAAAGCATGCGCGGGATTCGGGACATCGAACGAAAAATAGAACAGGCTGAGATCCAAGCATCCGAGACGGGGAAAACGGAACAGCCAGATTCGGAAACTGCTGAAATTACCGAAGCGCAGATTGCCAAGGGATATGTGGCAGCTGTCCGAGCCTTGCTCCTAGAAGACGGAGATCCACCATTGGAGCTTCCTGGATTAATGATTTATGAACGTGCACAAGCGATTCAGGCTTCTTTACAAAGATGCTTGAGTAAAAAAAGAGCCTAGTTTGCTTCAAAATATTATCAGAATATTCAGCAAAATAGATGAAATGAATCCTGTTTATGAAGCCGTATCGCGGCTAATGAAACCGATGGATTATATCGCCATTATCCTTACCCCTGGTGAAGATAAAACTAGCGAGACGGTTGAATGGGAGCTATCAATGTTACTGAATTGGGTAAAACAAACCTACACGCTTGAGAATGACGAACTCATGGTTAACAATTTACTCAACTTTTCCAAAGGGTTTTGGAGAGGTCTATTCACTTGTTATGATCATTATTACATTCCAAGAACAAATAATGACTTGGAGCAATTCTTTCGACAGACGAAGGCTAGTCACCGTCGAATTACAGGACTTCGTAACTGGAACAGCTACATCGTACGCAATGGTGAAATGATCGTATTGGTGAACGATGCGCTTCGTCAAGAGCATGTGATTTCACGACTGCGTTCCGTTTCCTTTAGTCGTTATAAAGCACGGAAAGCACAGTGGGACCAGCGTTTAACCTGTGTCATATTACGTAAAAAGTTTAATCGCAATACCGAAGGCTACCTCAACGACTTAGAGCATAAATGGAATTTATTGAACAGTTAGTTGATTATGCTGTCGTAGTTTTTTTTGACTACGATAGCACAATTAACAAACAGGATTTTCCTTTCTTTTGTCGAATACATAAGGGACAACAATTTTTGTAGGAGTTGACCCTTTTGCTTTCGAAAAATCGCCTCGGCGCCGCGCCGAAAATTTACTTCAGACCCGAAATGAAAAACTGCCCGCATTGCGGGATCAGATTAAAGCGTTCCCACACTGCATGGAACAAGAAAATTTCAACACTCAGCGGCGTCATTCACGCTTGGAGCATGGCTTATGCCTGTCCCAACGTAGACTGTCCGCACGCTGGTGTCACGTACAAATCAGCTGAAGCGGAAGCGCTAAGTATGAAGCACTCCTCATACAGTTACGATGTGCTCTGTCTCGTCGGCGAACTGCGCTTCAAACAGCATCGCACCTGCAAGGAGATTGCGGATACGCTAAATGAGCGCGGTATAGTGACGAGTGAAAGATATGCACAAACCTTATATGAACGGTATCAAACACTGCTAGCTGCAAGCCTTGACGATTACGTCAAACAAATCTTGGCGGAAACCACAGCACAGAATGGCGGCATCATCCTTTCCATGGATGGCGTCCAACCCGAAAAAGGAAACGAGATGTTATACGTCATCCGAGAAGTATTTAGCGGCACGATTCTAGCGGCTCAGAACATGAAGAGCGGAGCCGCCGCCGAATTACGGACACTTATCGATCCGATTATTGAACTGGGTTATCCCATCGTAGGGATTGTCAGCGACGGGCAGGTTTCCATCCGGCAGGCTTTCGAATCGCTCTTGCCTGATGTACCGTATCAGTACTGCCAATATCATTATCTGAAAGACATCGCAAAGCCTGTTGTGGATGCCGATCGCAAACTCAAAATGGAACTGAAAAAGAGCATGCGCGGCCTGCGGGATATAGAGCGAAAAATCGAGCAAACCGAGAAAAAAGCAATCACGGAAGCACAGGCAAGCGCAAAAGCGAGTCCCCTTGCATTGAGCGATGCACCAGAAGCGCCCTCGTACAAGGAGGCCCAGGTGGCAAAGGGTTATGCCGCTGCAGTGCGCGCTTTACTCCTGGAAGATGGCGAACCACCACTTGATTTGCCCGGTATGCTGATCTATGAACGAGCCCAGGCCATACAGGCGTCGCTGCAGCGATGCTTGACTAAAAAAAGAGCCTCATCTTCTTCAGGGTATGGTCAGAATTTTCAGTAAACTAGACGAACTTGGGGTCCTTTATGAAACCGTATGTCGCTGGGCAAAGCCGATTTCACATATAGCGGCGGCGTTGGAGCCGGAAGTAGACAAGACCAGCGAAACGGCTGAATGGGAAATGACTCATGTGCTGAACTGGCTCAAACAGACGTATTCCGACGAGACCGATGCTCCCATGGTCGACAATGTGATCCGCTACTCTCGCGGGTTCTGGAAAGGGTTGTTTACCTGCTACGACCATTATTACCTCCCGCGAACGAACAACGATCTGGAGCAATTTTTTCGGCGGACGAAATCTTGCCATCGTCGGATCACAGGCCTTCGGAATTGGAATAGTTACATCATACGTAACGGAGAAATGATTGTACTTGTTGATGATGCGCTTCGTCAGAAGCACGTCGTCGCCCGTTTACGAACCGTGAGCTATGAAACCTATACAAAGCGCAAAGCACAATGGAGCGAACGACTATCCGAAAGCGTTCAACGAAGACGGTTTAATCGCAATCCCCACAATTTTCTGCAACAACTGGAGAATCAATGGGATCAAGTGTTAGTTTGTTGATTGTGCCGTCGTAGTTTTTTTTGATATCACGTGTCAGGTTTATGTTAACATAATTTTCACGTGAGACTTGAATGAATACGTATAAAAATGGTATATTCTCAATATATTATTCGGATTTCAGGAGGTGGGAGGATGAAAAAACTGAAAAGAAGTGCCAGACTAGTGGAAATGACGCAATATTTGTTATTTCGCCCCCACACATTAATTCCTTTAACGACTTTTGCCGAGCGGTACAGTTCAGCTAAATCTTCCATCAGTGAGGATTTGGCTATCATTAAGGAAGTATTTGATGAAGAAGGCGTTGGGGAGCTGCAGACGCTTGCCGGAGCTGCCGGAGGTGTGAAGTTCACTCCCAAGATGCCGAAGGAGGCATCGCTGTTATTTATCCAAAATTTATGCAAGCAGCTGCAGCAGCCAGAACGTATATTACCAGGCGGTTACTTGTATATGTCTGATATTATGGGGCAACCGTATTTTTTGAATGAAATAGGCAAAACATTTGCTTCCGCATTTGCCGGGCGTGACCTGGATGTCATTATGACGGTAGAAACCAAGGGCATTCCGATCGCCTATGCAACGGCAACTTATATGAACATTCCGGTTGTTATTGTTCGCAGAGACGGTCGTGTAACCGAAGGATCGGCGGTAAGCATTAATTATGTATCCGGTTCAAATAAGCGCATACAAACGATGTCTCTTGCCAGACGCGCGCTGAAGGAAGAAGCCAATGTGCTGATTATTGATGACTTCATGCATGTTGGGGGTACGATCCACGGGATGATGGATCTTTTGAAGGAATTTAAGGCTGTGGTAAAAGGTGTAGGGGTTTTCATGGAATCCTGCGAGGTGGAAGAGCATTTGGTGGATGATTATATTTCGCTGGCCAAGCTTGGCGGCGTAGATTCCAAAACCAAGCAAATCACCGTGGAGCCGGGAAGTTATTTTGACTAGGAAAGGAAGTATGGATCAAATGGAAATCATTGCAACTGAATCAGCGCCCTCAGCTATTGGACCTTATGCTCAAGCGGTCAAGATGGGGGACCTATTGTTTACTTCGGGGCAAATCCCGCTTGGACTTGACGGACAAATTGTGCAGGGGGGCATCAAGGAGCAAACCCATCAGGTGTTTGCCAATTTACGGGCAATTCTTGAAGCGGCTGGCTCGAGTTTTGCAAATGTTTTGAAAGCTACGGTATTTATTAAAGATATGAATCAATTTGCTGAGCTTAACGAAGTCTATGCTTCTTACTTTAGCGATCACAAACCGGCTAGATCTACTGTAGAAGTGGCGCGTTTACCGCGCGATGTTTTCGTCGAAATAGAGCTTATTGCAGCGGTTTCTGTCGAAAAATTCTGATTACATTAAAATAGTATAAAATTATGGAATTTTTTGAAAATGCGGAAGGATTTAGCCCCAAAACGTGGAAATTATTACACCTAGTCTTTTTGATACTAAAGGTGGTGAACACAATTGCAGATAACAGATGTTAGGCTTCGCAGGGTTAACTCCGAGGGGAGAATGAAAGCGATCGCATCCATTACTATTGATAATGAATTCGTCGTTCACGACATTCGCGTTATCGATGGAAACAATGGTATGTTCGTAGCCATGCCAAGTAAAAGAACTCCTGATGGCGAGTTTCGTGACATCGCTCATCCTATTTCTTCCACAACTCGCGAGAAAATTCAAGCTGCTGTTCTGGCTGAATACGACCGAGCAACGGTAGAGGAAGAAGTTATTGAAGAGGGAGCTTAATAATGGATGTGCGAGAGAGCCCTGTGGGGTTCTCTTTTCTTTTGACGCGATTTACGCTAATATGGGTGAAACGAGGAAAAGGGGTTGGCTTTCGTTGAACAAAATGGCGATTGTTTTGGCAGCCGGGCAAGGCAAACGGATGAAATCCAAGCTTTATAAGGTACTTCATCCCGTTGGCGGCAAGCCGATGGTAGGACATGTGGTTGATACGCTTCATCATATAGAGGTTTCAAGAACGCTGGTTGTTGTCGGGTTTGGATCGGAAGCTGTTCAGAATTATTTGGGAGACAAAGTGGAATATGTGCTGCAGGAGCAACAGCTCGGAACTGGGCACGCCGTATTGCAAGCCAAACCTTTATTTGAAAAGGAAGAAGGCGTAACGATTGTCATTTGTGGCGATACCCCGCTTATTCAGCACCATACGCTGCAGGAGATGATCAAGCTTCATGAGCAAACAGGTGCCGCGGCAACGATCATGACAGCGGAGATGGTGCAGCCCGCCGGTTATGGACGAATCATTCGTAACGCTGAAGGCAGTGTCTCGCGCATTGTTGAGCATAAGGATTGTACACCTGAAGAGGCATCGGTTAAGGAGATTAATACCGGCACTTATTGTTTTGATAATCAATTGCTTTTTGAAGCTCTGGGTCATGTGACTAATGACAATACTCAAAATGAATATTATTTAACGGACGTGATACGGATTTTGGCTGGTCAGAGAAAAGGGATTCAGGCTTATTTACTGGAAGACGGCTCAGAATCTATCGGTGTGAATGATCGGCCGGCTCTGGCAGAAGCCGAGCAGTTGCTTAAACGCCGCATCAATAAGCAGCATATGATCAATGGCGTTACATTGATCGATCCGGAAAACACATATATTGAAGCTGACGTGCAGATCGGCATGGATACCGTTATTCTGCCGGGAACTATCCTAAGGGGCAGCACCTTAATTGGAGAAGGCTGCACATTGGGGCCAAATACGGAAATCACGGATTCCACGGTGAAGGATGAAGTCACGATTAAGCAATCTGTTGTACAAGAAGCTTTTGTGGACAGCTTTGCTTCTGTTGGTCCGTTCGCTTACCTGCGACCAGGAGCTAAGTTAGGTCAGCATGTAAAAGTTGGCGATTTTGTTGAGATCAAAAATGCTGATTTGGGCGAAGGCTCCAAGGTTTCGCATCTCAGCTATATCGGTGATGCAACAGTGGGTAAAAATGTGAATTTCGGCTGCGGCGCTATAACCGTGAATTACGATGGCTTTAACAAGAATTTGACCGAAATTGATGACGATGCTTTTGTCGGAAGCAATGTTAATCTGATCGCTCCGGTAAAAATAGGCAAAGGCGCCTATGTGGTTGCAGGGTCAACCATTACTCAGCCTGTGGAGGCTGGTGATTTGGCTATAGCCAGGGAACGTCAAGTTAACAAACCGGGCTATGCCGATAAAATTCGCTCCCGAATGAAGGCGCGCAAGATCAATAAATCGGAATAACGATTGGCGTTTAGCAAGGATGGAATCTCCGGATCAGGGGCATAATGCCGAGTAAAGGGAAATTTACTTTATTTTGCGTTCCAGTTTAAGGAGGTTCTTATTGCAATGTCAGTAAAAATAAAAGCTGAAGCTCGTAAGGACAGTACGAAGTCGGAGATCAAACAGCTCCGTGATAAAGGGAAAATTCCCGGTGTAGTGAATGGTAAGAAGGTCGGCACCTCTCCTATCGCCATCGATCAGAAACAACTGCTGGATTTGCTTCGTCATCATCCTCATGCCATTATCGAGATGGAGCTTCCGGATGGGATGAAGCAGCCTGTGATGGTTAACGAGGTTCAAAGAGACAAGCTCTCGAGAGAAGTGCTTCACATCGACTTTCATCAAATTAATATGAATGAACCTGTACGCACTTCGGTAACGCTGGAATTCATCGGCGACGCTGCAGGGACTAGAGAGGGCGGGATCATGCAGATTCAGCACCACGAGCTGGATATCCGCTGCCTTCCTGAACAAATTCCCGACTCCATTCAGGTGGATATTTCGCATTTAAAGCTGGGGGAAAATTTGATTGCCAGCGATTTGAAGGTACCTGCAGGGATAGAGGTAAAAACAGATCCTTTCGAAGTCATCGCCACCATCCTCACGCCTCAAAAAGATGTGAAGGAAGATGAAGAAGATTCTCCTGCCGAAGAACCTGCTGCGGGCCAACCTGCGCCGGAGACTACATCCTAAAGAGTAGATCGCGCGGTGATTTTACGAAAATAGCCCCTGAATAGGGGCATTTTTGTTGTTCACACGCTTAATAGCCAGGTCGGGAAAGAAAAATGTAAAGATGCCTGTTATAATAAGTATTATTCAATTTTACGAAATTGGAACCGTAAGTTTCCACGTAGCCTATATCCTTATGCTGACTCAGATAGTATACTTGGACGGGAATACCGCCGTCTTTATGATCCTGAAATTGGGTATCGCTGATCAAAGGCTGGCCGTTTTCATACATGAAGCAGCTCTCCCGCTAAATCGAATAATGTTATTATACTAATAAGGACAGGAAGCTATTAGCCTTAGTTACGCGAAATTTCAAGAAAGTATATATGGATGTAGGAGGCTCGACAATCTTGAAATGCTTTGTTGGTTTAGGAAACCCTGGAAAACAATATGAGATGAACCGCCACAATATCGGCTTTATGGTCCTCGATCGCTTTGCAGCGAAATGGGGGATCACTTCATTTCAGAATAAAGGCAAGGCGCTGCTTGGCGAAGGCAATGTGAACGGAACGAAGGTTTACCTGTTAAAGCCGATGACTTATATGAATTTATCCGGTGAGGCCTTGCGTGAGTTTATGAATTTCTATAAAGCCGATTTATCGGACATTACGATTGTTTACGATGATCTGGATACGGTTTTCGGTCAAATTCGCCTACGGTATCAAGGCAGTCCAGGTGGCCATAACGGGATTCGATCGATCATTCAGCATACGGGAACCCAAATCTTCAATCGAATTCGAATCGGTATATCCAGACCCGCTCCGGGCTATAATATTGCCGATTATGTGCTCTCCAACTTTTCCAAGTCCGAAATGGCAGAATTAGAAGGTGTCCTTGATTTAACTTGTGAGGCCATGGAATTCAGCTTAAAAGAACCCTTTGAAAAAACAATGGCTAAGTTCAACCAATAAAATGAGGGTATCCTCCAATTGGCTAATTTCTCTGGATTTTGGCCATACTAGGTTGTAATAGGGCAACCGAAGGGGGCATACACTTATGTCAGTAAAATATATTTGTCGACACTGTCTTACGTTTATGGGGGAAATTAATAACGGAGCGATTTCTGAGTATCAACTGGGCTTCCATTTCTTGACCCCCGAGGAGCGTAGAGATATAATATCGTATAACGTCGATGGAGACGTTACCGTTAAGGTGGTTTGCGATTATTGCAGAGAGGCTTTGGATGCAAATCCGGAGCTGTCTTTAGTGGTAAGTCCCCTGCAATAGTGTGTTCGGGCCAACGTTTCCTACATGATTGAGCGTTTATAGCCTAGGCATGGTTGCCGAGGCTTCTTTTTGTGAGAGGAGTGTACTTGTTTGCAGGCTTTAATACAAGCTTTTTCCAAAGATACAGATTTTCAAACGATAGTATCTGGCTTGCGTTCCGAGATGAAGGAACAGCTCATCGCAGGGTTATCCGGTTCATCCCGTCAAGTGATGGTTGCCTCGCTCGTTCGTGAGCTGCAGCGGCCTGTATGCATTTTGACCCATAATATGTTTGCTGCGCAAAAAATCGCCGAGGATTTGGTAGAGTGCCTCTCGGATGATGAGGTGCTGCTTTATCCATCCCAGGAAATGCTCGCTACGGAGGAAGCCGCCTCAAGTCCGGAGATGCTCGCGCAGCGGATAGATGTTCTAACCAAGCTCGCTGGCGGTTATCGAGGCGTTGTTGTTGTTCCCTATGCGGGACTCAGAAGGCTGCTCCCGGTCAAGCAGGTATTTATGGATGCGCAAATTTCCGTGAAGCTGGGAGATACCATCGAGTTGGATCAACTCCTGACCCGCATGTCGGAGCTTGGATACGAAAGAGTAGAACGGGTGGAGTCCAAGGGTGAGATGAGCGTCAGGGGAGGAATATTGGATTTTTTTCCTTTAACTTCAGCAAACGCGATTCGCATTGAATTGTTTGATGTCGAGGTGGATTCCATCCGCACCTTTGACAGCAGCGATCAGCGCTCTATCGATAAATTGGAATCTATTACAATTTCTCCATGTCGAGAGATTCCTGCTGATAGAAAGCGTTTGCAGGCTGCTGCTCAGCATGCTTATGAATTGCTGCAGGATCAATTGGCCAAAATGTCGGACCGAGGGGCCAAGGAAAAGCTGCTCGAGGTCATCGGACATGATCTTGAGATGCTCAGGGAAGGATATCCGTTTCCAGGTCTGTACAAATATATTTCTTTGTTATACACGGAGCGGCAAACGCTCTTCGACTATATGCCCAAAGATGCCGTTCTGATTGTAGATGAGCCGGCCAGAATGCTTGAAACGGCGAAACAATTGGAGCGCGATGAGGCGGAATGGATGACGTCATCCCTGCAGGAAGGCAAGAGCCTGCCTGCTTTTGTGCTGTCCAAATCTTACGATTCGCTCCTGCACCGCAGACCGTTTCCTACGCTGTATTTGTCGTTGTTTTTACGTCAGGTGCCAGGGATTCAGCCGCAAAATATCGTCAATTTTGTATGCCGTGTGATGCAGAGCTTTCATGGACAAATGAATCTCCTGAAATCGGAGATGGAGCGCTGGAAGAAAAATGGCAGCCAGGTGCTCCTGCTCGCCAATGGGGAAGAACGCAGCGAACGGATGAAACGAGTGCTGAGTGATTATCAAATTGAGGAGCCTGAAATTGTCATCGGTAATTTGCAAACCGGCTTTGAGCTTCCATCAGTCAAACTGGTAGTGATTACGGAGGGTGAAATCTTCACCCAAAAGCAGCGCAAAGCTCGCAAAGTGGACAAAAAGCTGGAAAATGCAGAACGGATCAAAAACTACCAGGAGCTGAAGGTAGGCGATTATGTCGTTCATGTCAACCATGGCATCGGCAAATACGTAGGGATCGGGACGCTGGAAGTCGGCGGCATGCATAAAGATTATCTGCACATCGTATATGCAGGAGGCGACAAGCTTTCCGTACCGATCGACCAGATCGATCTGATCCAAAAGTATGTGGGCTCTGAAGACAAGGAGCCCAAGGTTTATAAGCTTGGTGGAGCCGAATGGGCCAGAGTAAAGAGCAAGGTTCGCACATCGGTTAAGGATATTGCCGACGAGCTGATCAAGCTGTACGCAGAACGTCAAGCAACCGCCGGGTATGGCTTTAGCAGCGACAGCGCTTATCAGAATGAGTTTGAAGGTATGTTTCCTTATGATGAGACGCCGGACCAGTTACGTGCGATTGAAGAAATTAAGGTGGATATGGAGAAGCCCCGCCCCATGGATCGCTTGCTTTGCGGCGATGTGGGATACGGAAAGACTGAGGTAGCCATTCGGGCCGCCTTTAAGGCAGCAATAGACGGTAAACAGGTGGCGGTGCTCGTTCCTACAACAATTCTGGCGCAGCAGCATTATGAAACCTTTAGAGAACGATTCTCCGGATATCCGTTTAATATTCAGGTACTCAGCAGGTTTCGTTCCAAAAAAGAACAGACCGAGGTCATGAAAGGTGTTAAAAAAGGCATTGTAGATATCATTATCGGAACTCACCGATTACTGTCTCAGGATGTTCAGTTTAAAGATTTAGGACTGCTGATTGTGGATGAAGAGCAGCGTTTCGGCGTCTCCCACAAGGAAAAGATCAAGAGGCTTAAAACCAATGTCGATGTGCTTACCTTAACAGCTACACCCATACCGCGTACCCTGCATATGTCGATGCTCGGTGTAAGGGACCTATCTGTCATCGAAACGCCTCCGGAAAACAGGTTTCCGGTGCAAACCTATGTGTTGGAATATGGGTATACGCTGGTGCGGGAGGCTATTGAACGGGAGCTTTCCAGAGAAGGACAGGTTTACTATCTGTATAACCGCGTGCAAGGCATCAATCAGATGGCGGATCAAATCTCGGCCCTCGTGCCGGATGCCCGGGTAGCCGTTGCGCATGGGCAAATGGGTGAACAGGAGCTCGAGAAAACGATCCTCGATTTTCTGGATGGCGAATATGATGTGCTGGTCAGTACGAGCATTATTGAGACTGGTGTCGATATTCCCAACGTCAATACACTCATTGTCCACGATGCCGATAAAATGGGACTTTCCCAGCTGTATCAGCTCCGCGGGCGTGTCGGCCGCTCCAATCGGGTAGCTTATGCCTACTTTACTTATCAACGTGACAAAGTGTTGACAGAGGTTGCCGAGAAGCGCCTGCAGGCTATAAAGGAGTTTACAGAACTTGGCTCAGGGTTTAAAATTGCCATGAGGGATTTGTCGATTCGCGGAGCAGGCAATTTGCTTGGTGCCGAGCAGCATGGCTTCATAGCATCCGTTGGTTTCGATCTTTACTCCCAAATGCTGGCCGAAGAGGTCGCTCAGCGCAAGCTGGAGATCAGCGGTGCCGATCTGCCGCCGGAACCGGATTGGAATACGCAAATCGATATTCATCTTGATGCATATCTTCCTTCCGATTACATCTACGACAGCATGCAGAAGATTGAAATATACAAGAAGGTCGCGGCTGTCCGCACGCTAGAAGAAGCCGCGGATCTGCATGAGGAGCTTGTGGATCGTTTTGGCGATCTGCCTCAGGCCGTTCTTAATTTGATGGCAGTAGCTCGTTTAAAATCATACGGTGCCGAATACCGCATAGAAACGATCAGCCAAAAAGGGGACGATTACCTAATTAAAGTGCATGCCGACCAAAACGGCAGACTCGACGGGCAGAAGCTGTTCACCCTATCAAATCGATTTGAAGGCCGAATTAAGCTTGTAGCGGGACCCCATATACAAATCCTTGTGCGCTGCAAGAGCTTAAATCCAGTACAATCCATCGAATTGGTGGAAAAGTTTCTGGTACAATACAAGGAGGCTTTGAAAACGAAGGGAGAATTGCAGGATGTCGCCAAATAAACATAAAGTATTGAACAAATGGGTAATTACAGCGGTCGCGTTGTTGCTGGCCGTTTCTGTTTTAAGTGCATGCGGACAGAAGAAGAATCCGGCAGGGGCAAGCCCCAGCCCGTCCGGAAAGCCAACCGATATCATCGCTACGTATAAGGACAACGGGAAAATTACACGGGGCGAATTTGATGCATTTATCAATGTAAACAAAATGTTCCAGCCGCAATACGCCCAGTATGTCACAGATCCCGCATTTCAACAGGATATGCTGAAGCAAATGATTACCTTCAGAATCTTATCATCCAGAGCGGATGCTACAGTTAAAGCAGCTGCGGATAAGCAGATCACCGATCAGATGAAACAACTTACCGATTATTTAGGAAAGCAAGAAGGCGGAATGGACAAGCAGTTGAAGGATAACAATGTAACCATCAAGGATATAGAGTCTTTGATGCAGCTCAGCTTCTATACGATGTCCAGCCTTGAAGCCAAAATCACCGATCAACAAATTGCCGATGCTTATAAAACACGTTCAGCCAATCATGAATTTGATATTGCCACGGTTAGCCATATTTTGATCGGCTTGACCGATCCGGCTACACAGAAAGCGATTCGCACGAAGGATGAAGCACTGACCAGAGCCAAAGAAGTGCTGGACAAGCTGAATAAAGGCGGAGACTTTGCGGCGTTAGCCAAAGAATATTCGGATGATCCCGGCTCCAAGGATGTCGGCGGCACATATAAGGATGCCAACGTCAATCAGTGGGATCCCGATTTCAAGAAGGCAGCGCTTGAGCTTCCATTGAATAAGATCAGTGATCCACCGGTGTTGACTCAATTCGGATATCATGTCATGAAGGTGGAAAGCCGCGGCACCAGCCCGCTGGAAACTGTGAAAACAACAATTAAATCCGATTTGGCTCAAGCCTTGCTCACAGATTTCGCATCCAAAGAATTGCCTGGTTTGATTCAATCCAATACGCTTCCTACTCCGACTCCAGCACCGAGCGCTCCTCCTGCTGCAAGTCCGGGAGCAAGCCCTGCAGTGAGTCCTTCAGCAAGCCCAGCAGCAAGCCCGAGCGCTTCGCCAGCTGCGAAGTAATATGTCATAAATGAAACAGGATGCCTTAAGCGGCATCCTGTTTTATTTACCTGATTTGGACATAATGAAGGCGAAGAAGCTTCTGCATAAATATTTGGGAGCCGAAGAATACTATGGTTAGAAATCGAGCTCCCTCAAGTCGTATCTAATTCTTCAGAGGAAAGTGAGGCATCTAGAGCATGAAAGCAACTGGAATTGTTCGCCGAATAGATGATCTGGGAAGAGTTGTCATCCCCAAGGAAATTCGCAGAACGCTTCGTATTCGCGAAGGGGATCCCTTGGAAATATTCGTTGATCGCGATGGTGAAGTCATTCTTAAGAAATATTCGCCCATAGGAGAGCTTGGCGATTTTGCCAAGGAATATGCCGAATCCCTGTACGAAAGCACCAATCACCTTACGATGATTACCGATAGAGATACTGTTATTGCCATGGCGGGCGCAGCCAAGAAAGATTACCTGGATAAAGCCATCGGTACATTCGTGGAATCTTGTATGGAGAATCGCAAAACGTCCATGGAAAGCAGCAGCGGTCAATATGAGTTAATCAAGGATTTAACAGAAACCTATGGCTCTTATGTGATTGCGCCTATCATTGCGAGCGGGGATCCGATCGGATCTGTTATTTTGGTCAGTAAGGATGCAAATGTGCAAATGGGACAAATGGAAATGAAAATGGCTGAAACGGCAGCCGGATTTTTAGCTAAGCAAATGGAACAGTAGGCTCAATACACACACAGGGCATCCTCGCTGAAGATCTTCATTCTTCCGCAGGGGTAGCCTTTTTTTTGTAGAAATTCCCTCAATTCGTTATAATGATTTCAGCTGCAGGCGAATCAGAAGGGGGGAAGCCGATGAACGAAGCTCGCTTAAAGTCGGCCAAGCTCCTTAAAGGTGCTGCCGTTCTTGCAGCTGCCGCTGTGATTTCCAAGCTGCTGGGCACCTTGCAGAAAATCCCTCTGCAAAATATAGCCGGCGACGGGGCTTTTGGCATTTATAACGCCGTTTATCCGGTGTACCTTTTTATTCTTTTTCTGGCTACAGCCGGATTTCCAATCACGATTTCCAAATTCGTTTCTGAACGCGTTGCACTAGGGGATTTTAAAGGTGTGGAAAGGATAGTCAAGGTATCCACCCTGCTGCTCATGGGAACCGGTCTGCTGTTTTTCTTCGCTTTGTACCTTGGAGCTGAACAAATTGCCGGATGGATTGGCATAGCGGACACACAGAGAGCGATCCGCAGCGTGTCCTTTGCTTTATTATTTACACCCGTCCTTGCCGTGCTGAGGGGATATTTTCAAGGCCAACACGATATGGTGCCTACAGCTGTTTCGCAAGTCATCGAACAATTGGTTCGCGTCATTACGATGATTGCGCTCCTGCTTTATTTTGTATTTATGGAAGCTTCCATGGATTGGGTTGCCGCGGGAGCAACCTTCGGTTCTGTAACGGGAGCAGCGGCTGGATTGTTGGTGATGCTCACTTATTGGCTGAGAGACCGTCGGGTCAGAAAATTAGCTGCGGGGAAAAGCGAAAAAGCAAGCGGAACTGCGCCGCATGTATCTGACTTTCAATTAGTTAAACAAATAGCTTCCTATGCGATCCCCATTTGTTTGGGTACCATCGTTGTACCGATCCTTACTCTGGTTGATACCTTTACCATGCCTCGTCTTTTGGCGGCTGCCCATCTGTCTGAAGCCGAAGCGATGCGACAATTCGGCCTTTATAACAGAGGGCTGCCCTTGGTACAGCTGGTTGTCATGATAGCTTCCTCGCTTTCAGTCGCACTAGTTCCTGCACTTGCAGAAGCCCAGATCAAGGGTGATCTGGAGCTCATTCGACACAGGACGAAGCTTTCTCTCAAGCTGACCTGGCTGGTCGGCCTCGGCGCCTCGTTCGGGTTAGCGTTTGCAGCCGTGCCGATCAACCTCATGCTGTACAAGACGAGCGAAGCGTCCTGGACGCTGGCGATCCTGGCGTTCACGGCCCTGTTCAGCACGCTGAACACCGTCAGCGCCAGTGTGCTGCAGGGCGTCGGCGCCGTCCGCACGCCGGCGCTGATCCTGTTCGTGGCCATCGTGCTGAAAGCACTCGGCAACGTCCTGCTCATGCCCCGTTGGGGCATAGAAGGCGCCGCGCTCAGCGCGGTGATCGCCTTCGCCGCCGCCGCGGGGCTGGGCTTGGTGCAGGTGGCACGCTGCACCGGGATCGCGCTGCGGCCGTCTGCCGCAGGGCCCACGCTGGCGGTGGGCCTGATGGGCGGCTGCCTCGCAGCGCTGCAATGGGGAGCCAAGGCCGCGCCGGCTTGGCTGCTGCCCCCGGAGCGATGGGCCTACAGCGCCATCGCCTTTAGCTGTGTAGTCGTCGGCGGTGCCGTCTACACAGCTGCGCTGCTGCGCAGCGGCACGATCAGCCGCGAGGAGCTGCGGCTGGTCCCTGGGCTGGACCGGCGGATTGTGCCGGTTCTGGAGAGGCTGAAGCTGATTCCCAAGGGGACAGCTTAAACATAAGGGGGATGCGATATGACGGCACAAATCACGATAGTGGGTCTGGGCACAGGCGATGAGAATCAACTAACGCTGGGCGTTTGGAAGAAGCTGCAGCAAGCTTCCAAGCTATATCTGCGGACACAAGATCACCCGATGGTACGGATTTTGACGGAAAACCAGGTGACCTATGAGACATTTGATGCTATTTATGAAAAGCATGATCGTTTTGAAGATGTGTATGAAGCCATTGCCAGCGAACTCATCCATGATGCTCAGAATCTTCAGCAGGAGATTGTCTATGCGGTCCCTGGACACCCAATGGTTGCTGAATATACAGTCCAGTTATTAAAGCAGCGGTGCCCGCAAGAAAATATCACCCTTGAGCTGCTTGGCGGCGAAAGCTTTTTGGATCAAGCTTTTTTGCGCTTCGGCTTCGATCCCATTGAAGGCTTTCAGCTGCTGGATGCGACAAGCCTGGGCCGATATAGCTTCAATCCGCTGCTGCATACGATCATTGGACAAGTGTATGACACATATACCGCATCGGATGTGAAGCTGGGTTTAATGGAGGTATACCCGGATGATTATCCCGTTGTAGTCGGACATGCACTGGGAATCGCCGGACAGGAGCAGTTGGTTGAAGTGCCTCTATATGAGCTTGATCGGGTGCAAGGCTACAGCAATCTCTCCTTGGTCTGGGTGCCTCGCAGCGATAAGGATGAGCTGCGAAACCGGACATTTGGCCGTCTCCATGAAATTGTGCAAATTTTACGAAGCCCTGAAGGATGTCCGTGGGATCGGGAGCAAACCCATGCCAGCTTGCGCAATAATCTGATCGAAGAAACCTATGAGGTTTTGGAAACGATAGACGATGATGATCCGGATGCGATGCGCGAGGAGATGGGAGATTTGATGCTTCAAGTCATGCTGCACTCGCAGATGGAAGAAGAGACCGGCGTTTTTACCGTATACGATGTGATTGAGACCCTCAATGAAAAGCTGATTCGACGGCATCCTCACGTTTTCGGGGAAATCAAGGCGGAGCATGCAGACGAAGCCCTTGTTAATTGGAACGCCATGAAAGCTGAGGAGAAGCGTAAAAAAGGCATTGATTTGCAGCAATTATCCGTACTGTCCGGTGTGCCTCGCGATTTGCCGGGTTTAATGAAAGCCTGGAAGCTGCAAAAAAAAGCGGCTGCTGTCGGTTTTGATTGGACCGATATCCGTGATGTCTTCGGTAAGGTGGAGGAGGAAATCGTTGAGCTCAAGGAGGCCATGGCCGCCCAAACAGCAGAATCCCGTCAGCATCAAATGGAGGAGTTAGGTGATTTGCTGTTTGCCCTTATCAATCTCGCGCGGTTTCTTAAGATTGATCCGGAAGAGGCCCTTGCCCAGACTAACAAAAAATTTGTAAAAAGATTTTCCTATATCGAGCAGCAGCTCCGTATAAGAGGCATTTCTTTTGACCAAACTGATTTACCAGAGATGGAGGCTTATTGGCAGGAAGCAAAAAAAGTTCTAAGCAACCAAGGCTGAAGGCAGGATTTTGCTTATAGACAAAGAATACATAGATGGGTATAAAACCCAATATGAAAATGGTTTTAACCACATTAGGAGGTAAAGTAAACTTATGAACAAAACAGATTTGATCACCAACATTGCTACCAAGAGCGGCCTGACCAAGAAAGATGTAGAATCCGTACTGAACAGCTTCCTCGGCGAAGTAACCGATGCGCTCTCTTCCGGTGATAAAGTGCAATTGATCGGTTTCGGCACTTTCGAAACCCGCAAGCGTTCCGGCCGTACCGGACGTAACCCGCAAACAGGCAATACGATTACGATTCCAGAATCCAATGTTCCGGCATTCAAGGCGGGGAATAAGCTTAAAGAAGCAGTAAAATAATGCGGCTTGATAAATTTCTCAAGCTTTCCCGATTGATCAAACGCCGCACCGTGGCGAAGGATGTGTCCGATCAAGGACGTGTCTGGATCAATGGGAGAGACGCCAAACCCAGCAGCACCGTAAAAGTCGGAGACGAACTCTCGATTCAATTTGGCCAGAAGAAAGTCACCATTCGGGTGGAAGCCTTGACCGAGTCAACTCGCAAAGATGATGCTGCCGGGATGTATACCCTGCTTAAGGAAGAGCCGTTCCAGCCTCAATAAGTCATTGAAGTCTCCGATTCTCGGAGGCTTTTTTGTTGATAAGAAGTATAAGTTTTTCTAAATTTATCTTGCTTCGCATCAACCTTGACAAACGCGCTCGTCTTTTAGGACGGCGTAACCGTTTATCCTTGGTTCTAAATTTCATCGTCCCCCCATATGGTATTTGTAGAACAAGGAGGGGACATGCCATGATCGAGCCGATGAAAACCAAACGCCAGGAAATCAAGATGCTGAATCGCAGGCTCTTGGAAATTTCCGGGGTTTTGAATGTAGAGAGCTTTGACAGCGAGGAGTTTCTTCTGGAGACCGAATGCGGCTTTTTGATGATTAAGGGGATGAATTTGCACATTAAAAACTTGAGCCTGGAACAAGGCTTGGTCGCCATTGAAGGAACCGTGAATGATCTTTCCTATGCGGATGAGCATTCCCAGGAGAAGTCCAAGGGATTCTTGGGCAAGCTGTTCAAGTGACCTTACACATTCAGTTTTTCACTTTATTCACGATGTTCTGCAGCGGACTGGCCTTGGGCGTTTTGTTCGATGTATGTCGTGTTGTTTTCGGGAAATTGAGGCTCCCTCGATACTTGCTGCCCCTTGTAGATGTCATTTATTGGATTGTGGCGACAATCCTTGTTTTTTATGTCTTGATGGTCAGTAATGAAGGCCAGGTTCGAGTATTTGTATTCCTTGGCATAGGGATTGGGATTTGCTTTTATTTTGCATTACTGAGCCATTGGATCATCTGGCTGCTGCTGATTCTGATCCGGGTGCTTATCAGTTTGTATCGATTCGCAAAAAAAATGGTCTACCTGTTTCTAATTAAACCTATTCAGGGTATATACCGTTTATTGGTCATTCTTTTCGGTTTTTTGATCGCTATGACTGTTTTCCTGTACAAAATTGTGTTACAATTACTGTACCCTTTGTGGAGATTATTGCTTTGGATGATACGTCCCTTGATTCGTCCCTTGATTCGTCCCTTGATTCGTCCCTTGATTCGTCCCTTAATGGTGCCCTTGCGAAAGCTTCGTTTATGGCTGACTGGAATGGCCCGCTTCCCGAAGAAGATTTGGGATTTTATTAGAAAGCTATTTTGGAAGTGAAAGTTAGGAGGATTTTCTCATTGAAGCAGTCGGAGGCAACCCCTAATCCTACTAATCGTGGCCATAAAGGCTCCAAACGAAGACTTCGTTTATTGATGATTCTTGTGGTTTGTTTCATGTGTTGGGCAGGTGTAACCGCTTTTACCCAATTCGGAAAGCTTCAAGCCAGAAGCCTGGTTGTCAAGGATCTGAACACACAGTTAGAGGATGCCAAAAAAATTAACGCGGACACGAAGCGGGAAATCACGCGTCTTAATGATAAAGAGTATATTGAACAAAAGATCCGTAAGGATCTGCACTTTACGAAGCCGGGTGAAACCATTTTCTTTACGCCTAAAACAAATCCGTAAACGCCTGCTTTTATCGGGCACTTGTCTTATTGACCTTTGGATTCCCCATCAGTTATAATCGGCGTAGCCAGTCTTTTCAACATTTTAAGGGAGGAACATTTTACTTTATGGCAATTGAAGTAGGCACCAAGTTAGAAGGAAGAGTGACAGGGATTACTCATTTTGGCGCATTCGTTGAGCTATCTGAGGGAGTAACCGGTCTTGTTCACATTTCAGAGATCGCCGACAATTATGTCAAAGACGTGAATGACCATTTGAAGCTGGAAGACAAAGTATTGGTCAAAGTGATAAATGTGGACAAAGATGGAAAAATCGGTTTATCCATCAAGCAGACGGTCGATAAGCCTGTTGAGGAAAGACCTGCTCGACCTGAGCGGCCTGCTGGCAGCAGTTATCAAGGACGTCCGGGCGGTGGAGGAGATCGCGGCGGCTTTTCCGGTGGACGACCAGGCGGCAATAGCGGCGGCGGAGACCGTGGCGGTTTTAATCGCGGCGGAGATCGCGGTGGACGCGGCGGCTTTAAGGCTCAAGGCAACAAGCCTGCAACCTTTGAGGATAAAATGTCCCGCTTTTTGAAAGACAGTGAAGAACGGATTTCATCTCTGAAGAAGAACACCGAGTCCAAACGCGGTGGCAGAGGCGGAAGAAGAGATTAATATATAGGAAATTCGAACCACATTCGCTTCGGCGGGTGTGGTTTTTTACTGTTCTTGGGCACAAGGGGGAGCAATCGACATGGAACTACGGGAATCCACGCCATATCCTCCAAAAAGTTCGCCTGAATCAGACTTTTGGCGGGGAGAACGTCGGGGAGATCATGCACCCTTCAAGGCTTAAGGGGACGTGACAAGGTTGTCGGAAAATTCTTTCTTGACCAAACGCATTGCGACAAACTTTCTGCGGGCTTGTCCCTATAATAAAGAAACACTAAAAGGGAAATGGAAGGTGTTGCCAGATGGGAAGAAGCAGCAAATGGAGGAATATGATAGGAGGGGTCAGGGGGAGAAGCCGAATCTTTGAAAATAGAATGGTACATGCCTTGGTCGCCAAGAAATGGGATCTGCTATTGCTGATTATGGGCTTTTTGCTAGGAAGAGCCATGATTCTGGAGCAGTTATTTCCGTTTGGTCTCGCCTATTTTGGAGTGTTGTATTTCCTGCGCAGAGATCTGGTTCATTGGATCGGGGTCGCTTTATTCGCAGGGAGTCTGCTGGCCGTAACTCATCATACCGGATATTTGATTACGGAAATACTTGTGTATTTATTGATTCAGAAGGCTGTGGAAAAATATGAACGCTCTGAAATCTCTCTGACTCCCTGGCTTGTAGCCATGTCTACCTTTCTAGTGCTCTTATTTGCTGAGCTGATTAAGGCGGAGTTATCCTGGTATTCTCTCATGTTGATCGCCGTAGAGTCTCTATTAAGCTGGGTGCTGACACTCATTTTTATTCAAGCGGTTCCCGTCTTTACCTTAACTCGTAAAAACTACAAATTGAAGAACGAAGAGATCATTTGCTTGATCATCTTGCTTGCCTCGGTGATGACAGGAACGATAGGTTGGCTCATTGGACCTGCGACGATAGAGAATGTCTTGTCCCGCTATATGATTCTATTGTTTGCTTTGGTAGGAGGGGCGCCTTTGGGAGCGTCCGTTGGTGTCATCTCGGGCTTGATTCTCAGCCTCGCGAACGCCAATGCGATTTTTCAGATGAGTTTGCTGGCTTTCTCGGGTATGCTGGCCGGGCTGCTCAAGGAAGGCAATCGGCTTGCTGTAGCTCTTGGATTGCTGCTGGGCTCTGGGATTTTATCCATATATATAGGCAGTCAGGCCGATGTCATTCATTCAATGTGGGAATCTCTTGCTGCAATTACCGCCTTCTTGCTGACTCCGCGCAGCTGGATCCAAACCTTGGCCAAATATGTCCCGGGCACTCAAGAGCATGTAAAGTCGGAGCAAGACTATGCCAAAAGAGTTAGAGATATTACGGCAGGCCGGGTGCAGCAGTTTTCTGAAGTATTTCGCCAGCTCTCCCGCAGCTTTAAGCAGTTGACGGCAGATCATGAGACGAACCGCAAGGAGGACCATGCGCAGCATTTTATTAATGCCGTATCCGATCGGACCTGTGATACGTGTTGGAAAAAGACACAGTGCTGGGATGCCCGATTTTATCAAACGTGCGCTTTCATGACAGACATGATGGATGCAGTTGATCAGAATCCAACGATGACCAAAAAAGAAATTCTTCCCGAGTGGAAAAAAGCATGCATCCGAACAGACCTCGTTCTTGAGGTGATGAAGCAGCAATTCAGCCAATATCATCATGATCAGCATTGGAAAAGACAGATCTTGGATAGTCGTCAGCTCGTAGCCGAGCAGTTATCGGGAGTATCACAGGTGATGGAGGATCTCGCCAAGGAGATCAAGCGTGAAGGCCAGGAAATGTTTCTGCAGGAGGAGCAAATTCGCCATGCGTTGGAGGAATTGGGGCTATCGATTTATAGCATTGATATTGTCAATTTGGATGTTGGCAATGTGGAGATTGAAATCATTCACCCTTATACAAGAGGCTTCGATGAATGCCGTAAAATTATCGCCCCTTTATTAAGCGAAATTCTTGGAGAGAGTGTCGCTGTCAAGAGCGAGGAGATGCTGGCCAAAGGAGAAGGCTACAGCCGGGTCAGCTTTGGTTCGGCTAAGGAATATGAAATCGAGACCGGTGTAGCTGCCGTCGCCAAAGGAGGCGATCTCTTGTCAGGAGACAGCTACAGCATGAAAGAGCTGGGAAACGGCAAGTTTGCTGTAGCCCTTAGCGATGGAATGGGCAATGGCGAGCGGGCACGCGCGGAAAGCTCTACAGCTCTAGATATTCTGCAGCAGCTGCTGCAGTCCGGGATGAGCGAGAAGCTGGCGGTAAAGTCGCTGAACTCGGTCCTGATGCTCCGATCAGCCGATGAAATGTACGCCACCGTGGACATGGCGCTGATTGATCTCTACAATGCTGAGACAACCTTTATGAAAATTGGCTCTTCGCCCAGCTTTATCAAGCGTGGCAGCGAAGTGATTTCTATAACGGCACATAATTTGCCGGTCGGCATTCTCAAGGATATTGATGTGGATCTGGTATCCTCTCAGCTGAAATCGGGGGATATACTGATCATGATGACTGATGGCATCTACGATGCTCCAGGTCACGCCGTCAATAAAGAGATATGGATGAAGAGAATCATCCAGGAGATTGATGTAACACTTCCCCAGGATTTTGCTGAATGTTTGCTGGAGCGCATTTTCCGCTACCAGCGCGGCAAAATTGTCGATGACATGACTGTGGTTGCAGCCAGGGTAGATAAGCGGCAATCTGAATGGGCGACCGTCCGCTGGCCGGGAGTGGCCCGGATGGAGCGTCCCAAGACCGTGAGCTAGTACAATATGTATGACTATTCTCTGATGAATAGAACCTTAACCGGTAAACCGCAATTCAACCATGCCCGGTCAGCAGTGAGAGCAGGAGTGTCAAGCTTCATGGCCAGGGCAAGGCAAGCTCGATCTCCAAGAGAGAGGCCCAATTTGTAAGTATCGGCTTTCAATTGACCAACCCTAAAGGCTTGATCCAAATCAAAATCAACGAATTCCAGCCCCAAACCAACTATGATTTCATGGGCTACATTCTCCGGGATTTCTGCATCGGCGAGTTTACCACTAACCTCGGCGGCATTAATCACGCTCATGACTGCGCCATTTTGTATAGCATCCGCCACAATCGCGCTTCCGGGTTCATTGCCGAGTAACGCCAAGAGGGCGGAAGCATCAACCACAACCGGCTTATTCATAAGCTTCTCCACGCCGTTCTGCAATGAGTTCACCTGAAAGCGAACGGTCTTTCTTTAAATATTGCAGTGTTAGCTGCTGAGCATGCCGTATAGCTTGCTCTTTTGTAAGCAGCCGAAGCTCCCCATTTTCCAATCTGATAATGAGGTCATCTCCAATCTCAACCCCAAGCTGCTTGCGAAATTCCGCAGGTATGACAATGCGGCCTCCTTCGGATATACGCACTTTCTGTTCATGCTCCATGGCGCGTTAAACTCCTCATGTCATTTTTATTTGATACGACATATTAATCATAGCATGACATTTCAATGATTGCATGATATTTTTTCGCTATCTATGAATCTCAGTCCTTGATTAGACTCTCTTTAATTTGGCAAAACTGGAGAAGACGGCTGGTTTAGCCAAGTGCGAAGGGAGGCTTCTATAATGATGAAACAAATCCTGTTAATTACAGACGGCTGCTCCAATGTAGGGGTGAGTCCTGTCATTGCAGCGGCTGAGGCCCATTCTGCGGGAATTACTGTCAACGTGATCGGCGTTATCGATCAGGGAGATCTCGGGCTCCTTGGATCGGAAGAAATTCAAGAAATTGCTTCAGCCGGGGGTGGAATGTCCCGGATTGTGAATACCGGCGAATTGTCCCAAACGGTACAAATGATGACACGCAGGACGGTTTCCCAAACGATACAACATGCCGTCAGTAAAGAGCTTGAACATTTATTCGGGCATAATCAATTGGAGCAGCTGCCGCCGCCGCAGAGGGCCGATGTTGTGCAGGTGATTGATCAAATGAGTGAAACTGCCTCCTTGAGGGTGGCCTTATTAATAGATGCCAGTGCCAGTATGAAGCCCAAGCTCCCTTCCGTCCGTGAAGCCATCCGTGATCTTATGCTAAGCCTTAAGTCGCGCGCGGGTAGGAGCGAGCTTGCAGTTTTTCATTTTCCAGCCTCTGTGAATGGCAATGATGAGCTGGCTATGGATTTGAATTGGACGATGGAACTTGCAAATTTGGACAAGATGCTTTATAAAATAAACATGAAGGGTACGACACCAACGGGGCCGGCTTTGCTTCGCACAGTGCAAATCGTAGCCGGAGAAACTTATTCACAGAATGCCAAGGACGGGATGCTTAGTGACTACGTTGTATGAAAAGGCATTTTCTCCGGGAGCTCGAATTCGCGGCAAATGGAATGGCCGGTTATATATCGTGGAAAGACAATTGGGCGCAGGAGCAAATGGCTTTGTCGTACTCGTGCGAAGAGGCAGGTCGCTTTATGCGTTAAAGGCCGGATTTGAAATGGTTGATCATCAATCCGAAATTAATGTGCTGAGGATCCTGTCTCGTACGGAAACTTCTTTTCGTCATTATTTAATAGATGTGGACGATTTTGTGTTTGAAGGAAAGGGCATACCCTTCAGCGTCATGCGCTATATAGAAGGAGTTACGCTTCCTGCCTTCTTGCAGACTCAGGGCAGCGACTGGATTTATATCATTGGCACCAAGGTTCTGAAAAAGTTGACAGAGCTTCATCGATCCGGATTTATATTCGGAGATTTGAAGCTTGATAATATGCTTGTCTTTGGACATGGCGATGTCGAATTAATAGATTTTGGAGGAGTTACGCGAAAAGGCCACAGCATCAAACAGCTTACGGAGATTTATGATCGAGGCTACTGGGATGCAGGCAATCGTGTCGCGGAAGAGAGCTATGATTTATTTGCATTTGCCGTGCTTATTTTAAATGCGCTTGATGATCAGGATCGTTTTGCCGCCTATCGGCACGCGCTTCCGCAAAACAGGCGGATCGATGAGCTCCATGCTATGATACGAGAGATTCCTCTGGCGACTCCAGTAGCCCCATTTTTAATTAAAGCGCTTCAGGGTCAAATGGTATCCTCTCAGGAAGCTCTTCGCTCATGGAGGACAATGATAGCGCAAAGAAGAGGCAGAGGCCAGCATCTTCCCAAGAAGACGTCTTGGCTGCAGGTGGGTTTAGCAGGTTCCATGCTGCTTTTTGGTGTTACCATATATATATATTGGCCGCATTAGAGCACCTGCTAGATGATTCGCCAATAAGAAAGTCTATTTCGGAGATCCGAAATTGTATACGTTCTTATGTGGTAAGAAAGGGAATCTCCCATGAACTTGCTTGAACAAGTAGAACGGCGAATTAAAGAGCATAAGCTGTTGGCCCAAGGAGATGCTGTAGTTGTTGCTGTATCAGGAGGACCTGATTCTGTAGCACTGCTGCATATCCTTTTTTTGCTTTCTGAGCGCCACGATTGGAAGTTGGCAGCAGCCCATGTCAATCATCAATTTCGCGGGGAAGAGTCTGACTCTGAAGCGGTTTTTGTGGCGAATCTGGCCCAAAAGTGGGGGATTCCATGTGAAGTCGCGAAAATTGATGTACCTGCTTATATAGAGCAAACCTCGCTTAATGCCCAAACCGCCGCGCGTGAGAAACGCTATGAATTTTTACATGCCGTAGCCAGGCAGTATTCGGCTAAAAGCATTGCACTTGCCCATCATGCCGATGATCAGGCGGAGACGATTCTGATGCGTCTGATTCGCGGTACGGGTCCTTCCGGGCTCACCGGAATGCAGGAACTGAGACAAGAAAAAAAAGTGGAACTCATTCGACCCTTTTTACGTATATACAAATCAGACATTGAACAGCATTGCTTGCAGTATGGCCTATCCTTCTGCCGGGACAGCAGTAATGAACTCCGAAAGTATTTTCGCAATCAGATCAGGCTGGATGTCATGCCCTTGCTTCGATCTTATAACGATCAACTGCCGGAGTCGTTAAATCGGCTCGCGGAGATGATGCAGGCCGAGGATGATTATATGGAGAGTGCGGCTCGGCAGTTTTTTACCGAGCAAGTGACCATCGAATCCCGGGGCGTGCTGTTTTCCAGACAGCCATTTGCTCGTCTGCATGTTGCTTTACAAAGGCGATTGATTAAACTAATATTAGACTATCTCGCCTCAGGGGTGGAAAAGATTGACTTTACAAGGGTTGAGCTATTGCGAAATGCCATCCTGCAAGAGCAGACCTCCAATCTGAAATTGGATATCAACGAACACTTTTGCTTGGTCCGGGAATACGATTCGATTCGATTTCAAGCATCTCAGACAGCTGTCGGAGCCTATGCCTACCCGATTGTGCTGGAAGATGCGGAGCTGCGCATACCTGAAGCTGGCATGAAGCTGATTATTAAAGAGTGTGGGAGCAAGGAAATGACCGTCGATGTTTTCCCAGTTTCTACTCCATTAGATTCAGAGGCCTTTTTCGATCTGGATCAGCTTGAGCTTCCGCTTGTGGTGCGAAGCAGGGCTGCAGGAGATCGAATGCAGCCTTACGGTTTAAACGGGACCAAAAAAGTGAAAGATATGTTCATTGATGCCAAGATTCCTCCTAGCCAGCGCGATGCGATCCCCTTGATAGTTGATGCAAAGGGACAGGTACTCTGGATTCCGGGGCTTCGCCATTCCAAGCATGCCCCCGTACATACAGAAACCATGCATGTGCTGCATATGAAGCTGATACCTTATTAGTTGCAGAAATTGTGTTCATTTCGAATGCAAATTTATAAGGTTTCATATTATTGATTTGGGAGGTTCATCCTTGTACAGCGACATTCAAGAAATTCTTTTCAGTGAAGAACAGATTCAAGCCAAGATCAAGGAGCTGGGGGCAAGCCTCTCGCTCGATTATGAAGGACGCAATCCATTGATCATTTGTGTACTAAAAGGGGCTTTTATTTTCATGGCGGACTTGGTAAAAAATATAACGGTTCCGCTTGAAATCGACTTTATGGCCGTCTCCAGCTATGGACAGTCAACCAAATCATCGGGTGTTGTCAAAATCATTAAAGACTTGGATGCTCCCGTCGAGGGCCGCCATGTTCTGATCGTGGAAGACATTATCGACAGCGGATTAACTTTGAGTTACTTGATTGATGTTCTTGAGAGACGCAATGCTTTAACCATATCTGTGGTTGCCTTATTCAATAAGCCGGGCCGCCGAACGACTGAGATTGAGCCGGATTATGAAGGTTATTTGCTTCCGGATGAGTTCGTTGTCGGCTACGGTCTTGACTATGCGGAGAGATACCGCAACCTGCCTTTTGTCGGCATATTGAAGCCGGAGATCTATTCCCACTAGACCTGGTGCATTTGTTGTGATGCTTTCGTTCCCATGTTAGAATAAAAAAAGTGTGCTGTTGGTGAGGAGGCTCGGGATGAACAGAATTATCCGGAATACCGGTTTTTATTTGCTTATTTTCTTGGTGACCGTCGGAATCGTACATTTTATCAGTACTCAAAACGACCAAAAGGATGCCATTACCTACGACAAATTCCGCCAAGCGGTTGAAAGCAAGAATGTGGAGTACGTATCGCTCAAGTTTGACGGGTATACGTATTTGGTGAACGGGAAGTACAAGAACCCCCCAAGCCCGGACAAAAAGAATTTTGTGACGCATGCCCCGTTCGATCCTATGGTAGTTTCATTGATTGAAGCCAATGGGGTCCCTACGGAAGAATATTTGAAAATGGAAGGCGACAGCGTTTGGATCAGCTTCCTTACTTCGATTATCCCGTTCGTGATCATCTTCATCCTCTTCTTCTTCCTGCTCAACCAAGCGCAGGGCGGCGGCGGCAAAGTGATGAACTTTGGCAAGAGCCGAGCCCGCTTATATAATGAAGAAAAGAAGCGGGTCACCTTTGAAGATGTGGCCGGTGCGGATGAAGAGAAGCAGGAATTGGTCGAAGTTGTTGAATTCTTGAAGGATCCGCGGAAATTCGCTGCGGTTGGAGCCAGAATTCCTAAGGGTGTTCTGTTAGTGGGTCCTCCGGGTACCGGTAAAACGCTGCTCGCCAGAGCAGTCGCTGGTGAAGCGGGAGTTCCATTCTTCAGCATCAGCGGTTCCGATTTCGTCGAAATGTTCGTCGGGGTCGGTGCATCCCGCGTGCGTGATCTTTTCGAGAATGCGAAGAAGAACTCGCCTTGTATTATCTTTATAGATGAGATCGACGCAGTCGGCCGTCAACGCGGCGCCGGCTTGGGCGGCGGTCACGACGAGCGCGAACAAACGCTGAACCAGTTGCTCGTGGAGATGGATGGATTCGGCGCTAACGAAGGCATCATCATTGTTGCAGCTACCAACCGTCCGGACATCCTGGATCCGGCGCTGCTCCGTCCAGGCCGTTTCGACCGTCAAATCACGGTCGACCGTCCAGATGTGAAGGGCCGCGAAGCGGTACTGAAAGTACATGCTCGCAACAAACCTTTAGCCAAAGATGTGAAGCTGGATTCACTGTCGCGTTATACAACCGGTTTTACCGGTGCTGATTTGGAAAACCTGCTTAACGAAGCGGCTTTGATTGCTGCGCGCCGCAACCGTAAAGATATTTCAATGAGTGAAGTTGAAGAAGCGTTCGATCGTATCATCGTGGGTACCCAGAAGAAAAGCCGTGTCATTAGTGAATATGAGAAGAAAATTGTCGCATATCATGAATCGGGACACGCAATTATTGGATACTACGCTGAGAATGCGGACATGGTGCATAAAGTGACGATCGTTCCTAGAGGACGCGCCGGCGGTTATGTCATGATGCTTCCTAAAGAAGGCGAAGACCGTATGATGCAAACGAAGAATGAGCTTTTGGATAAGGTGACCGGTCTGCTCGGCGGACGCGTTTCTGAGGAGCTGTACATCGGGCAGATTGGCACCGGGGCTTACAGCGACTTCCAAAAAGCCACAGGGATCGTCCGCCGGATGATCATGGAATACGGCATGAGCGACAAGCTGGGACCTTTGCAATTCGGAAGCAGTCAAGGTCAAGTATTCCTGGGACGTGATATCGGCCATGAGCAGAACTACAGTGATGCGATTGCCTATGAGATCGATCAGGAAATGCAAAGCATAACTCGCGCTTGCTATGAACGCGCTAAAGAAATTCTTACCGCGCATGAAGAACAAGTACATTTGATCGCAAAAACGCTGCTTGAGAAGGAAACACTGGATAAAGATGAAATCATCCTGCTTCTTGAGAAAGGAAGTTTGGATGCATCATCGGATGACGAGGTTAAAGTCAACATCCAAGGTCAGAGCCAAGAGAGTGAAAGCAACAAACTGGAATTCGATAAAGAAAAGGATTCTGAGCCTGATAAAACAGAAGAGTAAATTGTTGTATTGTGTTACTATATCCGGGTACGCCAATGGTGTCCCCGGTTTTTTTGCATTTATACATCATTTGCGCATTGACAGAGGATGATAGGTTGTGTAAATTAGTTGTAAAACTCATTTACAAAAAAGATCTGCGGATCAAATCATATACTGGGAGGTGCTATCGATGGAAGCCTTAGCCATAGAAAGAAAAGCTGAGCAAAATCGCGAGTTGAAGGAGCGTTTGCTTCAGCTGAAGAAAGAGCGAAATGCCATCATTCTGGCTCATTATTATCAAAGAGATGAAATACAGGAAGTCGCTGATTTCCGCGGCGATTCGTTCCTGCTTGCACAAAAAGCGGCACAAACAGATGCCGATGTCATCGTGTTTTGCGGGGTGCATTTTATGGGGGAAAGCGCCAAAATTTTGGCTCCTAATAAGACAGTGATCATTCCCGATGAGCGCGCAGGCTGTCCGATGGCCGACATGGTGAATGTGGAAGGGCTTCGCGCCTTGAAACGCCAGCATCCAAAGGCCACAGTGGTTTCCTACATCAACACATCGGCAGATGTTAAATCGGAGACAGACATATGCTGCACATCGGCTAACGCGGTAAAAGTGATAGAATCTGTTGAGTCCGATGAAATCATTTGGGTACCTGATAAAAATTTGGGCGACTATGTGTCAAAATTCACAAACAAAAAAATGATCATTTGGGAAGGTTATTGCAATACGCATGATATGCTGACGGTTAAGGATGTGGAAGAAATGAAGGCGCAGTACCCCAATGCGCAGTTCGTCGTACACCCGGAATGCCGTCCCGAGGTTGTCCGTTTAGGCGATTTTGTAGGAAGCACAACAGCGATTATCAAATACTGCAAAGAGTCGCCATGCCAGGAATTTATTGTCGGGACAGAGGACGGAACGGGCTATCAGCTTCGTATGGACAGCCCGAATAAGCAGTTCCACTTTGCCACCAAATATCTCGTTTGTCCCAATATGAAGGTCAATAACCTCAAGAAAGTAGTTCGTTGTTTAGAGACAATGCAGCCGGAGATTTACGTTCCTGCAGAAGTAGCAGATAAAGCCAGATTATCTTTAGAGCGCATGTTACAAGTGAAGTAGCGTGCGCTACTCTCTTGTAAAGAACAGGTGAAGCGACATGATTCCCAGATATCTTGTAGATGTGGATCTTACATCTATTCCTCATAAATATACGGATGTTATTGTAATTGGAGCTGGAATTGCGGGTCTTTTCACTGCGATAGTGGCCAGTGAGCATAAGAAAGTATTGATGATTACGAAGAAGTCACTGCTTGACAGCAACACGCAATTCGCGCAGGGAGGAATCGCCGCCGTTATCTCGGATGACGACTCGCCTGACTTCCATATGCAGGATACAATGATTGCGGGTGCAGGCCTCTGTTCGCCCGAAGCGGTAGATGTCCTTGTTCATGAAGGACCGAACGGAGTCAAGGATTTAATTCGCATGGGCACCCAATTCGATTTGGAGAATGGGGTGTTTGCGCTGACCAAGGAAGGAGCTCACAGCCAGCGCCGCATTTTGCATGCGCATGGGGATGCTACAGGTGCTGAAATTGTGAGAGCCTTATCGGAACGTACCAAACTGGATCCGAATATCGAACTCTGGGATGATCACTTTGTCATTGATTTGGTCACCGATGGAGGAGAATGCTACGGCGCTCTGGTGCAAAAGCCGGATGGTCAGAAGGTATTTGTCCGCGGCAATGCCACGATCCTCTGCTCAGGCGGAGCTGGGCAATTATACCGCTATACTACGAACCCGGTCATCGCCACAGGCGACGGGATTGCGATTGCCTACCGGGCAGGAGCACATATCCAGGATGTGGAGTTCATCCAGTTTCACCCGACAGCTCTAAGCTATCCGGGAGCTCCCAGATTTCTGATCTCGGAAGCAGTCCGAGGTGAGGGCGCCTACCTTCGCAATATCAAAGGAGAACGCTTCATGGAGAATTACCATCCTCAACTGGAGCTTGCTCCACGAGATGTGGTTGCCCGAGCGATTGTAACCGAAATGGAAAATACAAAATCAACCTTTGTATATATCGATTTTACGCATGAGTCAGAAGAGTTGATCAGGCATCGTTTTCCGACCATCTATGAGTTTTGCTTAAAATACGGCCTGGATTTAAACACGGACTGGATTCCTGTCGCACCCGCCGCCCATTACATGATGGGCGGTGTGAAGACGGACTTATATGGCGAGACGTCGGTGCACCGGCTTTTTGCCTGCGGAGAAGTATCATCTACCGGTGTACATGGGGCTAATCGATTAGCGAGCAATTCCTTGTCGGAAGCGATTGTTTTCGGCAGAAGGATTATTGAGCGAATTATGAATTTAGCTCCGCAAACCAAAAAGCCTGTCCTGGAATTTGAACGGCCAAGAATAGAAATCGCCAAGCAGGCTATCGTGGAAAAAAAGCTGAAGCTGCAAAAAATCATGCTGCGCTATGTGGGTCTGGTCCGCACGGCCAATGGCTTGCAAAAAGGCCTTGACGAGCTGTCCCGTCAGCTTCCTATTTATGATACTCATATGAGCAAGCGGGAGGAATATGAGTTCGCCAACCTGTTGACCTGCGCCCTCTTGACCACGGAGGCAGCGCTGCGCCGAGAAGAAAGCAGGGGCGGCCACTATCGTGAGGATTTTCCGCAGCGTGATGATCAGCACTGGAAAAAGCACATTGTGTTCAAGCGTGGAGAAGATAGGGTTGAGGAGTGGATTGATCATGTATGACTGGAATGCAGAGCCAATCCGCAAAAGCATCAGGCTTTGGCTGGAAGAAGATATCGGCGGCGGAGATATTACGACAATGACGACGATACCTGAAGATCAACAAGCCAGAGGTATTATCCATGTCAAAGAAGAGGGTATCATTGCCGGTTTGCCTGTTGCAGCCGCGGTATTCGCTGAAATAGATGCAGCGCTCCATTTTGAACCCAAAGTGATCGATGGAACGTCAGTTAAGAAAGGCGACATTCTTGCGATTGTGGAGGGAAGCACACGAAGCATTTTGCTAGGGGAAAGGCTTGCCTTGAATCTAATGCAGCGTTTATCCGGCATAGCCACAAGAACTCGTGAATATGTAGAGGCGCTGGAAGGGCTGCCAACCCGCTTGGTGGACACCAGAAAAACAACCCCCGGCCATCGAATGCTGGAGAAATACGCTGTCCGTGTGGGCGGCGGACATAATCACAGATTTGGTTTGTATGACGCGGTCATGATCAAGGATAATCATATTAAAGGGGCTGGCGGAATCACTCAAGCGATTAAAGCGGCGCGCGCCCAAATTCCCCACACCATGAAAATCGAAGTGGAAGTGGAAAGCTTTGAGCAACTGGAGCAGGCCTTAGCGGCAGGACCTGATATCATTATGCTCGATAATATGAAGCCTCCTGCAATGAAAGAGGCCGTTTTGATAATTAAAGCGAAATCTCCGCATATCGTAGTGGAGGGCTCTGGTTCAGTGACGCTGCAATCGATTAAATCCATGGCCGAATCCGGTATTGATGTTATTTCTGTGGGTAGACTGACCTATTCGGTTACATCCCTTGATATCAGCCTCGATTTGAATGAACGCAAGGAGGCCTCCAAGTGATTCTTGTTGTAGATGTAGGGAATACCAACATCGTGATTGGACTGTACCAGGAACGTACGCTGCTTCATCATTGGAGGGTCAGTACAAACCGGTCTGCTACAGTGGATGAATATGGGATGATGTTCAGAAATCTTTTTGATCATTGCGGCATTATGTTTAGCGAGGTTGAGGGCGTGATGATCTCCTCAGTGGTACCTCCGCTAATGTTTGTAATGGAAAATCTCTGTTTACAATATATAAAGAAGGCACCTTACATTGTAGGTCCAGGCATCAAAACAGGATTGAACGTTCGTGTCGATAACCCCAAAGAAGTGGGAGCGGACCGAATTGTAAATGCTGTAGCTGCCTTAGAACTATATGGCGCTCCTTGTATTGTTGTCGATTTTGGTACGGCCACGACTTATGATTACATAGACCCCTCCGAGCAGTTGGTTGGCTGTGCAATAGCCCCCGGGATTGGAATTTCTACCGAAGCTCTGTATCAAAAAGCAGCCAAGCTGCCCAGAATTGAACTGATTAAACCCAAGAGCGTTGTGGGCCGCAATACGGTAACCGCGATGCAAGCCGGGATTATTTTCGGTTTCGTGGCCCAGGTGGATGGCATCGTTGAGCGTATTCAAGACGAGTTTCAAGTGAGTCCAACGGTCGTTGCAACGGGTGGCTTGGCCGAGCTTATTGCCGGAGAATCCAAGACCATTCAGGTGGTTAATCCTATGTTGACGCTTCAAGGCCTGCAAATGATTTATGAAAAAAACGTCTAACACTATACAACCGGAGGTCAACGCAGCATGGAAGATTATTTGATCCGCGGCACAGCTCTGCAGGGAAAAGTGAGAGCATTTGCTGTCGTGACGACATCCATCACGGAAGAATTGCGGCAAAGGCATGGGACCACGCCAACGACTACCGCAGCTTTAGGCAGAACGGCGGCAGCCGGTTTAATGATGGGCGCAATGCTTAAAGGTGAAGAGCATTTGACGATCCAAATCAACGGAGGCGGACCCATTGGACAAATTGTCGTGGATGCCAATGCCAAAGGTGACGTCAGAGGGTACGTCGATCATCCGGAAGTGGATCTTCCGCTTAATGCTGTAGGCAAGCTCGATGTGGCAGGAGCCGTAGGGACGGATGGCTTCTTATATATTAGCAAGGACCAAGGCATGAAAGAAGCTTACCGGGGAAGTGTGCCGATCGTTTCTGGAGAGATCGCAGAGGACTTTACGTATTATTTTGCCAAATCCGAACAAACGCCTTCGGCCGTAGCCTTAGGGGTTTTGATTGAGGTTGACTATACGGTCAAGGTATCCGGAGGATTTGTGCTTCAATTGCTTCCCGGTTTATCCGATGAGGAGATCACCGAGATCGAGACGATTCTTGCCGGATTGCCATCGATTACTACGCTGCTAAACAGCGGCTTAACCATTGAGCAAGTGCTTTTGGAGATGTTTCCATCGATGCAAATTCTGGAGAAATCGGAGGTGCGTTTCCGCTGTAAATGTTCAAGGGAACGTGTTGAAGCGACTTTAATCAGTCTGGGCAAGGAAGAGTTACAGGAAATATTGGACGATGAGGGTTTCGCCGAGGTGGTCTGCCATTTTTGCAATGAAACTTATAGGTATGACCGAGATGACTTGCAGCGGATGATCGATCCGTCCTCATAAATTTTATCGAGTAAAGTAGGGATCAGCATGCGGAATGTGAAGCGATTATGGGGTATCATCGGCTGTTTAACAGTTGGGATTCTCTTGCTTTCAGCGCTTTTGATCACCCGTTCCTCTCCCAAACCGGATCAGACTCAGCCTCAGCGAACGCAGCCCCCTTCCCAAGTGAAAGAAGACGAGCGAATTGTTGCCAAAATCGGGAATCGTTTGATTACATTTCGGGAGCTTCAAACTGCGCTCATCAGTCAGCATGGATCGGAGCTTTTGAATGTCATGCTGGATCGTGAAGCGTTGCGTGTAGAAGGAGCAGAAGCGGGGATTCAAATAGAGAAAGCGGAAATTGAACGGGAATTAAAACGAATGCAGCAAGGGTATGAAAGTGAAACACAATTTTATCAATCGATGAAAGATCAGCTCGGTATGTCGAGAGATGAGCTGAAGGAGGATGTTCATTACAAGCTGCTTCTCGAGCGTATTGCCACCCAAAATATCCCCATTACCGATAAGCAGGTGGACGATTATATCAAAATACACCCGGATGAATTCAAGTCGGTGATTGAGCTTTCGATTGCGCAAATTATCGTAAGCAGTCGCGAGCAAGCGAACAAAGTCATAGGTGAGTTGAATAAAGGAGCGGATTTTGCCATTTTGGCCAGGGATCGTTCAATTGATGATGTCACCGCGAATCATGGCGGCGATCTGGGCTGGTTGGAAGAAGGAGATCCCTTCATTGCAGAGGAAATCATGAATGCGGCCAAAATGCTCAAGGTCGGAGAGTACAGCAAACCTATAACCGTTCAGCAAGGCTTCGCCATTGTTAAATTGAAGGATCGCCGCACGAAGTCGGATCCGAACCGTTCGTTTATTCGGGATAATGTGAAAAGAGAGCTCGCTTTGCAAAAGGCTCCCCCGCTGAAGGATATTGTGAAGAAGCTTAGGGAAAAATGGAAGGCAGAGATCAAGGACCCGGTTCTGCAATAAAACGCATACATGTTCTAGTTGACATCCACTTGGCGGATTGATAAGATTATTGTATTAATGCCGACTAAATTACTCGGAAATTATTGTATTCATTCGGGAGGGAAAGCACATGGCAAGATTGGTTCAAAGCATTACGGATTTAATCGGAGATACTCCGCTGGTTCGACTGAATCGCGTAGTCCCTGAAGGCAGTGCGGAAATCTACGTGAAACTGGAATTTCAAAATCCAGGAGCAAGCGTCAAAGACCGGATCGGTATCAGCATGATCGAAGTCGCTGAAAAAGAAGGCAAAATCAAGCCCGGCGACACTCTTGTTGAACCTACCAGCGGTAACACCGGGATCGGTATTGCCATGGTTGCCGCAGCAAAAGGCTACAAAGCGATTCTGGTTATGCCGGAGACGATGAGTATGGAAAGACGCAACCTGCTTCGCGCTTATGGCGCACAGCTGGTGCTGACTCCAGGTGCTGAAGGGATGAAAGGCGCGATTCGCCGTGCCGAAGAAATTGCAGCTGAGAATGCCGGCTATTTCATGCCCCAGCAATTCAAGAATCCGGCCAATGTGAAGGTTCACCGTGAAACCACAGGACCTGAAATCGTCGAAGCGATCAAAGGCTTTGATGGCAAGCTGGATGCATTCATTTCCGGGATCGGCACCGGAGGAACGATCACAGGTGCGGGCGGAGTGCTTAAAGAAAATTTCCCTGGCATCAAAATCTATGCCGTGGAACCGGCAGCTTCTCCTGTTTTGTCGGGAGGCAAACCAGGCCCTCACAAAATTCAAGGGATTGGCGCAGGCTTTGTTCCTGATATTTTGAATACAAATATCTATGATGAAGTCATTACCGTCGAAAATGAGGATGCATTTGAAACGGCACGCCGCGTGGCAAAAGAAGAAGGTATCCTTACTGGTATCTCTTCCGGAGCAGCGATCTTCGCAGCACTGAAAGTAGCAAAAGAGCTTGGCGCAGGCAAACGCGTAATCGCTGTGGTTCCAAGCAACGGCGAACGTTACCTCAGTACTCCGCTGTATCAATTCGAAGAGCAATAATACTCAGACGGAACAAGCCTTTCAGCCTAAAGCTGAAAGGCTTGTTTTTTGCCTGTGATATCCTTCTCTTTTCAGTGCACTTGGAGTATACTAAGGGACAAATATGGATGGCGCAGCAGCGGGGGAGGGTGCCAAGTGATAGTCACAACACTTGAATATTGGCGAAAATGGGCATCTTCTTACACGATGCTGCCTTATATCATTAAGCTTGGACTCGCGGAAGACCGGATCCATTCCTGGGCAAAAGCCTGGGAAGCCGCAGCGCCGGATTCCTTTGTACTTGAAAGCGGCAAGGGCGGCCGTTATACCTTTCTCGGATTACAGCCGCTGTCCACGATTCGCGGGTATGGCCATGAGGCTGAGATTACGCTTGCCGCACAAGGTCCGATGGATCCTGAGGATCAAATCGCTCAAAGCAGAAAAGTCAAAGCTAGACCGCTTGAGGCTGTTAAGGAATGGATGTCGCCTTACCATGCCCCCAAGGTCGAAGGAATGCCTAAATTCCTCGGCGGTTGTGTAGGCTTCTGGGGATATGACGTCATCCGTACAATTGAGAAGCTACCTGAACGAATCCAATCAGATCTGGATTTGCCTGATTACAGCTTCGCCATGTATGATCGAATTTGGATTCTGGATCACGAAGAAAAAAGCTTATATATAGCAGTCCATATGCCTACACCTCAAAAGGATGCACACGATGACGGCTGCCTGCTTAGCCAATATGAGGAAGCACACAGAAGGGCAGAAGATATGCTTCGAACTTGGCACGATATTCGCTCCGGGAACTGGAATTCAACGAAAGGTGATTCCATTACGAGAGAACAGCTGCACATTGACATTGAACATATACAAGGTATTCAGACAGCTTTTAAAAAAGAAGATTACATCCTAGCAACGCAGCAGATACAAAGCTACATCAGCCAAGGTGATGTATTCCAGATTAACCTTTCTGTCAGACAGAGCCGGATGCTGCAGGCCGCACCTGAAGACATTTATGAGTCCCTGCGAATCGTCAATCCATCGCCTTATATGGGATTGCTTCGCTTCTCGGACTTTGCTCTCGTGTCGGGATCTCCGGAGCTGTTGGTCGCGTTGGAGAATGGAATGCTGCGCACACGGCCCATTGCAGGAACCCGTCCCCGCGGGCGAAATGAGAATGATGATCTTAGGCTGGCAAGCGAGCTTATCGACAATGAAAAAGAGCGCGCCGAGCACGTCATGCTCGTTGATTTGGAACGAAATGATTTGGGCCGCATCTCCAAATATGGAACTGTCCGCGTGGATGATTTCATGGTCATCGAGTACTACTCTCATGTGATGCATATCGTGTCGGAGGTGGTCGGCGAGTTGGCCGAAGGAAAAGACGCTTTCGATGTCATTGCTGCAACATTTCCGGGAGGCACGATCACAGGGGCACCCAAGATTAGGACGATGGAAATCATTGAAGAGCTGGAACCGGTCAGACGGGGACCTTATACGGGGTCCATGGGGTGGATTGACTACAACGGCAATATGGAATTTAATATTATTATACGCACGCTGGTTGCGGCTCAGGGAATCGGACATGTTCAGGCGGGAGCGGGTATAGTGATCGATTCCGTTCCGGAACGCGAATATGTGGAATCCCTGAATAAAGCAAAAGCGATGTGGAAAGCGATAGAAGTTAGTGAGCAGAGCATGAGCCTAGGCCTTACAAATAGGGCAGACGAAAGGGGAGCTTAGCATGATTTTGGTTATCGATAATTACGATTCGTTCACGTACAATCTGGTTCAATATTTAGGTGAAATCGGAGAGGAAGTCATAGTTCGCCGTAACGATGAGATTGATCTTGCGGGTATTGAAGCTTTACATCCGGATCATATCCTGATATCGCCTGGTCCCTGTACGCCGAATGAAGCAGGAATCAGCTTGGCGCTGATCGATCATTTTAAGGGAGGCATCCCGATTCTCGGCGTATGCTTGGGCCATCAAGCCATCGGCCAGGCCTTTGGCGGTGATGTCATTAGGGCGGAGCGTCTGATGCACGGCAAAACGTCGCCGATTCTTCATGACGGCAAGACCTTGTTCGAAGGGCTTCCTTCACCATTTACCGCTACTCGCTACCATTCCTTGATTGTTAAACCCGAAACGCTTCCGGATTGCCTGGAAATCAGCGCACGCACCGAAGAAGGCGAAATTATGGGTATTCGTCATAAAGAGTATGTGATCGAAGGAGTTCAGTTTCATCCCGAATCGATCATTACCGATCATGGGCATCAAATGCTGCGCAATTTTATCCGGCGCAAGGTTGTCCAAGGGGTTTAGTCGATGAAAATAAGCATGAATGGCACAATTTGCGATGAAAAGGAAGCCGTGGTCTCCGTTTACGATCATGGTTTTCTTTATGGGCTGGGTTTGTTTGAGACATTTCGGACCTACCGAGGGCAACCTTTTTTACTTCCCGAGCATCTTGCCCGATTAAGGGATGGATGCAGGGAGCTGGGGATTGACTTTGTGCCGGATGAAAGACGAGTGCGTGAGCTCTTGTCCCTGCTGCTCCAGGAAAATGATCTGCCCAATGCCTATTTCCGTTATTCGATCTCAGCCGGGGTAGAAGCATTGGGGCTTCCTGCCGGCAATTATCAGCTTGCGTCAGAGATTATTTATATCAAAGCCCTTCCTCCAAGTGACGATGCAGCCTATACTAACGGTAAACCGCTCCAGCTCCTTAAGCTGCCGAGAAATACGCCTGAAGGCTCAAGCCGCCTTAAATCGTTTCATTATATGAATAATATTTTGGCAAAAAGAGAACTCCAAAGCTATGCATGGGCAGCCGGCTCAGAAGGTTTGATGCTTTCGAAGGAAGGCCACATCGCTGAGGGCATTGTCAGCAATTTGTTTTTTTTCAAGAATGGAACCTGCTGTACGCCCTCGCTGAATACCGGCATTTTACCGGGAATCACAAGATCTTTTATTTTAAAGCTGGCTCAGCGGAGTCAGTTTGCTGTAAAAGAAGGCTTGTACCGCTGGGAAGACCTTTTAGCTGCAGATGAGATTTTTTACGTAAACTCGATTCAGGAAATCGTCCCTGTCAGGCAGCTGTTCACCCCGGACGGGCGGAGCTATCAAGTGGGACAAGGCTTGCCTGGCGACTGCACACGCAGCTTGATGAGATTATATAAGGAAAGTACGGGAAGTGAGCTATGACACGAGTTTTGACATGCAGAGAGCATAAGCTTGAGCTGGGTGCAAGAACGATCATAATGGGTATCTTAAACGTAACCCCAGATTCCTTCTCCGATGGGGGCGAATACCTCGCACCGGATAAGGCGGTTGTTCGCGCACGTCAAATGGTTCTGGAAGGGGCGGATATCATTGACATCGGCGGTGAATCCACACGTCCTGGATATCTGAAAGTATCGGTTGAAGAAGAACTGCAGAGAGTCATTCCGGTTATTGAAGCGCTAAAGCGTGAGCTGAATGTTCCTCTCTCCATCGATACATATAAGTCGGAGGTAGCCAGACAAGCACTTGAAGCAGGAGCCCACCTCGTGAATGATGTTTGGGGCGGCAAAGAGGATCCTGACCTGCTGCGGGTGGCTGCTGATTACGATTGTCCGGTCATCCTCATGCATAATCGCAAGGATATGAATTACGGCGATTTTCTGCAGGATGTCCTTCATGATTTGCAGGCGAGTGTTGATCTTGCCATGCAAGCAGGCTTACTCCGGGATCAGATCATTTTGGATCCTGGCATTGGTTTCGCCAAGACACTCGAGCATAATTTATGGCTGATGAATCATCTGGATGCTTTAAACGGGCTTGGATATCCCGTACTGTTAGGAACATCGCGCAAAAGCATGATACGTAACATTCTTGGGCTGCCCCCGGATGATGTGGTAGAGGGAACGGCAGCAACCGTGGCTTTGGGTATCGCCCAAGGCTGTGACATTATGCGCGTCCATGACATTCTGCAAATGAAGCGGGTGGCGGTTATGACCGATGCTATAGTGAGAGGAGCACAGCGATCATGGATAAAATAAAGCTCACACGCATGGAGTTTTACGGGTATCATGGGGTTTTCCCTGAAGAGAACAAGCTGGGTCAGCGGTATTATGTGGATGCCGAGCTGATGCTTTCTTTGGTCAAGGCGGGAAGCTCCGATGACCTTGAGCATACCGTCAACTATGCGGAAGCTTTCTTTCTCATTCAAGGCATTGTTGAGGGACGAACGTTCAAATTAATCGAAGCTTTGGCCGAGTGTATTGCATCTGAGCTTTTACAAACTTATACTAGTATCAACCAAGTCACAGTTCGGGTGATCAAGCCGCACCCGCCTTTTCCTGTTCATTTTGAAGGAGTCACTGTTGAAATCACTCGAAAGCGAGCAGAATGAATGACCATTGAACAGCAGCAAGCTGCATCGGTTTATGTAGCGTTGGGCTCTAATATAGACAATCGTGAATCTTATTTGAAACAAGCAATTGCGGTTTTGTACCATCATCCTGAGATTGAAGTAAAGGCTTGCTCCAGCATTTATGAAACTGAGCCTGTCGGCTATGTAGATCAGGCTCCTTTTCTCAATATGGTGGTTGCGCTTTCGACCCGGATGACTCCGCAGCAATTATTAATAACTATGCAGGGGATAGAAACGAAGCTTGGAAGGACTCGAGACATTCACTGGGGTCCCCGGACGATTGACCTGGATATGCTGCTTTATGGCGATGAGCAGATGGTTAGTGAAGAGCTAACTTTACCGCATCCGCGGATGCTCGAAAGGGCCTTCGTTTTAATCCCCTTAATCGAGGTGCTCGCAAAACAAAATGGCGCCCACGAAGCCGTCTCCGCAGAACTGAAGAAACTGAAAGGAAAGGAAGGCGTCAAGGTATGGAAAAAAGTTCAATAGCCCAGCGCATTCGCGGTTTTCGCAAGTTAAAAGGTTTCACCCAGAATGAATTGGCCGAGGAGCTGGGCGTATCCATCGCCATACTTGGCGCCATCGAGCGGGGCACTCGCAAGCCGGATAGTAAAATGATCAATAATATTTCAAATATTCTGGGTATTGAACCGGAAGAACTGCTCGCCATAGCGAGTCGTTAAGATAATGCTTACGAAGTCAGTTTTGCTAAAGCAAAACTCTAAGATAATGCTTACGAAGTCAGTTTTGCTAAAGCAAAACTCTAAGGAGGTTAAGCTTTATGTTGAAAATAGGGAATGTGGAAGCCCCGAACAATGTCGTTCTTGCCCCCATGGCTGGTGTATGCAATCCGGCATTCCGTTTGATTGCCAAGGAGTTTGGCACAGGCCTGGTTTGTGCAGAGATGGTCAGCGATAAGGCGATCGTACACGGCAATTCTCGCACGTTGGAAATGCTGTATGTCGATGAGCGGGAGAAGCCGTTAAGCTTGCAAATTTTCGGCGGGGATACAGAAACCTTGGTTGAGGCTGCCAAGGTAGTGGACCAGCACACGAATGCCGACATCATTGATATCAATATGGGCTGCCCGGTGCCCAAGATTACAAAATGCGACGCAGGTGCCCGTTGGCTGCTGTCGCCTGAAAGAATTGAAGAGATGATCTCCACGGTAGTGGCTGCTGTAAGCAAGCCGGTTACCGTGAAGATGCGGATCGGCTGGGATTCAGAGCATATCTACGCGATTGAGAATGCGAAAGCTGTAGAAAGAGGCGGCGGCAGCGCGGTAAGCGTGCATGGCCGGACTCGTGAACAGCTGTATACCGGCAAAGCGGATTGGGATATTATCCGTGACGTGAAGCAAGCGGTATCTATTCCGGTCATCGGAAACGGAGACGTGGTTACACCCGAAGACGCGAAACGGATGCTCGATCACACCGGTGTCGATGGTGTGATGATTGGCCGCGGCGCTCTCGGCAATCCATGGATGCTATACCGCACCGTGCAATATTTGACCACGGGTGAACTGCTTCCCGAGCCATCGTCGGAAGAAAAAATTCGCATCGCGATTTTGCATATGGATCGGTTGATCGATCTCAAGGGTGAGCATGTAGCTGTCAAAGAAATGCGCAAGCACATGGCGTGGTACCTTAAAGGGATGCAAGGCGCAGCGAGAATTAAGGATATAGTCATGGAAACGACCCGAAGAGATGACATGGTTGCGACATTAAGCGAATATGTGCAGAATCTGCAGGAAGAATCCGCTGTCATCCAATGATTTCAAAGGAATTGGCTTTGATTGACATTTCTATAACGTTGCAATATAATCAGTCAATATTAAAGTGTCATTTTGAGGGCTTCGTTTAATATAGTTACTATTAGTGAATTCATCCGAATTGAATCAGCTCGTTCAAAACCCCAACTTTTTTGCTAACGGAATTGATTCAACGAAATGAAAATTTTTCACATGACGGGAGAAAGATTGGGAATGAGTGAAAAAGAAGTCATTCTAACGCAAGAAGGCTTGAAGAAGCTGGAAGAAGAGCTGGAACACCTCAAATCGGTTAAACGCCGCGAAGTCGCAGAACGTATTAAAGTCGCGATTGGTTACGGGGATATCAGTGAAAACTCCGAATATGAAGATGCCAAGAATGAACAGGCTTTTGTAGAAGGCCGAATCATTACTCTCGAAAAAATGCTGCGCAATGCGCGGATTATCAATAATGATGATGTGAATACCGATACGGTCAGTGTAGGCTCCATCGTCACGCTTAAGGATATGGAATTTGGTGACTTGGTTGAATACAATATTGTGGGAACAGCGGAATCAGACCCGTTTAATAATAAAATTTCAAATGAAAGCCCGGTAGGGAAAGCTCTGATAGGCAAGCAAAAGGGAGCTAATGTCGACGTTAATGTGCCTGCTGGCGTTATCCAATATCAAATTATAGATATCAAGAAGTAAAGTGCAGCCGTGTACATTTGGAAAAGCTTCCTACCGGAAGCTTTTTTCAGGTTTAACCAAGATTAGGAGATGAAACAATGAGTCAGGAACAAGAATTGAATGAATTGCTCGTGATCCGCAGGGGCAAGCTGGACGAGCTTCGTGCTCTGGGGATTGACCCCTTTGGCCGGAAATATGTGAGGACTCATACTGCTCAAGAAATTCTGGATGCTTATGATGAGCAAAGCAAAGAGGATTTGGACGCAGCTGAAGTAAAAGTCAGCATTGCCGGGAGAATTATGCAAAAAAGGGGCATGGGTAAAGCCGGCTTTGCTCATCTTCAGGACCTTTCGGGTAAAATTCAAATATATGTGCGGGAAGATGCGGTCGGGGAAAATGTGTACGAGGCCTTCTCGATTTTGGATTTGGGGGATATCATCGGCGTAAGAGGAGTCGTTTTCAAAACAAAAACAGGCGAGACTTCCATTAAAGCTAATTCTGTTGAGGTCCTGACCAAATCGTTAATTCCGCTGCCGGACAAATTCCACGGCCTAAGTGATGTTGAACTGCGTTACCGTCAAAGGTACGTGGATTTGATCATGAGCGAGGAAGTTCGCGAGTCTTTTGTCCTCCGATCCAAAATCATTCAATCCATGCGCCGCTACTTGGACTCAAATGGTTACCTGGAGGTGGAGACACCTACGTTGCATTCGATTGCTGGGGGAGCTTCCGCGCGTCCTTTTATCACTCATCACAATACACTGGATACGCAGCTGTATATGCGTATTGCCATTGAACTTCATTTGAAGCGCCTGATCGTCGGCGGTCTTGAGAAGGTCTACGAAATTGGACGTGTATACCGTAATGAAGGTGTTTCTACGCGCCATAATCCGGAATTCACTATGCTTGAGCTTTATGAGGCTTTTGCAGACTATAAAGATATTATGGAGCTTACAGAGAATCTGATTGCTCATATCGCGCAAGAAGTTTTGGGCACAACGACGATCCCTTATCAGGATTACGAAGTCAATCTGGCCGTTGGATGGCGCAGGGTTTCTATGGTGGATGCCATTAAAGAGGTTAAAGGCGTTGATTTCAACGTTCAAATGTCAGATGAACAAGCACACCAGTTGGCCAAGGAGCATGGAGTCAAGGTCGAGCCTCGTATGACTTTTGGACATATCGTCAATGAGTTCTTTGAAACCTTTGTTGAAGAAACGTTGATTCAACCTACCTTTATTTATGGGCATCCGCTGGAGATTTCACCTCTTGCCAAGAAAAATCCGGAGGATCCGCGATTTACGGATCGCTTCGAGTTATTTATTGTGGCACGCGAGCATGCCAATGCATTTACTGAGCTTAATGATCCGATTGATCAAAGAGCGCGTTTTGAAGCTCAGCTTGTGGAGCGCGAGCAGGGCAATGACGAAGCACATGAAATGGATGACGACTTCATCCGCGCTCTGGAGTATGGCATGCCGCCGACTGGCGGTTTGGGGATCGGTATCGACCGTTTGGTGATGCTGCTGACCAATGCTCCTTCTATTAGAGATGTTCTGTTGTTTCCATTGATGCGCGAGCGTCAAGGTGAGTAAATATGGATGGTTTTTGAGGCATCCTTGGATGTCTCAAAAATCCTCTAAATAAAGCTTGCAATTGGCCTGTCAAACATGTTATCTTATAAAAGTCGCCGCTAAAAAGCGACAGTAACGAAACTGTTGGAACAGATTTTGTCTGGGAAGACATACAAGTTGCTATTGAGCTGGCGCCATGATATATTAGTCTTCCGGCTTTCGAAAGAGAGTCGCTGAAGAGAGAGTTATTGTTCTTTGAAAACTGAACAACGAGTGAAGAAGCGATCGGCCTTAGGCCGATCAAAAACGAAGGAAATCTCAGCGATGAGATCAACTCAAAACGAGAGAAATCTCGCCAGTTTACAATTTTGAGCTGTTTAAGCTTGAGAATAAAAGCCGCATGGACTTATGGTTCGTGTGCAACTTTATTGGAGAGTTTGATCCTAGATCAAATCACCAATTCGGAACTTTTATTGGAGAGTTTGATCCTGGCTCAGGACGAACGCTGGCGGCGTGCCTAATACATGCAAGTCGAGCGGATTGATCCCTTCGGGGATGAGTCAGCGGCGGACGGGTGAGTAACACGTAGGCAACCTGCCTGAAGGATCGGGATAACTATCGGAAACGATAGCTAAGACCGAATAATTGGCGCTTTCGCATGAAGGTGCCATGAAACACGGAGCAATCTGTGGCCTTTGGATGGGCCTGCGGCGCATTAGCTAGTAGGTGAGGTAACGGCTCACCTAGGCGACGATGCGTAGCCGACCTGAGAGGGTGAACGGCCACACTGGGACTGAGACACGGCCCAGACTCCTACGGGAGGCAGCAGTAGGGAATCTTCCGCAATGGACGCAAGTCTGACGGAGCAACGCCGCGTGAGTGATGAAGGTTTTCGGATCGTAAAGCTCTGTTGCCCTAGACGAACGAGTCAGAGAGTAACTGCTCTGGCTGTGACGGTATAGGAGAAGAAAGCCCCGGCTAACTACGTGCCAGCAGCCGCGGTAATACGTAGGGGGCAAGCGTTGTCCGGAATTATTGGGCGTAAAGCGCGCGCAGGCGGTTCAGTAAGTTGGATGTTTAAAGCCGGGGCTCAACCCCGGTGCGCATCCAAAACTGGTGGACTTGAGTGTAGGAGAGGAAAGTGGAATTCCACGTGTAGCGGTGAAATGCGTAGAGATGTGGAGGAACACCAGTGGCGAAGGCGACTTTCTGGCCTATAACTGACGCTGAGGCGCGAAAGCGTGGGGAGCAAACAGGATTAGATACCCTGGTAGTCCACGCCGTAAACGATGAGTGCTAGGTGTTAGGGGTTTCGATGCCCTTGGTGCCGAAGTTAACACAGTAAGCACTCCGCCTGGGGAGTACGCTCGCAAGAGTGAAACTCAAAGGAATTGACGGGGACCCGCACAAGCAGTGGAGTATGTGGTTTAATTCGAAGCAACGCGAAGAACCTTACCAGGTCTTGACATCCCCCTGAATAGTTTAGAGATAAGCTAGGCCTTCGGGACAGGGGAGACAGGTGGTGCATGGTTGTCGTCAGCTCGTGTCGTGAGATGTTGGGTTAAGTCCCGCAACGAGCGCAACCCTTGATGTTAGTTGCCAGCGAGTAAGGTCGGGCACTCTAACGTGACTGCCGGTGACAAACCGGAGGAAGGTGGGGATGACGTCAAATCATCATGCCCCTTATGACCTGGGCTACACACGTACTACAATGGCCGGTACAACGGGAAGCGAAGGAGCGATCTGGAGCGAATCCTTAGAAGCCGGTCTCAGTTCGGATTGCAGGCTGCAACTCGCCTGCATGAAGTCGGAATTGCTAGTAATCGCGGATCAGCATGCCGCGGTGAATACGTTCCCGGGTCTTGTACACACCGCCCGTCACACCACGAGAGTTTACAACACCCGAAGTCGGTGGGGTAACCCGCAAGGGAGCCAGCCGCCGAAGGTGGGGTAGATGATTGGGGTGAAGTCGTAACAAGGTAGCCGTATCGGAAGGTGCGGCTGGATCACCTCCTTTCTATGGAGACTTGAGCGCTGCGATGCGCTCAGTCAAGAAGGCTTAGCCTTCACAACTTCTTCTTCACTCGTTGTCAGTTTTGAGAGGGTAATGCCTTTCTCGTAGCTGTGGTGAGAACCACCAGGCTGCACTCGTTTGGTGACGATGGCGGAGGGGAACCACGCGTTCCCATCTCGAACACGACCGTTAAGCCCTCCAGCGTCGATGGTACTTGAACCGCAGGGTTCTGGAAGAGTAGAACGTTGCCAAGCGAACCCCACAAGCGGATGCTTTCGAAGGGCTTCTTCGAAAGCACGCAGGTGGGTTTTTATTTTGAAGACATGTTGAAAAGAAGGAAGCGATGCTAACGCAAAACTCAGCAACGCTTACGAAGTAACATTTGCTCTGCAAATGTCAGTAACGCTTACGAAGTAAGTTTTGCTAACGCAAAACTCAGCATCGCTTACGAAGTTACATTTGCTCCGCAAATGTCTGAGGGCCCTTAGCTCAGCTGGTTAGAGCGCACCCCTGATAAGGGTGAGGTCGGTGGTTCGAGTCCACTAGGGCCCACCATAACATCCCTGCAAAGGGAAACATCCCATGGGGCCATAGCTCAGCTGGGAGAGCGCCTGCCTTGCAAGCAGGAGGTCAGCGGTTCGATCCCGCTTGGCTCCACCAAAATGCCCTTTTAAGGTCGAATTTCCAAGAAATATCGACTTGAAAAGAGCCTGCAAGATGTGATAAGATGTTTGTTGCCGCTGATCAGGCGGTGAATCAAACGAGTCACAACAAGCAAATAAGTTGATAACCACGCAGCGCCTTGCGCCCTACTGGTTACAACGATTGTTCCTTGAAAACTAGATAGCGAAACGAACAAAAAGCGTGAAACTTAGAGCGTGACAACCTAACGGTTGCACGTAATTCCTTTAAGCATCATTTGTGTCACAACAAATGAATGTTTCTAGAAACCGTCTGAGATCTAACGATCGATAGACACTGGTTAAGCTAGAAAGAGCACACGGAGGATGCCTAGGCACTAGGAGCCGAAGAAGGACGTGGCGAACGACGAAATGCCTCGGGGAGCCGTAAGCAGGCTTTGATCCGGGGATGTCCGAATGGGGGAACCCGGCTGCGGTAATGCGCAGTTACCACTATCTGAATTCATAGGATAGTTGGAGGCATACCCAGGGAACTGAAACATCTAAGTACCTGGAGGAACAGAAAACAAAAGTGATTCCGTCAGTAGCGGCGAGCGAACGCGGAGAAGCCCAAACCAGGGAGCTTGCTCCCTGGGGTTGTAGGACGTTAACATGGGGTTAGCTTGGTAGGTGAAGAGGTCTGGAAAGGCCCGGCAAAGAAGGTAAAAGCCCTGTAGCCCAAACCAAGCGAAACCCCTAGACGGATCCTGAGTACGGCGGGACACGTGAAACCCCGTCGGAATCCGGCAGGACCATCTGCCAAGGCTAAATACTCCCTAGTGACCGATAGTGAAGCAGTACCGTGAGGGAAAGGTGAAAAGCACCGCGGAAGCGGAGTGAAAAAGAACCTGAAACCGTGTGCTTACAAAAAGTCAGAGCACTTTCTATGTGTGATGGCGTGCCTTTTGTAGAATGAACCGGCGAGTTACGTTTGCATGCGAGGTTAAGTTGAAAAGACGGAGCCGCAGCGAAAGCGAGTCTGAATAGGGCGCATGAGTATGCAGGCGTAGACCCGAAACCGTGTGATCTACCCCTGTCCAGGGTGAAGGTGAGGTAACACTCACTGGAGGCCCGAACCCACGAATGTTGAAAAATTCGGGGATGAGGTGGGGGTAGCGGAGAAATTCCAATCGAACTCGGAGATAGCTGGTTCTCCCCGAAATAGCTTTAGGGCTAGCCTCGGATAAACGAGTTGTGGAGGTAAAGCACTGATTGGGTGCGGGGCCCGCCAAGGGTTACCAAGTCCAGTCAAACTCTGAATGCCACAAACTTAGATCCGGGAGTCAGACAGTGAGTGCTAAGATCCATTGTCAAGAGGGAAACAGCCCAGACCATCAGCTAAGGTCCCCAAGTGCGTGTTAAGTGGGAAAGGATGTGGAGTTGCCCAGACAACCAGGATGTTGGCTTAGAAGCAGCCACCATTGAAAGAGTGCGTAATAGCTCACTGGTCGAGTGACTCTGCGCCGAAAATGTAACGGGGCTAAACACGCCACCGAAGCTATGGCTGGCGCGAACAAGATTCGCGCTTGGGTAGGGGAGCGTTGTATGTACGTAGAATTCTGACCGTGAGGACAGGTGGAGCGCATACAAGTGAGAATGCCGGTATAAGTAACGAAAAGATCAGTGAGAATCTGATCCGCCGAAAGCCTAAGGTTTCCTGAGGAAGGCTCGTCCGCTCAGGGTAAGTCGGGACCTAAGGCGAGGCCGAAAGGCGTAGTCGATGGACAACAGGTGGAAATTCCTGTACCACCGTAGCCGTTATGAGTGATGGAGTGACGCAGAAGGGGAAAGACGCGAGCGGATGGAAGAGCTCGTCCAAGCAGTGAGGCTGGTGTGCAGGTAAATCCGCACATCGATAAGGCTGGGCTGTGATGGGGAGGGAAAATTACAGTACCGAAGGTCATGTACTCAAGCTGCCAAGAAAAGCTTCTAGCCAGGCGAAGGTGCCCGTACCGCAAACCGACACAGGTGGGCGAGAAGAGAATTCTAAGGCGCGCGGAAGAACTCTCGTTAAGGAACTCGGCAAAATGACCCCGTAACTTCGGGAGAAGGGGTGCCTCGGTAGGGTGAATAGCCCGAGGGGGCCGCAGTGAAAAGGCCCAAGCGACTGTTTAGCAAAAACACAGGTCTGTGCGAAGCCGCAAGGCGAAGTATACGGGCTGACGCCTGCCCGGTGCTGGAAGGTTAAGAGGAGTGGTCAGCCGCAAGGTGAAGCTATGAATTGAAGCCCCAGTAAACGGCGGCCGTAACTATAACGGTCCTAAGGTAGCGAAATTCCTTGTCAGGTAAATTCTGACCCGCACGAATGGCGTAACGACTTGGGCGCTGTCTCAACGAGAGATCCGGTGAAATTTTAATACCTGTGAAGATGCAGGTTACCCGCGACAAGACGGAAAGACCCCATGGAGCTTTACTGCAGCTTGATATTGGACTTGGGTACGATCTGTACAGGATAGGTGGGAGCCGTAGAAGCCTGAGCGCCAGCTTAGGTGGAGGCGCCGTTGGGATACCACCCTGATCGTACCTAGGTTCTAACCTGGTACCGTGATCCGGTATGGGGACAGTGTCAGGTGGGCAGTTTGACTGGGGCGGTCGCCTCCTAAAATGTAACGGAGGCGTTTAAAGGTTCCCTCAGAATGGTTGGAAATCATTCGCAGAGTGCAAAGGCATAAGGGAGCTTGACTGCGAGACAAACAGGTCGAGCAGGGACGAAAGTCGGACTTAGTGATCCGGTGGTACCGAATGGAAGGGCCATCGCTCAACGGATAAAAGCTACCCTGGGGATAACAGGCTTATCTCCCCCAAGAGTCCACATCGACGGGGAGGTTTGGCACCTCGATGTCGGCTCATCGCATCCTGGGGCTGAAGTAGGTCCCAAGGGTTGGGCTGTTCGCCCATTAAAGCGGTACGCGAGCTGGGTTCAGAACGTCGTGAGACAGTTCGGTCCCTATCTGTCGCGGGCGCAGGAAATTTGAGAGGAGCTGTCCTTAGTACGAGAGGACCGGGATGGACGTACCGCTGGTGTACCAGTTGTCTCGCCAGAGGCATAGCTGGGTAGCTATGTACGGAGGGGATAAGCGCTGAAAGCATCTAAGCGCGAAGCCCCCCTCAAGATGAGATTTCCCAATCAGTAAGACCCCTTGTAGACGACGAGGTAGATAGGTTCGAGGTGGAAGTGGGGTAACCCATGCAGCTGACGAATACTAATCGGTCGAGGGCTTAACCTAAGAGCTTTCCGGAGGAAAGCTGGCTTCGGAAGCAAAACTAATTTCACGCTAATGTTCGTTTCGCTGCTAGTTTTCAGGGAGCAATATTTCCTGCCTGAAAGTATTCAAATAGCTTGGAGAGATACCCAAGTGGCTATAAGGGGACCCTCTGCTAAGGGGTTAGACTGCGTAAGTGGTGCGAGGGTTCGAATCCCTCTCTCTCCGCCAGTTTTAATTTTATATCTTTTTTCTGTTTTCCTTATGTGGCGGCGTAGCTCAGCTGGCTAGAGCGTACGGTTCATACCCGTGAGGTCGGGGGTTCGAGCCCCTCTGCCGCTACCATATTATTTTTTTGTCCAAATGGAGGCTTAGCTCAGCTGGGAGAGCATCTGCCTTACAAGCAGAGGGTCGGCGGTTCGATCCCGTCAGCCTCCATACTTTTGCCGTTGTAGCTCAACTGGTAGAGCAACTGACTTGTAATCAGTAGGTTGGGGGTTCAAGTCCTCTCGACGGCACCATTTGGTGCACTTATTTTTTTTGGAGCTGTGGTGTAGAGGCCTAACATGCCTGCCTGTCACGCAGGAGACCGCGGGTTCGAATCCCGTCAGCTCCGCCATTATTTTTTTGGCTCCAGTGGGAACTCTAATTACATAGGGCTCGGTAGCTCAGTCGGTAGAGCAGAGGACTGAAAATCCTCGTGTCGGCGGTTCGATTCCGTCCCGAGCCATTTTTAAGCTGGAGGATTAGTGAAGTGGCTAAACACGGCAGACTGTAAATCTGCTCTCTCTGAGTTCGGTGGTTCGAATCCATCATCCTCCACCAATCCCTTATGAGACATTAGCTCAGTCGGTAGAGCACCTGACTTTTAATCAGGGTGTCGTAGGTTCGAATCCTACATGTCTCACTTTTATATCATAACAGGACAAAAGACCCCGAGAGGGGTCTTTTTTGGCTGATCAGAAAGTATAAGTATTTCTAAGCTTATCTTGCTTCGCATCAACCTTGACAATCGCGCGTCAATTAGGATGACCTTGCCGTTTATTCTTGGTTGACCGCTACATCAGCATTTCCTGTGGTTCTTCCAGCAGGTCGGTAACAGATTTCATTTTTTGCGCGATGGAGCTCGCTTTATCCCGGCGGTCATCAATCTTGATGGAGGTGGAAACGCGTCCGGCCCCAAGGTTGAAAGGAATCTCGTGAAGAACCCGAATCACCTCAAAAAGTCGTTCAAGCGAACCCTCGATGATCGTGCTCATGGGAGTCAATTCATACAGGATTCCGCTTTGCTTTTCCAATTCTCTTTGGATATCTGCGACATACCGGCTAAGGCTGGTAGAACCTGTCCCGATCGGGACAATGGTCAATTCTGCAATGGCCATGCTAATCATCACCTCAACAGAGAGTATTCTTCCTTGTTTCTTTATTGTAACGGACATGAGGCTGAACAGCAATTTTTGCTAAAATAAGGGAATTCCATCTCGCTATTTATTCGAGGGCATCGTCTGTACATAAGGATAAGTTAATCCTCCATAGGGCATGACGGCAATGTTGCGCCCTGATTGTTCAAGTCTAAGAGATAAAGTGTGATTCAAATCGGAAACAGGATGGAAACCCATTAGTCGGACCAAAGCTTCAGGCATCTGAGAAAACAGATAAACGGGATGATGCTGTAAAATGCTGTCGATATGCTCGATTTTGTGGGCGCCAAGGACAAATTTTTCCTTTAGCTTGGCCAGCATAATCTGTCGGTCGCCTATTGTTTCCACCCAATGCTGGAAAATGCCATTGCCGAACAGTTCTTCGCACTGAGCGACCAGGACAAGGGAGCCACCTGGCCTGGTGATAGCCGCCGCATTAGTCAAAGCTTTCAAAGCTTGATACAGCTGCGTGTCCTTGGGATGGCCGCCTGCCGAAACAAGCACAACATCATAGAGATGCGGCGCCTCCACGATAAATCGTGAGCGCGCTGCCTCTATGCCTGCACGATGAGCCGCGATCACATCCCCGGCGAAGGCATCCAGGACATTGCGCTCATGGTCTACGATCACATTGAGCAAAAAGTGGATCGGCACGAAGCGCAGTGCCTCTTCCATATCCAGCCTCAGCGGATTATCGGGCTGGCCGGGCTCAGCCTTATGCATCTGCGAGAGGCTGTGATTGTGCTCGATCGTGCGTGTCGAGGCGACTCCAGGCATGAGTGCCTTAACGCCACCCGAGACGCCGGCAAGCCGATGCGGCTCAATATTGCCGGTAACAATCCGAAACTCGGCTTCCACCACATGCCGATTGATCTCGATAGGCGTCCCTGCACGAGAAACTCCAACGGCAATACAATCCTCCGGGAGAGCGGAATGATTCAGTACCTGTACACGCTTGTAAGCGGTAAGCCCAGTCAAGGAGATCAATTCCTCCTCGGTTTGTTTGCGGTGAGAGCCCAAAGCGACAATGATCCGAATCTGTTCATCACGGATTCCGGCGGCATTAAGCTCATCGAGCAAGCGTCCTGCAAAGAGATAGCTGGGGGATAGACGGCTCATATCGCTGATCAAAATCACCGCAGAACGGCTTCCTGCTGCAGCTTGTTGCAAACGTTTTGAATCAATGGGATTCTCCAGCGCCATGCTCAGCCAATCCCCTGGCGCATTGTTTTTTTGATGATAATTAATCCAATCCGGGTCAACTCCATTGGGAAGATCGAAAGAGATAGTGCCTTTGCCGTAAGGAAGCAGATAAATAATCATCATCCTCTCCTGACCATATTCCTAATTATTTCCGATTCGAGGGAGATTATGAGTCTTCCCAAGCACCTCCTGCAAAGATACGGCCTATCTATGGTACAATAAAGAAAAGAAAAGTTGGAGCAGGGAGCCAGGCTAATGGATTGGGAACGAATGAAAGCAAGGCTGGAAGCCGTATTGAATACTTCGATGCAGATCGGACTGATTCCCGAAACGGAATGGAACCGATTGGTCCAGCAAGAAGGACAGGAAGCTCCGGTAAAAAGTGTAATTCGCGATCACGACATTTTGTTTTATTTGACCAAGGAGCAAGGAGAGGTACGCATTCTTCAGGCTGCCGACGCGATGATTACAGCCTCTGAGCGTCAATTGGTAGAACTGATGGTTGAGTCTAAGCTTCAGGATGAACGTAAGCATTGGATGTCCTACATATCCGATGATGAACGCAAGGCGAATCAATTGCGCGAATGGCTGCTGCAGCAAATGGAGCATAGCCGTACCAGTGTAGAGCTGCCGGATATGTTTGTTTCACAGTCATCGTTATACTCGACGAAAATTCCTCTGCTGCTCTACGGCGATTATTCGCAGAATCTGCAAGTATCCTATACTGACCTCAAAAAGCTGCTGGAATCCTTCTTTGAAGCGGAAATTATCCTTATCCCTTTGATGGAAAAAGAGTGGCTCATTCTCGGATCCGAGGCTCTGCTTGCCAGCGGGGATGATGACCGTGAGGATCATCATGAAGAAAGCATGGAGCAAGGTCTCGACGCGATCGGATCGGGACTTCATGAAATGCTGGCGAACGAATGGGTAGGCGACTGCCATCTAGCCATTCACTATCCAATAAAGCCGGCCAAGTCCTTGCTTTCCACGATTCTTCAGCTGCGGGAGACCATCATGCTTGGCCGAACCTTTCATGTCGGCAGATTCATCCATCTTCCGTGGCAGCTTCACTTGGAAAAACTGCTTCACAGGGTAGAGGAAGATGAGAAGAATGAATTTCTCGATCGGGTGCTTCGCGGCGGCGATTATGTACTCGATTCTGAAACCATGATGACGCTTGATCATTTTTTTGCTCTGGATTGCAATGTCAGCGAGACTGCCAAGAAGCTTTATATTCATAGAAATACGCTTTTATATCGATTGGACAAATTCAAAAATGAAACCGGCTTCGATGTTCGCTCCTTTAATCATGCCGTTCTGGTAAGGCTGGCATTGCTATTGTACAAAGTAACGAAAAGAAAGTGATATTTTTGTGAAGATTGTGCATAGTCAGCATCGTGCCCATAGGTTAAGATGAATAGAGAGTCAGAAATCAATGTAGGGGGAATAATCCAATGGCAGGCGTACGTTTAAACCATATCGTGAAGAAATATGCAGGTAACGATGAAGCAACGGTAAAGGATTTCCATCTGGATGTAGCCGATAAGGAATTTCTTGTATTGGTAGGTGCTTCCGGTTGCGGCAAGTCCACCACACTTCGCATGATTGCCGGTTTGGAAGAGATTTCTGAAGGAGAGCTTTACATTGGAGATCGCCTTGTCAATGACGTAGCTCCCAAAGATCGCGATATCGCGATGGTATTCCAATCCTATGCCCTTTACCCGCACATGAACGTTTATCAAAACATGGCATTCGGATTAAAACTTCGTAAATTCAAAAAAGCAGACATCGACGCTCGCGTCCGTGACGCTGCCAAAATTCTAGATATTGAACATCTGCTGGATCGTAAGCCAAAAGCTCTCTCCGGTGGTCAGCGTCAGCGTGTTGCCTTGGGACGCGCGATCGTTCGTGAGCCGCAAGTATTCTTAATGGATGAGCCGCTCTCCAACCTGGATGCTAAACTTCGCGTAGCCATGCGCGCGGAGATCAGCAAGCTTCATAAGCGTCTTGAAACAACCATCATTTACGTAACACATGACCAAATTGAAGCTATGACCATGGGCAGCCGTATCGTAGTTATGGATAAAGGTATCATTCAACAAGCCGATACACCTGAAGAAATCTACAACAACCCTGTTAATATGTTCGTAGCCGGATTCATCGGTTCTCCTTCAATGAACTTCATCAACGGTACATTTACGCAAGAAGGTTCCGCTGTTACCTTTAAGGCACCGGGCGTTAATGTCCAATTGCCTGACGGTAAAGCGCAAATGCTTCGTGAACAAAACTATCTGGGCAAAGAAGTTATTCTCGGCATTCGTCCGGAAGACATTCATGATGAGCCGGTATTCCTGGAAGCATCCCCTAACACACAGGTGAATGCGAATATTGAAATCACGGAAAACCTCGGCCATGAGATGTACCTGTACATCAATGGAGTAGGCCCTAACACCATTATGGCTCGTGTTGATGCTCGTTCCGGATTCAAAGAAGGAACGAATGTAAAGCTTGCATTTGATATGAATAAAGTTCACTTCTTCGATAAAGAAACTTCACTTTCCATTTTTGCAAAGCTATAAGTCGTACCTTCCCAAAACCAGCCGTTTTCGGCTGGTTTTTATTTCGTTGCCGGTTAAGCTTGATTTCAGAATAGGATTCCATTACGATGAGACTACTGGGAAAGTAAAGGGGATAACGGGATGGCAAAAAAAGTTAAGGTTTCCGATCTGGCCGATAAATTCCATATGGAAGTCCTCACTGGGGAAGCTGGACTGAGCCGCCCGATTACGGTTGCTGATTTATACCGTCCAGGCCTGGAAATGGCCGGCTATTTCAATTACCATCCGCGTGAACGGGTACAAATGCTGGGAAAAACGGAGATCACCTTCCTCGAAATGTTGACCAGCGGGGTGCGGCGAAATCGGGCAGAGCAGCTCTGCGCGCCTGAGGAAACCCCTTGCATCGTAGTGACAAGAGGGCTGGAGGTACCGACCGAGCTGATAGACGAAGCGACCAAGAGGGATCTTCCGATTCTGAGAAGCCAAGTGTCGACGACCATCTTCGCCAGCCGGCTGACTGGCTTTCTGGAGAACCGGTTAGCCCCAAGTACGACGATCCATGGAGTTTTGGTAGACGTATATGGTATCGGAATGCTCATCACGGGAAGCAGCGGGATCGGTAAAAGTGAAACTGCGCTGGAGCTGGTAAAACGAGGACACCGCCTGATTGCCGATGATGCTGTAGAAATCCGCCAGACTGCGGATCATGTTTTGTCAGGGAATGCGCCCGAATTGATTCGGCATTTGCTGGAAATTCGCGGAGTGGGGATCATCAATGTGATGACGCTTTTTGGTGCAGGAGCAATTCGCAATGTGAAGAAAATTTCCGTTGTCGTGAAGCTGGAAAACTGGCAGCAAGACAAGCAGTATGACCGGCTAGGATTGGATGAAGAAATGACGCGAATCATCGATACGGATATCCCTCTGGTCACCATTCCGGTTCGACCCGGGCGAAATCTGGCCGTCATCGTCGAGGTGGCCGCAATGAATTACCGTTTAAAAGGAATGGGCTATAATGCTGCGCTGCAGTTCACCAATAAATTGACAGAACAATTGTCCGAGGATTATGAGGATTCCGACTGAGCCATCGATCCTGCTTGCAGCTTGTATATCTTGAGGGAGGTAAGATTGAAAAATGCTTGATCCGATAGCATTAGCGATAGGCCCGATTAAGATTCATTGGTACGGGATTATTCTGGGAACAGCGGCGCTGGTTGGGCTGCTGCTTTGCATAAGAGAAGGCAGACGATACCGGATCTCTCCGGATTTTTTCATGGATATGCTATTGATTGGCGTGCCTTCGGCGATTGTGGGCGCGCGCATTTATTATGTTATTTTCCAATGGAATGATTACAAGAACAATCTTGCTGAAATTTTCATGATTTGGCACGGCGGCATTGCCATTTATGGTGCTTTACTAGGTGCGATCATCGGGGCATATTTTTACTTTCGGGCAAAAGGCTACAGCTTTTGGAGAATCGCGGATATCACTGCGCCCGGTTTGATTGTTGGCCAAGCGATTGGCCGCTGGGGCAACTTTATGAATCAAGAGGCCCATGGGGGTCCGGTGCAGGAAAGTTTCCTTCGCAATACGCTGCATCTTCCTGATTTTATTGTGAATCAAATGAATATTCAGGGTGTTTTTTACCATCCTACCTTTCTATATGAATCCCTTTGGAATGTGCTGGGGCTTCTGGTACTGCTGTATTTGCGCCGGAGACCTTTCCTGCGGGCAGGGGAGCTGTTCTTAAGCTATTTCATCTGGTATTCCATCGGCCGCTTCTTTGTAGAAGGCCTTCGTACGGATAGCCTGGATTTTACAGGTCCGGCATGGCTCGCTTCATTTATCGATATGCTATGGTCTCCGATGAGACTGGTGTTTGAGCCGGGAGTAATGACGTATGGCGGGAATATTCGGGTGTCGCAGCTTGTCGCGATTCTCATCTTCTTGGCAGCGATCTGCCTGATTATTTACAGACGGAGAAAAGGATATGCAAAAGAGCATTATTCGGATCCAATCGTTTCCTCCAAAGCTTCAGAAGAGCCTAAACGGACAGCAGAAAATGAACTCAGCACCCAAGGAGTCGACTATGATCAAAACCGTATTGTTTGACCTGGATGGAACTATTGTTGATACGAACGAGCTTATCGTTCAATCCTTTCTGCATAGCCTGGAAGGACAGACGCCTTCAATCTTAACGAGAGAGCAGATTATTCCCCATATGGGACTGCCACTGATCGAGCAAATGGTGTATTTTTCGGGTAGAGAAGAAGTTATGGATTTAGTCGAGAAATACCGTTCCTTTAATCTGAGTAAGCATGATGAGCTCGTTACAGAATTTCCGCATGTGCGTACTGTACTCGCTGAGCTTCACGCCAATGGGATCAAGATCGGAATAGTGACGAGCAAAGTTCGCAAAACGACCCATATGGGCTTGAAGCTGGCCGGATTGGACACATTTATCAGCAGTATTGTAACGTTAGAGGATGTGGCCAAAGCGAAACCGGATCCGGAGGGGATTTTCCGTGCGCTCCGAGAACTGAATGGAAAGCCAGAAGAAACGATCATGGTGGGCGACAGCCATTACGATATTGAAGCGGCCCAGAACGCGGGTGTTGGCGCCGTTGGTGTATCCTGGTCGTGGAAGGGTAGACCTTATCTGGAGCAATATCATCCCGATTATGTGATTGATGATATGCGGGAACTGCTGCCCATCGTTGGATTGACGGTGGATGCCATTTGAGAAAAACGGATAAATTCCCGGTAGAGGGACCGAATGCGTTATGGCAAATTTACCAAACCGTCAGCAAATGGAAAGCCGTTCGAAATTTTTTGTTCATTCAAATCACGCGCTATTCCCCCTCGCTAAAGCTCAAAAATTGGATCTACCGCCATGTGCTGGGCATGAAGGTTGGCGAGAATACCGCGTTTGCACTGATGGTCATGGTCGATGTTTTTTTTCCGGAATATATTAACATTGGCCATAATACGATCATTGGATATAACACTACAATTCTCGCCCATGAATACCTGATCAAAGAGTATCGGCTGGGCGAAGTGCGAATCGGTTCCCACGTTATGGTAGGAGCCAACAGCACTATTCTCCCTGGAGTCACCATCGGTGATTATGCCATTATCGGAGCCGGCACCGTTGTTCATAAGGATGTAGCTCCTCACAGCTTCGTCGCAGGGAATCCTCTGCAGGTGATCCGCGAAGGAAGAATGGATAAAACCGACTGAAGTTCACGGCCTGCTTGATAACAAAAGCGGGTCTTTTTTTGCTTATATTCCAATTGACGCTCCAAAGCTAACATGATAGAATAACCGTACATTCTTTATTTTGGTAGTATGGTAGTATGGTATCGCACTAAAGCGTTTGGGGTGGATTCGGTGTCAAAGCCTAAATTTTTTGAAAAGCCAACCGGTTTGAAGGATTACCTGCCGGAAGCCGTAGCGAAGCTGCGCAACATAGAGTTTAATGTATTGGATTGCATGGAGCGCTGGGGTTACAGCCAAATCATCACTCCGGCCCTTGAGTTTTATGACACGGTCGGGGCGGCCAGCTCGACGGAGGATAGAAAGCTTTTCAAGCTTTTGGACCGAAAAGGAAAGACGCTCGTGCTGCGCTCAGAGATGACTGCGCCAATTGCGCGCGTGGTAAGCTCTTTGCTCAAGGATTACAAATTTCCGCTGCGTTTGTCCTACCATTCGAATGTATTTCGCGCCATTGAAGAGGAAGCCGGTCGTGATTCGGAGTTTTTTCAAACGGGTGTGGAGCTCGTGGGAGATGCGTCGTCCGAGGCGGATGCCGAGGTTGTCGCGTTAGCTATAGCCTCTTTGCAGGCTGCTGGTGTGCAGACCTTTAAAATTGCCCTGGGACATGTGGGTTTTCTGAATGGACTGTTTCATGAAACACTGACGAATAGAGAGGATGCCCAGAAGAGCCTGAAGGCTTGCCTCTTGAATCGGGATTATGTCGGGTATCGGGAAATGCTCCAATCTTTGCAGCTGGAAGCCGGCGTGGAGAAAGAGCTGCAGGGTGTTTTGCGTTTTCGAGGCGGGCTGGAAATTTGTGAACAGGCTCGTGCTGTTACCGGGGATCCAACGGCTCAAGATGCGATCCGTCATCTGCAGGAAGTTTGGAATGTGCTCAAAGCCTACGGCGTGAGTGAGCATGTGGTGATCGATTTAACTATGATCGGGGATTTCTCCTATTATACGGGGATGACATTTGAAGGGTATGCCTCGGATTTGGGATTCCCGGTTTGCGGCGGCGGCCGATATGATAATCTGCTTGCCCAATTCGGCAGGCCGGCTCCGGCTACAGGCTTTGCACTTAAGACGAATCGAATTCTGGAGGTCATCGGCAAAGAAGCGATAGAACCGCCTTACCGGGTTCTGATCGCTTATGATGAGGCTCATCGGGAAGAGGCCCTTCAGTGCGCCAAAGAAATTCGTACTCGCGAAGGTGTTGCCGTCGTCACCAGACTCGTGAGCTCGGAAGCGTCGTTGGAGAGTGAAATAGAGCTGCTTGAAGATGAACATTACCTTGTCCAGGGGGTTATTTACGGCGATGTCATCACGATGGTGTAAAGGAGGTCGGGTACGTGGACGACATATTAAAAGTAGCTATGCCGAAAGGACGAATCTATAAACAGGCTTCGATGCTTTTTCATAAAGCAGGCCTGCCGATTCCAGAGGATTTGGAGGATTCCCGCAGGCTGATTATTCCGGTTCCAGAAGCACGGATGGAATTCATTCTCGCCAAACCGGTGGATGTGCCGACTTATGTGGAATACGGTGTTGCGGATATAGGCGTTGTAGGTAAAGATGTACTCATGGAAGAAAACCGCAATGTCTATGAGCTTCTGGATCTGGGTATTGCCCGCTGCCGGATGTCCGTCATCGGGCTGCCGGATTGGAAGCCAGTCTTAAATCCGAGGGTTGCTACCAAGTATCCGCATGTGGCCTCGCAATATTTTCGCGAGCAGGGACAGCAAGTGGAGGTTATCAAGTTGAATGGCTCCATTGAGCTTGCACCGTTGATCGGGCTTGCCGATCGCATCGTCGATATGGTGGAGACAGGGAAAACGCTGCAGGAGAACGGGTTGGTCGAGCAGGAAGAAATTTTCCAGATCACGAGCCGTTTGATTGCCAACCGGGTTAGCTATCGAATGAAAAATGCAGCCATTCAGCAATTATGCGATCTGCTGCAAGCGGTGCTTCCTGAAGTCAAACTCAAGCAGGTGTAACAAGGCACAAGCCTAGATGAATGTGAAGGGGACGGGACAGGCGGTCCCCGCCAAAGGAAGGAAGATGGCCGATGCGGATTGTACCAGCCGCTGAATTTCACTTAAAGCGCGAGGTCGAGTACGGCTCGCCCGAGCAAAACGACAGCGTGCGCCACATCATCGATGCGGTGCGGCTCGAGGGCGATGCCTCACTGCGACGCTTCGCGCAGCAGTTCGACCGCGTGACCGTCGGTGAGCTTCGCGTCACCGACGACGAAATCCAGGCGGCGTACGCCCAGGTGGACGCCGCGTTCGTGGCGGCGCTGCGCCAGGCCGCCGCCAACATCCGTTCGTTTCATGCGAAGCAGAAACGAACGTCGTGGATGGACCTGCAGGCCGACGGCAGCCTGCTGGGCCAAATCGTCCGACCGCTGCAGCGGGTCGGATTGTACGTGCCCGGAGGGAAGGCGGCGTACCCTTCCTCCGTGCTCATGAACGCCATCCCCGCGCAGGTGGCGGGGGTGCCGGAGATCGTCATGGTGACGCCTCCGGCCACCGCGGGGGAAGCAGGCATCGACCCGCACATTCTGGTAGCGGCTGCAGAAGCCGGCGTGCGGGAGATCTATCGCGTCGGCGGCGCGCAAGCCGTGGCTGCGCTCGCCTACGGCACCGAATCGATCCCGCCGGTCGATAAGATCGTCGGGCCGGGCAACATCTACGTCGCGCTGGCGAAGCGCTACGTCTTCGGCGTCGTCGACATCGACAGCATCGCCGGCCCGAGCGAGATCGCCGTCATCGCCGACGATACGGCCGACCCGGCCTATGTCGCGGCCGACCTGCTCTCGCAGGCGGAGCATGACGAGATGGCCTCCGCCATCTTGATCACGCCGTCCGAGCAGCTGGCGCTGCAGGTTCAGGAGGAGGTGGAGCGCCAGCTGGCGCTGCTGCCCCGCAAGGAGATCGCCGCGAAATCCATTCAGGATAACGGCGCGATTCTGCTGGTGGAGGACATCAGCGAGGCCATTGGCATCGTAAACCGGCTGGCTCCCGAGCATTTGGAGCTGCTCGTTGCGGAGCCGTTCACCTACCTGCCGCGCATCGAGAACGCGGGAGCGATTTTCCTCGGGCCGTACAGCTCCGAGCCGGTCGGCGATTATTTCGCCGGACCGAATCATGTGCTTCCGACCAATGGCACGGCCCGATTCTCGTCGCCGCTGAATGTAGATGATTTTATCAAAAAATCAAGTGTTATTCATTATAGCAAGGAAGCCCTGTTGGCAAACGGAGAACAGATCATGACGTTAGCCAGACACGAAGGTCTCGAGGCTCACGCAAGAGCGATTCAAGTACGTTTAGAGAAGGAAGGGAACTAATCATGGCCGATCAGCAGCAAAGCACACGAGTGGCAAGCGTCTCCCGTACGACGAATGAGACAGATATCCAGCTAACTTTTCAAGTGGATGGGATGGGAATTTCCAAAATTGAGACGGATGTCCCTTTTCTGAATCATATGCTCGATCTTTTTACCAAGCACGGACAATTCGATCTGAATGTAACGGCGCGCGGTGACATTGATATTGATGATCACCACACTGTTGAGGACATCGGGATTTGTTTGGGCCAAACCTTGCGTGAAGCGCTCGGCGACAAAAAAGGCATCAAGCGCTACGCAAGCGTATTCGTGCCCATGGATGAAGCTCTGGCTCAGGTTGTGATTGATATTAGCAATCGGCCTCATTTTGAATATCGCGCAGCTTATCCCTCGGCAACAGTGGGCAGCTTCTCAACGGAGCTGGTGCATGAATTTCTATGGAAGTTTGCCCTGGAAGCACGCATTACGCTGCATGTGATTGTGCATTACGGACAAAATACGCACCATATGATCGAAGCGGTATTTAAGGCGCTTGCCCGAGCACTGGATGAAGCTGTGACGATTGATCCGCGTGTACAGGGGGTACCCTCCACGAAGGGAGTGCTTTAAGATGATTGCGATTTTTGACTACGGCATGGGGAATTTGCATAGTGTCAGTAAAGCTGTAGAGCGGCTGGGCTACGAATCCGCAGTGACTTCGGACCCCGAGCAAATCCTTGCAGCGGATGGAGCTATCCTCCCGGGGGTTGGAGCGTTCGGCGATGCCATGCAGCATTTGCATGAATCGAATCTGCGTGATGTGGTGCTGCGTTACGCGACGTCAGGCAAGCCCCTGCTGGGCATTTGCCTAGGGATGCAGCTTTTGTTCTCTCGCAGTGAAGAGCATGGCAGCCATGAGGGCTTGAATCTTCTTCCGGGCGAGGTTGTGCGCTTCCAAGGCGATTACAAGATCCCGCATATGGGCTGGAATCGACTCGAATTCCTTCAGCCTAGTCCCTTGCTTGGCGGGTTGGATGAAGGCTATGTGTATTTTGTGCATTCCTATCGCGTTAAGCCGGAGAATCAGTCGGATCTGCTTGCCGTGACGGACTATTACCAGCCGGTTACGGCTGTCGTTGGGCGCGATAATGTGTACGGAATGCAGTTCCATCCGGAAAAAAGCGGTGAGCTCGGCATGAAGCTGTTGGGCAATTTCCTTGGCCTGTGCAAGGCCGAGATTCATAAATAGAATAGCTTAGAGGAGCGTACTGCATGTCTTCTTTTATCATTTATCCGGCCATTGATATCCGGGATGGCAAATGTGTAAGGCTCGTTCAAGGAGATTACAACCAGGAAACCGTATATAACACGAATCCGCTCGAGGTAGCCTTGGAATGGGAAGCCTCAGGGGGCGAGTGGATTCATTTGGTGGACCTGGACGGGGCCAAAGCCGGCCATCCGGTTAACGATGTACTGATCGGTAAAATCGCAAGTTCGGTTAAAGTGCCCGTTCAAGTCGGAGGTGGACTGCGTACAGAGCAGGATGTCGATCGCTTGTTATCGCTCGGCGTATCCCGTGTGATTCTGGGCACAGCGGCTATTGAAAACCGTGAATTTGTATATAAACTGCTTGCTAAGCATGGGGAGAAGGTCGCCATCGGGATCGATGCCCGAGATGGACTTGTAGCGACACGCGGCTGGCTTGAAACCTCGCAGGTAAAGGCGGAGGATTTGGCCGTCCAGCTTGCCGAACATGGAGCGAAGACTTTTATTTTCACAGACATTTCCCGTGATGGGATGATGGGCGGACCTAACGTGGAAGCCATCACTCAGCTCGCGAAGGTATCCGGGCAGACGGTCATCGCGTCCGGCGGCGTGAGCAAAATGGAAGATCTGACTCGCCTTGCTAGGCAAGCGGCTAACGGAGTGGGCGGCGCTATTGTTGGAAAAGCATTGTATACAGGCAGCATCAAGCTTGAAGAAGCGCTGAAGCTCATTTGAGTGTTCACGAAAGGGAGTGACAACACATGCTAGCGAAAAGAATCATTCCCTGCCTTGATGTCAAAGACGGGCGGGTGGTCAAGGGTGTAAATTTTGTGAACCTTCGCGATGCCGGAGATCCCGTAGAGCTGGCTGCACTATACGATCAGGAAGGTGCGGATGAGCTCGTGTTTCTGGACATTTCGGCTTCCTTTGAAGGTAGGGCAACCATGGTCGAGGTGGTGCGCAAGACAGCGGGCGAGATCACAATCCCGTTTACGGTTGGCGGCGGCATTGCCAGTGTGGATGACATGAAAAGGCTGCTGCGCGCAGGTGCTGACAAGATCGGCATTAACACGGCTGCCGTTACGAATCCGCAGCTTGTCTCCGATGGAGCCAGGCGCTTTGGCTCGCAGTGTATTGTAGTGGCCGTAGACGCCAAGTATAATGAGCAGTGGGGCGAATGGGAAGTTTTTACCCATGGCGGCCGTAACGCAACAGGCATTAAAGCGCTGGCCTGGACGAAGCGTATGGAGGAATTGGGGGCTGGAGAGATCCTGCTGACCAGTATGGATGCTGATGGAACCAAGGATGGCTTCGATCTGAAACTGACCAAGGCCGTTTCGGAAAACATCCGTATCCCTGTCATTGCTTCCGGCGGAGCGGGGCGAATCGATCATTTCTATGATGTATTCACGGAAGGCCAGGCAGACGCCGGACTTGCGGCAACGATATTTCATTATAAAGAGTTAACTATTCATGAGGTTAAAGATGATCTCAGAGCTAAAGGAGTGGAGATTCGTTGAACTCAATTACGTTTGATGCGCACGGTCTCGTTCCCGCGATTGTGCAGGATGCTGTCAGCAAAGAGGTGCTGATGCTGGCTTATATGAATCAGGAGTCGCTGGACCGCACTATCCAAACCGGACAAACCTGGTTCTGGAGCCGCTCGCGCCAGGAGCTTTGGAACAAAGGAGCAACTTCGGGACACACGCAGCAGGTCAAATCGCTTCGCTATGATTGTGACGCCGATACATTGCTTGTCCTTGTTGAACAGCAAGGGCCGGCTTGCCACACAGGAGCTTACAGCTGTTTTACCGAGGAGCTTCCGCTTGAACAAACAGAAGTAAAGACATCTTCAGCTCCCATGAAGACATCCGACCGTTTCGCCATCCTGTCTTCCCTGGAATCGATCATCGCTTCGCGTGATGCCGAGCGTCCTGAAGGTGCTTATACCACCTACCTTTTCGAAAAAGGAGCGGACAAGATTCTTAAAAAAATTGGTGAGGAAACCTCCGAGGTGATCATCGCTGCCAAAAACAAGGATCAGAACGAGCTCCGCTATGAAGTCAGCGACCTTATTTTTCATTTAATGGTGTTAATGCGCGATTCCAAGCTCCCTCTTGATGATGTTATGATGGAGTTGGAACGCAGGCATCTTAAAAAGTCCTCTTTTTCAGACACGAAAACAATCGACCGCATTTAGGACGATTAAATAAGAGTTCAGGGGTGAGCTTACGATGTTGATTGATTATCATACGCATCATGTACGCTGTGGTCACGCCATCGGCGAACTGGAAGATTACGTTAAACGCGGCATAGAGATCGGCCTCGCACAATTGGGGCTTTCTGATCATATGCCGCTTTTGCATGTGGATCCGGCCACTTATTTTCCCGGTATGGCGATGCCTATGGAAGAGCTTCCCCGTTATGCGGAGGAGTGCTTGAAGCTGAAAGAGAAGTACAAGGGCCAAATTGATATTCGTGTAGGGCTTGAAGGCGATTATATCGAAGGCTATGAAACGGAGATTAAACGTATTATTGATGTGTATCCTTGGGATTATGTGATCGGCTCCGTGCATTTTCTGGGGGAGTGGGACATCTCGGATTACCGGCAGCTGGAAGGTTGGGAGGGTCGCGAAATCTACGAGGTTTATGCTCAGTATTATGATGCAGTGTCGAAAGCTGCGCGTACAGGATTTTACGATTTTATGGGTCATCTGGATGTCATCAAACGCTATGGCTACAAGCCCGAGCAAGATCCGTGGGAGCTTGAAGTGGCTGCGCTTGAAGCGGTAAGAGAGCAGGGACTGGCCATTGAGATCAATGCTTCCGGTCTGAGAATGCCATGTGATGAAATGTTTCCGAGCCGCCGGATGCTGGAATATTGCTTTAAACGGGGGATTCCCGTCACCATCGGTTCCGATGCTCATCAGCCCGAGCGGCTGGGCCAATATTTGGATCAAGCTGTCAGTCTGTTGAAAGAGATCGGCTTTAACGAATTAGCCACATTTTCCGCCAGAAAACGCCAGCTTATTCCTTTTTAAATTGATCTTCTTTCATGTATAATGGTAGAGGATAAGCATCACGTTTGAAATTCATAAGAATCTTTTCCCTAAATGAAAATTTTGGAGGTAACCATGTACAGCGACAATTTAAAAATCTTTTCCGGATCTTCGAATCCGAAGCTTGCGGAGCGCATATGCACGGAGCTGGGTATGCCGCTGGGACAGATTAAATTGTCCAGATTCAAGAGCGGAGAGATCTACTGCTTATACGAAGAAAGCGTTCGTAACTGCGATGTGTTCCTGGTCCAGACTTTGTCTCACCCCATCAATGAGCATCTCATGGAGCTCCTGGTGATGATGGACGCGGCCAAACGGGCTTCTGCCAGAACGATCAACCTTGTCCTGCCGTACTATGGTTATTCTCGCCAAGAGCGCAAAGCCGCTCCGCGGGAACCTATTTCCGCCAAGCTCATAGCAGATTTATACAGTGCAGCTGGTGCTACACGTGTAGTGACCATTGACCTGCACGCTCCGGCCATTCAAGGCTTTTTCAATATTCCTGTAGATCATTTGACGGCTCTTGATGTGATTACCGATTTCATCCGCAAGAAGAATCTGGTTGACCCGATCGTTGTATCTCCGGATGTGGGACGTGCCACAACGGCTGAGAAAATGGCGAATATTCTCGATGCTCCTTTTGCCATGATGATCAAAAAACGCCCGAATCATAATGAATCGGTCATTACGCATGTCATCGGCGAGGTAGCGGGATGTACCCCGATCATCATAGAAGATTTGATAGATACCGGAACGACCATTGTGAATGTAGTCGAAGGCCTGAAGGAAAGAGGCGCCAACGACGTGTATATATGCGCGACTCATCCTGTTTTCTCGGGTCCCGCGCTGCAGCGTCTGGATCATCCCAATATCAAGGAGGTCATCATTACCGACTCCATTGCTATTCCTGATGACCATTCCGAGAAATTCCGCGTACTTTCGATTGCTCCGCTGCTTTCCAATTCCATTCGGATTATCGTGGAAGGCGGCTCCATATCATCCTTATTCAAATACGGCGGTGTGTAGATCAACCTTGAACTTATATGGAAAGCTTTTTTTTGCTTATCCTCTTTGTATGGTATAATTTGAAGTAAATTCAAGAATACCGGAGGTGCCTGACACTATGGAAAAGAAAAAGCGGGTGTCCAAAACGCTCAAGCCTAATGTGATTTCAATCAACATGGATGCCGCCTTCTTTTTCGAGAGAGCGGTCCAGTCCCTGGATCGGTTTCATTATGAAAAGGCACTCAAGTACTTTAAGAGGGCTGTAGATTATGAACCGGACAATCCGGTGAACCATTGCAATTTGGCCGGGGTTCTCTCGGAAATGAACAATTATGAGGAATCTAACCGAATCCTGCAGAAAATTTTGGACACGATTGATCCAACGATGACAGAATGTCATTTTTATATGGCTAATAATTACGCCAATATGGAAAGCTTTGAACAGGCGGAAGTTTCCATCGTGCGATATTTGGAGACGGACCCCGTCGGACAATTCCTTGAGGAATCGGAAGAGATGATGGAGCTGCTCAGCTACGAGCTGGAGCGTCCGACCCCGCTGACCTCGATCAAAAGCAGGGAAGGATTGTTCGAACACGACAAAGCGCGAGCTCTGCTGGAAGAAGGCAAGTTCGCAGAGGCGGTTCGTCAGCTCGAGAAGCTGATCAAGAAGCATCCCGATTTCCTGGCGGCGCGTAATAATCTGGCTTTGGCCTATTATTATATGGGCCAATTTGAGAAGTCGATGGAGACGATCGACCAGGTGCTGGAGATCGATCCCGGCAATTTGCATGCGCTGTGCAATCAGGCTATTTTCCATCAGCACTTCGGCAACCAAGAAGAGCTGGCTGAGCTGCTGGCACTTCTGCGCAAGACTTCACCTTTCCAGCATGACCATGTATTCAAGCTGGCCACAACGATGGGTATTCTGGGTGAGCATGAGAAGGCTTACCACTTGTTTAAACGCCTTTTGAAAACAGGCGAGGATGGATTTGATCCATGCCTGTTCCATTACATGGCTGTTGCGGCATGCAACATAGGCAGATTTGTTGAAGCTGAACGCCATTGGCGTCAAGTGGAGAAGCTGGATCCGGGTACGGAGATATCCAAGTTTTATTTGGATCAGCTTCGCCTGTTGAAGGATCGGGATAAGCCGAGTACGCTCAGCTATCACTATCATCTGCCCTTTGAAGAGCAATTCCGTGTACTTGAAAAATCGACGCATGGGATTCCGGAGCAGCTGAAGAAGGATCCTTTGGTCCGTTCTTCGTTCTTCTGGGCGTTTCGCCATGGCGACATGGATACGAAGCTGCAGGTGATTCGCGCCTTCGGCTTGATCGCGGATAATGAAGTGAAGGATGCGCTTAAGGATTTTATCCTCGAGCCGCAGGAAGACGATTATTTGAAAAAGGTCGCTATCTTCGTACTTAGAAGCATAGGCGTGAAGGATAGCTTGTCCGCTCATCTGGACGGCAAAGTCATTTCCGTTCAAGACTCTCCGTTTACGCCGAGTCTGCCTGTCTGGGAAACCAAATGGCAGCTGGTTCTGGAGACGGCGCTGCGCGGCATGCAAAAGCGCTATGATATCATTCAGCAGCATGATTTGGAAATATTATGGGTCGAATATTTGACGCGGGTCTACCCGGGAATTCCGAAAATAACCAAGCCGGAGGGCTGGGCGGCCGCGCTGGAATATTTAATTGCCAAGATGCACCGCCGCGCCATCTCCTATATGGAGGTATCCTCCAGATATGGAGTGACGGTCTCAACCGTGAGCAAGAATGTGAAGCTTATCGATGAGGCCTGCGGATTGAAAGAGAAGATGGAAGCCATCTTCCCCAAGTTTTTGAGCATGGAAGAGACCGAGCAGGAATAGCTCGGATATAAGTCTCGGGGAGGGAAACATACATGTACAAAGCAGTAGTTGTAGGAACAGGGCCGTCAGGACTAACGGCAGCCATTTATTTGGCCCGGGCTAATTTGAGCCCGCTGGTCATTGAAGGACCGGAACCGGGTGGTCAATTAACAACCACGACAGAGGTTGAGAATTTCCCCGGATTCCCTGAGGGGATCATGGGTCCGGAGCTAATGGAAAATATGCGCAAGCAGGCTGAGCGTTTCGGCGCAGAGTTCAAGACCGGTTGGGTGAATTCAGTGGAGCTGACGAACCGTCCGTTTAAGCTTAAGGTTGAAGGACTTGGCGAGATCGAGACTGAAACCCTGATCATCTCCACAGGCGCTTCAGCCCGATTGCTCGGCATTGAGCATGAAAAAGAAAACATCGGGCGCGGTGTCAGCACATGCGCCACTTGTGACGGATTCTTTTTCCGCGGCAAGAAGATCATTGTCGTCGGCGGCGGAGATTCAGCGATGGAGGAAGCCAACTTCCTTACACGTTTTGCCACAGAAGTCGTGCTGGTGCACAGACGTCAAGATCTCCGTGCGTCCAAGATCATGCAGGATCGCGCACGCGGTAACGATAAGATCAAATGGGCGCTTAACAAGACCCCGCTTGCCGTTATTCATGGTGAGCACGGCGTAACCGGATTAAAAGTGGTCGACAATGAAACGTCAACCGAAGAAATCATAGAAACCTCAGGCATCTTCGTGGCCATCGGACACACACCCAACACCGGCTTCCTGGGCGGACAAATTACAACGGATTCACAGGGATACATCATCGTTAAGCCCGGAACAACCGAAACCAATATTCCCGGCGTTTTCGCATGCGGAGACGTCCAGGATCAAAAATATCGCCAAGCCATTACTGCTGCTGGCAGCGGCTGCGCAGCCGCACTGGACTGCGAGAAATTTCTCGAGGGCCATGCGGTTCACGATTGGAGCCAAGCACTGTAACGCACGGATGGAATCATACAGAAAAAGCGTGGAGAAGCTGATATTTCCGCGCTTTTTCTTATGGAGCGACCTTGACCAGTTTCATAGGTTGCCTTATAGTTGGAACTGGAGCTATTAGCCCAATTAGTACGATTTTATTCGTTGAGGTGACGATGTTCATGGCCAATCAGATTTATATAGGTGTGGATTTAGGCGGTACGAATATTAAGGTGGGCATTTGTGATGAGCATGGAACTCTGCTGCACACCTATGAGGGACCGACAGGGGCCGATGAAGGGGCCGAAGCGGTACTAGGTAGAATCGCTCAATATGTGCGCAAAATTGTCGAGGACTCGAAATTCGAATGGGACCAGGTAGCCGGGATCGGCGCAGGTTTGGCCGGATTTATGGATATCCCGGAAGGCTTTGTGAAGCTGTCCCCTAATTTGGGCTGGCATAACGTTCCGGCAAAGAAAATATTGGAAGAGAAATTAGGCAAGACGGTCACCATAGATAACGATGCCAATGTGGCAGCTCTGGGTGAGGCATGGAGCGGTGCGGGCAAAGGGATCCCTAATTTGGTTTGTTACACACTGGGAACAGGTGTCGGCGGCGGAATTATTATCAATGGACATATTTATCAAGGATCAGGCGGCATGGCGGGTGAGCTTGGGCATATGTCCATCGTCCCCGATATCGAAGCGATCAATTGCGGCTGCGGTCAAATCGGATGCCTGGAGACGGTATCGTCCGCAACGGGAATTGTGCGCATGGCCAATGATGCTGTTGAGCGCGGAGAGCACACTTCCCTGGCCTTGCTGGAAAAAATTGCAGCCAAGGATGTTTTCGATGCGGCCAAATCAGGCGACGAGGTCGCTCTTCGCATTGTGCACCGGGCAGCTCTCTACTTGGGCAAATCGATGGCGGCGGTATCCGTCGTACTCAATCCCGGACGATACATCATAGGCGGAGGAGTTTCCAAAGCCGGGGAAGTTTTATTTGCACCGCTGCGTGAAGCTTATATGAAATATACACCTGAGCAAGCGCGAGAAGGGGTAGACATTGTTCCCGCGACTCTCGGCAATGATGCTGGAATCGTCGGCGCGGCCGGATTAAATTTGCGCCACCGATAAGCTTCCAACTGGAAAGGAAGGTGTCAATGATGGAAGATACCCATGCCTTAGCAAAGCTGGTCATCATCACCGGCATGTCAGGGGCGGGCAAGACAATTGCCGTTCAGAGCCTCGAGGACCTCGGTTTTTTTTGCGTCGATAATCTTCCGCCCGTTCTGATCCCGAAATTTGCCGAATTGATTGAGCAATCCAAGGGGAAGATCGGCAAGGTTGCGCTTGTGATCGACTTGCGCGGACGCGAGTTTTTCACGGCTCTTCAGGAGTCGCTTCGCTATATCCAGGATAATTTCACGATCTCCTATGAAATTTTATTTCTGGATTCTACAGACGCAACGCTGGTCCAACGTTACAAAGAAAGCCGCCGCCGACACCCGCTTGCTCCCGACAGCTCACCACTGGAGGGTATAGGTCTTGAACGCAAGCTTTTGGAGGAGCTCAAGGGTCTGGCCACTCAAGTCATAGATACTAGTGTGCTCAAGCCTGCTCAACTCAAGGAAAAAATTATTGCCCGATTCACCAATTTAGAGACAAACCGCATATCTATAAATGTAGTATCATTTGGATTTAAGTACGGGATCCCGATTGACGCTGATTTGATCTTTGATGTTCGCTTTTTGCCGAACCCCCACTATGTGGAACAGCTGCGGCCGCTAACCGGGCAAGATGCCGATGTGTACGAGTATGTCATGAAATGGTCGGAGACACAGGAGTTTTTGAGCAAGCTGCTCGATATGCTGCATTTCTTGATGCCGCAGTATAAGAAGGAAGGCAAAAGCCAAGTCGTCCTCGGCATCGGATGCACGGGCGGCAAGCACAGGTCAGTGGCTATCGCTGAATATCTGGGCAAGGTTATAGATAACAGTGAGACGGAGATCGTCAGAGTGAGTCATCGAGATGCGGATCGGGACCGCCTATAAGAAGGTGAAATGGAAATGAAACGTGACGATCCCTCCAAAGCTCCTCGAATTGTGGTTATCGGCGGCGGAACCGGTCTTTCCGTCATGCTTAGGGGACTTAAGGAGAAGCCGGTAGACATTACCGCGATTGTTACGGTGGCGGATGACGGCGGAAGCTCCGGTATTCTCAGGAATGAAATGCAGATGCCGCCTCCCGGGGATATTCGAAATGTGCTGACAGCACTTGCTGATGTAGAACCTCTGCTGTCCAAAATCCTGGAATACCGATTTCAATCGGGTACGGGACTAGCGGGACATAGTCTGGGTAATCTAATTTTGGCAGCGATCAGTGACATTACCGGCGATTTCGTAACGGGAGTCAAGGAGATGAATCGGGTATTTGCCGTACGCGGCAGAGTGCTTCCGGCATCCAATCAAGCCATCCATTTAAAAGCGGAAATGCTGGATGGTTCCATAGTCGAAGGCGAATCCAATATTCCCAAAGCACAGGGAGTTATCAAGAGAGTATACATTGAACCGCCCGATGTTTCTCCTCTGGAAGAGGCGCTCCAAGCCATTCGAGAGGCTGACGGCATTGTTTGCGGACCTGGAAGCTTATATACAAGCCTGCTTCCGAATTTATTGGTTCCGCATGTGGTCGATGAAATAGCGGCTTCACAAGCGGTTAAAATGTACATTTGCAACGTGATGACCCAACCGGGTGAAACGGACGAATATTCGGTCAGCGACCATTTGAAAGCCATCCATGACCACGTAGGACATCCTTTATTCGATTATGTGATTGTGAATAATGGTGAAATTCCGCCTGAGGTACAAGCTCGATATGCCGAGCAAGGCGCCAAAGCCGTACATCTGGATTTGGATGAGGTGGCGAGGCAAGGCTATCGGATCATAGCCGACCGATTGGTGCTGTTCAAGACCTATCTCCGGCATGATGCGGAAAAACTGAGTGATCATATTTATCAGCTAGTAGAAAGCTGGATGATGAGGAAGAGGTGAGTCCTTTGTCCTTTGCGGCACAAACCAAGAAAGAATTGACGCTTATCGAAGCTGAGCCCTGCTGTGAGAAGGCGGAGCTGTCTGCCTTAATCCGGATGAATGGATCCGTTCAGCTCTCGAGCCAGCGAGTCATTCTGGATATATCCACCGAGAACGCCGCCATTGCAAGGAGAATCTACACCCTCCTCAAAAAGACGTTTCAACTGCATGCCGAGCTGCTCGTGCGCAAGAAAATGCGCTTAAAGAAAAACAATGTGTACATTGTGCGTGTTCCGAGTCAAGTGCAGGAGCTGCTTTCCGAGCTGCGGATTGTTTCAGAAGGATTTATGTTTACTCCCGGAATTGATAAAGAAATCATCCGCAACAATTGCTGTAAACGAGCCTATTTGCGAGGTGCCTTCCTGGCCGGCGGTTCTGTGAACAATCCGGAGGGATCCTCCTATCATTTGGAGATCGCTTCGATTTATGAGGAGCACTGCCGATCCTTATGCCGGTTGGCTAATCGGTTTGATTTGAACGCACGCTGCATTGAACGTAAAAAGGGTTTTGTGCTCTACCTCAAGGAAGGCGAGAAGATCATTGAATTTCTCAGCATCATTGGAGCGCATCAAGCTCTTTTGCGATTCGAGGACGTTCGGATCATGAAGGATATGCGCAATTCCGTCAACCGGATCGTCAACTGTGAAACCGCGAACCTCAACAAAACCATCGGCGCTGCCGTTCGCCAAATCGAGAATATCCGCCTTTTGCAGAAAAATATCGGGCTTGAGAATCTTCCGGAAAAACTGAGGGAAGTGGCCAAAATTCGTCTGCAGCACCCGGATATGAACCTTAAGGAGGTTGGCGATATGCTGAAAGGGAATGTGAGCAAATCCGGAGTCAACCATCGTTTGCGTAAAATCGACGAAATGGCCGAAAAGCTGAGAAATTCATCGGTTTAGTCCGTGAATCAGGTCGTTTATGAAGTTTTTCTGATTTGTTCTAGTGTACATGTGGGAATAATGTTATAATGTCTAATAAACATCAGTTGCAGCGTACATCATGTAGTTTATATGAGTTAAAGTAGGGGGAATTAGTAACATGTCCAGACGGCCAGTCGTAGTGAAATTAAAAACCGGCCTTCACGCCAGACCTGCGGCATTGTTCGTACAAGAGGCGAATAAATTTTCATCAGAGATCTTCGTGGAAAAGGATGAAAAGAAGGTAAACGCGAAAAGCATAATGGGCATCATGAGCCTTGCGATCAGCACAGGCACTGAGGTATCCATTAGTGCAGAAGGCTCAGACGCGGAGCAGGCTGTAAACGCTTTAGTCACATTGGTGAGCAAAGAGGAATTAGAAAACCAATAAGTCGTTGAAAGCTTCCTGGGCTGGAAGCTTTTCACTTTAAACAAGCTTTTCAAATATGGCAAATTTGTTACAACCATACGCTGCAAGAAACCTTTTCCTCATCCAAGCTGTCTATATAGGCAGTAAGATCAGGGGAAAGGGGTATTTGCCGTCCCAATCACATGTTAAATCAATCCAAACCGCGTATAAACAAAGGAGCCCATATGAAGCTACATAAGAAACAAGCCGCAATACTTTTGGCCATAGTTGTTTGGATATCGAGCTTTTTAGCCGTACATCCAGTGGATGCCGCCATTTCCACCAGCTCAAGCACCATTCTGATGGATGTAGATAAAACGGATGCTTTCATCAATGGGCAGAAGATTGAATTGGAAGTGCCAAGCTCCATCCTCGCCGACAGCAAGATGTACGTACCCGCCAAATTTCTCGGAGATGCCATGGATTTTACAGTGAAATGGGACGATGCAACCCGCACCATTCGAATGACGCCTCCGGGATACGAGATCCTGATGGATCCGGATCATCGCAAGGTTACGATCAATGGGGTGGATACTCCCTTTGAGACTGTGGCTGCGATCGTAAGAGGGAAGCTGCTGGTCAAATTAACATGGGTAACGGATTATATGGGGGCAAGCTATACCTTTGATGATGCGCTTAGACGGGTAACCATTGGGTACACTCCTCATCCGGCAAGTATTTATATCGAAAAAGACGGTAATTCGCGACCCGTTGCCAAGTTTACAACCGCCAAGCTTTCTTACCGCATTGGAGAGCCTGTGAGCTACGTGGATCTCAGCTATGATCCGGATGCGGAAGGTCTCAGCTATTCGTGGGTCGGCCGACAGGAAGCTTTTTTTACACCGGGCGAGTATCAGGTAAGTCTGCAGGTAACGGATCAGCACAGACATACCAGCGAGCGGTTTACCTATCAGGTCATAGTGAGAAATGAGCCCTACTTGACCGAGGCGGAATATCCCTTTTACATGAAGCCCATCGGAGGATTTATTCAAACGAGCTTGGGAGTTCCATGGTCGAGGTTTGATGAACTGCCAGCTTTGGCGAAGACGGTGACCCAAAATTCAGACCGCAAGCTGTTGGTCAGCAGCAGTCCTCAAGATATAACGGATAAAGGCATTCTCTATCAGGATCAAGTGAATGGCAAAGCCAGATTGTATGCCAACCATACGAATGGAACCGGTCGGAAAATGACATTTGCCATCCTGGCCACGAACAAGACGGATAAGCCCGTGACCATCCAGTCCACACATAAAGGAACTGTGGTATCTTCAGTATACGAGAATATTGTGGGTGATCAAACGGCCTCAGATTTATTAATCAATAAGGATTATGATGAAAAGATCGTTGTCCCTCCCAATAAGTCCTTGGTTTACTCGCAGGTTCCCAATCTGTATCCCGGTGAAGTGACCAATAACTTCTATGACATCACGACGGACGGAGAGCTGACAGTGACATTTGTCGCGGATAACGAGCTGACTCAATCCACTTTAACCAGCCTGTTCGTTCTTCCTAAAACAGATCAAGCCAGAGGAACTTTTCCGGTTACGGAGCAAAGTTGGAATATCCAAGCCTCATCATTAGATAAGGTGCATATAATAACCATCGGTGACAATAAGATTGATCCTTTTATAAAAAGTACAGATGCCACGATGAAGCAGGAAGCGGTAAATACCGGTAATTTCGGTGTTGTTTATAAAATCCATGCGGACAAGCCGCGTAAAATGGCCGTAATGGTATTGGCGCGCGGGGGTATCTTTAAGGGCTCCTTCAAAGTCAACGGTGAAATCGTTAGTGCTCCGTCAACAGGAGTTATGACAGCTCTGGACGGTATGAGAGTCCTTGCACGCACAACAGGCAAAGAGGATTCGCTTGATATTGAATTCACTCCTCCTGTCGGCTCCGTGCTGCCGATTGATTTAGTCTTTTACCCATTGGATGAAAGAAAATAAAAAAACCGGCTGGCGCCTCATGCGCACAGCTGGTTTTTTGTTTGAAATTATACGCGTTCGATGACTTTATCAATCAGGCCGTAAGCAGCTGCTTCAGCGGCGCTCATGAAGTAATCGCGGTCGGTGTCCTTCTCGATGCGCTCCAGCGGCTGTCCGCTGCGCTCCGCGAGAATTTTATTCAAGCTGTCGCGCAGCTTCAGAATACGTTTGGCGCGAATCTCAATGTCGGAGGCTTGGCCTTCGGCACCGCCGAGAGGCTGATGAATCATCACTTCGCTATTGGGTAAGGCATAGCGTTTGCCGATAGCGCCGGCTGTAAGCAGGAATGCGCCCATGGAAGCCGCCATACCTACACAAATCGTGGATACATCCGGTTTGATGAACTGCATGGTATCATAGATGGCCATGCCCGCAGTAATCGATCCGCCGGGACTGTTGATATAAAGGCTGATATCCTTCTCAGGATCTTGGGCGGCCAGGAAAAGCAGCTGGGCAATAATGGAGTTGGCCACAACATCGTTGACGCCGGTACCCAGGAAGACGATGCGATCCTTCAACAAACGGGAGTATATATCATAACCTCTCTCACCGCGTGCGTCTTGCTCTACGACCATAGGAATAAAACTCATACGAAAATGCCTCCTTCTAGTGCTTCTTTTATTTGTAAGTATAACTTGTATCAAGGTTCTACAAACATAATACCGAAAAATCCTTCAAAGGTCAATAAAGGTCAAACTGTAATGAAAAAAAAGGGGTTTAACGCGCCCGCAAGGAATCGAACCTTGATCTCAGGCTCCGGAGGCCTACGTCATATCCATTGGACCACGGGCGCATGCATGTTTAATATTATGAAGCAAGGGTAATTATACGGTAGGCGCAAGAAAAAATCAAGCCGTGAGGGATTATAAATACTTGATGAGATTTCTCGCCAAATGGTTGAATCATTTTGGGAAATTGGGTATAATATAAGAGCTTACAGATTTACTTTGTCCTAGTGGGACTTAAAATGCATACCTGGGACATAAATCGTCCATCTTTGAAATCAGAGGAGCTGCCGATTTGCCATGAGAGAAATCCTCGAGATTCAGAAACAACTCCTGCCTGATTTGCTTGAGGTTATGAAAAAAAGGCATTCCGTCCTCCGCCATATTCAAGTGACGGGTATTGTCGGCCGAAGGACGCTAGCAAGCTCACTCCATATGACCGAGCGGGTGCTGCGTGCAGAGGTTGATTATTTAAAGGACCAGGGATTGCTGGATATCGATGCCAGCGGCATGAAGATTACTGAATCTGGCCGGCGGTTATTGGAGGATATGGAGCCTCTGATCAAGGAAATTTTGGGCATTTCCGCATTAGAGGAACGGATCCGCACTGCTTTTCAAATAAAGCAGGTCGTCATTGTTCCCGGAGATTCGGATGTTTCAGATTTAACTAAAAAAGAGCTAGGTCGTGCGGGAGCTGCAGTTTTGCGTAAATATGTCGCTAACAATGACGTGATCGCAGTTACCGGGGGTTCAACCATGGCACAGGTGGCCAACCACCTGACAGCCTCTGCTCCAATGAAGAGCAGCTGGTTCGTACCGGCACGCGGGGGTCTGGGTGAAAGTGTCGAGTTGCAGGCGAATACGATTGCTTCGACCATGGCCAACAAGACCGGCGGTAAATACCGGCTGCTGCATGTCCCTGACCACCTGGGCGAGGAAGCCTATCAGTCTCTGATTCAGGATAGTCAGATCAAAGAGATCATCGAGGTCGTGCGACAAAGCCGCATCGTCGTTCACGGTATCGGAGATGCTATGGTCATGGCTCGCAGGCGCAAGGTCGATGATGCAACCAAGCAGAGCCTTCAGACGGAGGGCGCTCTGGCGGAAGCGTTCGGGTATTATTTTGATAGGCAGGGCCAGGTCGTACACAAAATGCCGACCGTAGGCATCAGGCTGGAGGATCTTCTCCATATTGAAGTCATTATCGGTGTGGCGGGCGGCCAAAGCAAAGGCGAAGCGATTGCATCCGTGCTTTTACACGGGCAAGAGGATGTGCTGGTCACTGACGAAGCTGCTGCACTAGAGATATTGAAGTATGCGCCATCATGATGTGCATTTTTGCATGTCTTGAAATATAAAAGAAACTATATTCTAGGAGGAATTTCACTATGGTAAAAGTAGGTATTAATGGTTTCGGACGTATTGGTCGCAACGTGTTCCGCGCAGCGCTTAACAACCCTGATGTACAAATTGTGGCTGTGAATGATTTGACCGATGTTGCAACACTGGCACATTTGCTGAAATACGATACCACTCACGGCATAATCGATGCAACTGTTGAAGTCGGAGATGGCGCAATCATTGTAAACGGACGCTCGATCAAAATTTTTGCAGAACGCGACCCTGGCAACCTGCCTTGGAAGGACTATGGTGTTGAGATCGTAGTGGAATCCACTGGAATTTTCACAGCCAAGGAAAAAGCATCCCTTCACTTGAAAGGCGGAGCCAAGAAGGTTATTATTTCCGCTCCGGCGACAGATGAGGATATCACGATCGTGCTTGGCGTTAACGATGACAAATACGATGCTTCCAAGCATACCATTATCTCCAATGCTTCTTGTACAACGAACTGTCTGGCTCCTATGGCCAAAGTGGTCAATGATAAATTCGGAATCGTCAAAGGAATGATGACGACCGTTCACTCCTATACCAATGACCAATCCGTTCTGGATCTTCCGCATAAAGACCTTCGTCGTGCGCGTGCTGCGGCTGAGAATATCATTCCATCCTCCACGGGCGCTGCAAAAGCGATCGGACTTGTCCTGCCTGAGCTAAAAGGCAAATTGAACGGTATGTCTATGCGCGTGCCTACACCTAACGTATCCGTGACTGACCTAGTCGTAGAGCTCAGCAGGAATGTAACGGTTGATGAAGTAAACGCAGCCTTGAAAGAAGCGGCTGACGGTTCGCTGAAAGGCATCTTGAACTACTCCAATGAGCCGCTGGTATCCAGTGACTACAACGGCAACCCGGCTTCCTCCACTATTGATGCATTATCCACTATGGTTGTTGGTGACAATATGCTGAAGGTGGTTTCCTGGTACGATAACGAGTGGGGCTACTCCAACCGTGTCGTTGACCTTGCTGCCTTTATCGCTAAAAAGGGCCTATAATTTCACACGTACACTTATAAAGGGGAGAAGCGATTCTCCTCTTTCGGTGTGAATGAAGGATGGAAAACCGAAAAAGTAAAGAAAATTCCACCAGCGAGCAGAAAAGCCGTGTTTTGCTGCTTATTGCACGCCGAAGGGCTCTACAGGCAAAGCTTGATTGCTCAAAAGAGCCTCACTTGCGCATAAAAGCCTCATTTGCGCAAAAAAGCTCCACAAAGAAATCATCCCCAAGGAGGATGCCGTCCATGAATAAGAAAAGCGTTCGCGATGCGGATGTTGCAGGGAAAAGAGTGTTTGTTCGCGTTGACTTTAATGTGCCCTTGGAAAATGGGCAAATTACGGATGATACACGAATCAGAGAGACGCTGCCCACCATCAAGTATTTGGTGGACAAAGGCGCTAAGGTCATTTTGGCCAGTCACCTGGGCAGGCCAAAAGGTCAGGTAGCGGAGGACCTGCGGCTCACTCCGGTTGCCGCCAAGCTGTCCGAGCTGCTCGGCAAGCCGGTAGCTAAGGCGGATGAAGCTATTGGCGAAGCGGTCAAAGCCAAGGTGGCAGCGCTGCAAAAAGGCGATGTGCTGCTTTTGGAAAATGTGCGTTTTTACGAAGGTGAAGAGAAGAATGATCCCGAGCTGGCGAAGGCTTTTGCCGAGCTTGCCGATCTATATGTGAACGACGCTTTCGGAGCGGCGCACCGTGCGCATGCTTCTACGGAAGGCATTGCTCATTACCTTCCTGCAGTTTCCGGCCTTTTGATGGAGAAGGAGCTGGAGGTTCTGGGCAAGGCACTGAACAATCCGGAGCGTCCTTTTACCGCGATTGTCGGCGGAGCGAAGGTGAAAGATAAGATCGACGTCATCAGCAACCTGCTGAATCTGGCGGATACGGTGATTATCGGCGGCGGGCTTTCCTATACATTTATCAAAGCTCTGGGCCATGAGATCGGTAAATCGCTTGTAGATAACGAGAAGTTGGATCTAGCGCTCAGTTTCATTAACAAGGCTAAGGAAAAAGGCGTGAATTTCCTGATCCCGGTGGATATTGTGGTGGCGGACAAATTTGGTGCTGATGCCCAAACCAAAATTGTAGGTATCGATGCTATTCCTGCAGATTGGGAAGGTATCGACATCGGTCCCAAAACACGAGAAATCTATGCTGATGCTATTGCCAAATCCAAGCTGATCGTTTGGAACGGGCCTATGGGCGTGTTCGAAATCGAGCCGTTCTCGCATGGAACCCTTGCGGTGGCTGAAGCATGTGCCAAAGCATCCGGATATACGGTCATTGGCGGCGGTGATTCTGCTGCGGCAGCTGAAAAGTTTCATTTGGCGGATAAAATGGATCATATCTCTACAGGCGGCGGTGCTTCTTTGGAGTTTATTGAAGGTAAAGCTTTACCTGGCGTTGTAGCCTTGAACGATAAATAAGGAGTGGACCAAACGATGAGAAAACCGATTATTGCGGGCAACTGGAAAATGTTCAAAACCGTCACGGAAGCCGTGAGCTTCGTGAATGAGGTCAAGGGCAAAGGAGAAGTCCAAGGCGTAGACAGCGTTATTTGCGCTCCGTTTACAAACCTGCCCGCACTCGTTGAGGCTGTAAAAGGAACTTCTCTGCATGTGGGTGCACAGAATCTGCATTTTGAGGACAATGGAGCCTACACAGGCGAGATCAGCGGAATTATGCTGAAAGAGCTGGGCGTTGAGTATGTGATTATCGGCCACTCCGAGCGCAGAGCTTATTTTGCCGAGACTGATGAGACGGTGAATAAAAAGGTGGCAGCCGCATTCAAAAACGGATTAACGCCAATTGTATGCGTGGGCGAGAAGCTGGAAGAAAGAGAAGCAGGCCAAACTAAAGACGTTTGCAAGGTGCAAACGGAAGCGGCCTTCCAGGGAATCAGCGCCGAGCAAGCGGCGAAAGTGGTTATCGCTTACGAGCCTATCTGGGCGATCGGCACAGGGAAATCATCGACAGCAGCGGATGCGCAGGATGTTATCGGCTACATCCGCGAGCTGGTCAAAGGCCTATATGGCGCCAAAGTTGCGGATGCAGTACGCATTCAATACGGCGGCAGCGTGAAACCGGGTAACATTGCGGAATACATGGCGCAGCCGGATATCGACGGGGCGCTTGTAGGAGGAGCGAGCCTGGAACCAGCTTCCTACATCCAGCTCGTGGAAGGGGCGAAGTAGCATGTCCAGACCGAAACCGGTGGCGCTGATCATCCTTGACGGGTTTGGCCTTCGTTCGGACACGCAGGGCAATGCGGTCGCTCAAGCCAAAAAACCGAACTACGACCGGTATTGGTCAACATTCCCTCACACGACGCTTACAGCGTGTGGTGAAGCCGTTGGTCTACCCGAGGGACAGATGGGCAATTCGGAAGTCGGCCATTTGAACATCGGGGCAGGACGTATCGTTTATCAGGACCTGACGAGAATTTCCAAATCGATTCGTGACGGCGATTTTTTTCATAACGAAATGCTGCTTGGGGCTGTAAGATATGCGAAAACAAACAAGAAGAAGCTCCATCTTTTTGGCCTTCTTTCGGATGGCGGTGTACATAGCCATATCCAACACTTGTTCTCGCTGCTGGATTTAGCGAAGCAGGAAGGGCTGGATCAAGTGTACATCCATGCTTTTCTGGACGGACGGGATGTAGCTCCCGATTCCGCCAAGATGTACATGGAGCAGCTTCTGCAAAAAATTGCAGAGGTTGGCGTTGGCAAAATTGGAACCGTGCAGGGCCGTTACTATGCCATGGATCGCGATAAGCGCTGGGAGCGTACGGAGAAATCTTACCGCGCGATGGTCTATGGCGAAGGTCCGCGTTACACGGATCCGATGGCAGCGATCCTTGAATCTTATGCAAAATCCGAATTCGACGAATTCGTCATACCGTCGGTTATCGCGGATTCATTAAACCAGCCTGTGGGACTCGTTGAGTCCGAGGATGCCGTGATCTTCTTCAACTTCCGTCCCGACCGTTCGATTCAGCTTTCCCAAGTGTTTACGAACGAGGATTTCAGCGGGTTCGATCGCGGCTCCAACCCGCCCAATAGGCTGTATTATGTCTGTTTGACGCTGTACAGTGAAACGGTGAAGGGCTTCGTAGCCTTTAAACCGAAAAACCTGGATAACACGCTCGGCGAGGTGCTGGCGCAGCATAACCTGAAGCAGCTGCGGACTGCGGAAACGGAGAAGTACCCGCATGTGACGTTCTTTTTCAGCGGAGGCCGTGATAAGGAGCTTCCGGGTGAGACGCGGATCTTGATTCCTTCTCCGAAGGTCGCCACGTACGACTTGAAGCCGGAAATGAGTGCGTTCGAACTGGCAGAAGCTGCAGTAGCCGAAATCGAAGCGGAGCGTCAGGATGTGATCATCATGAACTTCGCCAATCCTGACATGGTTGGCCACTCCGGTTTATTGGAGCCTACCGTCAAGGCGATCGAAGCGACTGACACCTGCCTGGGCAGAGTGGTGGAAGCTATTCTCGCCAAAGGCGGCGTGGTGTGCATCACAGCTGATCATGGCAACGCGGATGTCGTGACGAATCCGGACGGATCGCGCAACACGGCGCATACGACCAACCCCGTTCCTTTCATTGTGACGGACAAACATGTTACACTGAGAGAAGGCGGCATTTTGGCCGATATTGCCCCAACCATGCTGGATTTACTCGAAATATCGCTGCCTCCGGACATGACCGGATTCACGATTATCAATCGCTAACCAACCAATTTATATAATAAGGAGTGTATGTTTAACGATGAGTGAAATTATTGATGTTTACGCACGCGAAGTTCTGGATTCCCGCGGGAATCCAACAGTAGAAGTAGAGGTTTACCTGGAATCCGGTGTTATGGGCCGCGCAATCGTGCCTTCCGGTGCTTCCACAGGCGCTTATGAAGCTGTTGAGCTTCGCGATGGAGACAAGAGCCGTTACCTGGGTAAAGGCGTCCTGAAAGCAGTCGAAAACGTAAATGACATTATCGCTCCGGAATTGATCGGATTGGATGCCCTGGATCAAGTCGGTATCGATAACAAAATGATCGAGCTCGATGGTACTCCAAACAAAGCCAAGCTGGGCGCCAATGCAATCCTGGCGGTATCCATGGCAGTAGCACGCGCTGCTGCTGAGGCTGTTGGTGTTCCGTTGTACGTATACCTCGGCGGATTCAATGCCAAGACACTTCCGGTTCCCATGATGAATATCGTGAATGGCGGAGCACATGCCGACAATAACGTGGATGTTCAAGAATTCATGGTGCTTCCGGTAGGCGCGCCTAACTTCAAAGAAGCTCTGCGAATCGGCGCGGAAATTTTCCACAGCTTGAAGTCCGTTCTGAAGGAAAAAGGCCTTAACACGGCAGTTGGTGATGAAGGCGGATTTGCTCCGAACCTCAGCTCCAATGAAGAAGCGATTAAAACCATCATCACAGCTATCGAGCGTGCAGGCTACAAGCCGGGCGAGGATGTATTCCTCGGTATGGACGTAGCTTCAACTGAATTTTATAAAGACGGCAAGTATCACCTGGAAGGCGAAGGCAAATCCTACACATCCGCAGAGTTCGTTGATTTCCTTGCAGATTGGGTAGACAAGTATCCGATCATCACGATTGAAGACGGATGTTCCGAGGATGATTGGGAAGGCTGGAAGCTGCTGACCGAGAAGCTGGGCGGCAAGGTTCAATTAGTGGGTGACGATCTGTTTGTAACGAACACAACTCGTTTGTCCACGGGGATCGAGCAGAACATCGGCAATTCCATCCTGGTAAAGGTTAACCAGATCGGTACGCTGACTGAAACCTTTGACGCAATCGAAATGGCTAAACGCGCTGGTTATACAGCGGTCATCTCCCACCGTTCCGGTGAGAGCGAAGACAGCACAATCGCAGATATTGCGGTTGCTACCAATGCAGGCCAAATCAAAACAGGCGCACCTTCCCGTACGGATCGTGTAGCGAAATACAACCAATTGCTTCGCATCGAAGACGAGCTAGCTTATGTGGCTCAATATGCGGGCAAGAACGCATTTTACAACCTTAAAAAATTCAAGTAAAGCCTAAACCATGAGAGGGGTTGAGGGTATGAGCAACTGGTTGAAAACTATTTTATTTCTGATAGGATCCGCTATGCTGACGCACCTTCTCCCTACATCTTTTTTTCGCAATCTGGATACGATGATTCACGAGTTCGGACATGCGATCATGACGCTGGCTTTCTCGGGCCAAGTCATGTACATTGAGCTTTATGCCAATCACAGCGGTGTCACCTATTCCACGATAGCGAACTCTTGGGCCGTTATTCCTGTCTCCCTGGCCGGTTATATGTCGGCATCGTTGTTTGCTTGGTATCTGTTCTCGGCCTATGCCAAAGGCAGGCAAAAGCTTGGACTTCAAATCATCACACTGCTGGCTGTTCTGTCACTTGTGCTGTTTGTTCGCAATCAATTCGGCATCACCTGGCTGATCGGTTTTATTTTGCTGAACTTATTCATGATGATCGTCGGCAAAATAGCATGGATTCGCAATTTCTACTATTTACTGCTTGCCTTTCTATGCCTGGAGGAGTCGGTGTTCGGTCCATTATCACTCGTCCTTTACGCACTCAGCGATCCGAATAAAGCAGGCGACGCAACAAATTTAAGTCAATTCACGGGTATTCCTTCCCTTCTGTGGGCTGTCCTGTTTACCTTGTTCGCCCTTTGGTGTGCCAAGCGAGCTGTTCAAGCCTTTCTTGGTAGAAATAAGCGGGCACGCCCTGTACGATCAGCATCGCCTTATTATCAGGAGTGAGATTATGCTCATTCTTGTATTCTTGCTGGTTGTATGATAGAATACTCATGCTGATTCATTCGGCAAAGTTCATGCAATTGGGGTGCACAATATGGTAATAGCAATGAAGATTTTATTAATCATAGCATCAGTCGGATTGATCGCGATCGTCTTGCTTCAAAAAGGAAAAAGCGCTGGGTTATCCGGAGCGATTTCCGGCGGCGCAGAGCATCTGTTTGGTAAACAAAAGGCTCGCGGCCTGGAGCTTTTCTTAAACCGCCTGACCATGGGATTAGCTGCGGCTTTTTTCATCCTTTCGATTGTTGCAGCTTACGTAGTTAAACTTTAATGTATAAAACCAGGACAGCAGGGGAATTCTACTCCTGCTGTTTTTTCTTTTCATAGCAAAAACGAAACAACAAGAAGGTGGAACTATGGTGAACAAGATAGAGATTGTCGATTTTATGCGGGATACCGCTTATAAGCCCATGACTTACCAAGAGCTGGAGCAGCATTTTGGAATTAGCACAGCGGCGGACTTTAAGGAGCTTTTGAAAATCCTCAACGAGCTGGAGCATGAAGGGCTTATTCTAAGAACGCGCAACGACCGTTATGGCATCCCCGAGCGGATGAATCTTCTTCGTGGTAAGCTGCAGGCGCATGCCAAGGGGTTCGGTTTTCTGATTCCGGACGACCGGGAGCATCCCGATGTGTATATAAACGCACACGATATGAATACCGCCATGAACGGCGATATTATTTTGGTGCGGGTAACCTCCAAAAGCCAGGCCGGAGGCAAGCTCGAAGGCGAAGTGGAGCGGGTGGTCACTCGAGCCAATACGCAGCTGGTGGGTACTTTTCAGAATCAGGAGAGCTATGGCTTTGTTGTTGCTGATGATAAGCGTGTGGGCCGTGATATTTTTATTCCCAAGGAAGGCTTTATGGGGGCGACGACCGGTCAGAAGGTTGTTGTCAAAATCGTCAGTTATCCGGAGGGACGAGCGGCAGCAGAGGGAGAGATCATCGAGATTTTGGGTCATAAAGACGATCCGGGTGTCGATATTTTGGCGATTATTCGTAAGTTCCAGCTCCCCGAGGCGTTTCCTGAAGAAGTGATATTGGAAGCTGATGCTGCACCGGATTCGATTAGCGAAGATGAACTCAAAGGCCGGCGCGATTTGCGGGACAAACGGATCGTAACGATAGACGGCGAGGATGCCAAGGACCTGGACGATGCAGTCAATGTGGAAAGGCTGCCTAACGGCAACTATTTGCTGGGCGTACATATTGCAGACGTTGGTTATTATGTGAAAGAGGGCTCAGCTCTCGATACAGAGGCCTATCAAAGAGGCAATTCTGTGTATCTTGTGGATCGTGTAGTCCCTATGCTGCCGCATCGGCTATCCAATGGGATCTGCTCGCTGAATCCGAAAGTGGACCGGCTGACCATGTCCTGTGAAATGGAGCTGGATGAGCAGGCGAATGTGGTTCGCCATGATATTTTTACAAGTGTGATCCGCACTAGTGAGCGTATGACCTATACGAATGTTCGCAAGCTGCTGACCGATGAGGAAGTTGAGCCTGAGCTGCTGGAAAAGTATGATTATTTGCTCGAGGATTTCCGTGCGATGGAAGAGCTGGCGGGGAAGCTTCGCGGTAAGCGGATGCGCCGCGGCGCGATAGATTTTGATTTTGAAGAATCGAAAATTATCGTGAACGAAGAAGGCAAGCCGATAGATATCGTAAAAAGAACCCGTTCCATCGCCGAGATGATGATCGAGGAGTTCATGCTTGCGGCGAATGAAACGGTTGCGGAGCATTTTCATTATCTGAAGGTTCCGTTCTTGTATCGGATTCATGAGGATCCGGACTCCGAGAAGCTGATTCATTTTATGGAGTTTATCACGAATTTCGGATACGTGGTTCGCGGCAAAGGCAATACCGTGCATCCGCGGGCTTTGCAAACGCTTTTGGAAGAGATCAAAGGGAAGCCGGAAGAGACGGTCATCAGCAAAGTAATGCTGCGTTCGATGAAACAGGCGAGATACGATGCGCAGAGCCTGGGGCACTTTGGCTTGGCGGCTGAGTATTACTCGCACTTTACCTCTCCAATCCGTCGATATCCCGATTTGGTCATCCACAGGGTTATCCGGGAAGTGCTGGAGAACGGTGGAATGTCCGACAAGCGGCTGGATTACCTGGCTTCTCGTATGCCTGACATTGCTCAGCAATCATCCGAGCGCGAGCGTGTCGCTGTGGAAGCGGAGCGGGAGACCGACGCACTGAAGAAAGCGGAGTTCATGCTGGATAAAATCGGCGAGGAATTCGAGGGTATCATCTCGAGCGTTACCAGCTTCGGTATATTTGTGGAGCTTGATAATACCGTGGAAGGGCTGATCCGGCTCAGCGATTTGACGGATGATTATTATCATTATCATGAGATGCAGCATGCTCTTATTGGAGAGCGCACATCCAAGGTGTTCCGCATCGGCGATGAAGCCAAGGTTCGGGTGGCCCGTGTGAGTGTGGCGGAGCGGACCATCGATTTTGAGATGGTGAATATGAAGTCGCGCGGTAACAAGTTCAGCATGGTCGGCGGGGATCGCGGAGCAACAGGCGGCGGCCGCGGTGGATCTGGCGGTGGCAGACGCGGTGGAACCGGTGGGTCTCGCGGGCGGAGCGGCGGCGCCGCTGGCCGAGCCGGAGGAAGCCGGGACAAAAACGGCGGCACCGGCGGGTTTCTGGCCAAGGGCGGCAAGAGCCGCGGCGGTAAAGGCAAAGCTGGCAGCGCAGGAGGCGGCAAAGCACGCACCAAGGGCGGCGGCGAAAGCATCGGCGCCATGACCGGTGCGGGAAGCGGCCGGAACGGCAGCAGGCAAGGCGTGTTAGCTGGCGCAGGCGTAGACAAGGATGGCAAGGCCGGGTTGGTTGATTCGGCCGCCAGCAAAGGTGTCAAGCTCAGCGCAGGCGGCGGCAGAGGTGGAGAAGGCAAGAGTGGCGGCAGTAGAGGCAGTGCGGGCGACACCGGAAGCGGCAGAGCCGGTGAAGGGAAGCGCGGCCGAGGCGGTAAAGCGGGTGAGACGGGAAGCGGCAGAGCCGGTGAGGGCAAGCGCGGAGGGCGTCTCGGTGCGCAGGCCAAGAGCGGTGAAGCCTTGACGGGCGTCAAGGCGGCGAAGCAAAGGATCGAGGCCAAGAACCGCGAGCTGCGTGCAGGCGCCAAGCCCGCGGGAACGAGCAATTGGGCGAGCGACGTGAACGTGCTCGCCAAGAGCGGACGCCGCCGGGAACCGGAAGGCGACGGCGATGGTGCGAAAAAGCGGCGGACGTAATCGCCGCTTTTTGTCTGGGCTGCGCGCTTTGCTGCGCAGCCATGTTTGGGCCGCCTCGGTGGGCGGCGGGTTCTTGATTTATCGAGGCGAAGTTGATACAATAGGCTTCACTTAGGCGAAAGGAGAGATGGACGTGGCGACCAAAAAAGCCGAAAACAAAGTGCTCGCGCAGAACAAAAAAGCTTCGCATGATTATTTCATCGAAGATACCTACGAGTGCGGACTGGTGCTGACCGGCACGGAAATCAAATCCTTGCGAATGGGCAAAGCGAATTTGTCAGACAGCTTTTCGACGATTCGTAATGGGGAAGCCTTCGTGCACAACATGCACATCAGTGCTTTTGAACAAGGCAATAGAAACAACCCGGATGATCCCACCAGGGCACGGAAGCTGCTGCTGAAGAAGATGGAGATTCGCAAACTGCTGGGTCTGGCCAAGCAGGAGGGCTACACCCTGGTTCCGCTTAAAGTGTATATTCGTAATGGTTTTGCGAAACTATTAATCGGCGTTGGCAGAGGGAAGAAGCAGTTCGATAAGCGCGAAACCGCAGCGAAGAAGGATGCCGAACGCGATATCCAGCGCGCGCTTCGTGAGAAGCAGAAGGTAGCTCGTTAATGTTTGACCTATTTTACACTTAATAGACTTAACCAATATGACCATACACATTTAGTTAGCTTAACTAGGTGGAATGGTTGTTTTATTTTCGTGGAATACTTTAGATTCAGAGCAGTTTTTCTATGTCTTTAGCAATTCGGCTTGGAGCTGTCACCGGTGCAAAACGACGCACTGCATTTCCCTGACGATCGACCAAAAATTTCGTAAAGTTCCATTTGACATCCCTGGATAAAAGGCCGCCGGTTCGCATGGTTAAGTATTGAAAAAGGGGATGTGCATCCGGGCCCTTTACATTGATTTTGGCGAACATGGGAAAAGTAACTCCGTAATTGGTTTCACAGAATTGATTGATCTCTTCGTTCGTTCCGGGTTCCTGCTCCCCGAATTCATTCGTCGGAAAGCCCAGCACAGCAAAACCTTTGTCCTTGTATCGGTCGTAAAGCTGTTGGAGCTCTTTATATTGTTTCGTAAACATGCACTTGCTGGCCGTGTTTACGATTAGCAGAACTTTTCCGTCGTATGTGGATAGGGGAAGCTCCTGCTCTTGAATTGTTGTACCCGAGAATGTATATACGCTCATTATGGATTCCACCTTTGATATTTTTGTCTATTTTTCCCATTATAACTCACAATCATTACTATCGGTTAATTATGGAGGAATAGCTATATTACTGGTGCTGGCTTTACTTTGATTTTGGGGCGCTATATAATATTAAGGTACCTAGTAACGACTATGTCGTAACGGGTCATCTTTTATCTTGGGGGCGTTTTTGGATTCGACGGGGATAGTTCGAGCGCGGGTTGCGGGTAGTGGGGACGCGTCCACTATAACAACGCTAAAGCCTATTAAACGGCAAAACACAAAACAACTACGCTTTAGCAGCTTAATAACCTGTTAGCGTGCTCCTCCCTAGCATCGCCCATGTGACTAGGATAGGGGCTCAACTATAGTGGGATACGACGTTCGGTCTCCGCCTGGGGTCGACGTAAGAAGACAATCAGGCTGACCCAACGCATAGCCGGTTACGGGGCGCTGCTCGGGTGACATCAAAACTGTGACTACACCCGTAGATGCCTGTGTGGCGATGTTTTCGGACAGGGGTTCGACTCCCCTCGCCTCCATCTTGAAACCCGCTCCTGGAGCGGGTTTTTCTGTGAAATCAACCATAATTTTGCCGCCTTGGCAAGGATATGCTTGATTTAGTGTATGGCAGCAATATGCTTGATTTTTTAAATTGTTTTTACACGGGGGCGTTATTGGATTCGACAGGAGTAGTACGAACATGAATAGCGGGTAGTGGGGACGCGTCCACTATAACAACGCTAAAGCCTATTAAACGGCAAACAACAACCAACTTACGCTTTAGCAGCTTAATAACCTGTTAGCGTGCTCCTGCCTAGCATCGCCCATGTGACTAGGATAGGGGCTCAACTATAGTGGGATACGACGTTCGGTCTCCGCCTGGGGTCGATGTAAGAAGATAATCAGGCTGACCCAACGCATAGCCGGTTACGGGGCGCTGCTCGGGTGACATCAAAACTGTGACTACACCCGTAGAAGTTTATGTGGCGTTGCTTTTGGACAGGGGTTCAAATCCCCTCGCCTCCATAAAGTTCTAACTCATAAGCATATTCTTGCCAAAAACTTGGCTTGGATATGTGTTTTTTTATTAATATATTGTACAAATTTGGAGATGAATTCATTTGGAGAAACACTCTTTGCCTAACTTAATTGGAGTTCGAATAAAGTATATAAGAAAACTGCATAAGCTAAATCAAATTAATTTCTCTGAAAGTATTGGTATCTCGCAGGGAAACTTAAGCGAAATTGAATCAGGGAAAATATTGCCTTCGCTTGAGACGGTTATCAAGTTAGGGCAACAGTACAATTTGGATTTGAATTGGCTAATAAACAATACTGCTAAAAACGTATCTACACAGCTCCTTGAAGATGAAGACAAATTAATTTATTTATATAGGCAATTACAGAGTACAGCAAAAGAAGAGGTAATTGATTTTCTTGAATTAAAGGGAAAACGATATACAAAAAGTTAAAAATAAAGAAACTAATTAGCTGTATACTCGTAATATAGAATATTATTTAATAATTTTGAAAAGTGGTGTTTTAATGGAGCAAGAGAGATTAAATTCACTCATGGCAACGCTACAAGAACAATTTGAAAGCGGAAAACTCCATATAAACAGCAAAGAAACCTTAGAATCAATGTTAAAAGTTCGCTATAAACCAGATGGTGTTAATGTAGAACCAACTTCAGTGGATAGTAACGTTAGGGCTTTAGCACTTGGAGTTTTATTGACCAAACAAAATGAACACTATCTTTCCATACCTCTTAAGGAATCCCAAGAAGAATATTTTAAAGTACTTGATCTTTTCTTCGAAGTACCTTTTAAAGAAATGCAGAAAAAAGGTGGAAACCCTCATCTAATTGCTATTAGTATGTCGCAGAAACCTTCTATGGTAAAAGCTTTTATTGAGGATTTTGTGCATTTGGAACAAGGGCTAAGAGAATTTTGGGATTATTACGCTCCAGTTGTTAATGCACATATTAGACATTTAAAAGGGATAAAGTCTGTTTACGGCGGTGACATCTTTCCTTCGTATACTCAGAATATTGCACATAATGTTGGCCTTTATGTAGATACAATCATCCTTCCTGATCCATTATTAAGGACAAGCACATTCTTTAATAAAATGCCACCCGAAAAGGCTTTATATTACTTTGCCAAACACGCTCTTAACGCTTTACAATATAAAGAATTAGCTTTGGCTGATGTAGAAAACCCAATTATTATCATATCACCTGATGAAATGTATTTAGATGATACTATTGCAAAACTAATTGATAGAAGCTCTCAGGAAAATGTCGTCTCGCACTTAAACAAGGTGTTTGGCACATCGTTTAAAACAGAAGAAGAATTCGATCAATATTTAGAGACCATACTAACCTCAAATGAATTAATTCAAACAATTAAAAACCCCAAAAGAGTATTATTTGATACAGATTGGGAGGATACTCCTGAAAGTCAAATTTCACAGTGGCAAACTGATAGCAATCATGATTTTGGTGATTATTTCCGTGATATACCTATAGGAGGTCAATTCAAATTTAGTATTTTAGGTCGGATGATGCAAACGAACGATATTGTTATTCGGTCTACAAAGTTCGGCGGATCACCCTTAATTGATGCGCCTACGTCATGGCAATATCTCTTGTGGAAGTATGAATATGATTTAGAAAGAGCAAAAGAGAACGATCAAGATATAAAGATAATGTTAGTAAGTAATTCATTAACTAAGATTAACTTTAATATGATTGGTAAATTGACGGATCAAGCTATCATTAATTTGAGAAGAGAAAATGCATTGCATGATTTGAGAGATTTAATAGCAAAAGGCATCAAAGATATAGGTGAGGCAACTGACGAAACATTCAAAGAGGTAACAGATGAGGTCTTCAAGACATTAAGTAACGCTTTTGACAGTCATCAAAAACAAATCGAAGATCTTTCGTTAATGAAGAAGAAGTTTTTTGGTTGGGATCTTACTTCAATGTTAGTATCAGGCGGACTTTCGATTGCTGCGGCATCAACGGGCAATCCGTTATTATCTACACTCGCAGCAAGTTCAACTGCTTTGTTTGGTGCACCGTCAGCTAAGGAAGTAATAACTAAAGCGTCACAGATTCGAGATGGTCATCAAAAAATCTTTAAATCTCCCGTGGGAATATTGATTAAAAATTCAAAGTAGACTTAGGAAACAACGTTTCCTCTTGCTGAGTTGTGATACAATTGCAAGCAATAATTCCTGTTATGGATGATTGTGACATTTTAACGCTAAAGCTATTTTAATTCTTGTACAGAAATAATGTTTTACAAGTGTTAGTCATAAATTGGGGAGGATTGGCATTATTATGGACGGAATAAACTGGGACATACTTAATGGCACTGAATTAAGGGGAATTGCGATTGATTTAGTTCAAGAAAAGTTTCGGCAAACTGGGTTTTAGTTTACCTACATCTTATGAACAAGGGGTAAACTTTAGTGATCTCATTTGTGTTGTACAGCGAGTTTATTCGATTGACGATCTTTGTTATCGGACCATCTGGCGGATGAAGTTTTACACCTTGGAGTTGAATCAATACGACACCTCCGTTAGGTTGGTTTTCTCTATCTTAGCACATACCACATTCTCGTTTTAGGGTTAGTTATTACAGTTCGAATGATTCTGAACCAGCAACGTGATGAGCGGCTGCTCAGATCAGGTATATATGACATCGATAAGATGGACGGCCGGCAGTTTGAATTGTACCTCGGCCTGCTGTTTAAGGCGCTTGGATACAAGACCGAAGTGACCCTTTCGGCCGGTGATTACGGCGCCGATCTCGTAATTGAGAAGAACGGCGTGCGAACGGTTGTCCAGGCAAAGTGCTTCGTGTAGAATGTCGGCATAGATGCTGTACAGCAAGTCCATGCGCCGAAAGCGTACTCCATTTTCAAGCCCCAAATTCAATGAAATCACGATAAACCTCGTCGCTTTTATACCACCCATGTTCTTGTCGTACAATGTGTTCTTTTATGCATTTTTCCCAGTACAAAAGAATCAGCTCAAAGTTAAGTTGGTTTTGCGGAAAACAAAAAACACAGGATAAGGTGCTTATGTATTTTCACTATATATTGCCGTTTGGCATAACGAGTGCAGCAACAGTCAACTCGGGTGACTGACCCGTGCCATTTAAGTTCGCTGCACTAACGGATAACGATAGCGTAAACGGCTGCCGATCTAATGATCAGCAGCCGTTTGCTCAACTAACGGGCAGAAGTGTTAAATGTTTATCAGTAATTTTATGGTAATATTGGTATATGCCGTAACGAGGAGTGTCAAGGTAATAACTTTTGAGAAAAGAGGGTGCTTTATGTTAGGAAAGATTCACCCACATTATTATTTGGGGGCACTAATTGGTGTGGTTATAGGGTATGTAATATCTAAAATTTATCAAATATGGGCTATTGTTTATCGTGAGAGTCATTTTGACCTCCATATGCAAAATTCTTGGAATGCTAAAAACCCACCACTTTGGATTACAGCTACAGAAAATCCAGAGGTGTTTTCTTTTTGGGTCGTTTTTATTTTTATCATAGTCGGTGTAATTTTTGTGAGGATATTAAAAACAAAGAAAAACTAAATGATGTGTTCCTTTAGAGGCTTATTTTGTACAAAGGACCGCTCCACTAACGGAAACGATAGTGGAGGAGCTGCATGTCGGCAGCTCCTTTTTCGTTTTCTGAAGTAACCATCCATGACCTTTCGGTCACAAATTTGAATGAAAAACCCAATCGTGATTAAGCCCATTCTTTTTTCATATCAACGGGCCGGAATCTTTAATGAGGCGAGTTTGAAATAAACAAGTGTGATAGTATAAAACTATCTTTTTATGTAGGAGAGAGAGGTACCACATGAAAAATAGAATAGAAACATTCACAGGCTCAAAGCATTTCCGGTTGAATCATATTGCTGGGGGTGTATTTGCAGCGATTTCGGTCCCTGGTACCGGTTCTTTGGGGAATGCTGCAATCATTGATCTAGGTGATACAACGCTTGTCGTGGATACATTCACGACAATACAGGCTGCAGAGGATTTGCAGGCAGCCGCAGAGCACCTCACAGGAAACCCGGTTTCTTATGTAATCAACACGCATTGGCACAGTGATCATACGTGCGGGAATCAAGTGTTTACCCCCACTGCTCAAGTTATTTCTACATCTACTACACGTGAAATCATGGCTACATTTGTCAAAAACAGGTTAGCCCAGCATTTGTCAAATCCGGAACTGATTTATCAGGCTATCGACGAACTCGAAGAGAAAATACAACAAGAGACGGATGAAAAGTTAAAAAAGGAAATGGAATGGGAAACTGCATGTGACCATGAGTACATGAAGATGCTGCCTAATCTGGTATACACACTGCCGACGATAACTTTTGATCATCAGATGACCATTCATGGTAGTAATCGGACCGTGCAATTCATTACGTTTGGCGGCGGTCACACGCAAAGTGATGCATTCGTGTATATTCCGGAAGACAAAATTGCCGTTATGGGGGACCTGGTGCTTTCCAAGCATCACCCGGTTATGACTTATGCAAATCCTCAGGAATGGCTAAACATTTTGGAGCAGGTCGAACTACTAGGTGTAAAAACTATAGTACCGGGGCATGGCGAAGTGTGCTCACTGAAAGAACTTCATGAGGTAAAAGGTTACATAACCGATATAATGGCTATGGTGACGAAAACCGTTCAAAGTAAGAAAAGCATCGATGATATCTTAGTACCGAAAGCTTATCAAGACTGGTACTTTAGTACATATTTTAAGACAAATTTGAAAATAGTTTATGATTTGATCACTAAATCAGAGGATTAACGAAGACAATAGCTCAATAAACATCAGGAGAAGGCTGCCGACAGCAATGAATCGGTAGCCTTCTTCACTACGAACAGGCTGGTCTGGAACAAAGACATCCATACCTGTTTACAGTCCATTAAAATGTGTGATAATGTTTTATCTTACTAATCGATTTATTGCGTAAAGCGTCTAAGTGCGAAAACTATTGGGGGGAGTGCATTTTATGACAAAACTAGATGAACTGAGGAATAACATTGACGAAATTGACCAAAAAATAATTGCTTTATTAGCTCAAAGGTTTAAATATACGGAAGAAGTCGGAATATATAAAGCGAAGTATCATCTAAATGCCCAAGATGCTAACCGTGAATCTCAACAGTTTCAGAGGATCTTTCAGCTTTCGGATCAGAATGGTTTAAATCCTGAATACTCATCTGAAATATATAGACGTATTATTGATATTGTAATTTCTCGGCATCAAGAGTTAGTGACAATGGAAGGATGATTAAGCTAACGGATACGATAGTTATACATAAGGGTTCCGTATATTAGTCATGTATAATATGTGGAACCCTTTATTTCATCTAAATTTTATAAATTTAGGTCTTGATAAATTGAGAAAATAAAGTATTAGACTAGACCGCAAGGCACATTAAGTAAAAATACGATACGGACTTGTTGAATTCCCTGCATCTATCAACGCCATCTTGTTTGCCAACATTCGGGCGAGATGCGTTTGAACTTGCTCCAATTCGTCTTTTTTCCTTTCGATCTCCTGCATCTTTTGACGAAGAAGCTCAACGACCTTTGACAGGGGAAGCTCATTGGCTTCGTCTGCCTGGATCACTTCTTTCAGTTCTGCTATCGAAAACCCTATGGTCTGAATCTTTTTGATCATCCGAAGATGATCAACTGCTTCCTCGCAATAATCGCGATAGTTATTTTCTCCGCGTCGAACATGACGTTCATCCAGTAGCCCCTCCTTCTCATAAAATCGAATGGTAGGAGCCGTTAAACCTATCCTTTGAGCCAACGTATTAATTTTCATGGGAGTCTCCTCAAAAAAAGGTATTGACCTTCAAGTATACTTTATAGTTTATACTCTAAACATCGAGCAACATTATGTCAAAATGTTCGAAAGAAGGAGATGCTTGATGAGTACGATTCGTGCAATTGTTGTTGATCCTACAGTAGAAGGTCGTCTCAAGATTGACGATGTGGAATCGCCCCGCCCTGCTTTATCTGAAGCACTGGTCCGTATTTCTGCCATCTCGCTCAATCTTGGCGAGGTACGTACTACAACCAGAGCAAGTGCAGGGTGGCGACCAGGGTGGGATCTATCGGGAGTAGTAGAACAATCGGCCGCCGATGGATCGGGACCGCCGATCGGAACCAGAGTCTTTGGAATGGTCACTTCCGGATCATGGGCGGAACTTGTGGCAGTTCCAACAAACTTCTTGGCGGAGATTCCTGAAAATGTTACTTTTGCTCAGGCTGCGACGCTGCCTGTCGCCGGTCTCACAGCTTTAAATGCATTGGAGAAAGGCGGCTTTCTGCTCAATCGCAAAGTGTTGGTTACCGGAGCGTCGGGCGGTGTAGGCCATTTTGCCTGCCAACTCGCTCAGCAAGCAGGCGCTGCAGTTACCGCCCTTGTACGTCGTGAAGAACGTGCAGCGAATCTTCGAGAGATGAGGATAAACAAAGTAGTCATTGGAGAAGACGTTGCTGCAGCTCAATCATCGGGGCCTTACGATTTTATCGTTGATACGTTGGGCGGAAAATCTCTGGTCACCGTTTCGACCTTTCTCGAATTGGATGGCCGTTGTGTTAATGTTGGAGCAGCAACAGAACCGGAAATGACACTGCAAGCCCGGCTGGAGTCAATTCCGGATGGCGTACTTGTCAATGATGGAATTGGAAACCGGCTAGGTGTGTCGAAAGATCTCGGCCGATTGGTTGAAATGGTTGCCGAAGGACGATTGCATCCGCAAGTCGATCGGGAGGCATCTTGGACTGAAATCGCCGAGGTTGCCCAGAGCCTTTTGAACCGTCGTATTGCCGGTAAAGCGGTGCTATCTGTCTCCTGATGTTACATCTCAAATGGTTATGTTAGTGAAGTATAAGGGTCATAAGTTATACTTTTCACTCTAATGGTCACAATGCACAATTCGTGCCAAGAAGGGGACAGAAGTCATTCCCGATACTGCGTTGTGATAACGGATACGATAGCTCAATAAAGCACAAGAAGAGCAGGCTGCCGTCTAATGGCAGCCTGCTTACTTATTGGGTAGGAGAGTAAAAATAAGACAATTGTTATCTTTTAAAATTAATAAATCTAGAACCTTTATAAGTAATCTTTCCGTGATCACCATCAACGATCAGTCCAAATTGGTTTCCAGTAACACGGAGTTCTATCCTACGATTTTCTTCTAATTCAAATGTAATGTAATACCAAGTGCTTGTACCGAACATTCTGCTTGAAACGTTGGTACGTTTGGATATAACTTTTCCTTGTGTTTCAATCAAATTAGCAGATTCGTTTCTAAACCACCTAACAATTCTAGGTAATACTATGAATAAAAACATGCAAAATATTATAATAATGATGGGAATTAAAGTTATGAAAATTGGATACTTCATCTTATTATTCCTCATTTCTAATTTTTGTTACTCCAAGTACATAAGACAATACGTACTGATATAACAATAGTTTCCATTATTCTTTTTAGATCGTGGACACTGGTACAAAAGACGACTTGCAATTATTTTTTCAGCTAACGGGCAGCATAGCTCAGTATTAATATTAATATCTTGATGAAACACTAATTTATCCAAAACGTAGTTAGTAGTAAATAATAAACTGAGGATGTCTCCTAAGAAAGCAGGTGAATATTTTGGTGGCTTTTGCAATATTTTTAGCGCTTTTAGGATTGTTCAATCTTTTTGCTCCTCGGGCAGCATGGTATGGCAGTATTGGCTGGAAGTTACGCGATGCTGAACCTTCAGATGCATACTTGATTATACTTCGTATTGGAGGGGGGATAGTATGCATAGTTGCCATTATTATTTTTCTTACTGCGGGGACAGGGGATAGGGAAACTTCCACTGAAAAGATGATTCGTGATAACCTGGCAAATAACCAAATTGAATCTGTAACTTTGCAGATGAAACCTGTTACATCGATTGATGCTGATGAATTGAAAAATTGGATACTTAAATCGAATTGGAAAAAGCCTGCTATTGATTACCGTAAACAAAGCAGTTTCAGTTCTGCTGCAGAACTCGACATACATTTAAATAATGGAAGGGAAATCGAAGTGTTTAAAATGGGAAATGATCAAATTGGTATTGGTGAGAAAGTTTTTTATCCTGAATATGTATTCTCCAGTCCTTTGCTAGAAAATTGGTTCTCTACTCATGGATATTGATAGTTCCACTACGGGTACATAGTGGAGGAGCAAATTAGCTGTGGGCATTCGGTCCATCTAAAATAAAAATAGACGTTACGGAGGTGGAAATAATGAGCAAGCAAAAGCTAAGAGTTGCCTGGATTATCCCAAATATCTTCATATACGTTCTATTCATCTTTTTTAGTGGCTTTGTAATAATTAACCAAATGGACTGAGAGAAATAAATCGGCTTAGTATTTGGATTTTTGTCCTGATTTTGTTGCTTTTCATTGCATTGTTTGGCACTCATCGTATTTGGGTTTGGATTAAACAAGGTAAGTTATATCCTTAGCTGACGGAAACGATAGCTCAAAGGACATCCGTACAAAAACAATAGCTTTTGTGAAGATGTGCAGGTGCAGCAGTATTTTGTAATCAAAATGAAACAAGTTGTTTACACTGCGATAATGAACCACGCCTATAATAAAACTCGACCCCTTTAAAATATATAAAATTAAGATCCACAGTCTGTTGCTGTGGATCTCTTTCTGTCTGCAGCCTTATCACTACTAACTGGCAGGATAGTTGAGTAATCTATTTACCAGATGTGATATAATTCAGTTAACTTTTTTAGCGGAGTTTTTAGATAGATAATTAGGAGGGCTAAAATATGTATGAAAAGTCAAGCATTGATTATTTGATCGATCAAGAACGAGATAGTGATTCTTCTTTAGTCGTATTAATGTGTGGAATAGCTGGTTCGGGAAAAACAACCTTCTCTCAAAATTTAGAAAAGGATGGATTCGTACGTCTTTCTATTGATGAAGAAGTATGGTCTACGAATGGTCGCTATGCAATTGATTATCCAGCTGAAAAATACAGGGAGTATTTGGATGAAGCGCATATAAGATTACGTAATAAGTTAGTAAAGTTAATACAAGATAATAAACAGGTTGTGGTTGACTCTAGTTTTTGGCAACGGTCAGAAAGAGATGAATTTAAACAGCTTATTGAAAACTCTGGAGGTAAATGGAGACTTATTTATCTGAAAGTACACCCTGATGAATTGCGAAAGCGCCTTAAGATACGAAGCCAACGTTTTGATGCAAATGCAGCTTTTACTATAACTGAAGAAATTTTATCAACCTTTCTTAATGGATTTGAAGAACCAAGAAATGAGGGGGAAATTGTTATAGAAAATTAGATAAAAAGGTCCATATAGCTCAATAAAGGACTTCAGTAATTAGGGGGGATAAAATGTTTGGTATTCTAATTTCTGTATTTGGTTTTATAATTGGTTCACTTATTTTGTTCTGGATCATCCGTAGTGCAATTAATGATTCCAATCTTAACACTCATTTACAAGAGTTAAAGAACGAACTTGTAGAATTAAAACAAGAATTGAAATCATTAAAAAAATAATGAGGTTATGGACGTGCTTATACTGGATCAGTGCGCCGATTTTTCTTTATCTAAACGATAATTAAGCTTCTAACGGAAAACGATAGTTGAAACACCGAAAGGGGTGCCGAAGGGCACCCCTTCGCTGCACTAACGGGCAGTTTAGCGTAGAAAGATAAAAAAATACATTTACAAAATGGAACATGTGTTCTATGATTAAACTAAAATTTTCCATAGATACAAACACAATTTGTAGAAATGAATTAAAAAAGCTAAATTACTAAGAATGGAGTTGTTAACAATGAATCGAGTAGTAATGTTTGAACTAAGTAGTCAAAATCCGGAATTGCAAGCAAAGTTTTTCTCAACCGTATTTGGATGGGAAGTATCAGAACCGCAGTGGGGTTACAGTTCTGCTAAAACAGGTACCGATGAAAAACCAGGAATAAACGGTGGGATAGCTCAAGGTCCAGCTGAATTTCAGCAAGGTACTCGCATACAAATCCAAGTAAATTCAATTGATGAATCAGTTGAAAAAGCAATTGAAAACGGGGCAAAGGTTGTACAAGCGAAAATGGATCTGGGGGATTTCTACCTTGCATATATTGTTGATCCAACAGGATTGCATTTAGGACTCATTCAATATAAATAACAATGAAATTTGGAACATGAACTAAATCAGTTGGTGATTCTTCTTCTTTGATCCGACATAAGAAATGTTAACTAACGGATGATAACTATAGCTCAATAAACATCAGGAGAAGGCTGCCGATTGAAATGGATAGGTAGCCTTCTGTGCTATAACGGGCAGTTATGCGTATAAGAATGGCGAGGGAATTTCAATAATCAGGACACCATTTTCCGAATTATGGTAGTATGAATTGAGATGATACTCTCTTTTCAATTAAAACCAAGTGTTTCGGGAGGAATTTTCATGACGAAATATTTTGAAGGTTTAGCTCAGATTAATTTTTACGTTAGGGATATCGAGAAATCAATTAAATGGTATCAAGATGTTCTCGGAATGAGATTGCTCCAGAGATGCGGTGCCCATACTGTTGTTTTAGATTTTGGGCAAGGTAATGACAATTATGACATGGGAAAGAACGCAACAACCCCTGTTCTATGCTTAATTTATAAAGATGGCATGCAGCCCATTAAATTGGAGTCCTGTCATCCTGTATTCCAATTAGCATTGGAATACAAAGATAAACTTTATGATGAACTGAAGAACAAGGGCGTTAAAGTAGAAGAAAACCCTAAAAACAAATCGCACTTTGTCTTCTACGATATAGATGAAAACATGATAGAAGTTTACTTTCCGGGAATTTACGATCAATAAAATAATCATTACCCGTCGGATAAATTAGTGATTAAACATTAAACTAACGAAGTACGATAGCACAACGTTCAGCCTCATTTTCACTGTATGGTTTTCAATCAAAGTTGACATTTTATTGACAATGGTGTAAAAAAGAATTAACTGAATGTCTTAATAAATTCATTGACGAGAAAGAGTACGCTAATCCCTTGTTCCCCAGAGAGTTGGGCATGTGCTGAAAGCCAACGTTCAAGACTTAGCAGAAAATCCTCTCCGAGAAGGAAAGCTGAAGCAATTAAGTAAGCTGACCCGGGATCCAGCCGTTATAAAGGATGCGTATGATGGTACGTAATAAGAGGTGTCGTAAGATCATGTCTTTCATGATCATTACGGAACTAGGGTGGTATCGCGAGATGAAATCTCGTCCCTTATGGGGCGGGATTTTTTTGTGTTTTACAATGTTAGCCGATAAATTAAATTCACTTTGTTTTAAGAAAGGTTGGTATGTATGAGAAAAGTTGATGTGAAAGAGAAAGCGAGAACCCGTGAGCTTCGTGTTCTGGAGCAGTGGATACAAAATGATACATTCCGCAAATCGATTGAAAACCGCGTGGGCAAACCGAACTTTGTCTTTTACGAGGGGCCTCCGACTGCAAATGGAGAGCCTCATATCGGGCACGTACTTGGACGCGTCATTAAAGACTTCATCGGTCGTTACAAAACTATGTCAGGATACCGTGTCATCCGTAAAGCCGGTTGGGATACGCATGGCCTTCCTGTCGAACTAGGCGTGGAGAAAAAGCTAGGTATTTCCGGCAAACAGGAAATCGAAAAATATGGAGTTGCCGAATTCGTAGAAAAGTGCAAAAGCAGTGTTTTCGAATATGAGAAGCAGTGGCGTGAACTGACCGAAGCGATCGCATACTGGACTGACATGGAAAACCCTTATGTTACGCTTACAAACGATTATATCGAGAGTGTATGGCACATTTTATCTGCAATTCATAAAAAAGGTTATCTGTATAAAGGCCACCGGGTAAGCCCTTACTGTCCTGATTGTCAAACAACACTCAGTTCTCACGAAGTTGCCCAAGGCTATGAAGATGTAAAAGATTTGAGTGCCACTGTGAAATTCAGAAGTAAAAACGGAAATGAATATTTCCTTGCTTGGACGACAACACCTTGGACACTGCCTGCAAACGTTGCTTTAGCAGTAAATAAAGATTTGGATTATGTCAAAGTAAATCAGAATGGCAAGGTATACATCGTCGCAAGAAATCTTGTTGAAAAGATCATGAAAGGGGAATACGAGATCTTATCAACGCATAAGGGTTCTGAATTTGTAGGCACTCCATATGAGGCTCCTTTTGGCTATATTAATGTGAATAAAGGGCATATCGTCGTAGACGCGGATTATGTCAGCGACACCAGCGGTACCGGTATCGTCCATATCGCTCCAGCTCATGGAGAAGATGATTATCGCACGGTCAGACAGCACGAAATGGATTTCGTAAATGTCGTGAATATGGCCGGCCGTTACACCGATCAGATCGCAGATTTTGCAGGACGCTTTGTCAAAGATTGCGACATCGATATTGTGAAAAACTTGTCCGAGCGTAACTTGTTGTTCTCCAAAGAACGTTACGAACATAGCTATCCATTTTGCTGGCGCTGCAAATCACCGCTGCTCTATTATGCGACCGAAAGTTGGTTCATCAAAACGACAGCAGTCAAAGAGCAGCTAATCGAGAACAACAGCAGGATCTCCTGGTACCCTTCTCATATCCGCGAAGGTCGGTTCGGCAAGTTTCTAGAAGAACTCGTCGATTGGAATATCAGCCGGAATCGCTTTTGGGGTACTCCACTTAATGTATGGGTATGCCAAGATTGCGCATCGGAATATGCACCGGGCAGCCATAAGGATCTCCGGGAAAAATCGGTTCATCCGATAGACGAAAGCCTTGAGTTGCATAAGCCCTACGTAGATAAAGTGAAGCTTCGCTGTTCTTGCGGCGGTTCCATGGAAAGAACGTCGGAAGTGATTGACGTCTGGTTCGATAGTGGCTCGATGCCGTTTGCCCAGTACCATCAGCCGTTCGAAAATGAAGAGCTATTCCATGAGCAGTACCCTGCTGACATGATCTGCGAAGGGATTGATCAAACGAGAGGCTGGTTCTTCAGTTTGCTGGCTGTCTCCACGCTATATAATGGCAAATCCCCTTACAAAGCTGTCATATCAACCGGGCACGTACTCGATGAGAATGGACAAAAAATGTCCAAGAGTAAAGGTAACGGTATCGACCCTTGGGAAATCATAAATGAATTTGGAACGGATGCATTTCGGTGGGCCTTGTTGTCTGACAGCGCACCTTGGAACAGCAAACGGTTCTCAAAGCAAATCGTAGCCGAAGCTAAATCAAAAGTAATCGATACGATCAATAACACGCATGCTTTTTATGCGTTGTATGCGACGATTGATCAATATAAACCGGAAGAGCATTCAAAGCAGATTTCTGTGAACTTATTGGATCGCTGGATTTTGTCGAGATTGAGCAGCACCTTGCAAAATGTAGAGAAGGGGCTGGAGATCAACGATTTCCTGAACCCAGCAAAGCAAATTGAAACATTCGTCGATGAACTGAGCAACTGGTACATCCGACGTTCTCGCGATCGTTTTTGGGGCAGCGAATTGACCGCGGATAAAATATCGGCATATCAAACGCTGCGTGAAGTTCTGCTGACACTCGCACGAATGATTGCACCGTATGCACCGCTAATAGCTGATGATCTATACGATAATTTAAGAGGAAAAGGAAGTGTACATCTGGCGGACTATCCGAAGATGAACGATACGGCACTCGATGAAACGCTTGAGAACGATATGGAAGCCGTTAGGCAAATCGTCGAATTGGCTCGCAATATTCGTAATGAAACGGGAATCAAGACCCGCCTGCCGCTGTCCGAGGTGCTCATTTCGCTCGACCGCGAATTTAACCTTGGACAATTCGAAGACATCATCAAAGATGAGATCAACGTCAAAGAAATCCGAGTAGTACGAAGTGATATCGGCTTCTTACGCTTCAACTTAAAACTAAACTTAAAGGTAGCAGGAAAAAAGTACGGCAAATTCGTGGGACCGGTGCAAACCCATTTGAAGCAATTGTCCGCTTCAGAAACGAAAATAGTGATCGATAACGGTTTCCTGGATGTTACGATCGAAGGTGAATCACTGCATATCCTGCTCGATGAATTGCTTGTGGAAATACAAGCGAATGTAGGCTTCGCTTCTGCATCGGGTTACCAAATGACAATCGCCTTAAACACAACAATTACCGAAGAATTGGAACAGGAAGGTGTTGTTAGGGAGGTAATACGTGCAATTCAGGATTATCGTAAAAAGCTAGGGTTGCCGATCGAAAAACGTGTCAATCTTGTTCTAGATGTTGATACTCAGTTGAAAACAGCTCTAAAGCGTTTTGATCATCTTTTGCAGGAAAACGTATTATTGTCCCGAGTCAGATACGCGAAAGAACTAGGCATGGAATCAGTTTCGTTTGGGGATAACAATTTCAGTATGCTCATTGAGTAACAATCACTGAACAAACTAATGAGAATTCCTATGAATTTAAACTCTTTAATCCAATATCAGAATAGTCTACCATCGAATAACTTGGTAGCCTATTCTGATATTGGGATGCGATACAATAAAAATTAGCCGCATTCTTAATCAAGCGGATTTACTTACATCGGAAAATAAAGTATTAAACTGGGTGGGGCGTTAAGCTAACGGGCAGAATAGCGTAATTCAATTTGTGGAAAATATGGACAAATTTTGTTTGGGAGTGATACATTTAATATCAACAACTCGTTAGGTGTGATATTGATTGGGAACCATCATAAGAAGAATGATTGTTGACGATATTCCTATGTTACAACAGGTTGCAAAAACCACGTGGAACAAAACATATGAAGGAATTATCCCATCACATATTCAAGAAGCATTCCTTCAAAGGAATTATTCGGAAACAGCGATGAAAAATAGAATGGATAGGTCAGTTGTATTTGTTGCAGACATTGCTGGGAAAATTAAGGGATTTGCGAATTTCTTTCGGTCTAAGGAACATGTCGAAGAAGCAGAACTTGGAGCAATCTATATCCTGCCAGAAAAACAATCACAAGGAATTGGTAGTCAATTATTAAATGCAGGAATTGAAGAATTGAGCGGAATTAAAAGCTTATTCGTTGTAGTGGAAAGAGAAAATACTATTGGCAAAAGGTTTTATGCTTCCAAAGGTTTTGTCACACTTAACGAGTTTGAAGAACAATTAGATGGGCATACACTAAAATCGTTGAAAATGGTACTGAAGGTTTAACTAATTGAGACAAGAGCTAAATAACCAGACCACGAGGTTGCCGAAAGATTGAGCCTCCCTCAGCTATCGAGCAGATTTCAACAACAGAGAAGGTATAAATGAACGCATGATGAATATACCATATTATCCCTATTGACGGAAGGGGTCAGACCCATGTTTAGAGTTGATGTCGCTTAAGCACTTCTTACAAATGAGGAGCATGACAAGGTTTTAATTGTTAGGAATATTCACTCCTCAAGTTGGTCTTTACCTGGCGGTGCTGTAGAGAGCGACGAATCATGGTCTTCAGCCGCGATCAGAGAGGCAAGAGAAGAAACAGGAATTGAAGTTGAATTACTGGGTATAAGTGCTGTGAATGAGTGCTTTTTTGAAGAAAAAGGTGAACATGTAGTATTCGTAACCTTTAAGGCAAAAGCAAAAAATACGGACATAAGGATTACACGACCACATGAAATAGCCGAAGTAAAATGGGTTGGTTTCGAAGAGGCTGATCAAAAAATGCCTTATTATAAATACGGTAAAAGAAAACTAATCGAATCAGATGTAATCCCTTACGATTTTCAAGGGAAACAAACCATTAAATCCTACAATTCTTTAAGCTAATTGAGACGTTAGTTAAATACCGAAAGGGCTGTCACGCCAGGCTTCGCTCAGCTAAACGGGTAGTATAGCGTAGTAAAGAGTATTCTAATGAATATGAGAGTATCTTGTATTACGGGGGCTTTATATCATGTTAGATAAAATTGAAGCACACCGATTGATGTATCGATTTATTAAGAATCAAATTCCGATATCTGAATTTGAACAGTGGTTGTATAGTCACGACGAGTTGGAAGACCTTCTTGGAAAGAAAGAATATTTTGACTTTGTTTCTAGAGACTATAAAAATAAATATGCTTTTCAAGATACAGAAAAGCAAATTAGAAATCTAAATCTGATCTCCCTTGGTTTGTTTGAACAAGAAAGAATACTGGGTTTGCTAAATAGATTGGAACAAAATGATAACGAGTCTTTGGGAATAATGGAAAGATTGTACGACGATTACTGTGATGGTTTTACTTTTCTGAGGTACATTGCGTTGTATTTTATTACGACGAGCGAAGAGTATTTAGAAACACTTAAAAACGACCATATAGCTCTTCAACAGTATTTGGCCCCTATAAAAGTCGAGGCGAAAAGGTTATTAGCCTTCTTTGAAAAAGACGAACTTTCGATTGTAGGTGAGAATGACTACTTCGACAAGAGACATGAAGCAGAACGGATTGAAATGCACAGTATAAATGAAATGTTAGCCAAGAAAAAATAACTCTAAAAACATTGAACTAACGGATACGATAGTTGAATGATCCTAGGAGCAGATTGCCGCTGCGGTAGCTGCTCTTTTAATCGTTGAAGTTACGGGCAGGATACCCTAATTACAACGCAGAATCACTTTATATCGGGAAACCCAAAGTTATCTAAAATGAAGTTGAGTATAAGGAGGTATTATGAACTCGAAGAATGATAATAAAAAATTGCGCGAGTCATTTGAACAAGCTGCAAATATTTATCAGCAGGCGCGTCCGGATTACCCAGAAGAATTGTTCGATGATTTAATCCATGCGACAAATTTGAATCCAGGTGATCGTTTGTTGGAAGTGGGTTGTGCTACAGGAAAGGCTACTCTCCCGTTAGCCAAGCGCGGATTTAAAATCACGTGTGTAGAACTTGGCGCTGAGCTCGCTGCAGTTGCCCGTCAAAACCTTGTCGGAATGGACGTTGAAATAATCAACGGGAGCTTCGAAGTCTGGCAACCGGAGGCGGAGAATGGGTTTGATCTGGTATTCGCTGCAACCGCTTGGAAATGGGTTGATCCCGAAGTTCGGTACAATAAGGCATGGCAGGTCCTTCGTCCCGGCGGACACCTCGCATTTTGGAACGCAGATCACGTATTTCCAGACGGTGGAGACCCATTCTTCCGTGAAATTCAAAATGTTTACTATGACATCGGCGAAGGTAAATCGGTGGACAACAACGATTGGCCGCGACCTGGGGAACTTCACGAGCAAAGAGATGAGATTGAGAAAAGCGGCCTGTTCGAGGTTGTTCACATACGACATTTTGATTGGGAGCGCATTTATCATGTTGACGAGTACATCAAACTCCTCGAAACCTTTTCCGGGCACATACTTATGGAGGAATGGAAACGCGACAAACTCTTCAACGAAATCCGAGTTCGCCTTAATAGTCGTCCAGAAAAGTCGGTTTCCCGCCATTGGGGCGCTGTTCTACATGTCGCCCGTCGAAAAGATTGACAATGGATATAATGGCATTTCATCGTTAAGCTAACGGGAAACGATAGTGGTATAGAGGCTAAATACATGGTTGTCATAAGTACTTCAAAACTTTTTTGTATTTTAGCCTTTTTGTACCAAACAACCACTTCAGAACTTTATTTGTATTTTATATTTCTCAAATAAACCAGCCAACCCATGAGTTTGCTGGTTTCTTGCACTTCAAGACTTTATTGTCCCCCAACATCATTTTGTTGAAGGACAATAAAGTTTTGAAGTAGACAATAATGTCTTGAAGTGAACAATAAAGTCTTGAAATAGACAATAAAGTTTTGAAGTATGAAAATTTAAAAATGGAGCTGGCGATAGATAATAAAAAGCCGACCTAGCTTTTAGAGCCGGCAAAGGTGATGTGAAAGTTATTCGGGCGATTGTCGGAGAACGGACTTGGGGAGCAATCGGCCAGCCAATTTTCAGGCATTTCGGTGCGGATATTGAGAACGGTTAAAAGTCCATCCTTTTGTGGGATGGACTTTTTATGTGCGATCAGGCGGTTATTTGATTAGATTTCCATGCCCTGACGTCCGGAAACTTGCCGGAATTTCACATAGCTGCCAAATCTCCAAATGCAAAGGTAGACAAACACCAATACCATCGTTAAAACTGTAAATTCACTGTAATCCATGCTCTTGAAATACAGCGACAAACCGATCCGGATGATCACAATCGCGATGATGACGTATTTAAAATTTTTATTCGGTTTTGAATAAACCAGACCGTCCTCCCGCTTTTCATACGACGTCTGCATGAGAATAATGACACCTAATGATATCCCCAGCAGCACAGCGATCACGATTTCCCAATAAGCCGGGAGGTGAAAAGTTCTGCCAGGTATGTGCATGAGCTGGTATAAACCTACATACATGAGCACGAACACCAGCAGAACGGGAGCTAAAATCCATAAGCCGTTTCCTTTAATCGGACTTCCTCTGCGTTTTAATCTGATCCATATGACCAAACCGATAATAATGAGAGCGAATACGTAGGGTACCCAGGCTAACATTGCAATTTCCACCTTTCTTCAATTCATAAGTCTTATAAAGTCAATTTGAGTTCAAGTACGTAGGCGGTAAATCGAATAATAAAATAAGCCGCGATCCAACTTGCCCCCATTCCGGCCGGCACTTCCCATGGGATAGGGTGCCAGGCTGCCTCGGTTAAACTGCGAGCAGTCGGGCTATCTGGAAAAAACTTGCCGAGCCCTCCGAAAGCATAGCTGATTCCTCCGACAAAACCCGCCCAAAGAATCGGGCTTAGGGGTCTTAATGAGCTGAATTGTGTGCCGGCAATTAGCAAACTGACCGCAAGTAAAAACGGACTGAAGCCGATCATCAGCAAAAGCCACTGTAGTCCAGTCAAAATAAACGATTCCACTTCCGCCAACGTATACAAGCTTAGCGATATCGATATCGCTAAGGCATATATCGAGAGCAAAGCGAAAACACTGAGCACGGCCACCAGCATTCGCAGCCACGCGGCGATCCACTTGGCGCTAACGAGCCAAAGCCGCGAATACGGCAACGTGAGCCACCAGCCGTAGGTCTCGTTTTCCCATTCCCTCTTTAGAATAGCGACCCCGAATGCGATCAATACGTAGGGAACGCCGATCCATACGGACCATAGTCGCTTCAATGGCAGTTCATAATGAACGGAATAATAAGTAGTGATTCCGGCACCGACAATCACGATCAGCGCGAGGTAAAGGAATACCCAACCTTTGGAGAGATGCAGCCGGCTGCGCCCTTTCCAGCTTCCTTTCAGCTTGAATTCATGATGCACCATTTTCCAAAACATGCCGGATGGATTCACCGTTCCCACTCCTTTTTGTACAGTGTCCGGAACACATCGTGCAAGGATCCGTGCCGGGCCCGCAATTCATCCGTTTCGCCCGACCAAATGGCTCTCCCTTGATTCATCATCACGGTGTAGTCGAACAATCCCTCGACCTCCTGAATATCGTGGGTGCTGATCAATACGGACTGCTCACTGTGCTCCAGATAATCGAACAAACCGGCAACGATAGCTTCTCTGGAAAGCACGTCGATCCCGGCAAACGGTTCGTCCAAGATGATCAGCGGCACATGCCGTGCCAAACAGAGGACGAGCATAACCCGGGCCTCCTGTCCGCGGCTCATGCCGGCGATTTTCATGTTGAGTTCGATATCCATAAAGGCAACTAGCCACCGCGCGATCTCTATATCGAAGCGCGGAAGGAACGATTGTCCCCAATCGAATGCTTGCTGCGCCGTATAATTCGGATACCATCGCGCTCTGTCCGGCAAATAGGCGATTCCTTGGTTCGTTTGCCAACCGACCGGTTGACCGAGCACTTCCAGCCTCCCTTCATCCGGTCTGATCAAACCGGTGATCGCGCGAAACAGGCTGGACTTGCCGCATCCATTGGGACCGAGTATCCCGACGATCCGGCCGGCTGGAATGGTAAGATTAAGGTCGTCGAGCGCGGTTTTCTTGTCATATCGCTTCGTCACTTTTTCGGCAACGACAATGGGTGAAGTCACGGCTCCATCCCTCCTCTATCCAATTGTTTCTTTTTCATGACATAGTGTTCAATATCCGTCCAGGCAACCCCCAGGCTTTCCATTTGCGCCATAAAAGCGTCAATATATTTGGTTGCAAGATCAGTACGAAACGACCTTACGCGCTCCGCCGATGAAGTGACATAAGTTCCTTGTCCGCGGCGTTTTTCTGTTAACCCGTCCCTCTCCAATTCCTGATAAGCCCGCATGACGGTATTCGGATTAATGCGCAATTCCTGCGCCAATTCCCGAACAGAAGGCATCCTGTCTCCCAACCCGATCTCTCCTTTCGCGATAGCGCTTCGCACCTGATCAAGTATTTGTTCGTATATCGGTTGACTGAAGTCGATCCGGAATCGCAGCCAGGCATTCGAAGATTGTTCCATGGGCGTTCCTCCTGTCGTCCACACTTGCATTAAGTGTATTATATCACTTAATACACTTAATGCAAGCCCATAATAGAAATCCAGGGTATTACGATCGTATCTGATACTACTCACATCATCTGCAAAATGTTGGTCCAGTTTTAGTCGATACACGGATTCTCCAACCTGGTGGCATTGTTGAATAGCTGATTTTTGCTTGACCCTAACACTAAGGTCAGGGTTTATAATGAGAATATCTCGAGCAGAAAGAGAAGATGCAGTAGAAGATTGGGAAGTTAGCGAAGTGAGGGTTATATTAATTTGTATAATCTACAAGAAAGGAAAAAAGATGCGTTATGGATATTACGCCACAAGAAGAAAACATGATTAAGGCTCTCCGTGAGGCTGCATTACCACCTTTATTTGTGCTCATACGAATTAGAAATGATATTTCAAATGATACTGAAAATGTCGAAGAGAGCCGAAGAGATGACGTCGTAAAAACATTAGAAAAATACATCGGCCCACTATGGGAAGACTATCATGAGGGGAAGAATTCACAAGCCAAAGAAAGACCTTAACGAATTAATCTTAACTATGCAGTGGCTACAAACCAGCACCACTTTGATTGATATCATTACGAGGGACGGATACGATAGTTGAATGAGACCTAAAGATACATGTTTGCAAGAAGTACTTCAAAACTTATTTGTAGTTCAGCCTTTTTTTCCAAACAACCACTTCAAAACTTTATTTGTATTTTATTTTCATGAAAGAAACCAGCAAAACCTTGCGTTTGCTGGTTTCTTGCACTTCAAGACTTTATTGTCTCCCAACATTTAATGCTAAAGTTAATGCTAATAATAGCGATTATCGAAGACTATGTTTATAAAGAGAGAAACACTTTAGTTACAATAGGAAAAGAAGGAGGGATTTCCTTCCATATTGCCGAATTATTGCACTAGGAAGTGACCATGTGATCTCTATCATTATGTTTATTTTTAATGGATACACCAAATTTAAATGATGACCTAGCCTTAAACTTTGGCTAGGTCATTTTTTTATTGTAGACTTATTACATTTTGGTATATAAGGTAATAATTCATCATTAATATTTATTTTAAAATAAAATATAATGAAAAATATATGAATAGCAAATATTATTTTGGGGGGATAATTATGATTAATGGCTACGAATTAGCCACGGCTTGGGTTTCAGAAGTTGGTATTTGTTTGGAAGATCGTACTTATTCGGGAAAGACTGCAATTCGAGAACAATGGTTTCAGAAAGCTAAGATTCATGGACCTTGGGCTATTACAGTAAATCACCTCCCCTGTGACTCATCACGTATATATCTAAACAATTATAATTTCGAGGTGTGTAAAGTTATTGAATTCACATTATTAGATCAAGTTGATTTAGAGCAATACTATAGCCTTATTGAGATCTATAAAGAAAGCAAGCGTAAGTTCGATCGCCTAAAACGGGGATATAACTATGGATCCTTACGCTAAGTTAGAGATAGGACAGGAAGAAATTATTTTACCGGCGATAAGTACCTTATATTGCCTGCAACCAATGGGTTTAAATACAATGGCTGCTGAATCCCTAACAAGTTATATCGCTCGACAATCTCAGGCGCATTGCATCAAAACTGGAAATCTGTTCTCAAGGCTCTTATTCCCGTATTTAGATAAGGAATATATGAACCAGGGCGGAAGTGGCTTTTACACTTCAGCCCACTTAATAAATGGATTAACAAAAATTGCAACTGAATTTGTAGACATGCTACGCGAATTAACCCTAAGCAACATTTTAGATCAACTTACTTTGTTACGGTATAAAAATGTGATTCCTACTCGGGGATTGTTAAGAAGAAATAAGGCATGGTGCCCCTTGTGTTTTCAAGAGATGAGAGAACAAAAACTTACTGTTTATGAACCACTAATGTGGATGCTCCAAGCTTTGAGTGTATGTATGAAGCATGACATTAGTCTTCAAGAAATATGTCCACACTGTTCAAATACAAATTTAGTTCTAGAAGGCAGAAGTGCTCCCGGTTACTGTTCAAACTGCTCCTCTTGGCTTGGTAGTCGAGAAGAAGAAAGGATTCAGACTAAGGCTAATGAATGGGAACTTTGTAAGGGGAGATTAATTAAAGATCTGCTTTCGTCTGAGATATCAGATTTTAAAAGAGATGATGTCAAATGGACTTTAATGAAGTTAGCCCAGCTTTACACGAATGACAATATATCTGGGTTTGCCAAGTTTATAGGTGTTCCTAAAACATCATTCTGGGGATGGTATACAGGAAAAAACCTTCCGACCCTCGAGGATGTAATGAGGATATGCAACAAATGCGACATCTCACTTGGTTCTTTTTATTCTGGGAATAGGTTAGGTAGTAATAGTCAATATGTGATATCTGCAAAAAGAATCAAAAAAGAAAACTTCATACTCACACAAAAGTCGGTAGCTGAAGTGGGCAGGATATTTAAACAATTGGTGTTGGATCGAAAAAATATGCGAATAAACGTTACAAGTATGGCTAAAGAAGTGCAAGTCAATAAAAAGACATTGTATAAGTATTTTGGACCAATTTGTAAACAGCAGACGCGTATGAACAGGTATTACAAAGTCGGACAAAAGAATTTACGGATTATTAAATTAAGTGGTGAAATATCAAAAGCATTTTCTTCGTTATTTAGTTCGGGTTTATTGCCTACTGTTCGTAGAATCGAGATAGAGTTACAGCGGCCAGCTATCTTACGAGAGAAAAAGATGAGTCGGCATTATAAATTGTGTAGGGAAGTATTCAATATATAGGTGATAATTGAAAAATTATATCTAGATGTAGTAGGATTTTTTGAATTAGTGGAGAATTATGATAATTAAACCAATAACAGGCGGTGATGGAAATGTTGAATGATGATGATTTCAGGAAAATATGTGAGTTACATCATCTCTCTAAAGAGGCTATTGAAGTTATTCAGCAAATTAGAACTTCTCCACCGGCAAGAAGAGTATCAAGCACCAGAGGAAGTCTGTCTGGCTTTTACAGCAGCAAAAAAATGGGAGTTACTATTCAATATGAAAGCCATACTTTGGAGCTCCCCATCACTTACCTTTTAGAACATGATCCAAAAGTTTATGAGTTCTATGATCAGCCGCCAACTTTTCCAATTCGGTATTTGGTGAATGGGAAGCGACGCGGCCATCTATACACAGCCGATCAGTTCGTAATCTCGGAGGATTTCGTCGGTTGGCAGGAATGTAAAACTGAAGAGAAGTTTGAAAAATTATCGAAAGAACACCCCGAACGATATTGACAGAACAAGGCACTTGGGACATGCCACCAGTAAGGGAATACGCAGAGCAGCTCGGTTTATCTTTTCGAATTCGTACTGATAAGGAAATTGATTGGGTGTTTCAAAGCAATCTTCAATTTCTTGAGGATTACCTGCTAGAGGAAAATGTAGAAGTTCCACAGGACATGAGACAAAAGATAATGGATATCGTAAACGAGAAGCAGGGAATATCACTTAAAGAATTAATTAATCGATTTGGTGGACAATCTGACTCAGTATATAAATTAATTGTGTTGGATGATATTTATATTGACTTGTGTCAAGAAAGATTAACTGAGTGGGAATATGTTCGAGTATATACCAATGAGATTATAGCCAACGTACATGCCAAGCTACGCTATTGTCATAAAACAGAAGGGAAGTTTACTGGGGCGGTCGATATAAAAGCAGGTAACAAAGTCCAATGGGATGGTCGGGCTTGGACTATCCTAAATCACGGGGAAACTACCACAATACTTCTCGGTGAAAGCAATGAACAACTTCCACTCACTAATGAGGTGTTTATTGATTTAATAAAATCTGGTGACATTCAAAACTTGAGGGCTGATTTCAAAGAAGAAGACGAATTGTTGAGTGAAATTTTATCGACTGCTGGTCCAATGGACTTGGAGAAGGCAATAAGAAGATTCAATATTGTATTTCCCTTAATCAACTGCGAAATGTCCGTCGAAGATTCCGGTATTCCATCCCGTACATTACGTGGTTGGATAAGTGATTATAAGAAAGGGGAAGAGGTCCACGGTAATGGGTTCATTGGTCTACTACCTGATTCCAAAAGTCAAGGAAATAGAACACCTCGGTTGTCGGAAGAAACTAAAGCTCTAATTGATGTATACATTGAAGAAGAATATGAAACTAGTACGAACAAAAAGATGAAAACGGTGTGGAGGGCTCTTAAAGAGAAGTGTGCTGAGAAGAAGATTCACTGTCCAAGCTATCAAACATTTTGTGAACATGTAAAATTAAGACCTCTATACGAACAGACTAAAAAGCGGGAAGGATTTAAAGCCGCGAATAATCATAAGCCTTTTTATTTTGAGTTAGAACAGACTACTCCTCGTCATGGAGAACGCCCTTTTCAAATTGGACATATTGATCATACAGAACTTGATCTTGACTTAAGATGTCCTAAGACAGGTAAGTCATTGGGAAAGGCATGGATCACATTTCTTGTAGATGCATTCACAAGGCGAATTCTGGCCTTTTACTTATCATTCAACCCTCCAAGTTATCGTTCTTGCATGATGGTTATTAGAGAATGTGTAAAAAGACATGGCCGACTGCCAAGAAATCTCGTTGTTGACGGTGGTAAGGAATTTGCCAGTGTTTACTTTGACACTTTGTTAGCATTATACAAAATTAATAAAAAGGAACGTAAAGGACAACCACGGTTTGGTTCAGTTATTGAAAGACTTTTTGGCGTTACAAATGAAATGTTGATTCATAATCTATTAGGTAACACTCAAGTGATGAAAAATGTTAGACAAGTCACTCCGGATGTAAATCCAAAGGGAAAATCAGTTTGGACATTATCTGAATTAACACAATTAATGGCCTTGTGGACATACGAGGTCTACGATACGAAAGATCACATTGCTTTGGGTGAAAGTCCGAGGGATGCCCATTTACATGGAATGGCTCAATCGGGACAACGTGAATTTACGATGATTCCGTACAACGAAGATTTCAAGATGCTAACTTTGCCAACAACAAGAAATAAAACTGCTAAGGTTTATGTGGGTCGAGGAATCAAGCTAAACTACATTTATTACTACTCGCCTGCTCTAAGACAAGCAGATGTGGAGAATACTCAGGTTCCAGTACGTTATGACCCATTTAATGTAGGCATCGCATACGCATTTGTAAAGGGCAGATGGACTCAGTTAAGGTCAGAGCAGTACATGACATTTATTAATCGAACTGAAAAAGAAATTCAAATTATTACTGAAGAACTTAAGAAAAGAACAAGCAATACGGTGAAAGCCGGTGATAGTATAACTGCTTCTAAGATTGCGGCTTTCCTTAACTCGTCCGAAGGAAAACAAATTACATTAATGCAGCATCTTAAAGATCTTGAATCACGACAAGCGCAGATGGTTCTAGACGGGAAACCAGCAACAGAACCAGTGAACAGCCAAGTTTCAAAAGAGCAAAACATAGAGACTCATTCTATGGTCGAAAACCATGCAAATAAAGGAACTACCATAAGGCAACCCTCGAAGCCGAAGTTGCGTGAAAATCCAACATACATTGCATACGGGGAGTTGTCATAATGACTAAAAAAATTGCACCTACAAATCCAAACTCCATTGAGGTACCAAGATTTCCAGAAGCTCTGCTTTCATCATCAATCCAGGAGCGAGTAAAATACTTTGAAAACTATCAAACAAATCATCCTCATTTAAGTGAAGCTAGAGATAAATTGCTAGACGCCATCACCAATCCAGGTAATCGGTCAATTGTCATGGTTTGTGGTCCAAGTGGGGTCGGTAAATCGACCCTCTTCAAAGTTGTTAGAAATCACATCATCAAAAATTTTGTGCAAACGAATAAAGGACATATACCGATTGTAGGGGTTGAGGCAGTAGCCCCCGACAATAGCAATTTTGATATTAGGGATTTTTATATTCGATCTTTGGAAGCTTTAATGGAGCCGTTAATCGAATACAAGATTTATTATGAAGACGATATTAAGTATTCAAATGATGATAAAAACAGAGATCTTCGGAAGTCTCTAGAGAATGCTCTTAAGAACCGTGCCCCTAAGGCCTTTTTAATTGATGAAGCTCAACATTTTACAAAAGTTACATCTGGGAAAAAACTAGAGGGTCAAATGGATTTGTTGAAGTCTATGGCCTCACTTTCTAAGGTTTTGCATGTACTAATAGGCACATATGAATTAGTTCCTTTCATAAACCAGAGTGGGCAACTTTCTCGCAGGGAATTCAACATTCATTTACCGCGCTATCGTCATGAAAATAAAAATGATATGCAGGCCTTCGAAAACGTTATTTATATTTTCCAACGTAATATTCCGTTGGAAAAGGAACCGGATCTCGTATCACATATTGATTATTTATATGAAGGAACCATTGGGTGTGTTGGAACATTGAAAGATTGGTTATTTAAAGCTGTCAAGGAAACATTGGAGTCTAAGAAAAAAAAGTTAACTATGGACTGTTTGAAGAAACATGCATACCAAACTGATCAGTGTATGACAATGCTTTTAGAGGCTCGTGAAAACGAAGACTTTGATGTAGAGAATGAGATTAAAAGCGCTGAGTATAGAAATTTACTATACCACGGAGTTATACCATCAAATAAAAACCAATCAAAAAAGAATGAAACAAATACAGGGGGAAATAAAAAACCGGGAGTAAGGAAACCAACACGCGATCCTGTGGGAGTACAGCAAATGTAATAATGAGCGATTGGTGTTCTGGAAAGGAGGGGAGATGTTGTACAATCAAATTGTTTTTATTGATGATGAGAGAATATTAGCTGATATTTTGAATAAAGTTAGTTGTTTATATTCATTACCTCCAATATACATAAATAGTTTTGAGGTCGAGAGTTTAACGAGTTATATTTCTAGGCTAGCTGTGAAACACTCATTAAGTGCGGGGATGTCCAATAAATGAAGCGACGGGAGTCGTACAAGCACAGTTTTGCTTCTGTCCTAGTATTAGTCCTTATAATTAGTTTAGCATCGAATTTTGCACAGCTTTCATACAAATGCGTTTATAGCTAAATTGCCCTCAAAATTAACTGTGCAGGTGAAGTTGCAAAGGAAGTTATTAATACTTTAGAACTGCTGACACCTCGATGGGGGATAGTAATATGTACGATACCATAACAACAGAGTTTGGTTTTAACGAATATAAAGATGAAGTTAGTACATTTTATTCTTTGGAACCAAGGGGACGGAATAGTTATTTGATTGAATGTTTAACAAGCTATATAACAAGGTTGGCATCAGTTCATAATGTTTCTACTGGTAGACTGTTAATATTTATAAATCAATTAAATGTGATTTCTCCACTCACCAGTAGCAGGAAAAATCCCGTTGAACTAGGAAAGCAGTTGAATGGCGTAGGAAGTGCATCCAAAGACTATTGTATGATTTTAAATAATCTTACTTTGCAGCAAGATCTCACCGAATTAACATTGATTCCATGGGTTGGAGTTAGAGCATCGCGGTTACTTCGAAAGTCTAGGGCTTGGTGTCCACTATGTTTAAGCGAATGGAAGAACCAACATAAAACGATTTATGAGCCTTTAATTTGGTCCATGAAACATGTCACATTTTGTCCAAAACATAATATTCGTTTGCATGAACAATGTATTCACTGTAAGTCTGATGTGTCATTTTTAGTATCAAACAACAGGGTAGGTCGATGCACAAAATGTTATAGATGGTTGGGGGAAGGGGGGCTTTTAAAAACCGAGCCAATCTCTGAATGGGAACGCTGGATAGTAAACAATATTGTATATTTAATGGATAAGATAACACAAAATAAACTCTCTATTAATAGAGACACTGTTGAGCAAATTATAAACTCAATCACGAACGATGGTTTTAAAGGCAATATTTCCGAGGCTGCAAGGAAAATGGGATTTGGCACAATTCTTTATAGTCAATGGAAAAATGGTTATGCATCCACCCCTCTGGAAGCAATATTAAAAATGGCTTACTACGTTGACACACCGGTCACAGAATTAATGGCAAATAATTATAAGTTTAACAAGGATAATTTTAACGTCTCTGCCACAGATATAAGTATTACAAAGAAAAAACGAGATGAGGCATCGTTTCTAGCGGCAAGAAATAAACTTCGGGTAATTATTGATGAAAATGAATTTCCCCCACCCAGTGTATGTGAGGTTGGTAGAAGATTAAAGCTCCATACAAGTTTTTTATATAGACACGCTGGCAATGAATGCAAAATTATTTCAGACAGGTACATGAGTTATAAAAGTGAAATGAGTTCTCGCAGATTATCACAATTACATTCAGATCTGAAGATGATCATTGAGACGAAGTGGAAAAAAGATGGGCAAATTCCAGGTGATCGGTACATACAAAAAAAATTACAAGGTCCATATTATCACGAAGAGGTCAAACATATAGTAGAAAAAGTGAAACAAGAACTAAATTTAATATAAACTGACATAAATTTATTTGGATTTGACCCCCGTAGTGAGACAGGGATGAAAACACCTTTCAAGTCTAAGCAACCTGTCGTCGGAATTGAATGCGAAATTAGTTATAGTAGTGAATGTAGTCTCGAACGATCTAAACAACGATTGCCGTCGTTGTACAGATAAATAAATCCTTCGAGAAAGAACGTATCAAACTTCAGCGTGGAATAACACGATTCGTTTGGGGCACTATCAGAGGGCGTACCCTTACGGGACAGGCTCATGGTAATGCCTTTCGTTTTACAGCATCATGGTACGCCCGGGATGTGTACACACTGCCTTGAACACCTAGTATTAGCTAAAGGTCGGTGGACCACTTTTACATACGGCAACAATATGACTGATTGCTCCTCGATATCGCGTCTAAAACTCTTGTATATTGCTTTATTCACGGCAAAATTATTACTGATTCTACGGCAAATATATGGCTGATGTCACATTTTTTGCTTTTATAGTCCTAAATTGTAGACAAAATGTAGACATACACAATTTTATTCTCGCCTTTTTTATAAAATTGTAGACCGATTGTCTACAATGAGGATGCACATTACCTCGCACGGTGGACGTAGACATATAGATTGAAGAAAGAAAATTCTGTTTACTAAAATCACCCAATAATATAAGATGGGTAGGAAAACTACTTAAAAAATAGTAATAGATTAGATTACTACTGCCGAATATATGCCATTTTAGCATGCCAATTACTATCATGTTTAAAATCAACACACTTATCTGTTTGGCGGGTAAATTAGTTGAATTATTTAGATAATCCTCAAAATGCCAAAGGTTACAAGAATAGCAGCTAACCCCTCTGTCAAATTATTTTTTGTTTCTACATTTCCTTTAGCTATAATATTAGCGTGCTAAAGACGTGTTACAGAGTTTTATTAATGTAAATTGGGGATTTGGAAAATCTGTTACAATAAAGAAAGAAAATAAAAGAAGAAGCCCGAGTCATAGTTCGGCAGAGATGATACTCCGCTACTCCAAGCCCACCGAAGATGATAATCAGAGAGCTGAGTGGCACTTATTAGAACACTTTGCACGAGCTTACAAGGTTTATCATTCATTAATCAGACCCAACCCAGTACCGAATGATTTATTTTTATTGTAGTGTCGGTTTTTACCACATTTTTTCCATACCAATTTCTTCTGACTTATTTGTACGTACCATGAAAATTAAGGTTGAAATTTATGTAACTTCAATTTATCAACTATGGTAGGTATAACAGGAAGATAGATTACTAGTTATTGATTGTAGGGAAATTTAAGTGTATAGTAGAGAAAGTAAATTGGAAAAACACACCACTTGAAACATTAAAATTACTGAAGGTGTTTTATGAGAGAGTTTATTGGGTATCATTGTAATGAGGCTAATGTAATCTCAAGTGCAGTAAAAAACGGCATTTATAATACCAGTGAAGGTCACTCACACTGGTTAGGAAATGGTACATATTACTTTGAGGAAGAACCAGATGGATTACAACACGCAAAGACGTGGGGGAGAAGAAAAAAACGACCTAAAATAATAAGTAACAAAATTAAAGTGGATGATCCCTATTTAGTTGATTTAGAAAAAAATGAACACAAAATTAGGATAAATAATTTGAAAAGAATATCAATTAAGCAAATTCTTGAACTAGCAAATTGGACACCGAATGATGGTTACATTGATGGCGTCTTTTTTAACATGTGGGATAGGATATTTCCTCTTACACCCATTCACGTAATTAGAAAATGGGAATATTATGTTGAAGATATTGATTACGAACTTAAAATTAGGTCTAGAATGGATAATGCCATAGTATTATGTGTTAGAGAAAAGGAATGCATAGTTAAACCCCCTATTTCTGTTGTATCTTAAATCTAAATAAAAAGGTGATTATTATGTGGGATGAAAAGGTGCTGATGGAACAGTTAGATGCATATTTCGAGACAGCAACCAAAGAACAACTCATGAAGGACTTAGAGGAAACAGGTTGTCTGGAGTTTATGCACGAAGTCAGGAATGAATTGCCTTACAATGACCATATTCACGATTTTAATTATAATATCAGTGGTGAAGTTATTGCTAATGAAGTTAAAACTAAAATTGGATTACAAGTGTTTCAAAAAAATATTACTTTTAGCAATATGACTTACAATAATAATAATATCTCAAAGCAAGATAATACTTATAAAAATATTTCTAATTTTTTTGAGTATCAAATCGGAGCGTGACAATGGAAAAAGAGATTGTACCTAGTAGTTTTACTTTTGATGAGTATATTATCAATAAATCAAATTTTGAAGTAAATCAAGATTTTATGCAGACAGATAACATAAATCTTGATTTTAAACTTAATACAGACTTTCAAGTAAATGAAGAAAATGATAGAGCACTTATTATTTTAATATGTGAAGTATTTAATGGATTTAAAGAAAAAAATTATCCATTTAATTTATATATTGAGATAGTAGGAAAGTTTTCATTAAACGGTGAAGTTGATGTGGAATTCGCTAATTTATGTAAAGTAAATGGTACAGCAATCTTATTTCCATATCTACGTGCATACATAAGTTTCGTAACTTCTATGTCAGGAATGCCAAATTTAATTCTACCAACTGTAAATGTTTTGAAAATGTTGGAAGAACAATAATACTTTCTGAAATAATTAAATAGAAGGACGAGTTCTCATTTACTCGTTCTTCTATTTAATTATTTATATTCACTTGTATATTGTCCCGTCCTTCTTCATATGTAAAGTCGAGTGCCAGTTTCATTAGAACGGGTACTTATTGACAGGGTTAACAAGGAAAATAAAGGTTTATATTCCAACTATATTGGCCAATCAAAGAAAGTAGATGCCATGAGTCAGGTTCTTCGAAAAATTTAATTATTATCAAAAAAATTGGTTGAAATCCGTGGTATTAGAACATTGTTTTTATTTAGAACTGCACAAATTCCTGTCCGAATTCTATAGACATATTGTAGACAAACACAATAAAACGAACATATATTCAACTAATGCAAGATATAATGAAAACATACAAAGGCTTGTGGGATAAGGGCAAATAGGTATTATATAATGCATGAGGAGACAAATTAAAAATATTGATTTCAGGAGTTCGACTTCCCTCGCCTTCATACAGTAAAGACACTGACCAATTTAGGTCAGTGCCTTTTTTAAAAGATAAGAAAGTATAAATTTTTAGGTCCCGAATGTGGACCTCTTTGCATTTTTGGTTAATAGAATAATATGGAGACAAATATCCTGAAGCAGATTCTATTCGACAAAAATGGGCACTGGGATGCCTTCATAAGCAAACATGGCAAAAAGATTCGACCAGTCGTGGTGCGTGAAGTGGAGAAGTTCCGAAAGTGTGGGGATCCACGGAATGGGTTCAAACTGCTGGTATGCGAAGGATGCCATGACATGAGACGGGTGCCTTACCGGTGTAAGGGGGGCCTGAGAAGGCAAGTTTCATTTTTAAACAAGCTGCATAAAACTTGAATAACACGTAGATTGACTCATTCGCAGGATTTTAAAAAGAAAGCACGGAGAACCTGCCCGAAAAGGGCTTAGACCCGTCCGCTAAACGCAATCGGTCTCCACACCTTGGATAGGTATGACGATGGATGTAAGGGCTTAGACCCGTAGAGCCATGGGATGGTAAACTTCCAGGGTATTCGTGGAATATGCGTGCAGAGGAGTAAGATTTAGAGGAAAGGCTTTTATGGTTCCTCTATTCCCGCACGCTCGGCTCGGAGTCTTCTTTTTTATGGATAAAGACGCCATGTTCACAAAAGATTTTGTACATTTGTCCTGTTTACTCAACTACCGGGCAGTTTAGTGGAGTAAATTTGGGCGGACAGTTTTAATAAAAAAAACTTTATGAGTGGTAATTAACACTAATATGTTGAGCTTTCCATTCAGAGATAGCTTTACTTATTTCTGCATCACGATATTTATCATTGGGTCTAGGTATGGTTGGAGAAACCTCATAAACGTTCAAACGCAATTTTAACATTGAACTTGCAATGTTACGTCTCATTCCAATTCTGTTCACCTTGCACCACCACCTTTACATTAAGTATACATTAATTAGCTGCTTAGATCGACTAATAGATCATCCCTTTAAGACATTCAGATAAATTCTTTTTCTTTGAGAAAAGTAGTGTTTTGTCCATTTGTCCTATCTAAGTTTAGTATTCAACTGGTTCTTCTTCATCAAGACATTTCATAATACCTAAAGTTTATTGTAAACTGGACATTCTAAATGTTTGAAAAATATGTTTTAGACAGAACCGCATAAATAAAAGAGTTGCAGTTCAGTAAGTGAAGTATTGGATTACAACTCTTTATATGGAGCTAACGTTACCCGTTAGCTGGAAAATTGCGCTTGTGGCAAGGATATGCTTAATTAATGTTCATTTGGCGGAAATATGGTTGATTATTATTTGATACATGTATGAAATCGCTTATAGAAACATTGGTTTTAGGCAAAAATATGCCTTATTAATTGGCATGAATATGGTTGAAGTCACATTTTCCCATTTATGGCCGAAATTGTAGCCATTTTGTAGCCAACAGTATTTTTGCCCCTCATTTTAGAACTAGTCTTGTAGCCATTTTGGCTACAGTCCGACGTATGGCATAACTTTTTGCGCCATGTTACGATGAAAATGAGGTAGGGAATTCCCCTACGAAAAATACTTTTGCTCTAGATAGGGGTTCCGGTTTAGTGTCCGGATACTTCCGGAATCGCCGTCCGGATCAGCCGGAATACGCACCCCATAGATATATCTTTTTTAAATCATCTGTTCCAATGCGTCTTATTTGTTCATAAAGTTGTAATTTTGGAGAAATTCTTTTTGACAAAAGATCGATGACATAATCATCTCCCTTCTGAAAATCATGTTTTGCTTTGTTTACAGCTGTGCTCCACTCCTCTCCCTCGACTAAATAAGTTAATAAAAGGGAACCATAAATAGAAGCTGAAAGACTGTTCACTTTCCACAAATTCCCTATTACTGACTGATTTTGATTTGCAAGAGTTGGACCAAATCCTATAAAGCCCATCCCATCATACCTAACGGGGGAGCAACCGCTTTGGCAAGCGTTGAGCACTAATAATCGCCTTTTGTCCAATGGTGGAATCTTCTCGATTAAAGTTTTTAGTGAAGTTTCATAGTAATCATCTAAAACTATCTTTGAATTTGGCGCATCATCATAATTAAACATTCCGTGGCTGATAACCCAAATTAAATCATAACTTGGATCTGCATATTCTTCGAGAAACTTATAGCTATCCTCTAACTTCAGCAAACGTTAACACTGACGGTAACAATATTGATTTGTGGATCAATAGGTGTTCCTTACATATTTAGTCATATTTAATAACATTAATGAATATTATTTATGTAACGAATTTTATTTAAATGTAATATAATATTACATTTAAATGTCAAAATTATTGACAGTTGAACTTTGGGTGATTTAAAATAACTGTATATACCAATCTTTCATAATTTAATAGTTATTTAAATATTAATTGAAGTGGTCTGACCTTAATAACTTAATATCAGTATAGGTGTAACTTGATTTTGAAATACCCCTTTATTTGGATGTTCACCCATTTGTTATCAATATTTACTGGATCGCTCTACTAAAGTCTGCCCGTGTTAATGGGCATTCGAAATTCAGGTTTATGATAAACGAGGAGGATACTATAGATGAAAAGAAAATACGCTTTGCATCGTATGACTGGGAAAGAGATCGAAGAAAATTATTAGTGGAGGTTTAAAATGTTAAAAACATCAAAATGGACAATCTATTTAACTGTACTAATCTCTATTTTATTAGCGTTAGCAGGATGTACAAACTCAAACAGCACTCAAAACAGCAGTCAACAGCCGGCGGCAACTGCCGGCAGCACACCTAAGGCTGGAGGAACATTAAACATTGCTTTATCTGCGGATCCTACGACATTTGATCCTAGTTTTTCAACCGCATTTTTCGATAGACAACCCTATCAAAATATTTACGATAAATTGGTAGATAGAGATGCTTCAGGGAAAATTGTTCCGATGCTGGTAGAGAAGTGGAGTATCTCCGATGATAATAAAACCTATACATTTAATTTGCGGCAAGGTGTCAAATTTCACGATGGAACCGATTTTAATGCCGAGGCTGTCAAGTTTACCTTTGAACGTAACATGGAAAAATCTTCAGGACGGAAGAGCGAGATGGCCGTTGTCAGCAAAGTAACCGTTGTTGATCCCAATACGGTGCAAATAGAACTCAAACAGCCGTTTTCAGCGTTTCTTTCCAGTTTAACTGATCGTTCCGGTATGATCGTATCTCCAGATGCCGTTAAAAAATATGGAAAAGATTTTGCAACCCACCCAGTAGGTACAGGACCGTTTATGTTTAAAGAATCCACCCGCGGTTCTACATTTGTATTGGATAAAAACCCAAATTACTGGAAAAAAGGTTTTCCAAAGCTCGATCAAGTTGTCTATAAGATTTTTCCGGATCCCAATATTGCATTAGTCAATCTAAAGAGCGGGGCAGTCGATATGATTACCGTGTTTCCTACTAAGGAAATTGCAAATATGAAAAACGATCCTAAATTTCAAGTAATTAATGTAGCGGGTCAAGGATTTGTCGGATTTGAAGTGAATACGACTAAACCACCCTTTAATAAGGTGGAATTGCGTCAAGCCGTAGACCTATTGATTGATCGGAATGCAATAGTCGATGTGGTGCTGAATGGCACCGGTATTCCTGCGCATTCACCTTTTGTCCCCTCCCATTTTGCTTATGGAGACAGCGATAAAGCTTTACAGCCAAATCTGGAAAAAGCAAAAGAACTGCTGAAAACGGCAGGAGTGCCAGGTGGATTCACATTCACAATGAAGTATGTCCAAACTCCTATGAATCAGCAGCTTGGGCAAATGATTCAGAGTATGCTGAAACCCGCCGGTATAATAGTAAATCTAGAATCAACGGATTCCGCCGCAAATAATGATAATCTTAATAATAGAAATTTTGAGGCGATCATTTCAGTATGGAGCGGACGGTCAGACCCGGACCAAAATATATATGATTTCTTTAGAACTGGGGGGGTATTAAATCGTTCCACTTACAGTAACCAAGAAGTTGACAAACTTCTGGATGAGGCGCGATTAGTAGTGGATGAAGGAAAGCGAAAGTTGATTTACGACAAAGCCATGAAAATCATCAATGAAGAGCTGCCATTTGTGTTTCTATATCACCCTAATAATACAATAGGATATTCTAAATCTATACAAGGTTTCAAATATATATCCGACGGGTTGATTCGCGCAGTTGACTTGAGCAAGAATTAGGGGTGACTCAAGACCATAATATCTTTATACGTTATGAAGTGGTTTTAATTATTTAATTATAATAGGAGGCTAAACAATGGCGAGTCACCATTTTCAACCCGAGCATTACCACAACACAATGGGGGAGCATCAACCTGTACTCAAAATTGCCGACGGCGATACTGTCGTGACAACCACCGTGGATGCCAGAGGCTGGGATCACAGGGGGGAAAGCGTAGCCACGCGCGGCAATCCGATGACGGGGCCATTCTATGTGGAAGGTGCGCAGCCTGGTGATACCCTTGCTATACAGCTCGAGTCGATAAAGCCCAACCGTGATTGGGGGTGGACGCGCAATATACTGGCGCCAAATGTCGTCGATCCGCAGGTTGCAGTAGATTTGCCACCATATGAGTTGACACGGTGGTCTGTGAATGCTCAGCAAGATTCGATTATTCTGGAAAAGCCCACACCCGGTCTGGCCAAATTAAAGCTGCAAGTACGTCCGTTTCTGGGCTCCTTTGGTGTGGCGCCTCCAAAGGGACAGATCATTTCAACGGGTACCAGTGGAGAATACGGCGGGAATATGGATTATAAAGGACTTGTATCCGGCGTTACCGTCTATTTTCCGGTTTTTTCAGAAGGAGCGCTCTTCCATCTCGGTGATGGGCACGCTGCTCAAGGTGATGGAGAAATTGTGGGTACCGGTGTGGAAATTTCGTTGGATGTTCGTTTCACCGCTCGGGTTCTGAAAGGGAAAACGATCGGTTGGCCGAGAGGTGAATCCAAGACGCATTTGTTTTGCATCGGCAACGCCAGGCCGTTGGATCAAGCGCTGCAGCATGCAACGACAGAAATGCTGACATTGCTTAAGGAAGATTACGGCTTATCGGCTACGGAAGCGAGCCTGCTTATGGGTCAGGCCGTCGAATACGAGGTGGCCAATACGTTCAACCCCGCTTATAGCGTCGTTTGTAAAATTTCAAAAACCGTATTATCCATGTTGGAATAACGGTTTGAAAAAAGCATAAGCTTTAGGTCATCTATGCTGCAGTTTGGGCTACCAATCTGACCATATAATATAATAAACAACATTGGTTGCTGAACCGGTTAGCCGAACTTGTAGATGAAGGGAAAATTCGTACTGATGTCACTGAGAGAATATCTCCGATTAATGCGACAAATTTTAAACATGCCCATGCTAAAATAGAATCCGGAAAAACAATTGGAAAAATTGTTCTTGAACATTTTGAATAAGCCAGACGAAAAAAAGCGTTCGATGGATTTATCCTCTCGAACGTTTTTTTGTTTTGTTTACAGGTATTGCACTACAATAGCATCTTGGGTTCGTTCAAGAAGATGAAATATGATATTTACTAAATTTGCGACTTTTCGTTGAACTAACGGAAACGAGGGAGTTCAATAACTAAATCAAGAGGCAGCCGCGGGATCAAGTGGCTGCCTTTGCACACCTAACGGGCAGGATGTTTTCTTTGCCGTGGCGGCGAGGGATGATATTATATTCTTATTTTATGACAAATGTATGTCAAACGCCCCCGAAAAAATAAAAAATTACTAGAATGGAACTACCCTTAAATATCAAATTAGTTTTGTCGAAATAAATAGTGCAAGAAAAAAATTCTAATTTAAAAAAGGATGATGAAATCATGAAAAGCTATTGGCAACCGCAGCAGCACTCTTTGTGTACCAGCTTTCGTTGCTCAAAACAACGGCAGTATCAACATTAAAGGCAACAACGACAACTAATGTTTCACATTTGAACAATACTTCTACCATGACAAAGGAGCGAGCTCATTGAAAGGAAAATCATCTGTTCACATAGTTGCGTTTTATTTTTCGCTAGAAGAACTCCACCGAGGGGCTATCCGTGAAGCGTTCCGTATTGAAGGGGCATTTGAAATCAAAACGGTAGAGGTATATTTATGATCCGGAGCGCGCTCGTAAGGCTGATTTTGCTTGTCCTTCTGGCCGCTCCGGCGAGTGCTGGGTTCGTCCTTCCGGCCAAAGCTTCCGGAGCGGACCCTGCGCCAAACTGGCGGCTGATCGAGCCTGCCTACCCGACAGCCGATACGTTCGTCGCCGCTTATTCCGTGAAGGATTTCGGGGCATCCGGCGACGGCGTCACCGACGTCACCAGCATTTTTCAAAAGCTGCTGGATGCGCTGGGCCGTTTGGGGGGCGGAACGCTGTTCGTGCCGGAAGGGCGCTACGCCATCCATGGAACGCTGCTCATTCCGAAGGGAGTCACGCTGCGCGGCGAGTGGAGCAAGCCGGTCAAGGGGGAAGCCGTAAAAGGCACCATCTTGATGGCATACGCCGGCAGGGGCGATGAGGAAGGTACGCCATTCATTACGATGGAGCCTTCATCGGCTGTCCGCGATCTCGCTTTCTGGTATCCCGAGCAGTTGCCGGATCAAATCACTCCGTATCCACCGACAATCATGTTCGGCAGACCCCATTATTTCGGCAACGATTTTTGCAATGCGAAGAACATTACGTTCGTCAACTCGTATACCGGAATCATGATTTCCCGAGTGAACGGCGGGTCGAGCCCGGTCCTGAACGAGATTTACGGAACCCCTTTATCGCGAGGGGTCGAGATCGACAATATCGCAGATGTCGGACGTCTGGAGCATATTAGCTTTTCGCCGGACTATTGGCCAGGCTCGGGGTTGCCCGGCGCCCCAGCGGCCGACGGCGCATTCAAACAGTGGATCTTCAATCATGGCACGGGCATCGTCATGAGGCGCAACGATTGGTCGTATACGAGCTATGTATCCATCGAAGGATACATGACGGGATTCCACGTAGCCCCTTCGATAGCCAGACCGGGCTCGAAACCGAACGGCCAAAATTACGCGTTGGATTTCAATATTTGCAAGACGGCCATCTACTTCGAAGCGGTCAGCACCGCTGGAATCATGTTCACTCAGGTTCATATTGCGGGCGCAGAAAACGGAGTTCTGGTCGGTCCCGGAGCCGTGGGAGCGATTCAATTAGACGCGTTCGATATCCAAGCGACGGACCATGCGATCGTGGCCGATCCGTCCTCAAAGTCGCAGGTTTTTATCAATCAAAGCACAATCAGGCAGGGCATGGTCGATATCGAGGGCGGCACCTTGGACGCGTTGGATTCGGATTTCGACAACGCGGCGCCGCAAATCCGTTTGGGCCCGGAAGCGAGAGGGATTATTGCCGGTAATCGGTTCAAGAAACCGGTTCAAATCGACAATAGTTCCCGCTATATATCGGCTATTAATCATACGGCGACCCAAGCGAAAAAGCTGCCCGCCTTTCCCGAGATGAAAGTACGGACGCACAAACCGCAGCGAATGGCGATGTATGTCGCGACCGGAGCGCCGTTTTACGCCAAAAACGACGGGTCCGCCGACAATACGGCAGCCCTGCAGGCAGCGCTCGACCAAGCGGGTTCGGACGGCGGGGGCATCGTGTTCCTTCCTCCGGGCAAATATAAAGTCCTCGGCCATCTCAAAGTTCCGACAGGAGTCGAATTAAAAGGCGCGGTTGACAACAGCACGGTTCCGACCGGTGTCGGTAGCATCATCGAAGTCTATGCCGATAAAGGAAAACCGTCGGAGAGTCCGTTCCTGAAGCTTTCCGCCGGAAGCGGCCTTCGCGGAATAACGTTCGATTACCCGGAGCAAGCGGCGGACCTGCTCCCCAATCCGGCCGCTTATCCCTACCTGATTCAAGTGAAGGGCAGCGACGTTTATATCGCGAACGTCGGCATGCGCGCCGCATACAACGGCATCGATATGTTCACTTATCGGACCGACCAACACGATCTGGATTTCGTGACCGGACACGCGTTTCATAACGGGATCAAGGTTGGCGGCGGTTCGACAGGCGGCATAATCAGCAATCTTCACTTTAATCCGATTGTGTATGCCAACGGCAGCGAATCGAAATTCGGGGGCTGGCCGAACTCGCCGAAGAAGGACAATAAGCCAGTATACGATTACGGGTACAATAACCTGGATTTTCTGGTGCTGGGCGATGTCCGGAACGAGATTCTCTACAACGATTTCCATTACGGCTCCGCACGCGGTGTCGTGTTTGAACGGGAAAATGGAACCGGTCCCTCGGGGATCAGCCTCGGACTCGGCGTAGACGGTGCCAAGCAGTCCATGGACATCGAAGCGACAGGAGCAGGAGGATTCGATTTCATCAATTCCCAGATCGTCTCGATCGGCGGGGGGCCGGACACGAGATATATCAAGACGGGTCCGAACTTTCAGGAAGAGGTGTCCTTTTACAGCTCGGACTATTGGGGAGGCCCGGCTTACGGTGTAGACCTGCAGAACGGCAAGATCAACTTCCGGCTTGCTCATTTCCGTAACCCGGGGCTGGAAGGCTTTGCTGTGTTGGATAAAGGCTCACTCAGTCTGGAGAGCTCCAGCTTAGGTAAGACAAAGGCGCTCTTAAACAGCGGAGCGGAACCGCGATTGTCCGTCAGGTCGTCGATTGCGGATGCGGTGGGGATCGACTGGAAGAATACGGCCTTGTGGCAGTATAACCTGACAAACTATGCCATCAGTGATATTTCTGGACACTGGGCGGAAGCGAATATCAATCAAGCGGTAAGCACCGAAATCGTCAGCGGCTATCCGGACGGCACGTTCAAGCCGGATCAAACCGTAAACCGGGCAGAATTTGCAGTCATGCTGATGAATGCGCTTGGACCGCATGGAGATGGCGCGGCACGGACGTTCACTGATAAGGCGAAAATCGGCTCCTGGGCGCAGAAATCGGTCGCGCAGGCCGTGTATGCAGGTATTATAAGTGGCTATGAGGACGGCACGTTCCGTCCGGATACCGAAATCACACGCCCGGAAATGGCTGTGATGATCGCGAGGGCCTTGGGCCAATCTAGCGCAGCGGCTTCGGCAACGGGCTTTGCGGACGATAAGGACATTCCGGACTGGGCGAAAGGCGCAGTGGCAGCCATGAAAAAGCAGGGCATTATCGATGGCAAAGGCGCGAACCAATTTGCTTCTGGCGATCAAACGACAAGAGCAGAGGCAGTAACCGTGCTACTGAAAATGCAGGAGCACAAGGGCAAGTAAATGAAACTCTCACAAGGCTCCCTTGCTGCATTAGGGCAGCCCCTTATTTTTCTTCCTCGCATCCCATCCCACATCGTTTTGTTGGAGAATGTGCAATCGATCAAGACAAGCGAGGGGATACGGGCGGAGGATGGAACGTCGGCCAGATCGTCGCGGGAGAGTGGCTGGAATGGCAAGAAATACCGCTGCAGGGCACTGTAACGATGAAGGTGCGAGTGGCGACACCCAACAGTGGGAAGCGGATGCGATTTGTTATCGACGGTGCAGCTGGCCCGACAGTCACGCTGCCTAACACAGGTGGCTGGCAGACTTACCAAACGGTTAACGCTGGCACATTCAGTTTTCCAAACGGAACATATCATACAGTTCGAATTGAAATGATCGACGGCGATTTCAATTTGAATTATTGGACGAATTGATTAGAGGTGGGGTGGGTTTTTTCTGATTGTTTGGGCTACTAATAAAAAGGGTTCAAGTGCTTTGTGGGTTCCAAACTGAGGTAAACTGCTCCAATAACGAATAACTATAGCTCAATGAACCACAGGTAGGCTGCCGCGAAGCTGATCGGCAGCCTTCGCTGCGCTCCCATGAAAATTAAATCTGCAGTCACTGAAAAAGACAATAGTAAATAAGACGCAGCTCATTCATTTTTTAAAAGGGTGCAGCGCCCGAGAATAAAGAATATTGGTATCTTAGGAGGCTTCTGTAATTGTCACGGTATAACCTAAGTTTTCTAACCGTCGAACTGCGTACTTTACAATAGATTGTTGCTTCTGTTTGTCAAAGTAATTTTCACCTAAGTCTACATACATTTCCTTACGAGTTAAGAGATAGAAGGCAATTCTTAACATAGCATGGGCCACATTTATTGCCGCTCGTTTTTTTCCTTTTCGTGCTGCTATTGGCAATCCATTCCGAATCCTTGACATCTGTTTTACGTCCAGGTAGTGCTTTCATATGCTGAGCATTCACCACTAAAAATTCAATGCCTTCAGCTTCAAGTAAATTAACAATAGGCTTCCAAAATACTCCTGTGCTTTCCATAGCAACGTGAGTACATTCATGTTGTTTAATCCAATCAATCAATTGTAATAGAAACACAGTTTTAGTTGAAAACGTTTGAATCTCCTTTCCCTCAGACGTTAGAATACATGCCGTAATGTTATCCTTATGAATATCCATACCGCATGCTCGTTCAATGACAACTTCCATCTTAAGAACATCCTCTCTATGGCTAAATCAGAGTAGAGGCTGGTGCAACAATCAGAGTAGGATTAATCTCCCATGAGTGCTTCCCAAAAGGGAGCGACAATCTGTGATGCACGTGGTCGTTGGAGTCAGACTAACGGATGGGCTCTAAGGCACCATAGCGGATCGACCTTCCTCTCCCAGCCATAGTAGCAGTATTGACGGATTCTTCGACACATTTTCATCATCTGTGGTGCGGCGCTTGCGCTGCATGTATGGCTAACGGGCAGTTATGCGAAAGATGTAATTGCAAATCCACAGACAGTATTCTCCAAAAAAATGGATACGATTGTTATATTGTAGGCTATTATACATTGTTGTTTTTCGTACATTTTATCGAAAAAGATAAAAGGGAAATTTCGACTATTTCAGGAATATAAATAACCAATTGACAATTTGGGGGTTGGCAAAATCGATTAACGGAAAACAATAGCTCAATAAAGGACTTCTGTAATTAGGGGGGATAAAATGTTTGGTATTCTAATTTGTGTATTTGGTTTTATAATTGGTTCACTTATTTTGTTCTGGATCATCCGTAGTGCAATTAATGATTCCAATCTTAACACTCATTTACAAGAGTTAAAGAACGAACTTGTAGAATTAAAACAAGAATTGAAATCATTAAAAAAATAATGAGGTAAGGGACGTTCTGATACTGGATCAGTGCGCCGATTTTTCTTTATCTAAACGATAATTAAGCTAACGGAGAACGATAGTTGAATAACAGAAATAAGCAGGCCAAGACTGTATTGTTCCAGTTTTGGACTGCTTTTTGTGATGCTCCCTCAAGAATACATTGAATACATGTAAACAATGTGCAGATCATTATATTTCAATGGGTTTTCACACGCTCGTTTAGATAACGTTAATTTGTTGGCGGTACCCCATGCCCATCAAGTTAAAATTTTCGAATACCCCCAAAACGAAAAAAAAGCCATCCTTTATTTACAAAAAGAATAGCTTTTTTTCGTTTTGGGGGTGTATTAATTTCTTAGCTTGATGGCTATGGGGTATCTGCATGTGGACGGCTATCCAGGCTACCACAAAGTCGCTGGTGTTACACTAGTCGGATGCTGGGCACATGCCCGGCGCAAATATGACGAAGCGTTAAAAGCGTCGCCGGAGAAGAAGGGGCAATCGGACACGGCGGCGGGTCAGGGGCTGACGTATTGCAATGCGCTCTTCGCCATTGAACGCGACTTGAAGGATGCCACGCCGGAAGAACGGCATGCCGTAAGGCAAGAACGAAGCCTTCCGGTATTGGAGGCTTATTCGAAATGGCTCCATCAGCAGCGATCGCGAACGCTGCCGAAAAGTTTAGTTGGACAAGCGATCGCCTACAGTTTGAATCAGTGGGAGAAGCTCACCGCTTTTCTGAAGGATGGAAGGCTTGAGATCGATAACAATCGCAGCGAGAGGTCGATCAAGCCGTTTGTCATTGGGAGAAAAAACTGGCTGTTTGCTAACACGCCAAGAGGCGCGAAGGCCAGTGCAGCGATCTACAGTATCATCGAGACGGCGAAGGAAAATGGACTGCATCCGTTTAAGTACCTCATGCATCTTTTCGAGAAATTGCCGCAGCTCGAGGATCCCCGTGATCCGAAGTCGCTGGAGCCGTTTTTGCCTTGGTCATCGTCTATTCCACTGATGTGCCGTGTCTTTACTTCGTGATAAGTCTATAACAGCCCCAGTACAATGATAGGCCTGGGGCTATTGACGTTTACTTTGAAACTGACCACATGCGAGTGTAACAACTCCATGTGGTTTTCATTTTGGTTAAAGAAAAATCGCCTTGGAGAACGATCAAAGAATCATTTGAATAAGACAACGAAAAAGCCCATCCTCGCGGCGGATGAGCTTTTTTTATTTTCCCAATAACCGTCCCACCGTTCCGTTAAGACGCGGCCGGTTTGATGATGATCTTGTTAAAGTTGTTGGCGAAAAAGTGGACGAAGGCCATCGTTTCGGCCATGGCGCCCATGGCGTTGCTCGTGGACGTCAGCAGCGCGACCGTTTGCTGGCCGTTCGTGGCGTACGCGGTAAATTTGGAGTTCGCGGGCAAGCCCCGAACGTCGACGATGATTTCGTCGATGCCCGGCATTGCGCGTACCTGGGCATGTCCGGCTCCCGTCGTGCCCTGCACGTCAAGGGTGAGGTACACGTTTTTCTGATTCAGGCCTTGCGAGCTGAGCCCCGTGCTGCTGCCGGGATCGGGGCGGGCGACGTAGACGAGCGCCATCGGGGATTGCCCGATCGGCAACGTATGGATGACTTTCATCGTTTTCGTGTCGATGACGTCCATCGCGTCGGCATATTGCAATGCGACGTAAATGCGGGTGTTGTCCGGACTCGGCCAAATGCCATGCGGACCCCCGCCGGAGTTGTTGATGCGCGTCACGAGCGTCGGCGGGCCGCCGTTTGGCGAACGACGGTAAACGAGCGTCTGGTTCAAGTCGCCGACCGTAACGTACGCATAATTAATGCCGTTAACCGTGACGAAGTTCGGATGATTGGTTCGCGGCCCCGTGTCCATTACGGCTTCGACTTTGAACGTTTTGGCGTTTACGACCGTAGTCGTTTTGCCGTTGATCGGCATGCCGAGCCAAATTTCCTTGCCGTCCGGGGAAACGGCCATGTCCGAGGATCCGCCGGCGTCGGTCGGAATCGCGACGTGCTGAATGATCCGGCGTTTGGCCACGTCGACGACGTCGAGCGCGTCGGCGCGCAAGTGGTTGACATAGGCTAGCTTGCCATCCGGGCTGAACAAGATTTTCGAAGGCCCGTCCTCCGATACGATGTGATCGACGACGCGATTTTGACGCCAATCGACGATTGCAATGGTGTCCATGCCGCGTTCCGCAACCCACAGTTCGCGTCCGTCGGGGGAGAAAAAGCCTTCATGCGGCGCTCTCCCCAAGTAAACGGTGCTCAAAATTTTGTTCGTGGCGGTATCGAAAACGTACACGGAGTTGGTTGTCACGTTGATGACGCAGAGGTAGCGTCCGTCGCGGGAAAACCCGAGGCCGTGAACGTTGATTTCGCCGTGATACATCGCGCCCAGAACATCCATGGTCGTGTCCATACGAACGCTGCCGAGCGGAATCGTGCCGAGCACCGTGTTCGTTTTCGGATTTACGACGGTGACCGTGTTGGAGTCTTGGTCGGCGGTGTACACGCGGTCGTTATCCGAGATGGGCTGCGCGCCCGGCAGCGCCGGGGCTTGGATCGGCGCTTTTTTCGGATAGGCGGCGGCTGAAGACGCCGCACCGAAGCTAATCGCGATCGTCAACGTGAGCGCAAATGCTTTGCGGGTGAAAATCATGCGTAAATCCCCCTACTTTTGCGGCGGTTTGTTTTTTTGAATGGGCGAATAGACTGTAGATATTGATAAGCTTTCCAAGACAGAAGCGCGTTATGCAAATATTAACAGCACCCCTCGTGCGGGCTTTTCGTTGGCTTGCATCATGCGGGCGCGTTGAGTCCAACATCGTACAAGGAAACCGCGGGCCGCAAGCTGAAAACGTCGTGAAGCGGTAAGGAACGCCAATATACCTCGAACGTCATCGTTCGGGGCATATTTTATCCGGACCGAGGAATCAAGCGGAAAGGAAGGGCCGGTTTATGTATCACTCGAAAAAAAAAGACCGCTGAAAGAAATCGATCAAACTGAGCCCGCATAAAAAAATCCCACCCTGACCATCCGGTCAAAGGTGGGATCGCATCAATCGTCAGCCGTCGATGCCGTTTAAATACCGTTCGACGTCGCTCGCGGCCATGCAACCGGAGCCTACGGCGCTGGCAATTTGGCCGTAGCGGGCGTCCTGCACGTCGCCGCAGGCGAAGATGCCGTCGATTTCCGTTTCCGTCGTGCCGGGCTTGACCAGCAAATGGCCTCGCTTGCTGACGGGAAGCTGCCCTTCGAGGAACGCCGTGTTCGGCGTGCTTCCGATCACGACGTATATACGTTCCGCCGGAATCGTTTCTTCCGCGCCTGTACGGTGGTTTTGCACCTTCAGGCCCGCGACGCGCCCCTCGTCGTTCAATACTTCAAGCGGCGTCGCGTCCAGCATCCATTTGATTTTGCCGGATTGCTGGGCGCGGTCTTGCATGCCTTTGGAAGCCCGAAGCTCGCTTCGGCGATGAACAATCGTCACCTCGGTGGCGTAACGGGTCAAATACAGCGCATCTTCGAGCGCGGAATCGCCGCCGACGACGACGATGACTTTTTTATCGGTCGCGTAATAGCTGCTGCAAGTGGCGCAAGTGCTTACGCCGCGCCCGAAGTTTGCTTCTTCGCCGGGAATGCCCAGCGTTTTGAAGGAAGCGCCGGTCGCGATCACGATCGATTCAGCTTCAATTGAATCGTGGCCCTCGATATGAATGCGGAGCCGAAGTTGAACGGGGCGAACTTGTTGCTCTTCCATGGCAAATTCCGGACTTGCACGTGTATACACAGATGTTATGGCATAAAGACAAGTGGCTTTCACCAATCATATTATCTTTCATAGAAGCAGCAAGGGAAGTTATCGCTATAGAGGAGGAGAATAAAACCGTTTAGCCTATTCAGCGATAGGAAAACACCTATTCACCTGCGGGCTATTTGACCCTCGATCCGCAACTGTTGGAGGACAAGAACATGTATCGTTAACCGAAAAGGACAAGAACATACGATTAAGCTAACGGAAACGATTGTACAGTAACGGTGCTGCGGCAGCCCGAAACCTGTGAACCACGGATAGCAATAAAGCCGGTTATCCTTATCGTGGTGAAAACCGGCTGTTTTTGTGTCCAAATCCCCTTAACGTTGTAAATCCGCGGTAATCCAAAGATGAGTCGCGGTTAATGCCGCGGCTTTTTTTCTTCTCGATTATCGACAAATGTTTTGATGAAATACAATAAAGATATGTCAAAAGTATTACAAATTGACCGAAAAAAAATAAATAATAGTATCAATGAACACAGACAATCTAGTTAAAATTAAAGATTTGCTGAACTAACGGAAATGTTCAATAAAAATAACGCAGGGCTACCGAACGAATGGGTAGCCCTGTTACATTAAAGCATGAACAAAAAGTACCTAAGTTGAAGCAAGGCCGCCCGCCATAAGGCGGTCCATAGTGGTGCAAAGCGCCGCCAACGCGATTGCTTGATCTTACGCTTACGGAAAGTCTCACTCGTAAACATTAAAGTAAAGGCAGACCGCAATTGCGGTGTGTTTTTCATATCAACGGGCAGAATACTTCAATAAAGAGATCAGATGCATTCAGCAATCTATAAGAAATTAAAGCAGAATGAATATGTTAAAATAAATAAAAAATTATCAGAAAATTGGAGGAATAATTATGACAAAGACAAATCAAAACATCGTTCCGCATTTATGGTATGACAAGGAGGCGAATGAAGCTGCAGAGTTTTATGCTTCCATATTCCCGGACTCAAAAATTACGAATATAACAACACTCCACGACACACCATCAGGTGACTCCGATGTAGTCTCTTTTGAGTTGTGGGGGCAGAAGTTCATGGCAATCAGCGCAGGGCCTTTGTTTAAGTTCAATCCGTCGGTGTCTTTCATAGTTAATTTTGACCCATCGCGAGAAAAAGACGCGAGAGAAAAAATAAATGAGGTTTGGAACAAATTGTCCGAAGGTGGCACAGCGTTAATGCCACTTGATAAGTATCCGTTCAGTGAAAGGTATGGCTGGATTCAGGATAAGTATGGTTTGTCGTGGCAGTTAATCTTTACCAATACAGAAGGTGAAGAGCGGCCTACGATAGTGCCGTCGCTAATGTTTGTCGGTGATAAATGCGGCAAAGCGGAAGAGGCGATTAATTTTTATTTATCCGTATTTAAGAACTCAAAGCAGGGCCTTATTGCCCGCTACCCTCAAGGCATGGAACCTGACAAAGAAGGAACAATCATGTTTTCTGATTTCATGCTTGAGAATCAGTGGTTTGCTGCAATGGACAGCGCGAGAGAGCATAAATTCAGTTTCAACGAGGCAATCTCATTTATGGTATATTGCGACAAACAAAAAGAGATTGATTACTACTGGGATAAGCTCACTGCGGTTCCTGATGCCGAGCAATGCGGCTGGCTGAAAGATAAGTATGGACTGTCCTGGCAAATTGTACCGAGAGAGATGAACGAGACTATGAGCAAGGGTACACCGGAGCAAATTGCGCGCGTAACTAAGGCATTTCTTAAAATGAAGAAATTTGATCTTGCGGAGTTAGAGAAAGCATACAAAGGATAATGAAAATACAGCCCGCGACTTGGTTGCATGGAAGCCCTGACTTAAGTAAAACTAAATTTTCCATTGATAAAAGAGATCTTTACATCAAAATGTTGTTGAACTATCGTGTACTATAGTAATAAAAGCATGAAATGTATTTAAAGAATTTAGGAGGCATTAGTGATGCTAAGATGCTCATGGTGTATGAAAAAAATCAAAGAAGATAAACCCTGCTACGGTTTAAATGTCAAGTTTGCTTCGGGGGTTGATTTTGACGAGAAAGATGGAAAGATAATATCCTTACATTTAAAAACTAGAAATACAAGTGTTCCTTTAATAGTTGTGGCCGAAGATTCAGAAGCAAAAAGAAATGGACAGGATGGGATCTTTGCAATTTGTAGTGAGAACTGTGGGACTAAGATGAAAGCAACAATTACAAAAGAATTAGAGCTATTTTCAGGTGAAAGCAGTATGATACGTTTATAAAAAACCTTTCAATGTGATTTAGCTATTTATAATCAGAACTTGCTGTAAAATCGGGAACTCTTTATAAGAGTAATAATTAAATAATTACTTTGGTCTGGTTCAAGCGACTCTAAACATTAAACTAACAGATCGATAATTGAACAAACAACACAGATAGGCTGCCGCAAATTAATCCGGTAGCCTATTCAGCTAACGGGCAGGATTTTTGAATGACTTTCACGAATATCCTGAATTCATGCTATATATTAATAATTAAAACCGATAAGTGAGGGGATTTCATGGAGAAGAACTTTATTGATTTAAGTCATACCATTGAAGATGGATTAATTACTTATAAGGGCCTCCCTGCTGAGGGACGCATTCCTGCAGCTGATTCCACCCCTCTCATATAATTCAGAAAAGACGCTAACCCATCAAGATCATGATTAAACCTAAAGATCTTCCCATGAGGTACTCCACGGTCTAAAAAAGCTTGTGCATGGCTCTCTCCCTTTGATACATCCAAACCAATGACTGGATTCATGACATCACTCCTGTAGTATTTTCACCGGCAACCCCTAACCTTTTTGTCTTCCACACTATCGCATGTGATACGGGATTCATATCCCAACCAGCCTAACCATGGTTTAACAAGTAGGGGGGATGAACTGAATAGCTCTCGGGATCCAAGTCCCACGGGCAGAAACGTTCGATCCCCGGCTACCGCTATCTTACGACCTTACAAAAAAGAGGTCGACCAGAAAGATCTGGTGACCTCATAATACGAACGGGCAGGATAGTTTAAAAAGGGTCACAAAAATAAACTTTTTCATTTGAAGGATAAATTAGTTTTTCTAGAGTATTTTATTAGAAACATTTTTTGCTCATTCAAGAACTAACCAAAGGGGAAGGTTTGTTTGATAAAACTAATAAAGTATGATGATCTTGCATTATTTAAGAAAGATGTGATCTCTTTCTTAGAACAATATGAAGCTGAAAACAATTTAGTATTAGGTGTCTTGCAATCTTTAAGTGAAAAAGATGAAAGTCCTCTTTTTATGGCTACTGCAATAAAAGACAACGAGATAGGGTTGGTCTTACTACAAACACATCCTCGTGAAATAATCTTATCAAAATCTGTTTCTTTTACATCTAAGGAAATACACGTTATAGGAGAAAAGTTGAATAACACAATTCGAGAAATACCTGGATTTATAGGTGAAAAGAAATTAACTACTGAACTAGCTATGTATATTTCGAACGTAAAAGGGATTCAAGCAAGTGTTTTTATGGACCAAAAAATTTATAAACTAGAAAAAGTCGAGAAAAAAACAAATACAAATGGAAAGCTTCGGAGAATTATAGAAAAGGATCATCACACAATAAAAGAGTGGGTGTATCAGTTTTGTAATGAAACTAACCAATCTATAAGTATAGAAGAAGCAGATAGTAAAGCTAAAGTAATGATTAATAAAGGAAACTTAGTTGCGTGGGAAGTGAACGGAGAATTGGTTTCCATGGCTTATGCTACACGTCCAACCCAAAATAATATTACAATCAGCTATGTTTACACCCCGATTAGCGAAAGAAAAAAGGGATATGCCTCTGATTGTGTTTCAGCTTTCACTCAATTCTTGTTAGATCGTGGTTATAAAACAACAAGTTTATACACTGATCTCAGTAATCCTACTTCCAATAAAATTTATATTCAAATTGGATATGAAGCGATAATGGATTCAATCGTTATCCTTTTTAAATGAAAGTATTGAAAAATCGAATTTTGTGTCCCACTTCAATGTAGTTTGAAAACCTTCGCTAGTGACCATCAAAATAAAGTAAAGTATTAAACTGGATGGGGCGTTAAGCTAACGGGCAGATTTGTTCAATAATATCTCAGTTAATTTAATTAGTCTTATGGTATCATCTAGGTAAAACTCCCAAGGAGTGAACCAATGAGTAGTGATTTAATTGTTGAAGCTCTTGGATTTGGAGTTGGAGGGAAGTGTTCGAATGATCATGAATTCACAACGACCTTGGCCAGTCCCAAGTGGTTCTTGGATCATAAAGCAAAGTTGGCGAGATCTTTTATTTTTGCATTACCCCGTCAAGGTAGAATCTCTTAGACATCATGTTCCCATTGGTTTAGAAATTGATACTTATAATGAATCTGCTTGGATTAGTGTTGTGCCTTTTTGGATGAGTGGAATTCGGTTTAGGGGAACTCCATCCGTACCTTATTTATCGAATTTTCCAGAACTAAACGTCAGAACTTATGTGAAAGTAGGAAATAAACCTGGAGTTTTTTTCTTTAGTTTAGATGCAGAGAGTGCGTTTGGGGTTTTCTTTGGCAGAAGAATCTATAAATTACCTTATTTCTTTTCACATATACATATCGCTCGCGAGGCGGATAATAAACAATTCTATGAAAGCATTAGAAAAGAGAAGAGAGTTACATTTAAGGGAAGCTATAAACCAATATCGGAAGTTTACCACGCAGAACAAGGAACCTTAGATTATTGGTTAGTTGAAAGGTATTGTTTATACAGTGAGGATCGTAATCGGGTATTTATTTCTGAAATTAATCATCAACCGTGGATTTTCAGGATGTGGAGTATGAGATTAGCGATAATTCGATGCTTAAAGCATATGAAATTGATTTACCAGAACCATTTTGTGCTCACTATTGTAAAAGGATAGATGTACATGTATGGCCACTGAAAAGAGTAAAGTTATAAAATTAGAGCGTCATCTCTTGATGTTTCGTTACGCTAACGGATAACTATAGCACTACAACGATAAGCTTAAAAAAGGAGCAATTTAACGATGTACGAACATCTCGTTGTATTCAAGTTCAATACTAATGTCACGCCAGCCAAGCAACAGGAATTACTGGATCAATTGCTCACGTTTCGGGATCGTATCCCCGGGATATTTGATATAAGTGCAGGTATCAACGTAACTGAAGAAACGGAAAATATCAAGGGCTACACGCTCGGATTGCGGGTTACATTCGAAGACCTTGCATCGCTGCGTTCATATGGTCCGCATCCTGTTCATCAGGAATTTGTTAAATCGCTGGATGGTATACTGGAAAATGTTATTGTAGTTGATTACCCAAAGGTTTAAGCAATCAGTACGAGGCTGCCGGAATAGATCAGTAGCTTCGTTGCGAACGGGCAGTATAGTGTGGTGGCAGCTTATTATGCTACGTTTGCATTTGTTGAAATAATGGGCTAAGAGTTTAAGAAGGATTTACCAATTTTCCAATGAATACTTATAGAAATAATGCAATTGGAGGGATAGAATGCTGTGTCCTTTAAATGGAACTTTTCCAACTGACAAAAAAATTGCTGGCGTACACAGCATACCAATTACCGAAGATGGCTCAATTGTTATGGTCTGGGATAAGAATGAAAAGGCGATCACTACAGTCGGTGGGAGGATAGAAGTTAATGAGGATATTGATACTGCTTTAAATCGTGAGACAATTGAAGAAGCCGGTCTTATTTTAGAGTCTAAGAGAGTACCGATTGCTGCTTGGTACTGGGAGAGTACGGATTCATACACTGTTTTTGTTATGGCAAGAGTAAAGGATTATGTAATCATGCCGGAAGGTTTTGAGACAACTGGAAAAGTGACCATGAATTTTGAAACAGCTCGCCAAATCATATCAAAAATTGAAGGGGACGGCTTTCGAGTTGAATTACTAGAGATGGCTGAATCGGTCTATGAACAGTTATTCAAAAGTTGATTTTGTTACGAGGGACGGATAACGATAGCTCCACAACAAGCAGGCTGCCGATGATAACTCGGTGGCCTGCTGTGCTAAACATTCCTGTAAGGGCTAAGAAATGACCTTTGTCAAAAAAGGAGCACCTCGGTATGATGGGTTTGTACACGGGTTCATAACCCAACCCCATCAAAGGAGGCGCTCTTACTATGAAGTTTAAGCAATCAGACGGACAAAATCAACGCATTGAACGAATCTCCACATCTCACCTTGTTGTAGGTATCGACATTGCAAAGGAAACTCATGTAGCACAAGCGACTAATTTTCGTGGCATCGTACTTACTAAGCGACATCTTACATTCCCAAATACACGTGAGGGTTTCGAAAAATTAGATCGATGGATGGATGGATTACAACAGAAACATCGATTAAAGGGACTCATCATCGGCATGGAGCCGACCGGACACTACGGGTTTAATCTGGCTAATTGGCTTGCCGACAAGGGCAAGCACGTTGTCATGGTGAATCCGGCCACCACCAAACGAAACAAGGAGAACCGCGATAATTCTCCCTCCAAAAGTGATCCGAAAGATGCGCTTGTCATCGCAGATGTGGTCAGCCGAGGCTACTACTATGAATACTCGCGACAGGCTACTGTCTTTCAAAGGTTGCGCACAATTATGAGTGACCGGGAATTTTGGGTGACGAATAGTGTACGGCTGCAGAACCGGATCATCCGCTGGTTAGACATTCGGTTCCCCGAGTATTTCTCGGTGTTTAAAAACTGGACCTACAAACGTTCCTTGACTACGCTTAAAGAATTCCCTTCTCCGCGGGATATAGAATCTCTGTCCGTCTCCGAGGTGATCACAGGATGGAAAAAGCATATGAAGCGAGCCGGTGGCTCCACTGGCATGCAGAAGGCTGCGCAGCTCATCGCTCAAGCTAAGCGAAGTGTAGGCGAAACGACTGCCCTCGATGAAGCGAAGCAGGATTTAGAGCGGCTATTACAAGAGTTCGAACGGATTGTTGAAATGCTAGATAGAATTGAACAGGATATAGAAGTGTTGCTCAGTGAAATTCCTATGGCCGATCATCTTCGATCCATCGGCCTAGGCACTATCTGCATTGCAGCCATTCTATCAGGTGCTGGCGACCTAACACAGTATGCCCATGGACGTCAGTTATTGCGTAAAGCAGGCTTAAACCTGGCTGAAAAAATGTCAGGAAAATATAAGGGTCAAATCATGCTCTCAAAAAGGGGCGATGCTACACTGCGGAAATATCTGTATCTGGCCACGCTCCAACTCGTTGGAAATCATGCTGTGTTCCGACAGCTGCATGAGCATAATGTTCAAGTCAAGAAAATGAAGAAGCAACAGTCGGTATTTAAACTGCTTGGAAAACTGGCACGAATCATCATTGGCATTGTTGGGCGGGGAGAAACTTTTTCTCCTGAAAAAGCGGCCCCTACTTGCACTCAAGCTGCTTAAGACTGAATAAACGATCACGTAAATTGACTCATTCGCAGGATTTTACAAAGAAAGCACGGAGGACCGAGTTACTGCCCGATAAGGGCTCAGACCCGTCAGCTAAACGTTATCGGTCTCCACGCCTTGGTCAGGTGTAACGAAGGAATGTAAGGGCAATGACCCGTTGAGCCATGGGATGGTGAACCGCCAAGGAAATTGTGGAGGATGCGTGCAGAAGAATATCACTTGGAGAAATGTTCCACACGCTTCTTCTGTTCCCGCATGCCCAAAACCGAAACAATGGTGTCTAATAAGCTTGCTTTCCGAACGACAACTGTTTTCCAAGGCGACGAAATCCTGCGAATGAGTGAGCATACGTGAGAAAATCCCTTAAAACCGAGGGACGGGCAGTATAGCGGAGTAAAGAATCTGTTGGAACGGTATAAGCCGACGGGTAAATACGGCTGTCTAGTTCTGAGAAATTTATGTACACGTATGATATGATTGCAAAAAGAAGGTGGATTCATGAAAGAAGGATGGGAACGAACGAAGCTGCCCATTTCTCTTGACCTTAGACAAATTAACTAATTTATTGGAGTTTAGGCATATAAACATTACTTGAATTTAACATTAGCGTCAAGCAAGATAGCATCCCAATTAAAATAAAACATAAAGGAGATAGAGATATGACGGAATTCTGGGAAACAAGTTTTATAGAAAAACAAACGATGTGGGGATTTGAACCTACAGACTCCGCAATCGTGACAAAGGACTTTTTCCTTGAAAGGAATGTTAAGGACATACTGGTACCAGGTATTGGATATGGCAGAAATGCAAAGGTTTTTATTGACAATGGAATAAAAGTAACAGGTATTGAGATTTCAAAAACAGCGATTGATTTAGCGAGGCAAAACGGGCTTGATATTAGTATTTTTCAGGGTTCAGTAACTGATATGCCTTTTGATAACAAACTCTATGACGGTATATTTTGCTATGCACTTATTCACTTATTGAATAATCGTGAGAGAGATAAGTTTATTAAAGATTGCTATAATCAGTTAAAGCCAAATGGATATATGATTTTTACGACTGTTTCAAAAAAAGCCCCAATGTTTGGAAAGGGCAAACAATTGGATAAAGACTATTTCGAGATAATGGAAGGCGTAAAAATGTTTTTTTATGATTCTGAATCCATAAAACAAGAATTTGAAAAATATGGACTGGTAGAGTTTTCAGAAATTGACGAGCCAAGTAAGAACATGAAAAATAAACCTCCAGTAAAATTTATAATTGTAAAATGTAAGAAAGAACTATAAATACACAGTTAGAGTCTCAACATTTTCAGTTAGCGGTAATTGTATTGGAGGGCTTTATTTGCATTTTTTTTAAGGAAACATGATTGAGCTAACGGAAACGATAGCTCCATAACAAAAGTGCAAGCAGGCTGCCAATGATAAACTCGGTGGTGGCCTGCTGTGCTAGACGGGCAGGAGTGTTGAATATGAACGCAACAAATACATGGAAAGTCTAAAGATTTATAATCATTTTTTCCTTAACTAATTGTACCTTCCGGCGATCGCTTTCACGCTCCAGTGCCGCCCAAGTAGCGAACATGTCACGTCGAATCATTCGCCCAAAGTAAAACCAGAAAAGTGGTACAAGAGGGCCGCTGACCCATACTGTCTTAGAACAGCGAATTCGTTCGTCGCCTAATGGCTCAAACACATTTTCACCGGCGATCTTCCCACCAGGCATGGGGCTCTCAGAAGCCCACATTTTCTGTTCAACTACTTTAGTGATTTTCCATGACGTTCCGGGGCCACCATTAGGTTTAGACCATCCTGTCGTTCCAACTGCGAAAGATCCGTCTAGTCGAGCCTCTTGTTCATGCGGATCCCAGGTCGGCCAATTATCAACGTCAATAACTACGGCCCATACTGAACTAAGGTCACCTTTAATTATCGTTTCTGCTGCAATCTTGTACATAAAAAATTCCTCCTAGTTTCCATAATCGTTCATACATGTGGGAGCAACATCCAAAACCTACTGCCGTCAATGCTCGCTTTACGTGATGATTTGTAACTTCTGGTTCCATTATTTTGACAATAAAAAGGTCGGTAACACTCTATAAGGTAAGTATAATGTAGACCTACTGACAACAGTGTGTCAGTAGCGTTTCGATTTAACAATAAAAGTTTTGTCATTGAAATAACGGGCAACATAGTTCCAGAACGCAAATAAAGGGTTTTGGGCAATTATGTAGAAGAGTTTGAGGAAAAGATATCCAAGATTGGTGTTACTTGATTTTGAAACTTTCTTTTGAAAAATTCGAAGCCGCCCATAATTATTTAATGAAAAACGGGAGAGATCTGGAACAAGAATTATTTCGATTTTACTTCGAAAACGGTTCTCTTCAAACTTTACTTGACGTCTTGAGTAGCTATCAGGGCGAAGATGGTGGATTCAAAAATATGGGCGAAGGAAACCCCATTTCTACAAATGCAATGGATACCAGCATGGCTTTCCAATATCTTAGTGAAGTTGTAACTTATGCAAAAAGCTATCGGGTACGAGTTTGATTAACGGAGAACCGATAGTGATATGAGCAGATGGCTGCAGCTGTCTGCTTTTTCAATGAACAAACGGGTAGGTTATTCAATAGCAACATGGTATGAACAAAAATGATATATTATCAGGTGATATCAATTTTATATAAAATTAGAACTGGACGGTGTTACTAATGACTAACGAGTATCAGTTGGCTCAGATTAATATTGCAAAAGCGATTGCTCCACTTGATCATCCCACGATGAAAGGTTTTGTCGATCAACTGGATTACAATAATGAATTGGCTGATAAAAGCCCTGGATTTGTATGGCGGTTACAAACGGAAGATGGAGATGCAACTGCATTTAAGGTATTCGACGATCCACTTATTATCGTTAATATGTCAGTATGGGAGTCTTTGGAATCGCTAAAGGCGTATGTTTACTTCGGTGATCATGTTGAGGCATTCAAGAAACGGAAAAACTGGTTTGAAAAGTTGGACTTTCCTTCATTAGCGTTATGGTGGGTTCCAAAAGGTCAAATACCAAAGTTGAAATCAGCTAAAGAAAAGTTGGAATTACTCAAATTACAGGGACCTACCCCCAATGCATTTACGTTTACCCGACCATTTCCACCACAAGAATAGTATTCAGAGAGATAGTACGTTATTTGGAAACAAAATATCTTTGCTTCAGCTAACGGGTACTATTGCACCACAACGATAAGCATAAAAAGGAGCAATTTAGCGATGTATGAACATCTCGTTGTATTCAAGTTTTATACTAATGTCACGCCAGCCAAGCATCAGGAATTGCTGGATCAATTGCTCACGTTTCGGGATCGTATCCCCGGGATATTCGATATAAGTGCAGGCATCAATGTAACTGAAGAAACGGAAAATATCAAGGGCTACACGCTCGGATTACGGGTTACATTCGAAGACCTTGCTTCGCTGCGTTCATATGGTCCGCATCCTGTTCATCAGGAATTTGTTAAATCGCTGGATGGTATACTGGAAAATGTTATTGTAGTTGATTACCCAAAGGTTTAAGCAATCAGTACGAGGCTGCCGGAAGATCGGCAGCTTCGTTGCGTTAACGGGCAGGATAGCTCCATAACGAAGATCAAGCAGGCTGCTGGTGATAAACTCGGTGGCCCTGCTGTGCTCCCTCGAATATAAATGCTGGTGCGAATGTCAGTTCCGTAAAATTGACGGTATATGTTAAACGCAGGATACAAAAGTAGGTGTTCCTACTAATCTACTTGAAGAAAGTTACTTATACATATCAATTGTGACCTCGCCATGTTCCCTCTAAGGTGCTACCCAGAATGGGTACGACAGTTTGTGATGCGCCTTGATGGTTGGAGTCAGACTAACAGTTGGGCTCTAATGGCACCACAAATGAAGATAGACAATTTTATTTGCAAAAAAATAAGACCGGGGGATATACCCTCACCGGTCTTACTGGTTACTTACTTTGTTTGAATTGTTGCGCCTTGGTCATTAGTACTTACAGTAAGATTTGGCAAATCTACAAGCGATTTTGCTGAAATGTAACCATGGCTGCTTGAGCTGTCCCAAATTGCATCCTTCAGTGTAATAGATTGTCCATCTATTGAAGCTTGATTGGAGTACAATTTAAGTCCTACTGAATGTCCATTGTATTGAAGTGTTATCGTTTGTGTATTGCTATCATAAGACACAGTGGCATTCAGGTTACGCGCAAGATCTACGATTGGAATCATTATGCTGCTATCTTTTACAAATGCATTTTCTTCGTTTAGCCCATGTGCTAGAAGGGCATTGTTAAATTGAACTTTAGCAGGTGTTCCCCAAGGAGATACCGCCTTGCTATTATCATCTTGATACATATAAGGTGTGAAGTTTGGATTGTTAAAATCAAACATGTCCGTTAAATTGTTGGCAGCAGCATCACGGTTGTTTAAAGCTGGCAAATTGTAGTTTGTTTCAAGGAACTTCAAAATGGAGGTATGATCGTATTGCACATGGCTGACATAATTTTGCTTTGCATAAGGTGAAATAACTAGTGCCGGTACACGCGGGCCGTTTCCAACCAATCCGTCCGCTGTTGTAACTGCCGCCGGTGGAGCTATATGGTCGTAAAAACCGCCACCCTCGTCGTAAGTGATAATAATAGCCGTGTCTTTCCAGTAAGGACTATTCATGATCTGATTAATGGTTTTAACGGTAAAATCCTCTGCGGATGGAGTACTTTGATTTCCGAGGCCCGGATGCTCATCGTCACCATATCCAGCTTTTACAAAACTGACTTGCGGCAGAGTTCCATTTACAACATCTGTACTAAAATTATTATAGTCTTTTAAGTTATTGTCATATTTTCCGTTCTCATAGTTTTGAAAATATTGGAACGGATTGTGGTGCGGTGAATATTTCAGTGCCTCAGGTGAAACTGTTGAAAGGATATTTTTGTCCAAAGCAGGTTTGGTTGCATTTGTTGCTGCTTTTGCTGCATCCCAGCCTCCTGAATACCACGCCCAGGATTGTTTCGAGCCAGTCAACTCATCCCCAATGTTTTTGTACGTGAGATTATATGTAAGTCCAGCAGAGTTATCTCCACCAAATGGACCATTTTTAGGAGTTGGGTCACCGGTGATTTGTGAATTAGGATCCTTATTGCTGGCCGCGGCAGACCCATTACCGGATTGCGCTGCTATAAGATAAAAAGCACCTGGTGTGGATGGACCCGAAATCGGTTGGAAATAATTATCAGCTAATGCATAATGCTGAGCATACTGCCAGTAAGCTGGGATTTCATTGTAGTCGAAGTACGACATGGACAATTTTCCGCGGGTGGGGTTTAAAGTTGTCCCTTTGGAATTCATAGTATAAAACTTGTCCATTTTTCCGCTGTTTACCATCGTGATCATGTCTGCATAATTATGGTTGACGTCCACTTGTTGAATATTAGCTTTTCCTGCATCGTGCCAAGGGTAAACCGGATTGCCGTTATCATCCGGATTGTAGACATTGCAGCTCACATCTCTTGCCGTATTACCGATTACATATTTAAAGTTTCTTACATCTTGAGGTGTGCTGCTGAGTGGATTAAAGCCCGGTGCATAAGGATACGTACCAAAGTAGTTGTCAAAAGATCGGTTCTCTTGGAAAATAACAACTGTGTGTTTAATAGGTGAAGAAGTGGTGGGAGACGACTCTGCGGACGCCAATGTAGCAAATGGTGCGGCTGCTAACAAAAGAGCGCTTGTAGATGTAACTAAACAACGAAAAATATTTTTCAAATTGAGTTTACCTCCTTAAATTTTATGTAAATAATGATACTCTAGCAATTATAAGAAAACATTAAATAATTATTTTTTTTATGTAAATTGAACTGGATTCTTTCAGGAGCAAGATTAAAAGAATGGAATTTCAAAGGTAATGGCGATGATATATTACATAGTGAAAGTAGTACTAACAACAATTTATGTCGGAGGACAAGAACATAACTTGAAAATAAAGTCTTAGACCATTAAGCTAACGGGCAGCATAGTTGAATAAGAATCCATGGTAAAATGAAGTACTTACTAGGGAATTTTATATAGTAGTGGTGTGAGGTTGAAATATCGTAAAGCAAATGTTAATGATATTGATGAATTGATTGGTTTAAGGAAAAAACAATTAATTGATGAGGGAATAGTACCTAATATTCTTCTGTAGAAGGTTAGTTCCAAATCGTGCCGCAATAACGGATTTGTCAAATCTGAGCCGGAAAATAGCCCTTTCGAGTTATTCTTCTTTGTCCCAGGTTATAGTAGATTGAGGGTGGTGGCGTGAAAAAAACTATTTCAGAAAGATAGGGTGATGATGTGAAAAGAAATTTTATTATCGTAGGTGTGTTGATGTCTTTGTTATTGATTTTTTCTCAATCTGTCTATGCTCATTCCACAGTCGTGAACTCAGAACCAAAGAGTGATGCCTTATTAACCACATCTCCCCAGCAGGTAAAGATCTTATTTAACGAACAAATTACAGCTGCTACTATTCCTGTTACTGTAACCGATGAAAACGGAGATCGCGTGGATCTGAATGATGGTGCTGTTTCCAAAGAAAATGTAGATATGTTGCAAGTAAGCTTGAACTCCCCACTTAAGCCGGGAATATATCAAGTTAATTGGTCGATCATTGCGGATGATGGTGATCCTGTTAAAGGTAATTTTAAGTTTACGGTTGGTAACGCTAGTTCTACGGAAAAACAACAAGACGACGTTGGGGTAAAAGTCGATGGTACATTAAAAGTATTTCCGGATGCAAAGCCTTACGTTGATCAGGATAGCGGGCACACAATGGTTCCTGTACGATTTGTGAGTGAAGCATTAGGTGCTGATGTAGCCATGGATAAAGATAATACTACAGTGAAGATAACGCGAAATGGGAAACAGATTAGCTTAATGACTGGGTCAAACACTGCAATAGTTGATGGCAATACTGTTGCTTTGGATACTGGAGCTGTATTAAAAGATAGCCGGCTTTTTGTACCAGTTCGATTTATCAGTGAGAGCTTTGGGGTACGAGTGGACTGGGATGCTGACACACGTACAGTTCTGATCAATACAAAATAAAGGAAGTTCGATTAAAACTAAATTCGAGTCTGTGTAACTTCAATTTATGTGGATTCTATACTACATGGGCTACTGTGTACTTTTGAACTGAACACCTATTTTTATGCAAATGTCATCTAAACAGGAGGATCCGCGACAGCGGGTCCTCTTTGTACTTCATCACAAAATAAATGTTTTTGTACATATGCCTAAAAACGTAAAGGTCTTCTTTTATTTTTATGGATACATCCGCACAACCGCTAACATTTTAAAACTTACTCATTATAATCTCATCTAAATCTCATTTTCCATTAAGCTTATCTTCAGAAATTATGGTTACCCTAAACAATGTAAGATAAATTTGGAAAACAAGGTGGTATGAGACTGTGAAATCGATTCGTAAGAAAATCGTTGTGGGCACCGTAGCAGCAAGTTTGATATTTGGAGGTGGCCTGATCGTAATGCCACATAATCAGTCATTCGCGGCAGTTACAGGAACTTCTACCGCAAACACGACAATAACAACAACAGACGACCAAGAGACAGCCGATGATGGAGGACCGATAGCAGATGACCAAAATAAAGAAGCCGCTGATTTAAGTCAAGTCGCTCTGCAGAAGCAAGCCAAAATTACAAAAGAGCAAAGCACCACCATTGCTACGGCACAAGTTCAAGGAACCGTAAAAGATGTTCAACTGGAAGATGAAAATGGCACAGCTGTATACAATGTACAGATTCAAGACAGCAATGGTCGAATCACGGAAGTTAATGTAGATGCTGCGACTGGAAAAATCAATAAACAGGAACAAGCAGATAATAAGCAAGAAGGTCAAGATAAGGAAACGAATGACGATCAACTACAATAAGGGCTTGGACTCCGACAATATTTAACGAAAGAAGTAAACTGTTTGTGCTATACTTTCCTTAAAGGAGCCAGCACCTTTGTTGGCACTTACAAAACGAGAAAGGAAACAAATCAACATGAAGAAGTTACTCGTATTAGGGCTTTCCGCTTGTTTACTATTTAGTTTCACAAGCTCTGCTTTTGCTGCTACTAAAACTACCGTTCAAACTAAACACACCGTAACTCATGCTAAGAAAAAGGATACAATAGCTAAGAAAACTACTAAGGCTAACTCTAAAAAGTACGCTGTGAGTAAAATTAAAAAGGCAAAGGCTGTACATAAAAAAACAACAAAGACTGCAAAAACAGCGTAATGCATAAAGTTGAATATCAAATTTTGGAGTCGCGGACCAGTATCGCGGCTTTTTATTTTACATATCGAAGACATTACATGAAATTTGGGGAGCGGTTCATTAGAATTAACAAAAAACGTTGAATAGGATTTTGTCACTTGTTACGCTAGCCATGGGATGGTGAATTTCCAGGGATTTTGTGGAGTATACGTGCAGTAGAAAAAGGCTTTAAGGAAATGTTCCAGCCATTTCTTCTATTCCCGTATGCCCAAAAATGTAACGGCGGGCTCTCATCAGCTTACATCCCTAACGATCACTGTATCCAATGGTGATGAAATCCTGCGAATGAGTGAGTATACGTGAGAGAACCCCTTAAAACCGAGGGACGGGTACGATAGCATCATTACGAACAGGCTGCCGGCATCATCGGTAGCCTACTCAACTATCAGGCAGTAATGCACAATAATACCTTGACTTGAATTAATTCTCCTAATATAATTTAGTAAATATTTGGTATGTGTAACTGGCGTAAACGTGGATAACCACGAGGAAACACATATTTATATGCCGTACGCCTGGGCAAAGTATTTGGTCAAATCTGATCGAATGCTTTTTTTGTTTTTGGTTGGAGGTGAAAGAGATGGATATTTCAGCAATCGTTCTTGATCTTGATGGGACTCTATTAAATTCAAGTAAGAAAGTGTCCGAGCGAAATTTGGATGCAGTTTTAAGATGCAGCCATAACGGAATGAAGATCATTGTTGCAACAGCCAGACCACCTAGATCAGTTCGGGCATTACTACCGATTGAACTGTTAGATATATCCTCATTTGTATTTTATAATGGCGCATTGATCGTGGATGTAAAGGCGGGACTAGAAGAACACATACCCATTGACAGAACAACTACAGAAGATATATTGGATTATTGTTCAGTGAAGCTGCCAGATTGTGTAATAAGCCTTGAAGTTAAAGACCATTGGTACTCTAACCATAAAATCCTGGATAATGCCGTGTATAACCCTTTATTCCATCCAATAGTATGTGAGTATAGGGAGTTAAAGCAGCATTTAGCAACAAAGATATTAATAACTGATTTCGGTGAGCCAAAGGAATTACGTCTATTATTCGAAGAAAAAGTTAATTATTTATTAACTGACAAAGGGAAACTTGTTCAGATGATGAATAAATCAGTTTCTAAGGCTACTGGAATACTAAAACTAATTAGTCATTATGGCATTAACACTTCCCAAATTATCGTTTTTGGTGATGATTACAACGACATTGAAATGTTTAAGATATCAGCATATTCGGTTGCGATGTTGAATGCAGTCGATGAGTTAAAGAACTTAGCAGATGAAATAACGGATACAAATGATAATGATGGTGTAGCGCAAATACTTGAAATGATTTTGAGGGGAGTTCGATAGTTACTTTTGAAAATGAGTTGTTTCATAACCCGTATCCAGGTAGGACTATCATAATTGGCATGACGGCGTGGCTTTTTTGTGTACTATTTCTGTAAGGGCATTCTATAGTCACAATTGCTAAAATTAACCATCATGGTGGCAAATCATTTTTTACATTGTTTTGTTTCGTGTTCCACATCGTCAAAATGATTGGGAGAAGGAAGTCGTGATGTGGCGGTTTGGCCTTTGAGCACAGTGGTGAGGAACGGACGCAGAGGGAAATTGCTAAGGAGCTGGGAATTTCTCGATCGTATGTGTCAAGAATAGAGAACCGGGCACTGATGGAGCTATACCATGAGTTTTATAAGGCGAAGCGGTAGTTTATAGTAGCGCTCACAAGACGTGAGGGTTCAAATCCCTTCGACCGCATCCTATTGATTAAACGATAAATGCCCTGAATAATAAGGCTTTTTTTGAGGTTCTGGTGTAACGATATAGGTGCTATTTATTTATAGATGCTCTACCTCCACCGATACAACATGATCAATGCGTTTAATAAAATAATAGATCTCGCTTGTAAATTGTTTCTCAGGTGCGGCTAGAATTAATTCGACTTGTTGGAAGCTTGAATCCAAATCTTTAATTTTCAAATGTCTAATATCCATTACCTTTTGATTGTGTTCTATTCCTGTTTGCTCCTTACCCTCAATGGTTTTGATCAGATCGGTTAGTTTGTAATTGGCTTCCATGACAATTTTTACGGATACATCCCGCTGGCTTAATTTGACCGGACCCAACCGTTTAATCGCATGAGGCAATACATTAACGGCTAGTAAAAGAAGACCAGCTACGTACAACGCTTCTAAATAAAAGCCTGCGCCAACTGCGATACCGAGACCGGAAGCGGCCCAGATCATGGCTGCAGAAGTAAGCCCAGAAATCACATCATTGTTTCTTCTCAAAATAATTCCGGCGCCTAAGAAACCTACTCCGCTTACAATTTGTGCTGCTAAACGCATGGGATCCCGGTTGGTAAGCCCAAGGACAGCAAACTTCGTTACCGATTCTATAGATATGACCGTAATTAAACAACTAGCAACACAAATGACCATGGTCGTATTAATATCCAGTCGCTTGTGTTTGAGTTGCCGGTCTATACCGATAAGCAATCCTAAAAACAGGGCAAAGGTTAGTTTAATGTAAAGTTCAAAATTCATGGGCATCACCTCTACTATATCATGTCAAGATTTCCCTATTTTTATAAGCGAATACTTAATTAGGTTCCGGTACACTGGTGTTGAATGGATCAAAAAATATTTAGGTATTGGGATAGGAAGGAAAAGAAAAAAAGGAAACCGAATATCATACTGACAAGTAGTTTCATTATTAGCAAGTTGGCAAATTGAACAGGATTACGGGACGATTTCTTTTGAATGAAAAGGACGGACAAATGTTCATTTGCATGCCAATGTAATCATTAAAGAATTTGATGATGCCACTCAGCTTGATGCGATTAAAATCATTGACATGGGATTGGGGCATAGTGTAATTATTGTTGGATTTGGAAATTGTTTGTGGTAAGGGGAATTTTCAAGTGAAAATTTTCCGAAATGGGGAAAGGAGGCTGAAGCATGGAAGCTAGATCCAGTTTTCACCATTCTTTAGATGAATTGCAGCGAAAATTGCTTGATATGGGAGCAAGTGTGAAGCATATGATCCATTCAGCCGGGGAGTCCCTAGCTCGTCACGACGATAAGTTGGCGAATGACGTTATTGATAGCGATGATAAAATTGATGAGTCGTTGCAACATATTGAAGAACTATGCTTGCAATTGATCGCCCTGCAGCAGCCGATGGCCAGCGACCTTCGTATTATTGGAACGGCACTGAAGATTTCCACAGACTTGGAACGTATCGCTGACCATGCTGTCGATATTGCAAAGATTACCATTCGATTGAGTGGCGAAGAACTGGTAAAACCGCTGGAAGACATTCCCCGAATGGTAAATCTGGCTAAGGAAATGCTGTTGGAGAGTTTGTTGTCTTACACGGAGCGAAACGTGCATCGTGCCGCCGCACTCTCGGAGAAGGAAGAGCAAGTCGATACACTTTACAGCAGCATCATGTCCGAAATGGTTGAATTAATGAGTTCTGAAACAGCGAAAAAAAACCGTCAACTAACCCATTTGATTTTGGTAGCACATCACTTAGAAAGAGTTGCGGACCATATAACCAATATTGGTGAAGGGGTCATCTACATGGTAACAGGAACAAGAAAAGTTTTGAACATTTGAATGCGAAATCAAGAATGAGATTGTGAAAAAAGAAGGAAGGATCTTGCCTTGCATATCTCGAGTACAAGTACCCTGAACCTTTAATTTCCGCACATTTATACGATGTTGCTATATAAACAACGAAGAAGATCACTAACGGGTGCCGTTTTGAGGTGCAAAAGTACGAAATGACACTTCTATCGACAGGGATAATTGGCAACATTTTTGAATTAAAACTGAAAAAATGGCGGCCGAATTGGTCGCCATTTTGTATGTGTGAATCTAATATGTTCAAAAAGTTGAAACTATAATATGATTAACCGCGTCTTAAAAGAAGGCTGTTTTCGCGTGGTCGTCAAATTTTACGACTGTTCAGTTTCTAAAAGAAATGGCTTAGGAGAGAGACTATATGAAAAAACTGTATAGATTAGGAATTATCCTGTTGATTTCATGGGCTTTTATCGTAGCCTTTGGTTTCATGTCATTAAATTACAAACAAGAAGGTTTGCTAACGCTCATAGTTAAATCTCTTTATATTGGCATCATATTTATTCCATTCCTTCTTTGCTTTTTCGTTCATTTATTACAAAGCAAGAAAGCATTGACAATATTATTGCTATTTAGCAACAATATTTACGAAAACAGCGTAAAAGAAAAACATTATTGGCCACGTTGGATCAGTCCCTGCGAATATTCCAATTGAATTATGCGGAGAAGAAATAGTTTGTGCAAATCCTGGTATATTTGATGAACTTCTCTCTTTACTACGTTCAAGAAATTGCTGACAGCTAGTGGACATTTTATTTATCTCACGGGTGATTAGTTAAGTTTCTTCATGTTGTGGAAGGAAAGGGCTATCTTTAGGGTAGCCGTCCTTTAACCTCGCGGTTTGAACTCCCATGAAAATTAAATCCGCGAAAAACCTCAAAAAGACAATAATAAATTAGACCTAGCCGAATGATTTTTTAAAAAAAGGCTGTGCCTGAGAAGAGATATGAAATTAAAGTACCAAATACCATTCAAGGCTGAAAATGAAAATGAGGCTGGTGCAGCAACCAGAGTAGGATTAATCTCCCATGAGTGCTTCCCAAAAGGGAGCGACAATCTGTGATGCACCGTGGTCGTTGGAGTCAGACTAACGGATGGGCTCTATGGCACCATAGTTCATCGACCTTCCTCTCCCAGCCATAGTAGCAGTATTGACGGATTCTAACCATTTTCATCATCTGTGGTGCAGTGCTTGCGCTGCATGATTGACTAACGGGAAACGATAGCTTAATTGTGGTTTGCTTTTGGTAGCTGCTTTTTTTTGCGAACGGGTAGTATAGATGATTTTTAACATTGTTGTTGGAAAAATTTAGAAGAGGTACAATAAAGTCAGAAAACAATACCCAAAGATACATATGATCGGAGGAACAGTGAATGAGTCTGCTTTCCATGAAAGACATCTATTTGCCAGTAACTGACCTTGAACGTTCGATCAAGTGGTTCAAAAACATATTCGACGTTCGGTTCGCATGGGTTGATGATAAGAAAGGAAAAATCAACTTTGCTAACGATACTTCGATCGTTTTGGTAGAGTCGAATCAGCTTAATGAGTATACGCATATCCCATTTAATTTAGAGTCTCAAAATATGGTTAAGTCACGTTCAATGTTAATCGAAAAAGAGGTAAGAACTAAGTCATCCATTTCAGACGGTTTTCATTGTTTGGATTTTTTTGACCCCGACGGGAATAGACTTGGTCTTGTTGGTGCCGAGATCCCCAATAAATTAGATCAACACCAAAAAGTAGCTATATGTGCTACATTTTTGGCTGTAAGAAACATCGATAAGGCAATCGATTGGTATAGTGAAATATTTGGTCTTTCCTTTAGAAGTTGGTCGTTTAGAGGTGGAGCTGGTTACAACAGCCATACATATGAACATGATTTGACGATAAATTATGCGGCCTCCAATTTTCCTCATTGGGGAGGCATAACTCTGGTTGAAACCCCAAAAGTGAATCCATTAGTACATATTCCATATATTATACAAACATCGGACGCACTGGCCTTATATAATAAACTACAAATAAAAGACATTAACATTGGCAAGCTTCAGCGTGATAACGGCACCAATTATTTTGAGTTTGTAGACATTGAAGGCAATCAAATAGGGATTAGCGATGAGCTAAATTAAACGATTGTTACTACGCTAACGGAAACGATAGTACAATAAAGGCCGTCGCGGTGGCCAGCCTTTTAAAGCGCATTATGTTGGTTGTTTCAGTCGTCAAGTCATCAGGGTCAGGAAAAAATAGGTGTTATCCACCGCCGAATCGAGGATCATGAATGTCCGTAATGAACAACTCTATTCAAACTCCCTTTGATGGAGGTGACATCCGCCGTTTGAGCTAGGAATCATTTCGAAACATGATATAAAACAAAGTGTACATGATGAAGCAATTCATCAGAGAAATCGAAAAGAAATAGACTGACCGGTTTGAAAAAATGACTCCGTAATCGTTTAACAACGATACAGAGTCTTTTCCTTTTTCAAAAAACGGTATACAAGGTATTATGTTGATTTCTTGAAAGTTCGCCATACCGGGATTGTTCCTTCCACGCGGTAGAGCCGGTAATCCGTATAGCGAATTGTTTAGCGTTTTGCAAATGAAATTCAGTATATTCCTGCCAGCGTATGATGTTTTCTACAAATTGTTTGTATGAAGTGGGGGCGGCATCCCTCATGACAAGTAAACCGGCGTTTACATTACGGTCTCTCTGTTCGCTGTTTTGTATGCAACCAATCAGCGTTTCCACTATGGATGGCGCGCTTTCTCCGTTCAACAACCTTTGCGCGGAGCCGGTTGCCGTCACACGATGATAGGATGCCGGAACAAGATGCGAATGCATTTCCGCATTTCCTTTCAAATCTTTCATTTTGGGTATATGAAACAACTGTGTACTCATGGAACAAACCATCTGTTCGTCATATAGGCTGTGGTGTAACTCGGTTACAACAGATTGCCACATTTCATTTTGTCTCAACAAGAACACCTTCCTGAACCATTTTGGGTAAATCGCCTACGTTATAATATGCAGGGTATTCCTGTTTGCATCTGATTGTTGATCTTTCATCAATATGTAGGCCAGATTCGCCTCTGTGGTCTGTATATCGCAACTAGTCTTTTAGGGGTGTTTTATACATTATTCGTAGGTATTTTGGTTTATATTTACAATAAATAGTATTTATTGCTTGGATTTTGTGATACCTTATATTTCAATAAGAAGTGTATTGTCGAAAAACAGAATATTGGCAAACTTATGGAAACATAATGTACGCAAAGCTAAGTGCCTAAAGGATTTAAGTCCTATGGTTGACTAGTTGCTGATAGGGGGAAGCCATCCTAATCGTGATTGCTTTTTTTGTGCGTTTATTTGTCGAAACTGGCAGTGAAGGAGTTTGTTAAAACATACAAACTATCAGCTGAATTCCAAAAAGGAGAGGAAAAATGATTCATCCAACAGCACTGGTACACCAAAATGTAGTTATCGGTGATGGGGTTCACATTGGACAGTTTTCTATTGGCAGGAAATTATTCCTGTCCTGCATGGATGGCAAAGGACGTGCCAAAGACAAGAAAGTAATTATGCGAAATGCTCAAATATTAAAGGAGAGATAATGATATGTTTTCTTTTAAAAAACGAAAGAATCCCTTTTCTAAAAGATTGGCAGCATTCGGCTTAATTGCGGTCCTTCTTATTAGCTTAGTGCCTATTTTTTCTTCAACTGCTTCTGGGGCAACTACAGCCTGGGCACCGAACACAGCTTATGCAGTAAACGATTTAGTTACGTATAGCGGAAGTACTTATTCCTGTATTCAAGCTCATACTTCACAAGTAGGCTGGGAGCCTCCTAATGTTCCGGCTTTATGGTCGTTACAAACTGGCTCACCAACACCGACACCAACAGCAACACCAACAGCAACACCAACAGCAACACCAACAGCAACACCAACACCAACACCAACACCGAGAGGAGCGGCAATTCCCGGGAAAATTGAAGCCGAAAGCTACAGCGCGATGAGCGGCATACAAACGGAAACGACAACCGATACAGGCGGTGGTCTTGACGTGGGCTGGACCGATACCGGGGATTGGATGGATTACAGTGTCAATGTGCAAAGCGCGGGCACGTATACCGTTGAATTCCGAGTAGCGAGCACCTCTGCAACAAGCCAACTCCAATTGAAGGATAGTGCTGGCACCATTTTAACCACGGTCAACGTACCGAATACGGGCGGGTGGCAGACATGGACAACAGTAAATACCAATGTAAGTTTAACGGCTGGCAGTCAAACGTTAAGGGTTTATGTGTCTGCCGGAGGATTTAACCTGAATTGGTTGAACTTTACCACTAGTTCTACACCAACACCAACACCAAGCACAATTGATTTCTTAAAAACCAACGGCAAAGTAATTAAAAATAACTCTGGTTCCGGAGCTACTATTAATCTTCATGGAACCAATTTGGGCGGTTGGATGCTGCAAGAAGGCTGGATGTCTCCTATGAACACGCCAGATCAGTATACTTTGACTCAAACGTTGTGGAATCGTTTTGGTACAGATACGAATCAAAGCTTGCAAAACGGATATCATGATACATGGATTCAGGCAAGTGATCTAGACAATATCAAGAACATGGGATTAAATCTTGTACGCGTACCTATGTACTGGGAAGATTTTATGAACCCAGACGGCAGTATGAAACCTGATTCTATCTCCTATAGAACACTTGATTGGTTGGTTACTCAAAGCGCCCAAAGAAAGATTTATGTCATGTTAGATTTTCATGGTGTACAGGGTGGAGATTGTCCATGGCAATCCTGCGGGATCTCAAATTCGAATCAATTATGGGTGAATTCAACCTATCAGGACAGAACCGTACAAATCTGGGAGCGACTCGCTGCTCACTACAACGGGAATCCTACCATAGCGGGTTACGATTTGTTGAATGAGCCGCTGCTAACTTCAGGGGGAGGAGAAAGCACAGCACAGGTAAAACAAAAATATGATTACTATAACAGGCTTTATAATGCTGTTCGTGCCAAAGATGCTAACCATATCATTATCGTCGCAGCATTTTTTGACTGGGAGCAAGCCTTAGCACCATCGACATATGGTTGGACGAATGTAGTCTATCAAACGCATAACTATAACATGTCTAATTACAACGACTGGAATACGACGAATTCTATGATGGACTCATGGCTAACCAAAATGGCTCAATATCAAGCAAATTGGAACGTTCCGGTTTATGCGGGTGAATATTCTTTTGGGCAGAATGACTTGTGGGAAAAATGGTTGACTGGATTAAATGCATTAAATGCTTCATGGTCAAATTGGTCTTATAAAGTAACGGGCTCAGGGAATTGGGGTTTCTATACGAATAACTCAAATCCCGTTCCAGATATATATAATGATAGTGCTGCTACGATTGCGTCCAAATGGAGCAAGTTTAATACGGCGAATTTTCAAGAGAACACAGCATTGAAAAATCTAGTCCAAACCTATGCAGCTATTCCAGTAACCTCCAGTATCAAAGCACTGGCGAATAATAACTATGTATGTGCGGATAACGCAGGACTTGATCCATTGATTGCAAACCGGACAACTGTTGGTGATTGGGAACGATTTAAGGTGATTAATAATCCGGACGGCACAGTATCGTTCTTGTCCATTGCGAATAATAAGTATATTACAGTCGACGTAAATAATAGCGGTAAACTCGTCGCAAGAGCAAAAGGTGTTCTAGGATGGGAAAAATTTATAAAAATCGATCGTGGCAGCGGAAAAGTGGCTTTTCAGGCCGTGGCGAACAATAAATATTTAAGTGCTGATCTGAACCAAGCATCTGTTTTATTTGCGAATAGGGATACTGTAGGTGGTTGGGAAGAGTTTACCATCACCGCTGCTCCATAAAGAATACCAATCGATATTTTTATTTGAAAAGGCAGGTGAATAGATCATTCGGCCTGCCTTTTAATTTAATTTTAAGAATTTACAATTTATCCTAGCATCCTATTATTCTTATCTTCTTTAATTAGTCCATTAAACATAAGGTTATTCAACTATCCTTTCGGTTTTATTATTGAATATATTAAGAATATATTAAGCTTATAAAAAATATAAAAGCATACATGATACTCCTGAAACGAATGCGGCGCTTAAAAAAAGGCTGCTCAATCCAGGATAACAGGGCTTTTAGTTCTATCAATTTTGCAAAGGAGGCAGCTCGTTCCAAATTAAAAAAACATTATTTTAATAAATGAAAAAAAAGCTTTTATTAAAAATTAAAGGAGTGTTATGAAATGTTTTTTATAAAACGAAAGAATCCCTTTTCTAAAAGAATAGTAGCCATCGGCTTAATTGCGGTCTTTCTTATTAGCTTAATGCCTATTTTTTCTTCAAATGTTTCTGGGGCTACAACAGCCTGGGCACCCAACACATCTTATGCAGTGAACGATTTAGTTACGTATGGCGGGAGCACTTATAAATGTATTCAAGCGCATACTTCGCAAGTAGGCTGGGAGCCGCCTAATGTTCCGGCTTTGTGGTCGTTACAAGCTGGCTCACCAACACCAACACCAGCACCCACAACAACACCTACAGCAACACCTACAGCAACACCTACAGCAACACCAACACCAACACCAACACCAACACCAACACCAACACCAAGCTCGACTCCAGCCTGGGCACCCAACATATCTTATGCAGTAAATGTTTTAGTTACTTATGGCGGGAGTACTTATAAATGTATTCAAGCTCATACTTCGCAAGTAGGCTGGGAGCCGCCAAATGTTCCGGCTTTGTGGTCCTTGCAAGCTGGCTCACCAACACCAGCACCGACTACAACACCTACACCAGCACCCACAACTACACCTGTACCAACAGCAACACCTGCACCAACAGCAACACCTACACCAACAGCAACAGCAACACCAACAGCAACACCAACAGCAACACCAACAGCAACACCAACACCAACACCAACAGCAACACCTACACCAGCACCGACTACAACACCTGCACCTAAACCAGCACCAACACCTACACCTCCAGCAGGAGCTTACAAGATTGTCGGTTACTATCCTGAGTGGGCAGTTTACGGTAGAGCCTATTCGGTTCCAATGATTAACGCTTCCAAAGTAACACACATCAATTATGCTTTTGCAGATATTTGTTGGAATGGCAGTCATGGAAACTCAGATCCTTCTGGTCCGAATCCACAAACTTGGACTTGTCAAGATGAAAATGGAGTGATTGCTTCCGCTCCAAACGGTACAATCGTACAAGGCGACCCTTGGGCTGCTACAGGAAAATCCTACCCAGGCGATACTTGGAATCAACCGATTAAAGGAAGCTACAATCAACTGATTAAATTGAAAGCAGCTAATCCGGGTCTAAAAACGATTATTTCCGTCGGCGGATGGTCATGGTCAAACCGCTTTTCCGATGTCGCAGCTGATCCAGCGACTCGCGCAAACTTTGCGAATTCCGCAGTCAGCTTCTTAAGAAAATATTCATTCGATGGCATCGATTTAGATTGGGAATACCCTGTTGGCGGCGGACTTTCTGGCAATAGCGTCCGTGCAGCGGATAAACACAACTATACCTTGTTGTTACAAGATATTCGATCTGCTTTGAATATCGCAGGTGCTGCAGACGGGAAGTATTATTTATTAAGCATTGCCTCTGGAGCAAGTCCAACTTACATTCAAAATACTGAATTAAGCGCTATAGCTAGTATCGTAGATTGGATCAACATTATGACCTATGATTTCCATGGTGGATTTGACCCGATTAGCGGTAACAATGCAGCATTAACGTTTGATCCAGCTGATCCCTCACCAAATAAATATTCATACTATGATGATGCGGCGATTACAAACTACCTTAACGCAGGAGTGCCTGCCAAAAAACTAGTCATGGGTGAACCCTTTTATGGACGCGGTTGGTCAGGCTGTACCAACGTGAACAATGGTTTATATCAATCATGTTCTGGTGCGGCAACAGTGGGTACATGGGATAAAGGCGTATTTGATTTCAATGACTTAGAGAACAATTATATCAACAAAAATGGCTATACTCGTTACTGGAATAGCGCCGCACAAGTCCCTTATTTATACAATCCTAATGGTGGAACCTTCATAAGCTATGATGATGCGCAATCCATAGGTTTAAAAAATAACTATATTAAATCCAAAGGATTAGCTGGCGTAATGTTCTGGGAATTAACTTCCGATCGCAACAATACATTACTTAATCAAATCAATGCGGATTTACCTCATTAATAGGATTCAAAGAATAGATAAACTGAATGGATCCAATAGAATAGACTGAATGCATCCCAAAGGGGCTGTCCTAAAAGCCATGAAAGTGGCTGAAGGATAGTCTTTTATTTTGTAGGAGGACAAGAACATTGACCTATTGAGATCCGCGCCCAGTTTCCGTTGACGTGACCCCAGACAATAGACGCGTTTATGTGGCAATTCAAGCCAGCAACGTAGTTTCAGTGATTGACGCAGCAAGTCAGACGGTGATGGCTGTCCTCCCTGGAGGAAGTGCACAGAGATCTGTTAAGATTACGCCAATCTTGCTATTTTAATTTGAGCATCTTCCAGCACTGACGCTCATAAGTGGATGTTACTTGCTCGTTAAAATTCCGGGGCAAATACTGAGACGAAACTCAGACAACCGAGTCCAATCCTCATTTTAGACCTTGAAAAATGGAGCTGGCGATAGATATATTAAATTCTATCTCTGCTCCTTTTTTATTCAACGATTGCAATTCAATTTGCCAAATGGATATTCTTTCGTATGGTTTTACGAGGGTAATGAATATAAATAGGCTGAAATCGAAACCTCTGTTGGGGAATTTGAAACCATAGAGGAAGCACTCAATTATTTTCGTGCGGACAAGTTGGTGAAACACAACGGGTGTAAGACGTGACCAGTCCAATCATTGGTTCGCAGTAAAAAAAGATTACCAAGGCTTAGGTCTTGGAAAGGCTTTAGTAGCGGAGTGCTTGAATAGATTACTGTACCTTGAGGGAAAAAAATGTGTGTTCCTGCACACGCAGACATGGAGCTACATGACGCTATTCCAATCTTAAAAAAGTAATTGTGTTCACTTTAATATGCAAATAATGGTGTACGGATACTCGGCACGAATGCTATTATTTTATGAAATGAGAGGTGAGAGTATGAAACGGACAAGTATCCGTTTGCGATTAATGATACTCATGATTTTTTTAACCACGCTTCCTATTATCACCGTAACCACGATTGCTACGAATAATACTCGGGATTCTGTGGAGAAAGAACTCATAAATGCAAATAACTCCCGAATGCTGTGGGCAGATCAATATTTAAAGGAGCTTACACAGCAAATTGATATTTTGTTTTATACACTGCAAATTAACCAACAGCTGATAACCAACCTAAACAACATGGACTATCCGGATGTCGGCGTACAATTCAGCACGCAAAATTATATCAAAGACACACTAACTACGGTTTTTCATGCGAATTCCCGAAAAATTGATAATTTGGATCTCTATATACACCCAAGTCAAAAAGCATTTTCGATCAGTTATGCCAATAGCGGAATCATATTTTCCTTAGACATACAAAATGGGAATTGGAGTCGAATGCTTCATACTCCTGTCAATATGTATTTCAAACAATCCAGTGACGGCATCTATGCCTATCATAGTATGAACAGGTTCGAGGACCGAAAACTCCTCGGAGGACTCTCGGTTCGAATCAATAAGCAAGTCTGGAAGGAAGTTATTGACATCTTAAAATCTGAGCCGGAAAGCTCGGTATTTCTAATCAACGATGAAGGTGAGTTTCTCTCTGGGTCTTCTTCGACGAAGGAATCGATTGAAATCCAATCCAGACTGAGAAGTCTGAACTTGCAAAATTCGGAGTTGAATTTTCTTAAAACCAATGACTATTTCTATTTCTTCAAGCAGGTTGGCGATGGCGAATTGACTGTGGCGAAAGCGATACCGGTTGAAACGGTCAATCAAAGCGCGCGTCCGACCATAAGAGCCGGTATTTTAACGGGCTTAGTCTTTGCTATAGTCTCGATCTTGCTCTCTATATTTGTATCACTTCGTATCAGTCGGCCTATTGTCAGCCTGGCAAGGACGATGAGAACAACGCACATTAGCAATTTCACTATGAAATCTGTGCAAAGCCGCGACGAAATAGGACTCCTTGAAAGCGGCTACAACCAGATGATGCAGCGCATGAAAGAATTGATCGAGGGTGAGTTACAAAAGGAAATCGAAGTAAAGAATGCGCAGCTAAATGCGCTGCAAGCCCAGATTAATCCCCATTTTCTGAACAATACCCTTCATCTCATTGGGGGAATGGCACTCTCCAAAAATGCGCCGGAGATCTATCACATTGCCCGTGTTATTGGCGAGCTGATGCGTTATTCCATCAGCTCCGAGGGTATTATCGTATCTCTGGAGGATGAGCTGAAGCACATGCGAAATTATTTGTTCATCCAAGAGCAAAGATTTGCGGGGCGATGTACGGTTATTGTTTCAACGGATGAAAGTCCACTATCCTGTTTGATTCCCAAGTTTTCCCTGCAGCCTCTTGTGGAAAATGCATTTGAACATGGATTGCAGCGGAAGGAAGGGGCTTGGAAAATCGAGATTCAGGTGAAACAAATTAGTAGCAGAATAGCCGTTTTGATTAAAGACGGAGGTGTAGGCATCGAACCAGATAAGCTGCAGCAGCTGAGAATGGACCTGCAAGGAGGTTTATCTTTGAAAACAATTGTTGAAAAGCAGGACGAGCCGAGAAAAAGAAAAAGTATCGGCCTAAGCAATGTCCAAGCAAGGCTCAAGCTGCAATTCGGTGAACAATACGGTATTCGAATATTTAGCAAGGTGGATGTCGGTACGTTGGTCGTGATGAGCTTACCTATATCCAGAAAGGGGGGCGATGCGGATGCTTAATCTATTGATTATCGATGACGAGCCTTGGTCCAGGCAGGTGGTTAAAGCGCTCGGGGATTGGGAAACTCACGGACTTCAAGTGGTTGGCGAAGCACAGGACGGCAGGGAAGGGATAGAAATGATTGAACAGCTGCAGCCACAGCTGGTTTTGACGGATATGCGCATGCCCGGTTTAGACGGAGTCGAGCTTCTGAAAGAATTGAATGAACGTTTTCCTGCTCTCAAGATCATTGTGATGAGCGGATACGATGATTTTGTTTATTTGCAACAGGCCATTCGTTCTCGCGCTGTAGAATACCTATTGAAACCTATTGATCCTGATGAGTTGAACAGAGCATTAGCCCAGTGCGTGCAGGAGTTGGAAAAAGCTCATCAGTTAATGAATTCGTCATGGAGTACACCTCATCTTTTTGCGAATAAGGCAGACTTGGATACTTATTTATCCTTTCGTGAGAAGATTTACGAGAATTTGTTGGAGCTCAACGGTTCAGCAGTTCTACTGACTTTTGACAGGTTAGGCGAATACCTGCAGAGCACATTTAAGGACAAACAGGACGACAAAGTGTTGATCAAAATCGGAAGTGATTTGATTGTTATGCTGGAGGAATTCGCTTCCGGGAACGAAGTTGATTTCGATTTATCTCGGTTGGAGAGGAATCGGGAAAAACCATTTAAGGCTGGCCTGCATTCCATTTCGGATGAAGTCACCCATCTTGCCACTTATTTTGGTGAAACCATTGAAGCCATTCAAGCGAATCGGAGAAACCGAAATCGACTTGATCTTGCTGCGGTACAAACCCACATCAATCGTCACTTTCAAGAACCGATATCGCTGGAAACGATCGCACAGTATTTTTATGTGAGCAAGGAACATTTAAGTCGGACGTATAAAGCTTCCTTCGGAGAAAACATATCGGATACGATTATCCGCAAAAAAATGGAGAAGGCACGGGAGCTTATTGTCGAGCACAAGCTGGCGATCAAGCATATAGCTGAGCTGACGGGATACACGGATCTAGCCTATTTTTATAAGGTGTTCAAGAAGCATTACGGACTGACACCCGGTGAGCTGCGGAAAGAAGAATAGATCAAGGATATCAATAAATTACAATAACGAATGCTAATATCCTCAAAAGATTTATCGGTAAGGACTCCTCTATACTAAAAGTGCAATTGAATAATTCTTAGGGGGAAAAAGAATATGAAGAAAGCGCTTCATTTAGGTTTGAGTGTTGCTTTAGTGGCAACGATTACAGCTGGCTGCGGCTCAAGCTCCAATTCAGGAAATGGAAGCGGAAGTGCGACATCGGCACCACCTGCTGCAACACCCGCAGAAACGAAAGCGGTTACGCCTGCCAAGAAAGTGGAATTAAAAGTATTTATGGGCTTTCCCAGATTTAAAGATCAGTTCGATAAATACTTTGAACAGTTCAAAGCCAAGGAAAAAGCAGAGAAAAACTT